>JAJCZJ010000087.1 GCA_029262455.1 Deltaproteobacteria bacterium | reverse complement strand
CTTGGGGGTCGAAGTCGCTGGCGCTCTTGGGGGTCGAAGTCGCTGGCGCTCTTGGGGGTCGAAGTCGCTGGCGCTCTTGGGGGTCGAAGTCGCTGCGCTTCCTGTGGCTAGGTCGCTGCGCTTCCGGGGCCGCCGTCGGCTTGACGCCCCCTACGGGCGGAGGACGGCGCCGGCTCTTAGGGTTGGGTCGGCTTTGCCGCCGCGGACGACTGGTGTGCCGTTGATGATTACGGATTGGATGCCGCTTGGTGCGAGGTTGGGGGCGCTGCGGGTGGTGTTGTCGCCGATCGTCTCGGGATCGAAGACGACGACATCGGCGGCGAGCCCTTCGGCGATTCGGCCGCGGTCGTGGAGCTGCATTCTCTCGGCTGAGTAGCCGGTCATGCGGCGGATGGCCTCGGGCAGTGTCAGCAGGCCGAGTTCTCGGACGTAACGCCCGAGGAGTCTTGGAAAGGTCCCGTAGGATGCCGGATTGTCGAATCCGTTGCCGGTCAGGATGGTGTCGGTCTCGAAGCATGTATGCGAGTGCAGCAACACCTTGCGCAAACTGGTCTCTTCGTCGTCGCGCCCGCTGTAGTTCCAGTTGATGATGCGTGTCTCCGATCCGAGCTCGGCGACCAGGTCGAGGTAGGTCTGCGTCGGATCGGTTCCGCGCTCCTTCGCGATATCGGCGATAGTTTGTCCTTCGTAGGATCGGTAGCGGCTGTCCGGTACCCAGAGGATCTGTGTGTCTTCCCAACGCATCCCGAAGAGGTGCTGCATCCGCTGGAGCGAAGTAGCGAGTTTGTCTCGTTTGACTGGGTCCTGGATGGCGGCGCGCGGATTGGCGAGGGCCCAAGCCGGGAGAAAGACGATCAGGGTGGTGTTGCCGCCAACGTAGGGGAAGGCGTCGCAGGCGATGTCGACTCCCTCGTCAATCAATGATTCGAAGTGCTCGAGGGCGCGATCCGTCGTCGGCCAGGTGGTGTCGCCGACGAAGATCAGGTGAGAGTGTTGTACTTTGACCCCGTGAGCGCGGAAGACCGCGGCGGTTTCGTCCAATGCCGATACGTTGGATGGGTCGGCGCTGTCGTCTCGCCCTGTCGTCAGAGCGACGTAGCTGCGCGCGTGCGAGGTGTAGATGCCGCCGCGTTCGGCCAGCGGCGCTGTGACAGCGATCAATTCGCGTTGATCGGCAAAGATGCCGGGGGCGTAGCCGAGGCCGGTCGAGATGCCGATGGCTCCCTGGTCGAGTGCTTGGCGGGCCAGGTCGGACATTGCCGCGAGTTCTTGCTCGTCGGCGGGACTGGAGTCGATCCCTTTTACCGCAGCGCGCAGGGAGCCGTGCCCGACCAGTTGAGCACAGTTGAGGGCGAGACCTTGGCACTCTAGGTGAGAGAGGAACTCCCCCATGTCGCGCCAGCGATAGTCGAGCGTTTCGTCATGCAAGAGTCGGCCGAGCCGTGGGACCAGTCGCTCGTTGAGCTGCGTCAGTGGCGCGGGCGTGCAGCCGCAATTGCCTGCGACCAAGGTCGTGATTCCCTGCTCGAGTAGCGGTGCCAGGGTCTTGCCGTGGTCGGGTTGCGGCAGGACCCAATCGCTGTGCGAGTGCATATCAATGAACCCGGGCGCGATTGCCATGCCGTGGCAATCGATCGATTCCTGTCCTGTGAAGTCGTCGACATCGTGAAGCTCTCCGACCGCAGCGATCTTGCCATCACGGATCCCAATCGAACCGTCGATCGGCTCCGATCCGTTGCCGTCATAGATCGTGCCGTTGCGCAGGACGAGGTCATAGTCAGGCATCTTCGTTCCCCTAATGTGCAGGTGCTATCTTCAGGTTGAAGGCGCGAAATCTACGAGGCCATGACGGCGGTGGGCAGGGCCTGTCCCATCAGGTCGACGAAGTTCGTGGCGTAAAAACTCTCGCGCACAGGTTCGGTTGCGTCGGCGAGGCTCCGTTCGAATCGTTCGAACGGACGTCTTCCGCCCTCGACGTGGGGGTAGTCGGTTGAGAACATGCAGATGTCGGGGCCGACATGTTCCGTGATCCAACCGACGTCTTCGGTTGGGTAGGGCGTGACCCGAACCTGTCGTTGGACGTACTCAGTGGGCCGTAGCGATAGCTTGGCGAGCCGCTCTTCGTGTCGTCCGAACGCTTCCACGGCGGATTCCATTTGCCGCAGCCAGCTCGGCAACCAAATTGCGCCTTGCTCGATGACGCCGATGCGCAGCCTTGGGAAGCGCTCGAGGACCCCGTCGAAGATCATCGTCGCCAGGGTTTGCATCGGCGGGCCCGGGATTCCCATGTAGTCGACGGACCGAAAGTTCTCATTGCCGCCGTGAAAGTCTGGAGGAATGGGAAGTCCGTTGTTGAAGTAGTTTGGGTCGATCAGCGTGCCCGTGCCGCCGACATGGAAGACGATGGGGATGCCGGCTTCTTGAGCGGTCGCCCATACCGGGTCGAGGCCGACATGGCTCGGCGAGTGTCCTTTTGGGCAGCCCGATGCGACGAGAAGTGCAGCCGCTCCCGCTTCGAGCGAATCGACAGCCATTGATTTGGCGAGATCGAAGTCGGCGAGCGGGACGTAGCATGTCGGCAGGAGGCGTTCGTCTGCAGCGCAGAAGTCGATCATGCCGCGGTTGTGTGCGCGTGCGACACCGTAAGCCAGCTCGAGATCGCCGGTGTGTTCCCAATCGTGCAAGCGGGTGTTGTGAAACGTGTTGAAGACGAGTTGGCTGCGGACGCCGATGAGGTCGAGGGCGCGGCCGCGATCTTCTCGAAGGAACGCCCCGGTGGCGGCGAAGTTCTTGCGGTTCATGATCTCGGCAGCTTCGACGGTGCGATACTCATCGGAAGCGTGTTTCGCGGCGATGCGAGCAAAAGTTGCTTCGATGTCCGACGCGGAGGTTCCGGTGTCATTAGTTTGCTTCAACTCGTTGACGTAGACCGGAGGAGCGATCTTCTTGCGGATGGAAGGATCAGCATAGTCGCTCAGCCAGTACGGAGTTTCCATGATGTGCGCGTCGGCGTCGTGGACGACTCGGTTCTCGATGTATGGCATGCGTCGAGCTTAGCCCGTCTCCAGATTGTATTGGAAGGCGACGAGGATCAAAGCCCAACGGAGGCGCCTGCCGCTGCGTGTTGGTGAATTCTGAATGCCGGCAATCTGACTTGTTTAGGAATGTGTTGGGTCTGTGCCGAAACTTCGGTCGGGGTACTAGGGCTTGACATGGCACGAGACGACGTTGGATGGTTGCGCCGAGCCGCCTGATGAGCCCCTATCGCACGATCGATTTATCGGAGGTGCAACATGTCTGACCGGAAGAACGCCCTTCACCGCCCGCGACAAGCTGCAGAGACTGACTCAGCAGCCGTGACGCGGCGTACCGCGTTGATAGGAGGAGCGACCCTAGGTCTCACCTTCGCACCCTCGATTCGAGGAGTCGCGTCTGCTGCCGGAGAATGTTCACCGCCGCTAGATTCTCTGTTATGCTACCTTGCGCCGTGCCCGTTAGGGCCCGGCACGGAGCTCTGTGTTTTGGGGAAGGTTCCGGGGGGTGAGCCGAATGTCGATGTCCACTTCGTTTGGGTAGCGGAATCGTTCGAGGGGCCCGGAGTCTCCTGTCCAATCCATAATCTCGTGACCAATGTGGTGCTGAATCAACCCTCATGTTTCGAGAACCCGCTATGCGATCCAATACCCCTCGCCATCCTCAACGAGGTCTCTAACAACTGCCCGGTCCCTCAGCCGGGAAGGGGTCCGTTTCGTCTCGCTACTTGGATTGACTTCAAGATCCCTGGTACGACGACCACGGTTCATACTTGCTCAGCCGGTAAAGTCGATTGCAATTGCAACTCAGCTTCGTGCCCTTGACGCCAGGGCATCACCGGCCGATCACCGCTCTCGGTCCAAGGCAACCGATTTTCTGCTTCGGATGACTGCGCCCCCGAGTGGCGTCCAGAGACGATCGGGTCTCGCAACTAGAAGCGCCCAGCGTCACGGATTCCAGGATGTTCCCTATCAGGATGCTCCCTAATCGGGATGCTCCCCATCGGGGTTGGCTACATCCGGAGCGCCGCTCCGGAAGCTCAGTAGCGCGAGACCACAGCCTTGCCAGAGCGAGCCGTGTAGCGCACTAAATAGAGGCGGCACGAGAACGCCCATCGCGAAGCTGGAGTCCGGGCATCGATGAACAAATCGCAGAACCGATCGGTGTCGCCGGGCACTTGTGTGAAGCCGCAAGAGGTCGCGCCGCGCAGCGCTTTGCACTGGTATCGCCTGATCTTGGGCCTCTACTTTTTCTTCGCTGTGGGGTACAGCGTACTCTGGCCTCTTTGGGATACCGTTGATGAGCGCCAGCACTACTTGGTCGTGCGGAGCCGTGCCCTAGATCAGCACATGTCGCCACGGAACTGGGAGCAGAGGCAGCCCCCATTGTACTATTGGCTAGCGGGCTGG
The DNA here is from genome assembly GCA_029262455.1 of Deltaproteobacteria bacterium. Lineage (GTDB taxonomy): Bacteria > Desulfobacterota > Binatia > HRBIN30 > CADEER01 > CADEER01. Next base: position 71,378 of record JAJCZJ010000087.1, on the reverse strand, counting down.
CCCGTGAAGCTGGTGCGTGAAATAGAGGTGTGGTCGCGGCACTCGCTTGTGGGCGGCTACCGGCTTCCCAAGAGGGCCCCCTGGGGGAGCGCCCCCCGCGTTCTGTGGAATGCGAAGAATTACAAGTTCGAACTGGGACCCCATCTCCTGCGCTGGATCAATCTGCTCCTAGGGGGCTTGGCGCTCCATTTCATTTACAAGGGGGTTCTGCGTTTCGTCCCCGAGCCGACTGTGATAGCGCCGGCGACGATGGCCCTAGTTGGCCTGACGCCCGGCTTCCTGCATTTCAATGCGATCGTGAGCAACGACCCGCTCGCGCACCTGGCCGGAGCCTATCTCTTCTGGCTTCTGAGCAGCATTGGTGTGGAACGCGTCGGTACCGGCCGGACTGCGCTCATGCTGGTAGCGGGAATCTGCCTTCCGGTATTGGTCAAGTTGACGGTCTTGCCGATGGCGCTGGCCGTCCTCCTGGCAGCGTTCTGGCGTCTGTGGTGCTTGAAAGGCCGCTCTGCTCTTCTGGTCGCAGGAGCTGTGCTCGCTACGGGACTAATCCTGGCGTTTTCTCTCGTCGCTTCGGAAGCCGCGCAGCCCTTATGGGAGAACGCACTCGCGCGTGCTCTTTCCACACAGGGACTAAATCGCGGGCCCCGCGTGGAAGCCTGGCGTGCCGCGCTGGGCTACTGGGACATCGTCAGGTCCCAATCTTCGGAATTCTCCAAGACGCTGACCTGGCTGCTCTCGGGCTTGCTGGGTGTCGGCTGGTTCGCAAGCCTGCGTCTCCTGGCTCAAGCCCCTGAATCGCACGGCATCTGGCGCCGGGGTCTTGTGCCGGTCGAACAGGCGATGCTGGTGTTGTTTGCTGCTTGGCTCGATCTTCGAATCGCAGTCTGCATGCTGCTCGCCTGGATGTGGCTCGGCCACCAGTCGTCGAGCAGACATGTACGGGCCGCGCCAGGTGGCTCCAGATGTTGGAGAGTCGTTTGGCTCGTGGCAGCTCTCGCGTTCCTGGCCATGGTGAAGAATGGGCTCGCGTCCGGTCGCTACAACGGCCGGTACCTGTTTCCCTCGATTGGTGCGCTCGGTCTGCTCGGGACAGCCGGGTGGTCCCTGCTGCTCGGGCCCCACTCGGCACGGTATCTGCCGCACGCGGTCGTATGCTCGATGATCGGGATCAACCTATACGTGTGGTTCGCGCAGCTGATCCCCTTGTACTACCAGCCCTTCCTGGATTGAGCGGAGTGGTCTCGAGGCTATGTCGAGACGAGTTGGGCCGACCGACAAAAGGGGAAGAGCGCGAGGTCGTTCGGCTACCGTCGGCCCCAACGCTCTCGCACTGTGGCTTGGGCGAGCGCCAACGTGTTGGCAAGAAGAAGGCCGCCGCGTCGGGCGGCACCGACGACGCGAGCTGCGATCGGCGTTCTCGGTGTGAGCGGGATACGTGCAGCCGGCAGTAAAAACTGCAGCAGTCGAAGTGGTCGAAACCCACCGAGTTGAGACATGGTCAGTAGTCGCATGCGTCGTTTCTCGGCTGCGCCGTCGACGGCCCGCCGACGAGCGAGGTCGGGATAAATCAGTCGTACGATCAACGGTATGCGCCGCGGCATGCGTGCAGTCTGCTGCGCAACCCAGGTTGGCAGCGTCTTCGGCTCGAGATCACTGGCGAGTCGCAGGGCAACAATATACGACTGCTCGGCGCCGAGCTGTCGCATCCGCTCGACGATCTGGTCGGGGGAATAAGGCGCGGAGTGTTGCTGTAACCACCGAACGATGTCCACCAGCCAGATGAGCCCCGACTCGATGAGCACTGCTTTGAGTCGAACGCTCGCGCCAGGCAGCCAAGCTGCATGACCTAGATGCTTGTCGAGATGGATACACATCAGAGCCAGTGCATCGATTGGGCTCGCGCGTAGAACGGAAGGACCGAGTTCGGCACTCGAACGGGCTGCGCGCAGGATGAGGGCCGTGGGATCGAGTCCGGCTGCGAATGGGCTGTCGAGCGCCCAGTGCAGCTCGACCGGCCAAGGCTGGCGCGGGTGCCGATAGACGGCGTGGAGGTGAAAGTTGCGGTAGTAGGCGAGCGGCTTCTGCCGATCGACGTGATGGTAGCCCGCGGCAGCGAGGCAAGCGGCGGCTCGTTCCGCGTCGCTTGGGGCCACGAGGATATCGATATCGCCAAACCCGCGCGGCCGCTCACTCGAGTAACATCGAAGCTGAAAGTCTACGCCCTTGTAGGCCAACATGCTGATGCCTGCAGCGTGAAACGCTTTGCCCAGATCGCGGACTCGCATGAGAGCCGTTTCCATCCGGAAGACGCTGAGCATTCCTCGCGCGCGCCAGTCGGCTGCGCGCTCCGGCTCCAGATGAGATCGCAGTGAGGGGTGAGAGAGCAGCTCAGCGACGAACGAGTCGCAACGATTTCCTCCCGAATCCCGGCCCAGTTGCTCCCAGTCGACTTGCTCCTGGGAAAGCAGTGTCGCTGCATCTTCGCCCCTGGATTCCGAGTCGCAAACGGCGAGCAAGAGCAGCCGGTCGTTTACCGAGAGGATTTCGGGTGCCCATTCCACCTACTCGTCCGACTCTAGGTGATCCCTCGCCGTTGCACGGACAGTGAGCCCACGCGCGGCGAAGTCCGCGAGGGTGGCTCGAACATCGTTGTCCACTTGCTCGCCCCCCGCGGCGTACAGCCGTTTCACTTCTGCCACGATTTCGTCCTCTGTGAGCGATCCGTTACACAGGTCGAAGACTACGGCGGCGGACTGGTTGATCAGCGCGACCCGATCTGTGACCGGATCGTAGAGAAAAAACTCGCCGTCCAATTCGCGGGTCAAGAGGTCGTTTCTGCCTAGAGGTCGAAGCTCCCCGGGTCGTTTCATTGAGACGACGCCGTCTTTTCAGTAGCGCGATTTCGCAAGGGAGAGGCTTCGGACTTCGAAGCACAAACAGCGGCAAGGGTATTCGCGATCTCTCGGGCGGCGTCGTGCATGTTCGAGTACGTGAGCTCGAAGCATGGGATGCTTTTTGCGAGGTCGATCACGAAATCGAGTCCTGCCACTTTCCAACGCGCCTGCGAGCAAGACGCCTCATAGAGTGCCATGGCTGCCGCGGCGGGTCGTATTGCTTGAAGATCTGTGGCCGCGTGCTCGGAATAGGTCGGGAAGACGACCAAGGACAGACGGGCCGTCGATGTGCGCGACAGACCCAGCGAGCTCGTTTGGAGAATGTACGCGTCTTCAACTAGGCATTTGGCGTCTAGTTGAGACGCGAGTCCGAGATCGCGCACGACGGACGAGCGGATCGAGAGAGAACGGCCGAAGGCGGTTTGCAGACCCGTATCGGCACGGATCGCGCCGACTTCGTCCGAGAGGATGTCGAACCCGCGTTGTGCCAGTGCGACCGTGAGGGTGGACTTGCCCGAGTGAGACGAGCCCGGCAGTAGGACGCCGTGACCGTCGTGCGCGATCGAGCCCGAGTGAAACACATAGTGGTGACTCGCCGAGTCGATAGCCCACTGGACGAGCGCGCGCCCTACGGTCCACCCGGCGCCTTGCACGCGAACTGCTTGCAATTGCAGAACTTGCTCCGGGGCCGACTTGACCTCGTATATCGACTCAGCGCCCTTGGCCGCGGTGACTGAAACGTACAGGTCGGCCGAAGCGCTGCCGGCTGGCGAGTGCGCTACGACGTCTTCAAAGCAGCGCTGCAGGTCCGAGATGAATCCAGCCGATTCAGACTCGACGACGATGAGACGGTCGAGGAGTGTGAATGAGACACACCTACCGCCCATCAGTACGACCACATCCTTCTTCTCATTAGCGATACGCGCGGCAAGAATGGACTTGCCCTGACTGATCTCTCCCTGCGATTGCATCTCACCAAAACTTGGATGGAGTCAACCGGGAACATCCTAGGTGGTGGTTCACTTCGATTGAAGCGGACGGGAGCAGCCAGGTACCGGGAGGGAGAGGCGCCGCCGAGCCGCGTACAACTCCGGCGGGTGGTAGCTGTGATACGACTCGACGCCGGCAAGGCTCTTGCGCCGAGGGTCTTCTCGAACGCCTCTCCGGCGACGAGTCCCTGTGTGTTCAGGCTAGGGCGGGCGCCCCGTCGGAACGGACTTGCTCGTACTCGGGTGGATCGCCGACGCAGAGTTGTTGGCGTACCTCCAGCAACGGCTTGGCGAGGAGTTCTTCCCAGCGCTGCTCAGGTAGCCAATGCGCGGACTTTCCGCGACGGTAGGCGTCGCGCATCAGTGGGCGCGCGTAGGAGAAATCCGAGCCGGCCTTCCAATAAGCTGCTGCGACGATGAGTCCGATGCCGGGGTTGCGCAACTGTGCGTATGTGAAAGCGAGCAGACACGCCTCCCCGACGAGGTCACGTTTGTAGCCGGTGACGACGTGCCAGAGGTCGTGCATGTCGCGCAAGCGCTCTCCGAACCATCGGCGTTCTTCGGGCATGTCGATGTCGGCTTCGAAACGATCCGCTTCGACCAGCCCGTCGGCGGAGATCTGTTCGCGATTCATGAACTCACCGTAGGTGCGCCCGAGCGTACCGACGGGCATGGCGAGCAGCGCCTCGCGATCCGATAAGACCTCGAGGAGGGCCGGCCGCTCCTTCAGTAGGCGGGATGCGGCGGGGCTGGTGCGAAAGCGGTTGTAGAGCCGGGTATCGGATCGGCTTGACAGGGCAGCGATAACCACGAAGACGTGGGAGGTGTCGTCAGGATCACGAATGAGGTCTCGCAGTGCTCTAAGTGCGACGAGTGGCTGGATCCGTCCGGTCGGCTGGAATTTGGCGGTCATTGCGATTTCTCCCTTCCTCGGCTTGAACGGGTAACTGACAGTGCTGTAGATAGCACTGTCGACAGCATTGTCAATAGAGAAATCGGCGAAACAAGAGTGGGGCAACTTAATGGCGGGGACGAAGAAGGCGCCGGTGCGGAAGCGCAGGACCGCCGAGGAGGCGCGGCGAGTGATCTTGGACGCCGCGGAGAAGCGGTTGCGGGAGGCCGGGCCCGAAGCGATTCGATTACAGGATTTAGCTCGTGATGTAGGCATCGCGCACCCGACGATTCTGCACCATTTCGAGAATCGCGACGGATTGATCCAGGCGTTGCAAACGCGTGCGGTGGAACGGATTGAAGCCGAGCTCGTAGAGGTTCTCGACGGGGAGCCGGCGTTGGGGGACACGGGGGTTGAAGTGATAGGTCGCATTTTCGGGGCGCTGGGTGACTCGGGACTGGCGCGTCTATTGGCGTGGAGTGCCCTGACGGCTGACGGGCCGGATGAGACAGACCGCGACAATCCGGTTCTGCGCGATCTGACGGAACTGGTGCACAAGCGGCGCGTCGAGTTTTCGGGAGTAGCGCCGGGCGCGCGTGAAGACTCTGAATTCATCGTGCGGCTGGCCGCCGTGGCGGCGCTCGGCGACGGAATCTTCGCTCCGTTTCTCGACTGCATGACAGGGCACGAAAGCGATCCGGAGGTGCGTAGCCGCTTTCGCGCCTGGTTTGCCCGTTTGTTGCTTGATCACGTCGGAGATTCCTGAGTGCTAGTCACAGGTCAACTGCTAGATTGCAGTTGCAGCAAAGTGAGGTGATGTATGTTGCGGTTTGGGTTCATTCTTTTCCTTGCTCTATATGGATGCGGTTCCGACGATGGGGCGCGCGCCGTCGTGGCGCCGGCGGCGGTCGAGTGTGCCAGTGTCGAGCTGGCGAACGTGCGTCTGGTCAGTGATTCCGCCTGCACGGTAGCGACTCACGCGTTGACCGCGACGAAGCTGGCGGATTTGCAGTTCACGCCGTCCGAGAATTTGTGCTTCGTGGTTGGACCCGCCGAGATTCGTTTCACGAGCGCCGACGGCGAGACGGTCGTGGGCCAGGCGACGGCTTACTCAGGTATCGTCAGCAATCCAGTAGCGGCTGCGGGCATCCAGTCTTTCGATCAACCGTGTGACACCGAAGGTCCGGTCTTGGCTTTTACCGCGGCGACGGTTGCGGAGTTGAGCCGCTCGAGCGGAGGCGCGCCGGTCGGGCAGCTGGTGATGCGCGACACCGGGTGGGCGGAACTCAACCCGGCCACGGCATTCCCTGCGTTTGTGTCTGAACGCCTGGTCGTTGTCGCCGGCGCCGGCGGCGTCTTGGCGGACGCGGTCGGCGAACTCTATCTAACCGGTGACGAGTTCAGCGGGGCTCCAGCGTTCGGCTCGATCTGCGCACCCGGTCTTCTAGATGGATTGAAGCAATTGTTCGAAGGGTAGCTCCCCACGAGTCGGCGTACGCCATCGCGCCATCTTCGATCCGTGTTCATCCTATTATACTGGCCAAGTGGTTTTGGCTGTTCGTCTGCCTGGAGGTCGGGACCACGGCTCGGCAGGATCCTCGCCCTGCTTTGGAACCGTGTCGCCCTGGGTTAGCGGGTCTCATCCTCTTTCTGGTACCCGGCGATGACGTCCTCGATGTCGTGAGGTTGGAAGAATACTTCGGGCTGGTCCTTTTCGCCCCACACGGACCATGAATCCTCGAGGGGCCAGTCTTCGCGCGGCTGCCAAGCCTGGTCGTCGTCGATGAGGTCCATGTCGGCGAAGTACTCGAAGAAGGTTCCACTCGGGTCGCGCATGTACCAGAAGATGTTGCCGCCGATCATGTGTCGTCCCGGACCGGCAATTTGGGCGTCTTCGTGGGCGCGAAGATACAGGGTTGCTGCGCGTGCGACGGAGTCGATGTCGTCATGCTCCAAGGCGTAGTGATTGAGGTAGGGTACGGGGCCGGGGCTGATCAGTAGATTGTGGTGGTCCATGGAGCAGCGTGTGAAGAAGGCGAGTCCGGCGACGCTGTCGGAGATGCGGAAACCCAACCCGTCGACGAATAGTGCGCGGGTTTTTTCGATCTCCGGTGTCCCGACGACGACGTGGCCGAGGCGACGTGGTGGGCGCGGCGAAGACTCGCCGATGACGTCGGCCCGTTGTCCGCGCCGCGGCCGATCGCCCGGCCGATTGCCGACGCGCGCCGGGGGGGCGGGTACATCGAACGGCTCTGTCGGTTCGATCTCAATGCTCCAGTGATTGGAGGGGTCTTCCAACTTTAGTTTCCCGCCGCTCAGATCGTAGGTCACGCCGAGGTGATCGAGGCGCTTGCCAATCGCCGCGAGGTCGGCTTCGTCCTCACAGCCGACGCGAATCTCGCGCAGCTGCCGGTACGGAGACTCGGTGATCACGATTTGATCGGGCGCTGCCGCACTTCCCCATTTGCCGTTGCCGCCTTCGAGACCGATTTCGCGATAGAAGTCGTCGAGTGTATCCGGCGTCGGGGTTCCGATCTTCATTCCTAGCAGTCGGTGCAATGCCATGTGAAATCTCCTGCAGTTCTGTCGCGTGGTTGGGTTATTTTTGAAGGATTCGACGCATCGCGCTTGTCAGAGCTTCGACCGGATCCTTCACGAGATTTTGTCTACGCCAGGCGACGAAGCGATCCGGTCGAATCAACAGACAGCCGTTGTCGCTCATCTCGCGTGTCTGTGTCCACTGTCCGAGGACATCGTTGTGTCGCTGACCAAGTCCAAGTGAGACAGGTTTGATTGTGACGCCAAGAGAGGAGGACACGGTTGCCGCTGCTTCGTGCCAGGCTTCGCCGCCGATTCCGGTGATCAAGGTGAAACGGTTGTAAGCACAGAGGTCGAGGGTCGAGCAGGCGTCGGTGTCGTGTTCCAGCCAAACGTGGGGGAGGGCGGCCCCGGGATGAGTCGTCGGGTGATAGTAGAGTTCGGGATCGCGCGTGTAGGGAGGGAAGGGATAGCCGTCATCGATTGTGGCGCACGACTCGTAGCGTTGGCCGAGCTCGACACCGTGTGCGTTGAACTGCCCATTCATTAGTATCAACCCGTCCATCAGCTCTTGCCGTTGCTGCTCGCTGCCTGGGCCGAGCAATTTGTCGAGGATCTCCGCAGCTTGCTCTGGTGGCTGATCAACGGTGAATCCTACCAATTCGAAGAATTGCAACATTTCGAAGATGCTCTTATTGGCCCGGTCGACGACTTGTCGGCCCACCGGCTGACGTTCCTCACTGTAGCTGTTGAGCAGGCTATCGCTTGCGTGTCCCTTTGTGACCAGGGCGAGTTTCCAGGCGAGGTTGTAAGAGTCTTGGATCGAGGTGTTGCTACCGAGGCCGTTCGCTGGTGGGTGTCGGTGGGCCGCGTCTCCGGCGAGAAACAGCCGCCGGTCACGGTACTGCTCTGCGACGACGTGATTCACCTGCCACTCGCTAATTTTCTTGATCTTGATTGCGACGTCCGGGTCGCCGATTGCGGCACGGACGCGCGGCAAGACACTCTCCTCGGAAAGATCGCTGGGCGCACCGCCGGGTCGCGCAAAAATGGTACTCCACTCGGTCCAGGGTTCGACGCAAGTCCATACGCTGACCATGTCCTCGCTCCCCGGCGCACATACGACGAACAATGCGCCGGAACGGTATTGCGTATAGCGAGCGAGATCGGCTTCGATCCATACCGTAACGGCGTTCGCCAACCCACTCTGACCTTGTAGGACGAAGTTGCCGCTCTCGGCGACCGTGCTCCGCGCGCCGTCGCAGCCGACGGCGTAGAGCGCGTGGACTTCAAGTTCCGAACCCGTCTGTCGCTGACGCACGCGGGCGATCACTTCATCGGGTGTTTGTTCGATTTCGATGAGCTCGTGATTGAAGCGAATGTCGGCGCCAATGGAACGGGCGCAGTCGAGGAGGATCGGTTCGAGTATGTGCTGGGGCGCGTTGCACATCTCGCATGGGCTGGCGGTTTGGTAGTCGGTGCGGCGGTCGTCCCCGGTTCCCCATGTCATCATCCTGGAGAACTCTCTGCCGGCGAACGCTGTCGCGAACACTTGCTTGCCCATCAGCTCCTGGGGCAGTGCGCGTTGCATCACCCGATCTTCGATACCGAGGTCACGAAAGATCTCGACGGCGCGCTGGTTGGTGATGTGGGCGCGCGGCGAGTCAGCGGTGCCACGAAACTTCGTCACCGTCAGGCTGGGTACTCCCTCCCGAGTAAGTAGTGCCGAAGCGGTCAGGCCGGCTGGGCCGGCGCCGACAACGAGTACATCTGTTTCTACAATTTCCACGCTTTTCGGGCTCCTCGATCTGTCTTCGTCGCACAATCTTTCGCTGTTCGATTGACCAGTAGAAGGTTGACAGTGGCTTGTCAAGCGAATAATGAAAAACCATGACGACACGGGCACAACAGTACGAGGCAACTCGACGGCGCATCGTCGACGCGGCGGTCGGGGCGTTTTCCGAACTGGGGTTCTACGGCGCGAGCACACGAGCGATAGCGGCGCGAGCCGGCGCGAATCAGGGGTTGATCACGTACCACTTTCGGTCGAAGGACGAGCTCTGGAAGGCGGCGGCAGAGCAGATCTTTTCACAACTCGCGTCGGCGTTACGGCCTGCCCTCGACGAGACCGGTGGCGCACGGGAACAGGCGCGCGAGGCGATTCGCCGCTACGTGCGATTCGCGGCAGCGCACCCTGAGCTGTTTCGATTCATGGTCGAAGAGGGCAAGGGCGGCGACGATCGTATGCAGTGGTTGGTCGACACACACATGAAGCCGCTCTACCTCGGCTTTCAGCAGCTGCAGGGGGAGTATCTCCCGGACACCGATCCTGCGCTGATGCCGCACGTTCACTATGCCCTTGCTGGCGCGGCGTCGTTGATCTTCGCGGTGGCGCCTGAGTGTATAAGGCTGACCGGCATGGACCCGACCAAGCGCAAGGCGATCGACGCGCATGCGGAGTTTGTCAGCCGATTGTTCGTCCCGTAAATCCTCTTCGAGCAACGTTCGTCGGGTAAGTTTTTTGGGTTGACTCGGTTTTGCCTGGGTCCTGGGGTGCAGAGGGCGTGGAGCCGGAGGTGTGGTTCTGCTAGAAAGGCTGGTTCTGGCCGGAACCGTCACAGCAAGAGGACTTCATGAGAAAATCCCCCCCGATTGTCTATACGCGGACCGACGAGGCTCCGGCCTTGGCGACCTATTCTTTTCTGCCGATCGTTCGTGCCTTTGCCGGCGCGACGGGTGTCCCGGTGGAGACCTGTGATATCTCGCTGGCCGGCCGTATTTTAGCGGCTTTTCCGGATCGCTTGACGCCCGACCAGCAGCAACCCGACGGCTTGGCCGAGCTCGGGGCGCTGGTCAAGAAGCCCGAGGCGAATGTCATCAAGCTGCCCAATATCAGCGCCTCGATTCCTCAGATCCGAGCCGCGGTCGCGGAGCTGCAGGCCCAAGGTTACGCGCTGCCCGATTACCCAGAGGAGCCGAGCAGCGATCAGGAGCGCGAGACGCAGGCGCGCTACGACAAGGTGAAGGGTTCGGCAGTCAATCCAGTATTGCGCGAGGGCAACTCCGATCGCCGCGCGCCGAAAGCCGTCAAGGAGTACGCCCGTCAGAATCCCCATCGGATGGGCAAGTGGTCGTCGGATTCGAAGACTCACGTCGCGACGATGAGTTCTGGGGACTTCCGGCACAACGAGAAGTCGGTGACAGTCGCTGCCGCGACCGTGGCGCGCATCGAGCACGTTGGGGCCGACGGAACCGTGACTGTCCTCAAGGACGGGATCGAAGTGGAAGCCGGTGAGATCCTGGACGCGACGTTCATGAGCAAGCGGGCGCTGGTCGAGTTTCTTTCCGAGCAAGTGCGGGACGCGAAAAAGAAGAACGTGCTGTTTTCGCTGCACCTGAAGGCAACGATGATGAAGGTCTCGGACCCCATCATCTTTGGTCATGCTGTGCGCGTCTTTTTTGCGAACGTATTCGAGAATCATGGCGCGACCCTCGACAGCCTTGGGGTCAACGTCAACAACGGCTTCGGCGACTTGCTCGACAAGATCGCGAACCTTCCGGCGACCGGGCGCAAGCCGATCGATCTCGATATCGAGTCCGCCTACATGAACGGTCCGGCGGTAGCGATGGTCAACTCCGACAAAGGGATCACCAATCTGCACGTCCCGAGTGACATCATCGTCGACGCCTCAATGCCGCCGATGATTCGCGATTCGGGTGGTATGTGGAACCAAGAAGGCGAGCTGCAGGATTGCAAGGCAGTGATTCCCGACAGCAGTTACGCAGGAGTGTACCGAGTCGTGATTGACGACTGTCGCGAAAACGGAGCCTACGATCCCGCGACGATGGGAACGGTTCCGAATGTCGGCCTCATGGCGCAGAAGGCGGAGGAGTACGGCTCTCACGACAAGACTTTTGAAATGGTTGCCGACGGTACGGTACGCGTCGTCGACGCCGACGGCAGTGTCCTCCTCGAGCATGAGGTCGAAGAGGGCGATGTCTGGCGTGCTTGCCAAGTCAAGGACGCGCCGGTGCGGGACTGGGTCAAGCTCGCTGTGTCCCGAGCACGGGCGACCGGCGACCCTGCGATTTTCTGGCTCGATGCTGACCGTGCCCACGACGCGCAGTTAATCGCGAAGGTGCAGAAGTATCTCGGCGACCACGACACCGATGGTCTCGAGATCGAGATCATGTCGCCTGTCGATGCAACTCGTTTCACCGTCGATCGCATACGTCAGGGAAAGAATGCGATCTCAGTCACCGGCAACGTCTTGCGCGACTACCTCACCGATCTATTTCCGATCCTCGAGATTGGCACCAGCGCGAAGATGCTTTCAATCGTTCCTCTCATGAGCGGGGGAGGGCTGTTCGAGACTGGAGCGGGAGGGTCGGCGCCGAAGCATGTCCAGCAGTTCGAAGCAGAAGGACATCTGCGGTGGGACTCCCTGGGCGAGTTCTTGGCGCTGGCAGCATCGCTCGATCACTTGGGCGAACATTTCGACAACGCGGGTGCCAGGTTGTTGGGCGAAACACTCGACGAAGCAACGGCGCAACTGTTGCTGAACCGCAAAGCGCCGTCCCGCAAGGTCCACGAGCTCGACAATCGGGGAAGTCAGTTCTATCTGGCGCTCTACTGGGCCCGTGCACTGGCCGCACAGACCACGGACAAGGATTTGGCGGCGCGCTTCGCGCCGATTGCTGCGTCGTTGGGCGCCAACGAGGAGAAGATCGTTGCTGAGCTCAATGCTGCTCAAGGGGAGCGTCAGGATCTGGGCGGGTACTACCGGCCCAAAGCTTCTCTGGCCGAGCGAGCGATGCGACCGAGCGCAACGTTGAACGGCATCATCGACGCGATCTAGCAGCAAGTGCGTCGAGCCAGAGCTTGGGAGTAGCCGGTTCCGATGACTCTTGCGTGATAGCGTGCCCTGATGCCAGTCGTCACCGCCACCAAGATCGCCCGTGCCTACGGTACGACACGCGTCCTCGTCGATGCTTCGGTTACGATCCATCGAGGCGAACGGGTAGGGGTGGTCGGTGCCAACGGCGCTGGAAAGAGTACGCTAGGAAAGATCCTGGCCGGGGTCGAGAAGGCCGATAGCGGGACGGTGACCTACCGGCGCGGCGCGAGTTTGATCTATCTCGAACAAGCGCCGCGATTACCTGCTGGCACGTCGGCTTGTGACGTCGCCCTCTCTGGGTTGGAAGCGTGGTGTGCAGCACGACAACGCTACGAGGCGGCCGGCCGACAGATCGAAGGGGCCGCTACTGCGAGTCTGGCAACCGCAACCATGGAGCAAGCGGCGGCTGCCGACGACTTGGAACGGCTTGGCGGGTGGGACTTGGTTCATCGAGCTGAGTCGATCCTCGGCCACCTCGGGATTGTCGAGTCGCAACGTGATGTCGACCAGATGAGTGGTGGCGAGCAACGTCGCGTCGCATTGGCGAGGCTGCTCATTGCCCAGCCCGATTTGGCCGTACTCGATGAACCGACGAACCATCTCGACGTCGATACGGTCGCCTGGTTAGAACATCATCTGATCGAGGAGTACGAGGGCGCGGTTCTGTTGATCACGCACGATCGCTATTTGCTCGATCGGGTTGCACGGCGAACTGTCGAAGTAGGTCGAGGGGGTGTGACTTCGTACGAAGGTGGGTACGAAACCTACCTGCAGGCGCGCGCGGAACGCTTCGCCCATGAGGAGCGGACGGAGCGCAATCGCCAGAACTTCTTGCGCCGAGAACTGGAATGGCTGCGCCGCCAACCGAAGGCGCGAACGGGCAAGTCGAAGGCGCGCATTCATCGCATTGAGGGTGCGGTAGCGCAGGAGGGCCTCGATGAAGAATCGATCGTTCAGATTGCCGCCGCCGAGGCGCGGACCGGCAAGACGATTCTCGAGCTCGAGGGCGTCGATGTTGGCCGCGATCAGACCACCCTGGCTCGCTCGGTTGAGCTCCATGTGACGCAGGGGGAGCGGATCGGCGTCGTGGGGCCGAACGGTTGTGGCAAGAGCACCTTGTTGCGAACGTTGATCGGCGAACTTGAACCGCTGGCCGGACAAGTGACCCTTGGCGTGAACACGCGCGCCGCCTATCTCGACCAATCGCGCGGCGGGCTAGTCGATTCGGCGACTGTCTATGAGAACGTGATCGGTGACCTCGCCTCGGTCCGCGTCGGCGACCTCACGCTGACGCCGCGAGCGTACTTGGAGCGATTTCTATTCGATGAACAGTCGCAGCGCTCGTACGTTTCGACGTTGTCGGGCGGTGAAAGAGCGCGGGTAGCGCTTGCAGCAATGTTGGTTCAACCCGCGAACCTGATGGTCCTTGATGAACCGACCAACGATCTCGACATTCCGACGCTCGCCGCTCTCGAGTCTTTTTTGCTGGAATTCGGCGGCACGACGATCGTGGTGACACACGATCGCTACTTCCTCGACCGCATCGCCACGTCGATCTTGGCTTTCGAAGACGATGGTTCGCTGCGAAGGTTTCATGGTTCCTATTCTTCGTACTTGGCGCAGCGCGGAATCGACAAAGAAGTCGGCCAGGAGCCGGTACACGTGCAAGCGGTCGGAGTGAGCAAGCGGGGTGCTCGTTCAGACAAGCTAAGCTACCGCGAGAAGAAGGATCTAGCCGGCTTGCCGGACCAGATCGAAGCGAAAGAAACGCAGATTGCCGAGATCGAGCGGCTACTCGCCGACCCGGCTACCTATGCCGAGCGACGGGGCGAGGTTGCCGAGCTGACTCGGGACCTCGAGAGCTCGAAGAGCGAGGTCGAGGCGATGATTCTTCGCTGGGAAGAGTTGGAAACGAAAAACGAGGCTGCGATCCAAGACCGCAAGTAGCGTTGAGCGGTTTGGCTACGACCCGACTGCGCCGAGCTATTCGGCCCAATCGTCCAATCGCTCCATCGTCTCGGCGTATTCCTGTGCGAATTCTTCGACGACGCTGCGAACGGATTTGACCTGATTCAAAGAGCCGACGATTTGGCCGACGTAGTAGTTGATCAATTGTTCCGCGCCGGGGTTCTTGTGCGCGGTTCGGTGAATCCGCGCCAGGGCTTCTCGAACCAGCCGCGGTTGGAGAGGCATCGGCAGCGGATCGGGGTTGGCAGGATCGGACCATGCCTCGGTCCACGCGCTCTTCAATTGGCGTGCCGGCTTGCCGGTGAGGGATCGGCTGCGCACGGTGTCTTTCGACGTGGCCTTGAGGAACTTCTCTTTGACGACCGGGTGGGTTTCGGCTTCAGCCGTGGTTAGCCATACCGAACCGGTCCAGACCCCCTGGGCTCCAAGCGCCAGCGCGGCTGTTACCTGGCGCCCGTTGCCGATGCCGCCAGCTGCCAAGACTGGAGTCGGTGCTACGGCGTCGACCACTTCCGGTACCAACACCATGGTCGAGATTTCTCCAGTGTGCCCGCCCGCTTCGTAGCCTTGGGCGACGACGATGTCGACGCCAGCTTCGACGTGGCGCCGCGCGTGTTCGACGGTGCCGGCGAGCGCTGCGACCTTTATGCCTTTCGCCCGGCCTTGGTCGATCATCCACTTCGGTGGCGGTCCGAGGGCGCTGGCAATGAGGCTGATGCGGTGTTCGAAGACGAGTTCGATGACCTCGCGTTGCTGTTCGTAGCCAACAGCGATTTCACGACGCAGCTTCTGGCCTTTTGGCAGGGCCGGGATCTCGTGCTTTGCGAGTAGCTCGTCGAGAAACTGGTAGTACTCCGGCGGGATTTTGTCGTCGAGTTGCTCCTCGTCGAGTACGGTGTTGCTGCCAACGTACTTTGCCGGGAGCAGTAGGTCGACGCCGTACGGTTTGTCACCGATTTCGTTTTCGATCCATTCGAGCTCGACCGAGAGCTCCTTTGCCGAGTGGCCGGCGATGCCCAGCACCCCGAGCCCACCTGCTTTTGAAACTGCCGCGGCTACATCGCGGCAGTGCGTGAAGGCGAAGATCGGGAACTCGAGACCGAGATCTTTCGCGATTTGGGTTCTCATGAGGCCTCCGCCAATCCCTGGACTTCCGCGGCTCGATTGCGAAGCAGCTCTGGGCCGCCGAGTAAGTGACGAGCATTAGCGATTCTTTTGAACCAAAAGTGAACGTTCTGCTCATCGGTCCATCCGGTGCCGCCGTGCACCTGGGTGGCGATGCTGGCGATATCGCGGCCGATCTCGGCGATATGCGCGAGCGAGTGGCACGCCATCAAAGGCGCCTCATCCGGTGCTGCGTCGAAGCTGTGTGCCGCATACCACATCAGGGATCGAGCCGGCTCGATCTCGGCGATCATTTCGGCGCACATGTGTTTGACTGCCTGAAAGGAGCCGATGACGCGATTGAATTGCTTGCGCTCTTTCGCGTACTCGACCGCCATCTCGACCATCGTCTCGCAGCAGCCGAGCGTGTCTGCGGCCAGTGCAATACGACCTGCTTGCAGCATGCGGTCGATTGCCTGGCTGCATCCGTCGAAGACCGCCTCGCACGTGACATTGTCGAACTGCACTTCGGTGGTGCAGCGTGTCTTGTCGATGGTGACCAGTTTGGTGACGCTGATGCCGGGAGCGTCGCGTCGAACTACGGCGAGCTTGTCGCCGTCGCAGACGACAAGAATGAAATCCGCGGTGCAGACGTCCGATGCCATCATCGACTTGCCGCTGAGTGTCCCGTTCGCAGAGCTGACGCCGGCCCCTTCGCGCTTCGAAAACGCCTCGGTGATGGCCGTTCCAAACATGATCTCGCCCGTAGCGATCCCCTTTAGCCACGCGTGGGTTTGTTCGCGGCCGACTTCCGCCAACCCCACAGCGGTCATGATCGCCGAGCTTAGGAATGGGGTTGGGGTCGAGGCAGCACCGATTGCTTCGGAGACCAGAGCCGCATCGAGTAGATTGAGGCCACTGCCGCCGTGTTCCTCAGCGATCAAGATACCGGTGACGCCAAGCTCGGCGAGGGCTCTCCAAATCTTCCTGTCGATGACGCACTCGTGTTCGCGCAGCTCGCGAACACGGTCGATCGGCACCTGCTGATTCAGGAACGAGCGAACACTCTGCTCGAGTAGACGTTGGTCTTCCGATAGTCCGAAATCCACGATGCACTCCTACGTCGTCGCTGGCTTCGGCTCACGGGGGAGACCGAGGCCGCGTTCGGCGATGATGTTCTTCTGAATCTGCGCCGTGCCGCCGCCGATGATCAGACCGAGCGAAAAGATCGAATGAATCTGCCAGTAGCCGCGGTCGCGTTCGTACTTGGTGTGATCGTAGAGCACGCCCAGCTCGCCCATGACGTCGATGGCGAGTGCCGACATGTCGAAGTTGAGTTGGCAGTTCTGCACTTTCACGATCAATCCGGCGATGCCGGGCGACTCCTTCTTGAGGCTGCAGGTAAGCATTCGCATGCCGTGGTGTTTCATCGACAGTGCGCGGGCTTGCAGGCGCATGAGGCGGTCGCGGAAGACGGGGCTTGCCATCGCCGAGACACCGTTCATTGTCTCCTCGCGCATCAGCTTCATAAGCCGAAACAGAGTACCCTCGGCGTTTGCGTTGAGGCTGTTGCGTTCGTGCTTGAGGGTGGTGTTGGCGATTGCCCAGCCGTTGCCGCGTTGGCCGACGACATTCGTCCGCGGTACCCGCACGTCGGTGAAGAAGACCTGGTTGAACGAGTTCTCACCGAGATCTCCCGACATCGTTTGCAAGGGCTGCACCTCGATGCCCGGAGTGTTCATGGGCAGGATGATGTAGCTGATACCGGAGTGCTTGGCGGCATCGGGTTCGGTACGAACCAAAGCAAACATCATATCCGACTTGTCGGCAGAGCTAGTCCAAATTTTCTGACCGTTGATAATGAAGTCGTCACCGTCTTGGTGTGCGGCTGTCTGCAAACTGGCGAGATCGCTACCGGCCCCAGGCTCGGAGTAGCCTTGGCACCACATCACTTTGCCGCGCATCGTCGGACCGATCCACTGTCTCTTTTGCTCTTCGGTACCGTGCTCGAGCAGGGTCGGGACGAGCATCGACGGCCCTTGGGCCATCATGCCGCGGGTCACGCCGGCGCGATTGAACTCTTCGTCCATGATGACCGTCTCGAGGAGATCGGGCTCAGCTCCGAATCCGCCGTACTCCTTGGGGATGGTGCGGGCCCAGTAACCGGCGTCGATCTGAAGGGACAGCCACTTCACGACCTTTTCGCGCAGCTTTGGATCGTAGCTGGTGATCGGCCGACTCGCTTTGTGTTTCTCGACGAACGCCCGTACCTGGGCGCGGAAGTCGTTGTATCGCTGTCCGTATTCTAGATCCATGGTGGTCCTTTGCTGGTGACTTCTGAGAGTTCTGGCTGTTTCCTATCCTTGATATGAGACTGTCGGTGGATGTGAAGTGCAGGGCGCAGCCCAAACAGAACATCTCTCATTTGCAGAGACTGTCGATTTTCTCGAACTGACGGGCAAAGCCCAAAGAATCTCCTCTCCCGAATTGCACGTGGGCGAGGATGAAAGGTGAGGAGTCAACTACCCGCGTGTCCCAGGCTTCGGTGGATCGATGGCGGGTCCTGCGAAGCACTGTGCGATAGCCATCCATTGGTTGGCGACGTCGCCGACGACCGCGAGGTCTGTGTCGGCAATATTCCGTGTCTGCGTGACCACGCGACAAAAGTCGATGGCTGCACCTTCGATGCGCGCGTCGTCGTTGACTTCGCCCCATTCCCAAATGGCGCCCGACGGAGCCGTGAGGCGAATATAGGGCGGATCGCCGGGCACTTCTTGTTTGCGGTTTACGAAAGTCCAGCCGTAGGTCTTCACGCCAATCGTTGCGATGTTCTTAATGCGGTCGGTGGTTGGTCGTTCCACCTTCTTGAGGTCGTAGACTTCCTGGCCGTGTGCCCAAGTCTCCATGTAGCGAGCGGTGGTGAACATTCGGACGCCCATGTCGGGGCCAAACCAGGGTAGCCGTCGCTTCGGGTCGGAGTCGCTCAATTGCGCGGCCATGTCTTCGCCGACCTCGCGCCAGCGTTCGAGTAGCGCCTGCGGCGCTACTCCATCGTATTCCGCGCGGGCGATCTCGGCGTTGGTCCGTCCCTTGGTGTACGCGTCGATCAGGAAATCGCGTTTCGGCTTGAACGCTTCCAGACCTTGCATCGACAGCATCGACACCTCGTCGAAGTAGTGGAGATGCGCGACGACGTCCCATGGCGTCCACTTCATGAAAGATGTCGGCGCCTGCCAATCTTGTTCGCTCAGAGTTTCGAGAAAGGCGTGTAGGTCGTCTGCCTCGGCGCGTAGGTCTAGGCCTTCTTGCAGCATTGGACAGATCTCCTTTGCACTCTTAGTTGTCGGACTCGTCCGTAGCCCAAGACGGTTTGCGCTTGCCGAGGAAGGCGGCCATGCCCTCGGCAGCCTCCTCCCCAGCGAAGAGCTCACCGGAAAGTTTTGCCGTCCACTTGAATGCCTCACGCCGATCCATCTCCGGAACCTCATAGACGAGGCGCTTTGCTTTGCCGAGCGCGCTGGGTCCCCCCTTGCGCAAATCAGCGACGACTTCGGCGACGGCGCTGTCGAGTTCAGCGACCGGGACGGCGCGGTTGATCAGACCGAGCTCGGCGGCTCGCTTTGCGGGAAAGCGGTGACCGCGGAGAAACGCTTCCATCGCCTCTCCGCGTCGCATTTTCGGTAGGCAAACAACCGAGATGATGGCGGGAATCACGCCGAGTCTGACCTCGGTGAAACCGAATTGGACATCTTCCTGCGCAATCGAGATATCGCAGGCTGATGCCAGGCCGTTGCCGCCGCCGACGACGTGGCCCGCGATGCGTGCGACGACTGGTGTGGGTGAGGCGAGGATGGCCTCGAGGAGATTTTCGAAACCGCCCGAGCGTGAGGCCTTGGCCTTCGCGCTCGACCGTTCCTTGAGATTGGCCCCGGCGCAGAAGGTTGAGCCTTCGTTGGTCATGACTACGGCGCGAACACTCGCATCTGCGTTGGCGGCGGCTAGACCGTCTAGGGTGTCGCGAATCAGGGCACCACCGAGGGCGTTGCGATTCTCGACGTCCGCGAGGGTGATGGTCATGATGCCTGCGGCTGAGTCGACCCGTACTTCGCCCATCTGCGTCCCCCGATCCTGCGGCTGGTATGAAGGTAATATTGAGAGCACTTTATTACCTCGGCGATTACCGCCGGTCAATGGCATAGACGGTGCCAATACCATGAGGGGTCGCACTGCTTGTGAACGTGACGAGAGAATCAGCGAGTAGGCCGGCTTGCGTGCGTTCGCTACTTGCGCCACGGATATGATCGCTGGCGAAGTGCGCCAGCACTCGTGCCTTGGGGAGGTCTAGATGAGCAATCGATACGAATCGTTTGAGAGTTTGAAGTTCGAACGCCCTGAGGACGGGATCCTACGCGTCGTCTTGGATGCGCCGGGACTGAATTCGGTTAGCCCTCGGATGCATCGCGACTTGGCCGAGGTCTGGTTGGAAATCGATCGCGATCCCGAGGTGCGCGTCGCTCTCATTCAGGGTGTCGGCAAAGGATTCTCGGCGGGAGGAAGCTTTGAGCTGATCGATGCAATGGTCGACGACTACGCCGCGCGTACAAAGATCCTGCGTGAGGCACGCGACATCGTCATGAATGTGATCAATTGCTCGAAGCCGATCGTTTCGGCGATTCACGGACCAGCGGTGGGTGCGGGCCTGGCTGTTGCGCTACTCGCTGACGTCAGTGTCGCTGCGCGCGATGCCCGAATCATCGACGGCCACACCCGGCTCGGGGTCGCTGCTGGGGACCACGCCGCAATCTGTTGGCCGCTTCTTTGCGGTATGGCAAAGGCGAAGTACTACTTGCTGACGTGCGAAACGTTGACGGGAGAGGATGCGGAGCGCGCAGGATTGGTTTCGTTGTGTGTCGATCGTGAAGAAGTGCATGAGCGTGCGCTGCAAGTCGCACGATCGTTGGCGAACGGCGCGCAGAGTGCGATTCGTTGGACTAAGCATACCCTCAACCATTGGTACCGGCAGGCGGGGCCGATGTTCGATGCCTCGTTGGCTTACGAGTTCTATGGCTTCGGGGGGCCCGATGTTCAGGAAGGCCTGGCCTCACTGCGCGAAAAGCGGAGCCCGAACTTCGACGGCCCGACGAGCGAGTAGGGATCGATCGAGGGGCGCGGCGAGCCCGAGCCGCGTTGGAGGCGGTTGCTCGTACATTTGCAGTCGTGGAGATGCTGCCGATCGAACTTTGGGACGGCGAATCCCTTCGCTCACTTGGCTGCGGCTTAACAATCCGTCCGCCCGGCGTGTCTAATCAGACGGTATGGCTGGCTGCCTGAGGCGACTTGTTCAATTGATTTGAAGATAACTCCATTGTCACCGCAGCATTCCGGGTCTGTACCGCGTGGGAATGGTGATCCCGCACGTGGCACGACCATTGCGGCATGAGAATTTGTGGAATGGGTTCCTACTAATTCGCTAAGGCCGGCTGAGCAAAAAACGGTCTTCCACTGCTCAGCCGAATTTGGGGGCGGCCCGATCAACGAGCCGTCCCCAAGAGTTTTCGTGTCGATGCGCACGCGCGAACAAGCCTTCGTCGTCCCCACCGTCGGGATCGTTTCGGTATGCTGCGTAACGGAATCGATTGAAGTTCGTTCATTATTTTTGAAGGAACTTCCTCCGTTCTCCCCCTCGCCGTGCGGTTCGTTGGAGGAAGTCTGGTGTTTTCGGACTGGCACATCGCTTGCGCTCTCCTTTGTGTAGAGAGCGCAGCGCTCAAAATTTTTTTTCCGAGGGTTCGCAGAAAGGGGGAGCCATCGGTCCGGAATCAAGGTGGTGCCCGTAGCTGGGCGGAGAACTAGGAGAGACTCGATCATCGGACGGACCACCCCGTAGTTCGTAGAGATCTAGGGTGACGGAAGCGTGATCGAAAACAACACTGAACGCTCTCATTGTAGAGCGAGAGGAGAGGACTAGGACATGGCAAGAACAACTCTATTGGCAGCAGTAGCAATTTTGGGGATGGCATTGATCGCGGGCCCCGCAATGGGGCAGCGCAACCCACCCAAGAAGGCAAATAAGTATCAAGCGACGATCGTTCAAGGCGTTGAGGCATGTACTGCTTCGAACACAACCGCACCTGGACTCCTCAGTACCCCGGCCTGCGATCCTGTGGTGCCGAGTGATCCGGGATGTCTGTTTGACAACAAAGGCCAAGGTAAGGTTCTCGCCAAGGCGAAGGACGATATCAAGTTGCAGGCCAAGCTTTCGAAGCTGATTAATGAAGGCGTGCAGAGCTGTGAGGGCGAGACAATCTGTGCTCTGGCCTCGGTCCGTACTACGTCGGACGCATGTGCAAGTGGCAACCCGTGTACGACGGTCGATCAGGCTGACCTACCGCTGGGTGTAGCCTGCTGCACGGTGCAAAAGGGTAAATGTAAGATCAAGACTACGGTCAACACTTCATTGCCTGGCGCATTGGTTGCAGGAAACCGCAGTGAGTTCATCATTGGGCGGGTCGGTTTGCAGCGTACAGGCGCCCCAGGCGTTTCGTTTCGCGCTGGTCTTCTGCTCGAGTAGTAGAAGTCTGACGTAACATCTGAGTGATTGGAGCGCCGCATCGGATGATGCGGCGCTTCTTTTGCTCGGCACTCATCTCCGATCGTCTGTGGCCTCGTCTGACGAGTTTGGGCCACGACACAGGCGCCAGTGGAACCAGTGTTGAAGGGGGATTTTGATTGTGACTATCAGTCGAGTAGGTATTGCCGTTGCCGTTACTGTTACTGTCATCGTGGGGTTGGTTGCCGGTGGATGCAACGTTGCCGAGTCGGACCAAACCGCCATTGCTCCGCCTGCCCACACTGAGCAGCAGTCGGCGACTGCGCCCATTGGCGATGGCGGCGCGAGGATCTTTGTCTCCAATTATCGATCGGACTCGATTTCGGTCGTGGAGGGAAATCCTGGGGCCGAGGTCGCAACCATCGCCGCTCTAGAGTCGCCACACGGGTTGGCGCTCCGAACTTCGAAGCCCCCTTTGCTGGCCGTCGCCAACTCGACGGGGTTTGGTGTTACCCTGATTGATCCCAAGTCTTTGGAGAAAAAAGGTTTTGTAGAGACGAGTCGCGGTCCGCAGGATCTGGTCTTTAGCCGCGATGGTAAACATCTCTTCGTGATCAGCCCTCTGAGCTTTGATCTCCAAGTTGTTGACGTAGCGGCGATGCGACGCCTGGGAGAGCCAATTAAGTTTGAGAAGAAGCCACGCCGCATTCTTTCTGACAGCAAGGGCGAGCGAATTTTCGTTCTACTCGTCGGCCAGGCCGAGGGCGGAGGCGGTGCAGCAGTCGCCGTACTTGACGCAAACACAAGGGAAATCCTGACAAGGATTCCTGTCGGCAGGCACCCCGATGCGATGGCACTTGGGAACAACGGAGAAACGCTGGCGACGACGAGTTTTGACGACAGCACGATTACAGTGATCGATACTGGATCGCTCGAAGTGCGGGCAACCTACCCGGCCCTAACCGGGATGGGGCTCGCCATCCACCCGACGAAACCCGTTGCCTATAGTTGTGAGAGCTTTGACGATGTCGTTCAAGTGCTTGACTTAAATACAGGGGCCGAGATCGCCAAGCTTTCCGCGGGCTCGTGGCCGACTTTCCCGCAGTTTGGGTCGGAGGGGCGCTACTTGTATGTGCCACACGAAGATTCCGATAGCTTGGTAACTTGGGACACGCTGACCAACAAGGTCGTAGCCAAGGTTGCGGTCGGTCGCGAGCCGATTGAAGTGGCAGTGTATGAGAGTGCGAGCCCGTCCTGAGAACGCCGGCGAATTTCCGCTCTTTTTCTCTCTGCGGCCGATCGTAACCGGGTCATGCGATGCCTTGGCCCGGTTGGCAGATGATGTGAACGTGTCACGGAGCGATGTTGCGGCAGGGCGGCGCACTGACTGATTGCACCTGCTAACTGGCTTTTCTGGTGCTTGTACCAGGGAGAGTCTTGCGTGTAACCTCGCCCGAATGAGTGCGTTTGCGAAATTTGCGGGGGAGCGGCTTCGCGAATCCCGAGTCGAGATTTGCGAACTGTGGCTTGCTCAACTGAGCGATATCGTCGCCGTTGCCGAGCGTGACATTTTCCCCTCTGCGACGCTGCTCGACCACGTACCGGTCCTACTGCTCGAGGTCGCGGAGTTCATCGTCGAACCTGACGACAATGAGGTGGTCGCGAGTTCGCGGATGAGCGCGAAAGCGCGCGAGCTTGGGCGGCTGCGTCATGATCAGCGGGCTTCTGTTCACCAGATCCTTCGGGAGTACGATATTCTGGCGTCGATTCTAGAGTCGTTTGTCAGCGACCTGATCGCGGAAAGTCAAGACGCAGTAGATCCGATCGAGTCGCTCTGGGTGATGCAACGTATCGCGCGGTCGGTGCGCGTCCTCGTTCAGACGACGGTGGAAACTTTTCTCGCCGAATACGATCAGACGATTGAGGCTCAGCGAGCTCGTCTGCGCAGCTTTAATCAAGCGCTCAGCCATCAGCTCCGCAATCCCATGAACACGCTGCGGATCGCTGCCGGCTTGCTCGAGCCGGGAGTTAACGACAAGAGGGGAACCGATCAGGAGCGCGTCATTGCGCTCGTGCAATCTGGCGTCAACCGTGCCCAAAGAATCCTCGAGGATCTGGAAAGCATCACCGACACGAATTCTGATGAAGATACGCCTTCGGTTGTCATGCAAGAGGTCGATCTACGAGCGTTGGTTGAGGATTCACTCGGACAGCTCAGGGACGTAGCTGAGTCTCGCGGTGTGGACTTTGTCGTTGCCGGGGCCATGCCCAAGTTTAGTACGGACATCGGCAAACTCGACCTCGTGCTCGTCAACCTCGTGGCCAACGCCATCAAGTACTGCGACCCTACGAAACCGGATCGCGGCGTGTGGGTTGATGCTTCGAAGCAGCGCGATGGGGCGATCGAGCTGCGAATCAGGGACAACGGTCTCGGCATTCACGCCGATATCCTGCCTGAGATCTTCAACCGTGGTTTTCGAGGCCACTCGCATCTCGACTCACGCCACGGGGTGGACGGATACGGGCTAGGGTTGGCCCTGGTGCGCAATTGTGTCGAGAGCCTAGGGGGTAGCGTCAAAGCGAGGTCCGAGCCTGGGGTGGGCTCGGAGTTTGTCGTGACCTTGCCGGCCGAGGCGTCTGCGTAGCTCGAGTAGTCTTTACAATCGCAACCTCCCCCCGCGGCTCGGGAAATACGGCGTGTCCGCGATGGCACAATAATGGCGTGCCGTGTTGGCTATGGAGGAACAGATGAAGATTGAGCTGACAAAACTACCTTATTCGACCGACGCTCTGGAGCCGCACATCAGTGCCAAGACCCTCGAAATACACCACGGTAAGCATCACAAAGGATATGTGGATAAACTCAAGTCTGAGATCGAGGGTACCGATGCCGCGGATCTGAGCCTTTTGGAGATGATTCGAACGCGCAAAGGGAAAGTGTTTAATTTTGCCGCCCAGATCTGGAACCACTCGTTCTACTGGGACTGTTTGTCGCCCAAAGGTGGGGGAGGACCGGCCGGGGCACTCTTGAAGGCGGTCGACCGCGACCTCGGTGGAGTGGACGGTTTTCGGGAGTCGTTCAGCGAAGCTGCGGCAGGCGAGTTTGGTTCAGGATGGGCATGGTTGATATGCAAGAACGACGGGTCCCTCGCGGTCATGAGCAGTTCGGATGCGGACACCCCAGTGCGGCAAGGGCATACTCCACTGCTGACTCTCGATGTGTGGGAGCACGCGTACTACCTCGATTTCCAGAATGAGAGGGGCAAGTATATCGAAGCCTATCTCGATCACCTGGTGAACTGGAAATTCGCGGAAGAGAACTTTCAGAGTGTGGCCAACAAGTAGCGCCGGAGGCGGCAACGAGAAAGGGCCGGGCAGCTACTTCTAGCCGCCCGGCCCTCACTTCTTGTACCGGATGATTGGTTCGATCAGGTTGGTGGCCGCATCTTCGGAACGACGAGTGACACAACAAAAAGGACCAAGAACACTAAGAACAGAATCTTGGCGATTCCGACCGCAGAGCCGGCGATACCGCCGAAGCCCAACAGAGCTGCGATCAGGGCGATGACGAAAAACGTAACCGACCAATTGAGCATGAGTCCTCCTCCTGAATTATATTGTAATCCCGACAAGGGGTTGAGTTCTGCAATGTTACAGAGATGAAAAAGCGAGAAGCATGCCAACTCGAAGACTGTAATCTCCGTTGTGTTTCGGGGATCCGGCTTAGGCGAAGTCCTGCAATTACTACAGATGGCTCACTCCTTCGGAGCCTCTTTGTTCAGAAGGTCTTCTTCTTCGGCTCGTTCCTCTTCGATGCGGCGGTCCAACTCGGCATCTCGCGAGACGTCGGTAGCTTCAGCTGTTTCGGTCGACGCACCTGAAGGTTGTGTCTCAGTGTTGGGGCCTGGCGCTTCTTCGATCCGCAGCCGTTGGATCGGTTCCGGCATTTCGATTTCTGCGTGGTCAAAGGCGCGCTTGACTAAACGGATCGCCTCGCTTCGCACCTTGAAGAAGTCGTGATGTGCTTGGTCGACCCAGGCGTAGAATCGGATGGTGACACTGAAGTCTCCCAGAGGTTCGATGCGTGAAGTGGGTTCTGGTTTGGCGAGAACGCCTTCCATGTCGCCGAGAATCTTTGCCCCGAGCTCCCGGACATCGACAAGGTTTTCTTGCATTCCGACGCCAACGCCGAAGTCGAAGCGCCGTTCCGGATTGCGTGTGTAGTTGAGGATCGTTTCCTTGAAGACGGTGGCGTTGGGGATCCGCAGATGGTTGCCTTCTTCCGTCATCAAAATGGTTGCTCGTGATGTCAAGCGGATGACCGTCCCCGTATCCGGCCCGATTTTCACCACATCGCTTGGCGCGAAAGGCTGGCGGACGCTGAGAAGGACACCGGCAACGTAATTCTCCATGATGTCGCGAAAAGCGAAGCCGACGGCTAGTCCAGCGACGCCCGCGGTCCCCAAGACGGCGCTGACCAAAGCCGTCGCGTCGAGGATCTCGAGCGCCATTAGAACACCGATCACGAGGAAGGAAACACTCACCAGGCGTGCGAGTAGCTCACCCAAGAGCGAATTTCCTGCGACGCGGTTGTAAATTCGAGTCGGTTTCTTGAGCAGGCGCGACAGCCCCCAGAAAACCACCAAGACTAATGCCGCGACCGCGACAAGCGGTAGGAACGCCAAGAAGTCGTAGAGGTTTTGTCGCAGGCGACTCACCACTGGGCCGAGTCGCGCGGACACACCTCTCTCGACGCGGAGCTCGTCGCTTACGACGGTGACGCCTTCCATCTCCTCTGCGAGGGCAACCGCGCGTTCGCTGTCACTCGAACTCAAGACTACCCCGGTCAGGCGGACGGCTCCGTGGACCACCTTGGCATCGACCTTATCGAGCCCTTCTGCGGTGTCGTAGGCGGTGTTCAGGCGCCGGGTGATCTCACCGTCCGTTACGGCGAACGCGGTCGGCGCGCCAAATGCACAGACGCTGAGCAGCGCGCAGGCCAGAGCCCGGCCGAGCCGAGCCGGTGGCGTCTCAGCCCAGAGGGGGCCCGGTTTCACGTTTCAAGACCGACTTTTGCTTCGTCGTCCTGCGTTCCGAGAGCTTGACTGGCGCTATCTTTCAAGTCGTCGAGTCGCTCGGATATATTCTCGCGAAGTTCGTCACCGCTAGCCGGAGCGAAGAGGAGGGCTACGCCGGCTCCGACCAGAACTCCGATGCCGAAGGCAGCGAGCCCAGGCAGCATATCGGTACTACTCGCGCGAGAACCGCCGTTCGCTCGCGCGATCAACTGCTCAAATAATTCGTTTGCGTTTGATGCCATGATTGTTCCTTTCCCATGCCTGGATCCGAAAGCATCCTAGGCTGGCCGGATTATTACCGCTGCGACTCGCCGGAGGTGTCGGGGTTCACGATTGCCGCTGCGGTTCCAATGAGACTTGCGAGGGCTGCTCGCCCGGCGAGACCGATCGCCACCCGCACGATTGCGGGTGAGAGCCCGCCACCGAGAACGAATCCTGCGGTCGCGGCTGTCGCCAAGGCGGCGTAGGGGTGTTCTGAGATGAGGGCGCGGGCGTCCATGCCGGACTGTTTGGCGTTTTGCACCAAGCGCCCCGCGTCGTCTGCCATTTGGCGCACGTCGTCGACTAGATCGCCACGGCCTCGGCCATCGGTCGTGCTCGCGTCTGTTACCATCGCGTCACCAATCGGCCAGCGAGGTACCCCGTGGCGACAGCGATCCCGACAGCTAAGAATGGGCGCCGCACAGCGAGTCTCCGGGCCCGTCGCTCGGCCAGTCGCGCATTCTTCAAGAAGATCTCCTGCGCTTCCTCCGAAGAGATGCGACCGCGCGCAAAGTCCTCCAGCATTGTCGAAGTGTCTTGTGGCATGCTTATCCCCTTTTTCGGATCTGAGCTACGATGAGTCCGGCGGCGAATGCGCCGGCAATCCATCGGACGGGGTCGTCGCGTATTCGCTGCGCGATCCCGAGCGGTTGTCGTAGGGCTTGATCAAAGCGACTGTAGGCTACGGCCAGTTCGCGCTCGCTATCGGCCGCGGCCTCTTTGGCGCGTTCGAGTTCAACGTCTAAGTCCACAATCTTTGGCCCCTTGGGTTGGTTCGTCACCGAGAGTCAACTTCAGCGTCGCCAGTTGCGATCGTGGGATCCGGCGCAGCCTGGAGGCGAAGAATGACGAATGCGAGGATCGTCAGAGTTGCCCCGAGCGCGAGCAATGCCGGGGCCAGCCCGATACTCTTTGCCAGTAAGATAACCACCCCGCCGAGGCATAGGGCCCATGCTGAAACCGCTAAGATGGCGGCCGCGATGAGGCTGATCACTTCGCCGCGAAGTGTTTCGAAGCGTTCCAAGGTTTCGAGCCGCAGGACTTCGATCCGTCGCATGACGACGTCCTGACTCGACTGGACGACCTCCGAGAATGCTTCGATCGGTCCTGGTTGACGGCCCGGCCTTTCGTGGCTCGTGTTCATTGGAGGCTCCGATCAGTCGACGGCGTCGCTTACATCGTCGGCGACATCCTCGACTGCTTCGCCAGCGTTCTCGATAAGTCCATCGTCGTCGTCGCATCCCGCAACAGCGAGCGTGGTGCTTACTAAGACTGTTGCGAGTAGCCCAGTCCATGGTGCCCTTCGTGCGATCTTCATTGAGACCCTCCCTTGGTAAACAGGTATCCCGCAATCGGGATGTGGATTGATCAGTCGAGCACCAAACATTGCAAGAGTTGGGCCACTGCCTCGGGCGCTTCGGCCGCGATCGCTAAATGAGGGAGAAAAATATTTCCTGTAAGATTTGCAAACTCCTGCAGAATCCGGATTCATGCGGGTCATCACGCACTGGTGGTTTGAAGTATTATCGGCAATGACGAGGCGCAGCGCACCTTGCGTTGCCTGCGGGTGACGGAGAGTCCAGACAGCCAAAGACCGTGTGTTTTTTGAGCAGTCGCAAGTTTGTATTCGTCGTGAACGACGTGTTGGTTCTCATCCACCTATCTTGACCCACCGTCCGGGACCTGGGCATGGAGAGCGAGATGAGAGATCGGTTACGCTTGTATTTGCACCAGCTTCGGTCGAGCTACTGGTTCGTTCCCGCTGTGATGGCGATATCTGCAATGGCGTTGTCGTTGGCGGCGACCAGGTTCGATCAATGGGCAGGCGACCAGTGGATTCGCGAGGTCAGGTTTCTGTACCAGAACGAGCCAGCGGGGGCCCGCGCGCTGCTGTCGACAGTTGCAGGCTCGATGATCGGCGTAGCTGGTGTGACGTTCTCGATCACGATCGTGTCGGTTGTTTACGCCTCGGGACAATACGGACCGCGAGTGATTTCCAACTTCATGGCGGATAGTGGCAACCAGGTCACGCTGGGAACCTTTATTGCGACGTTTCTCTATTGCATCTTGGTGCTGCGAACCGTGCGTACGGCACAAGAGGCATCGGCAGACATCGATGCAATCGGGGCATTCGTTCCCCACGTCGCGGTGTTGGTCGCGCTCTTTCTCGCTGTTGCTAGCATTGCGGTCCTGATCTTCTTTATCCACCACGTGCCGCGCAGCATTCATGTCTCGAATGTAATCGCCGGCATCGGGCGTGAGTTGGAAGTACATGTTGAATCGTTGTTCCCAGAGAGAATCGGAGATCCCGGCGAAGTTGAGGCCTCGTGGACGCCTCCGCCCGACGGCATCGCGACAACGATCAAGTGCGAGTGGACGGGATTCATCCAGAGCATGGGCGGTGATCTATTGGTTCAACAGGCCAAGGAGTCGGACGTCGTCGTCCGCGGATTGCGGAGACCGGGGGATTTCGTGAGTGCGGGTGATGCCTTGTTGACGGTCTACGGAGCAGACTCTCTAAGCGAAGATAGTGTTGCGGAGTTCCGCAATGCGTTCGTTGTCGGCGCGACTCGAACCGCCCTCCAGGACGTGCGGTTTCCGGCTGACGAGTTGGTGGAGATGGCCGTGCGCGCCTTATCGCCGGGTGTCAATGACCCCTATACGGCCTTCGATTGTATCAGTTGGCTGATCAGTGGATTCAAGGCGTTTGCCGATCGCAAGGATGCGGTACCACTCCGCTGGGATGCGGATGAGGTTGTCCGCCTTGTGGCTGAACCAACCACCTTTGAAGGTTTAATCTCTGGTACGCTGACAATTTTGATTCCGCATGCCAGACGCGACCTGGCGGTGTGCGCGCATCTGTCCCGAAACCTCTCCGAGTTACTCGAAAGAACGACGCTGGCGTCCCGCCGTGAGGTGATTCAGCGTTTTATCGATCGATGCTCGACTACCCCAGATGAAGTGGCGGCCCCGGTATGACCAATCCCGATGAACGACCAGCGCGTGACGCCGAGACGAAGCCGGGCACGGCCGATGTGGCGACATCTAGTGGAAACCCCCGCCCGCAGCCGATTGATATCCGCTCCGTTGCATTGACCGGGCTGTTCTTGTTGATGCTGTTCCATACGTTGCGGATTGCCGAAAGCCTTATCTTTCCGATTCTCTTCGCATTACTGACGAATTTCTCGCTGACGCCGATCGTTAGAGGACTGTCGCGCCTGCGTATTCCGGTTCCGATCGGGGCGGCGCTCGTCGTATTGAGCGTACTCGGAATCACCATCGGTGGCTTGATGTCTTTGGCGGAGCCGGCTCAGGAGTGGGGGAAACGGCTTCCCGCGAGCTTGCGAAAGATCGAGCGCAAGTTGCGGGTCGTCCGCGACCCGATCGCGGAAGTAATCGAGGCCGCGGATAAAGTTGAAGCAATGGCCGGAATGGGGCAATCCTCCGAGAGTGTCGAGGTGCGAGAGTCCAACCTGGCAGAAGTGATCGTAAGTCAGGCGCAGTCTCTGGTTACGACGTTCGCGACAGTGGTCGTTCTACTTTACTTCCTGCTCGCCTCGGGGAACGCGTTTGTCGAGAAGGTCGTGCAGAACATGCCGCGGGTCGCGGACAAGCGGATGGCATCGGAGCTGTTGCAACAAACAGAGTCAGAGATTTCGCGTTACCTGCTGACAATTTCGGCGATCAACTTGGGATTGGGCACGGCGACGACCCTGGCCATGTATTCGATTGGAATGCCCAACCCTCTGCTCTGGGGCGTCATGGGCGCTGTGCTGAACTACATTCCTCTGCTTGGAAGCGCCACCAATACGCTGATCTTGTTCGCAGTCGGATTAGTCCATTTCGACTCGTTGGGACAGGCGGCTGTCCCGGCTTTGATGTTCGCAGGCCTCTCTTCGTTTGAGGGGCTGGTGCTGACTCCGAGTCTTCTCGGCGGCAGTCTGGCGCTGAGCCCGGTCGCTGTTTTTACTAGCCTACTGATTTGGTCGTGGTTGTGGGGCATTCCCGGCGCCATCATCGCTGTACCGACACTCGCAGCGATCAAGATCTTCTGCGACAACATTGATTCGCTGAAGGTCGTGGGCGCTGTGCTCGGGAAGTGACGAGCGTTTGCGCCTGAGGTTGCAACCGGTGCAACTGCCTCGGTGACTCTTCTACAATCGATCCGCCGGATCGCTCCCCGAGTCCGGCACTCTCGCATTGGCAGGGAGATTGCAGTTCCTCTTGGCTCAACCAACGATTGAGCGCCGCGTTTTACGCGGCATGGAGGAGTAGCCATGAACTGGGATCAAGTTGAAGGCAACTGGGTGCAATTCAAAGGGAAGGTCCAGGAGAAGTGGGGCAAGCTCACGGATGACGACCTCGACATTGTTGAGGGGAAGCGTGATCAGCTGCTGGGGAAAATCCAGGAGCGGCACGGCATCGCGAAGGAAGAAGCAGAACGGCAGTTGAAGGAATGGGCGGACAAGATCTAGCAAAATGCACATTGTTAGAGCTGTAATCACGCTCGCCGGTCTCATGATGTCGTCGGTGCCAATGAGCGCCGGCGACATCGATCTCGTGCCAGAATGTGTTCCGTCCATTGATGGCTCGATGCCCACCGAGTGCGTGCGCCCGCACGCGGACGTTCTTGAAGATCGCATCGAGGCGATGGTCGCGCCCGACTCCGACGCCTTACGACTCGAGTCCGAGGACGTTGTCGGTGCGGGCGCGGACTCCGTCGGGGTGTTCCCCCAGATCGAGATTCCCATCGACGAGGACCCCCTCGATTCAGACGCAACCGTGAATATCGACCCGGGCGTTCCGGACGATGCGGTGCCTGCGCATGATCTGGAGCAGCGCGTTCCACTGAGGTAGCGCAGAAGATTCTAGCGCAGTGCGGAAATGCAGCCTTGGAAATGCCGAAAAAGTGGACTGGGCTTGGTGTCGGTGGCGATTGGTTTCGCGTTCCACCGCTGCGCGTTGGCGGCCATTCCTTCGATGCGACGGGTGGATCGACGCGAGTCTTACTTCGGATTGTAACTTCTACTCACCTTGTAAGCGGCGACTTTGTCGGCTTGTAGATCACGCACCATCGGCCATAGAGCCACAGCTGATGCACTTGGTACGTCGATTGCAATGTTAATGGTTACTGAAATTTACCAATCGGAGGAGCAAATGAAAAAGCAAGAGGAAGAGGGTCGCTCACTCGTCGCATCGACGATTGTCATCGCGATGTTTATGACGACAATGTTGTTGAACGGCGGGTGCCGCATCGAGAAGACCGAGGAGGGGTCGCTTCCTGACGTCGATGTCTCGGGAAGTGCGGGCAAGCTGCCGGACTATGACGTAGTCAAGAAAGAAGATGGGCGATTGCCAAGTGTAGATGTTGACGTCAAGGGCGGCAATCTCCCTGCCTACGAAGTCGATCTACC
The DNA here is from genome assembly GCA_029262455.1 of Deltaproteobacteria bacterium. GTDB lineage: Bacteria > Desulfobacterota > Binatia > HRBIN30 > CADEER01 > CADEER01. The sequence goes on along the minus strand of JAJCZJ010000087.1, from coordinate 38,789 downwards.
GGAAGTGGAAGTGAAGAAGAAGTCGTTTAAGGTTCCGTATCCAGACGTCGATATCAACCTTCCTGGCGAGAAAGACTACGAACAGGATCCGGGCGAAGACTCGCCGAAGTCGTAGTCCAGGATGGAGAGTCCAAAGCGCAGAGACGCTCCGACGGTTGAAGATTCTCCGAGCGAGGATCGTGAGCCCAACGAAGCTCCCATTCGGCTGCCGGGGTCCTCTCCAAGGGAAGAACCTTTGAAGCGGCGGGCACCGGGCAGCCGCCCAGCGAAGCCCCAACAGCGTACTCGCTAACACCCGAAGCGAGTACGTACGTGAGTGGTCCGGGGCGAATGTCCCGGGCCACTCACTCCCCTTTTACGCCTTCGCCCACTCCCCCGGAGACGTTCGAGCTGTATGTGTTGAGACGGTTGTAGAGCGTCTTCAAGCTCACGCCGAGAATGTCGGCAGCCCTTGGCTTCTCGCCGCTGCAATGATCGAGGGTCGCTAGAATGATCAGGCGTTCGGCGTCGGCAATGGATAGACCGATCGGGACCTTCAGCAGGTCTCGATTCGTCTTGCCAGAGGCAGAATCACGACCATTGCCGTTGCTCGTATCGGAGACTCGGTTTGGGAGATGTTCCGGAAGCACCTCTCCATCCGAGAGGATTGCCGCCCGTTGAATTGCGTTCGAGAGCTCGCGTATGTTGCCGGGCCACGTGTAGTTGTTGAGCACGTCTAGCGCTGCGGGTGAGAGGGTCAGGGTTTTCTCAGCTCGTCCAGGCGCTTGCGTGATGAAGAACTCGGCGAGAGTTTGAATGTCGGCGGCACGTTCTCGCAACGGAGGAATCTCGAGTTCGAAGACACTGAGCCGATACATCAAGTCTTCCCGAAAGGTTCCTTCTGTTACAGCGGTTTCGAGATTTCTGTTGGTTGCCGCAATGACCCTCACGTCGACAGCCATCGGAGCCTCGCCGCCGAGCGGAGTTACCTCCCGACCCTCGAGGGCGCGCAGAAGTTTCACTTGAAGCTCCGATGGCATTTCGGTGATCTCGTCGAGAAAGAGCGTGCCCGCCGCCGCCTGCTCGAAGTAACCGCGATGGGCGGTCTCGGCGCCGGTGAAGCTTCCCTTCTCGTGCCCGAAGAGTTGCGACTCGACGAGCGTCGGGCTCATGGCGCCGCAGTTGACCGCGACGAACGGGCCATTAGCGCGTCTGCTCAGTCCGTGTAATGTTTGTGCGACGAGTTCCTTGCCGACACCACTCTCGCCACTGATCAACACGGTCGCATCAGTTGGGGCGACCCGGGCGATGACGTCGTACAATGTGTTCATTGCCTCCGAGCTGCCGATGAGCTTGCCGAATCGCCCCAGTTGGCGAAGCTCGCTACGCAGCGAGTTGACCTGCCAGCGCAGCTCGTGCTCTCGCGCGACGCGTGACAGCACCGCCCGCAATCGATCTAGATCGACCGGCTTTGTGAGATAGTCGGAAAATCCGAGTCGAAGGGCCTCGACAGCCGTCGCGACCGAAGCGTGTCCTGTAATGAGCACAAACTGCGGATCAAGCGGCGGCTCGATTTGGGCCAAGAGGTCCAACCCCTGTCCGTCGGGCAGCATGAGGTCGGTGATGATGAGGTCTGGTGCTTTTGCTAGTAGGAGCTCACCCGCCTCGGCGAGGTCTCCGGCACTAGCCGTCGTGAAACCCTCGTTTCCGACCCATTCGGAAAGTAGGTCGAGGGATTCATGGTCATCGTCTACGAGTAGGGCGTGGGGCATGGGACCAGCCACTATAGCCGGACTGCGCAGCGTGGGCCAGGGTCGGTTGTCGTTCGGGTTCGGGTCTGCTCGCCGCTGTTCGGGCCGTATGTGAATCAATTTTGGGAACATTGGACTGCTGCCCGGCCCTGTATCGCTCTATCTGGTCCCGTGCGGATGTGTGCGACCTGAAGGTGCGGTCTTCATCGGTGTCGCTTCTTGGCCGTGGGCCTTTGGCGGGCGGCCGTTGTCGGAGTCTTGCGACGCGTGCGGGTCGTCGCGAGCAAGCGCCGGACGGCTCTTTCAAAAGCATCGGTGATGAGCCAGATGTCCGGCGCACTCTCGGGGCAGGCAATAACCCCGATGTCGACATGATCAACGTAGCTCATGACCGTGATGTTGACGGCTGCGCCTTCGAATATCGGTCCCATCGGATAGCAGTGCGTGACCCGTTTGCCGGCACAGTAGAGCGGAAGTGGCGGGCCTGGGACATTGGAAACGACGAGGTTGAACAGGGGACCATGGGACTCTGCGAGGTTGTAGTTCGAGTACAGATTGATGAAACCTGCGAACCAGGTTGGCGACGCGAACTCAGCCCAATCCGCTAACAAGGAGAACCTTGGAGACGCGTGAAGGGCTTTGGCCTCGATTGCCTCCGCTTGGACGAAGCTGAGGTGGTCCTCTGGTTTTTCCAGATGGGTCGGCAGGCGTACGAACATTGCGGAGATTGCGTTGTTGGAGTCATCTTGTCCCGCTGCATGTGTTGATACGGGTACGGCAGCGACGAGGGGCTCTTGGGGAATTGTACCTGTCTTCTCGAGGTAACGGCGCAGAGCAAGACTGCAAGCCGCCAGGATGACATCGTTTACGGTCAGTCCGAGGGCGTTTTTGATGTCCTTTATGTCGCGCAGAGACACTCGGCCGAAGGCGGTCGCGCGATCGGCTGAGATCGAGGTGTTGACCAGCGTATTCGGCGACGCCATCGGTAAGGCCGGATTGTTGACGTCCGACTTTGGGTTGATGTACGCGGCGGCCACGTCGGCCATGACAACCGCTGTTCTTCCGGCGATGCGGAGCAGGCGAGCCGGTTGCAAGGCGAAATCCTTGAGAGCGTTCGTCAGAAGAAGAAGGTCCGAGGGGGGCCCGTCTGGCGACCATTGTGTCTCCGCGGGCTCGTCGTCAGGGGCGTCGGGTTCTAAATCAAACAGGTGCTGCATCAGTTCCGCGCCGCTAACGCCGTCGATGGCGGCGTGATGAAACTTGCAAATGAGTGCGGTGCGACCGCCGCGTAGCCCTTCGACCGCCCAGAGATCCCAGAGCGGTCGGTGGCGGTCCAACGGTATGCTCGCGAGGTGGGATACCAGATTGGCGAGTTCGCGCATCGATCCCGGGCGCGGAAGGGCAATACGATGTAGATGAGCCCCGATCCGAAAATCCGGGTCATCGATCCAGACAGGATGGCCGAGTCGAAGCGGCACCTGGACTAGGCGGCGCCGGAACGGTGGAACTCTGGGCAGGCGCGACGCGATTTTTCGCTTGAGCCGGTCGAAGTCGAATGGCTCACCATCGCTCTCGAGAATCACGGTGCCCATTACGTGCATGTGCGCGGTAGTCGTTTCCATGTAGAGAAACGCCGCGTCGATGCCAGCCAGCTCTTGCATTACCGTCGTTCGCCTTCGTTGGACGCGCCGGGTCCTTTGGTCCCCCTGTGCAGCGCGGTATTGAGGAATGTCTCGGGGGCATTCCGGAGCGCGGGGGGCTTTGAAAGTGGGATGCTCGCTTGCGTCGGGCGGGGCGCAAATGGCGGTGGATCAAGCTTGCTGCATCAGTGTTGTGATAGAGCGGCCGTCTCCGGCGTCCGTGCGATGATCCAGACTGCATGGACGACTCCGGGTAGATACCCGAGCAGCGTTAGGACGATGTTGATCCAAAATTGTGTCGTCAGGCCGACCTGGAGAAAAACCCCGACCGGCGGGAGGAGGATCGAGAGAACGATTCGAAGGAGATCCATGAGTCATCCTTTCTTTCGAGCCTGCGCACGGCGCGTGGTGAACGCTCTACGTAGGTTCGATTGAGGGGTGGGCGGCGTACCGCCCACCCCAGATTCGTGGTGGCTAGCGAGAGTTGCGCAAAGCTCCGATGAGCTCTGCCTTGTTCATCGCGGATCGGCCCGTGACTTCGCGTTCGCAGGCGAGGTCGTAAAGTTCCTCGCGCGTGCGTTCCTCGTAGGCGCGCGTATCGCGGGGATCGACGATCGCCTCGGCAACTGATTCTACGGCTGCTTTGGATGCGGACGCCGCGCGCGTCACGCTCGTCTTCGTCGATTTCGCCTGCGCTTTTGCTGAGCGTAGTCGGGTCTTCGCAGTCGTCAGAGCTTCACGACCCGAGACCCGTTCGACCGCCAATCTGCCTTCGTGCTCGCTGCGACCGAAAGCTTCCGCCAGACGTTCGGGAAGATTTCCGATCGCTCGAAGCGCTTGGCGCGGAGCATCGAGCGTAGAATCGACTGCCTGTCCCGGCAAGGAAGCCGCCCATGTGGCGGCGCGGTAGGTGCTGCGCAAGCTCAAAGCCGCGGCACCGAGGGTCGCATACGGAACCCGGGTGGCGAAGTCGCTCACCCGCGAGAATGCCTGGCGGCTATTCTGCGTCGATTCGTGGACTGCGTCATTGATCGTTTCGAAGGCCATTGAGTCTGCGGTATTGTTCACTTTGGAAACTCCTTGTTCTTGTAACGTCGAAGGCGTTGAAAGCTCTCCGGCGTCGGGTTGATCCGAAATCCTTCACGACAGCTCCCGCCCAGCGGAGCAAGCTAAGGGCCGCTCGATCCTGGAGGGACTCACTTTGTGTCTGCTTACAAAACGCAATTCGCGTGCCAGGGCACTGCGCGAAGGGTATGCAGACGAACAGGGGTTCGAATCGAATCGAAGTGCGCAGATCTTACAATTCGCTGGGAGTTGTCAGGCATCGCCAGCGGGCGCTGTGTATTGTCCGCTCAGCTCTCGATGCAGGAGCCTGATATTGCGGCGATTCGCCTTGAAAGCGAAGTCGAATGCGTCGCCTACGAGGGGAATGACCCCGACCACAGCCTCGAGAGCCGCGTTGCCAACCATGCGCGCCAAGGTGCGACGTGAGGTCCCTAAACGCGCAGCCTCGGAGATAACGTACGCCGATAGTGCGGCGCCGACTGCGTCGCCGATGCCGGGAATCAATCCGATGATGGGATCGATACCGCCTCGGATCCGGGTTCCCGGCACGCGGAACGAATAGTCCAAGAGTCGCGAAAGCCGTTGTAGGCGTGCAAGGGCGCGCGCCCTCTGTACAAGCCGTTGGCTGGAATCGATTTCGTCCTGGGCGAGATTGAGAGGTACGGTCAATTCGTTACTCGACATACACGCTACGCTTTCTGACCGCTGCGGGTCCTGCAGCCCGTCGAACGTTTTTGCCGGGCCGCTCGTGAGATTTTGCAGTCGAGGAGCGCAAGCTGTGTGCCAACGCGTTTCAGTGTGCCGGACCCAATCGAACTTGTGGTCGGAATCGATTGCTCGCTCTGTAAGGGGTACCGCCAGATTGTAAGAGTTTCGTGAGGCCGCATGAATGGGAGACCGTTCGGTCCTCGTCCTTCTCGAATCTTACATTTGTCGAGGTCGTTGCGACGCAACTCTTTCAAGTGGCGGGAGGCCCGATGCGCGGCAAGCAGTAAGCCGAGAGCGGGCGCGAGGGCGGCATGGTTCTTGCCGGGTGTGTGTCAAACTCAGATTGAAAGGGGAATGTGGTGAACATATTTGAAGAACTTCGTGAAGATCACGACAAGCAGAGAACTCTTTTGGAACTGGTCGCCAAGACATCTGGCGATTCCGAAGGCCGCCGAGAATTGGTGCCGCGATTATTTGGAGAGCTGCGCGCTCACGCAGATGCCGAAGAGCGGAGCTTTTACTCGCGTTTAATGTCGAATGTCCTCAGCCAAGACAAGTCTCGGCACAGTGTCGCCGAGCACAAGGAGATGGACGACAGGGTCAAAGAACTCGAGGAGATGGAGTTCACGAACCCGAACTGGATACGCAAGTTCTCCGAGCTCCGCGAGAAGGTCGAGCATCACCTGGAAGAGGAAGAACATGGGGTTTTTCAGCTCGGAGGCCGCGTCTTGTCTGCAGCGGAAAAGACGGAATCCGCGGAAGATTTTCGCCGTGAAAAGGAAAAAGAGCTTCAGGGGGCCGGGTGAGCAGCCTGGCTGCAGCCTGCGTTCACCTCGGTGTGCAGAGCGGTGATTTCTGTCGGTGCTCTCGTGATGCGGGTTGCCTGGAAGGCTCGGTTTGAGTGCTTGAACGATGTACCGAGTAGCGAGTTATAACGTCCACAGGTGTATTGGAGGCGATGGTCGGTATGATCTTGACCGCGTCGCCGGGGTCGTTGAGGAGCTTGACTGTGATGTCGTGGCTCTTCAGGAGTTGAGCAACCGCCTGGCTCGCGGTGGCACCGACCAGCTGGCGTTTTTGGCAAAACGCGGGGGGTACTCCTACCTCCGCGGGCCGACGCGGACGGACGCCGCGAGCGAGTATTCCAACGGTTTGCTTCATCGCGGAGAGCCAGAGACTGTCCGTCGTGTCATCTTGCCAGTGCGCCGCGGGCGGGAGCCGCGTAGCGCGGTTTCTGCCACCTTTTTACACGATGGGATTCGAGTGGGGATCGTTGCGACCCACTTGGGTTTGGCGCTTCGCGAGCGGTACCGACAAGCACGTGTTCTTGCGACCGAGTTCGAGTCGTTCGATGTCGATCTCCGAATCCTCGCTGGCGACCTCAATGACTGGGCTCCGGGCGTTGTGAGTTTGAGACCTTTGCGGAAAATCTTTGGCGTGCAGGCCCGTGTCGCGACCTTCCCGGCACGCTGGCCGACGGTTGGGCTCGATCATGTGTGGGTGGCGGGTCATCTGGGTGCCAGTCGGCTGACCGCCGTGCGCAATCCTTTGACCCGGGTTGCTTCCGACCACCTCCCGTTGTGCGCCGAGATTACGTTCCCGGAGGCGCTTGTTCGACACGACGGCGCGGAAGTTTGTAGGAGTGATGTCCATGACGATTCTTGAAGAGGGCGTAACCTATTGGCGCCGCGCTTTTGCCTCGGAGATGCGGTTCTTGGTCGACATGTCCGAGTACTTCGAGGCGTTCACAGAAGCGGCTCTTCTCGCTGAGAAGTCGATTGTGATCGTTGGATGGGACTTCAACGGTGCCGTCCGACTGTGGCGGGACGAGCCGCCAGACGGTCTTCCGCCGGCGGTGGGCGACTTTCTCAACGAATTGGCCGAGCGGCGGGAATCGCTGACGATTCGCATTCTCGATTGGGACTACCCTTTCCCCTACATGCTTGATCGGGAGTTGTTGCCAAGCTTCCGGCAAGATTGGCGCGCCCACCCACGCATTGAGTTTCGCCTGGACGATTGCTGTCCGCCGACTGGCTCGCATCATCAGAAGATCGTGGTCATCGATGACAGCATTGCCTTTGTTGGCGGTATGGATTTTGGGGCGCAGCGCTGGGACACGTCAGAGCACAAGGTCGACGAACCGCGGCGTGTCGACCCTGACGGGAACACCTACAGGCCATTCCACGATATCCAGATCGCGCTGTCCGGAGATGCCGCCCGCTGCGTCGGTGATCTAGTCCGCGAGCGGTGGCGGGTCTCGACCGGAGACGATGTCCCGCTCGCTGAAGCGCGAGACATCTGGCCGACGCATTGGCGTTGCGATGGTGCGGGTGAGGTTGCGATCGCCAGGACGAAACCAAAATACGACGGCGACGAGTGCGTAACCGAAATTCGCGACGCCTTGGCTGCAGCCATTTCCAGTGCGTCGCGTTGGATCTACATGGAGGACCAGTACCTCACGGCGAGCGTCATCGGGGATGCCCTGTGCGAGAGTCTGAAGACCGAAGACGGGCCCGAGGTGGTCCTTGTCTTGCGGCAGTCTGCCGGCGGTTGGCTCGAGGACAATGTCGTGGGTACGTTGCGCGCCAAGCTGCTGAAGCGCCTGCGCGAAGCCGATCGGTATCGCCGCCTCGACGTCCGTTGCCCCCAGATTGGTTCGACGGAGATCGACGTTCACTCGAAGATATCGATCTACGACGACTCGCTCGTCGTGATTGGCTCTGCGAACCTGAGCAACCGATCGATGACCCTGGATTCCGAGTGCGCGGTCCTCATCGAAGCCAAGGATGATCCCGACATGTCGGCCACGGTTTTGGGGATCTTATATAGGCTGGTTGGCGAACACACAGGCCAGGCGTCTGATGAAGTTGCACGAATCCTCGACGAAACAGGTTCGCTGCGCGCGGTTATTGCCGCCGCTCCAAGCGTGGAGCGGCGGCTAGTGCCGTTGCCACCTGCCAAGATCGAGTGGGAAAACGCCATCTTGCCGGCGTCGGCTCTGCTCGACCCGGAAATGCCCGCGGGATCTCCGCCCGACTTGGATTCGGATCGAGAAGGTAGCGCGGCGCCGCGCCGCCGTTTGGCGCGCCGACTAATGGTTGGCTCGGCGCTCGCCGCGGCGGCTGCGGCGCTGCTCTGGTCGCTAGTCTAGCGACGTTCGGTGACGCACTCGAGCGTGCAAATCGCGGGCGCTGCTTTGGCGGTAGGACGCGCGGCCTTCTGTGAACGGCCGCCTACCATCGCAAGAACAAGTATCGAACGACTACGACTTGCTGCCGCATGATGCGTGCCCGCATTTGCAGAGGTCGTTTTTTGCGACGTCGCGCGAGGCGGCTTCGCAGCCGTCAGTGCAGAACTTTTGACCGTCTTTGACCTGGCAAGAGCAGGCAGGGTGTTCGCAGGTTTGAACTTCCATCGGCATCTCCTTTTGGCGTCCTGGTTTCGTAGGGCTTCAGGCGACTCTCCGTCGCTGGTGCTCGAGGCGACGTTCGGGCGCGGGTTCTCGAGGCGACTCTCCGTCGCTGGCTGAACATTGAAGCAAGATGGATGCCGTCAATTGTCGGGCAATGCCTCGTGTGGTTCTTTTCTCTAAAAGCGTAAAGCCCGCCGGAGTTTTCTAAGATTTTCAGGCCGCATTGCAATTCTGGGCACGGTCGCTGCTCATCGTGGGGAAATACTCGGCCTTGCCTCTGTGATATGTAGAGTGGTCTCGAACTTGAATGCAGGGAGAACAATGAATCTTTTATTGCTGAGTGTGTACCTTCTTCACAATGTGCCCAATCCGTGGGCGGGAGTAGTGCGATGCGGCTAGAATCGACGATCGGGGACTCTTTTCGCGGATCGATGGGTCGAACGCTCATCACTGCCATACTGCGAGTGGTCACGATCGCGGTTGTGGCGGGCGGGGTGAGTATTTTCCTGATGTCTCATCTGTCGGCGGATGTTGGCGAGTCGCTGGAGTGTACGGCGACCGCCGTGGTGCGCAATTCGGCTAACGAGGACGTCGGTAATGTTGTGATTGCGGACGGTCCGAACGGTGTGATCGTTCGGGCCCGGCTGAGAGGTCTGTCGGCTGGGGTTCACGGTTTTCACATCCACGAGAAGGGCGTGTGCGCTCCCGATTTCTCTGCTTCCGGAGGGCATTTCAATCCCACCGATGTGGAGCATGGATACCGAAACACGGCAGGTTTCCATTATGGAGATTTGCCGAACTTACACGTCCCCGAGAGCGGAGCGGTCGCGGTAGAATTTTTTGCCCCTTGGCTCAACGTGTGCGAGGGAGAGCGTCGCTTGCTCGATGACGACGGCGCAGCGGTCGTCGTTCACCAGGGAACCGACGACCACAGCAGCAATCCGAGCGGCGGAGCGGGCAAACGATTTGGTTGTGGGGTTCTGCAACCGACCCAAGAAGTCGCGTCGCGGTTCTAGGCGCCGTGGGCCGATCGATCGCTATGCGACAGGAGGGTGATTGCCAAGATGCCGGTCTTTCGGTTGCGCTCGAGCGATCGCTGAAAGCAGATCAGGTTTCGGCGGACGCACAGGTCTACTGCGCCGAGGCGAGCGAGCCCGAGCTGGGCGAGAGTGCTTGGGTTGTAGGAGATGCTGACGGTGACTCGAGTGCGCGATGGCGCGACTTCGTCGAAGCGGACTTCGCCGGCGTGCCGAGCGCCTCTGCGGCCCTCCCAAATGATTCGACGGGGATGCGTTGTGGACGTGATCTCTGCCTCCCAGAGGAGCTGGTATCCAGCGATGTTGAGTTCCCAGAGCAACCAAGTGGGAGTGATGAGCTTCACTTGGCTCACACTTTCCATTTTGGAAGGCAATTCCGCGTATTCTTGCCAGCTTGCAAAGGCCGCCTCAATGGGCGCGTCGACGATGACGGACTCTCTGAGTGCTGACGAAAATTGCAATGTGTTTTCGTTGGAACAACCCACGTCCCGCTATCGGCAGCATATTGTGTGCCAGCCATTTTATAGTTGTGTTTGGGGTTGCTGCTTCCAGTCTTGGGATCCTGTTGAACTTCCTTTTGCATTTTGTGCGAATGGGAAGGTTCGAGGAGGCCGTGGGTGTAGGAGTGTTGAAAGAGAGCACGCAAACGCACCAGTCGCAGGCCTCGATCGAGCATATGGAGCACGGGATTTGGTAGTGTTTGAGTTCTCGAGAATGTCTCGTTCGATGGCATGGGCCAACCACTGAGACTTTTGAGACTCGCCTAGCGGATTGACGAAGGCCGTGTTGCACGACTCCAGAGACATGAGGCAATCGAAGAAACGAGGTGGGCGAGAGGACCTTTTGCCCAGGCTCGGGCGGGGGGCTTGGCTCCCCTTGATCGTTGGGCTGGCAGGGGTTGTTCTCTCGACTACCGTTTGGGTGCGAATGGTCACCGATCGCAGGGAGCGGCTCCTCAAGTCAACATCCGTTGTCGCCTCGCACACGACGAACGCGCTGAAATCGCAGCTGGATCTGCAGATCGGGAACCTACAGTTGGTAGGCGATCTTTCGAGCATGCTCGTCAGCAGGTCTCAAGAGGAGTGGCAAAGTCTCCTTGATAACCGCGTGGATCGACTGCCGGGCCTCGATTACGTCGCCTGGCAGACCGGCGGACAGAGGCTCCGTTGGGTGGTAGCGGAAGAACAGACCCGACCCCAAGAAATTGACGATTTGAAGGGTTTGCCTGCCGACCTCAAAGAGCCACACGTGTTGGCCCCGGAACGCGACGAGAGCGGCGACTATTCTTACTGGGTCGTCCTGCCTGTTCATTCTACGGAGAGGAAAACGGGGCGCTTGGCGGCTCGTTTTGCCGTCGAGCCGTTTCTGAAGTCAACACTCCGCGCCCGCGCGGTCGGTTATGCATTGGTCGTAGGTTGGAATGGCGAGCCGATCTATTCGCGCGGGACGCCCTCGATCGACCCATCGCAAGGCTGGTGGAGTGTCACCGAGACTGTCTCTTTGCCGCACGGGGGTGCTTGGATGCTGACGCTCCGTCCGACGAAGTCGTTGGCGACGCGGCAGTTGACGCCTCTGCCGCACTATTTGTTGGCGGCCGGTCTCTTGCTCTCCGTTGGGTCGGCGATCGTCGCCCACCAGCTGCGCATCATTTTGCAGCAGTCCCGGTTCTTGGCGGCGACCAATCTGGCTCTGGAGGATCGTGGGGCCGAGCTCGAATCGAAGATCGCTGAGCGAACGGCGTCGTTGGAAGACGCCGTCGGGGATTTGAAAGCCTTCAACTACACGGTGTCTCACGATCTCCGGTCACCGCTCAGTGCGATCCTCAACTTTGAGGCGATCTTTGTGGAGGATTATGAGAATAAGGTTGTGGACGCCGAAGGCTTGGAGATGCTCGGTCGAATCCGTCGCAGTGCATTGCGTGCGACTGATCTGCTGGAAAGTCTTCTGCAGTTCTCGCGGCTCGGCAGTGAGGCGTTGGCCCGCGAGCCGGTCGATATGACGGAAGTGGCGCGCGGCGCGTTCGTCCACGCTCGTTCCGCCGAAGAGTTGGAAGAACAATCCGACGTGGAGCTGTCCATCGAAGAGCTACCGGAGGCGATCGGAGATCAGACGCTCTTGGCAAACGTTTTCGTCAACCTTTTCAGTAACGCCATCAAGTATACACGGGGGTGCGACGAGAGGAAGATCACCGTCAGTGGTCGAATCGAAGAAGATCGCTGCTTGTATGAGGTATCGGATACGGGAAGGGGTTTTGAAGACCGCTTCGCCGCCAAAATGTTTGAGCTCTTCGAGCGGATCGACCCCGCGGACCGTGCCAAGGGTGCCGGGGTGGGTTTGGCCGTCGTCGCGCGCATCATCAAGCGCCACGGCGGTCGGGTTTGGGCGGTTGGCCGTCCCGGTGCCGGCGCTCGCTTTTCTTTTACCGTACCGAGAGGACAATCATCGTGAAGAGGTCTCCAGAGATTCTAATCGTAGAGGACGATCGCGACGAAATCGATGTCGCTCTTCGAGCACTCCGTCGTTCCGGGCTCGACGTCAAAGTGGAGGTCGCGGTAGACGGTCAGGGCGCGCTCGAGGCGGTGGGCTTGGAGCCGCCGGATCGAGTGTCGCAGCCGCGCTTGCCGCAAGTGGTGTTCTTGGATCTCAAAATGCCGCGGGTTGACGGCTGGGAAGTCTTAGTTCGCCTCCGGAGTGATCCGCGCACGGCGATGCTGCCGGTTGTCGTGCTCTCGAGCTCTGATCGGACCGAGGATATCGAGCGGAGCTATGCGCTCGGAGCCAACAGCTTCCTGTTAAAGCGCTTCGACCCACGCGGACCGGGTGTGTACTACGCCGAGGCGGCGCGTTACTGGACTGAGCTGAACAAGACTGCGAAGGCGGCGACCGTATGACTGAACTGTTGGCACTGATCGTCGAGGACGACGAGGACTTGCGAGCCAGTGTTGCCATGTTGGTCGAGCGAGAAGGGTTTCTAACGCGTCAAGCAGATAGTCTCGCTGCGGCGCGTCGTGAAATCGAGGAGCAAGCGCCGGACGTCGTTCTTCTCGATCTCGTATTGCCGGACGGCGAGGGGCTCGAACTTCTGTCAGACGAAGAACTGGCGCGGGATACGGAATTCGTTGTGATGACCGGCCACGTAGCGGTCGAGAGCGCTGTCGCTGCGCTTCGGAAAGGCGCCCTGGATTACCTGTCGAAGCCGGTCGATCGTGCTCGCTTGAAAACCGTGCTGATGAACGTCGCGCGTACGCGCGGTCTCCGGCGCGACGTATCGTCCCTGCGCGACGAGCTGCGCGGCCTCGGCCGATTCGGCGAGATGGTGGGGCGATCGGCGCCGATGCAGCAAGTCTATGATCTCATTTCGCGTGTGGCGCCAACGCAGAGCTCCGTCTTCGTCACCGGCGAAAGTGGGACCGGCAAAGAGCTCGTGGCGCAGACGGTTCACAATCTCAGCAAACGCCGTGACCACCCGTTTGTCGCTCTCAATTGTGGCGCGGTTTCGGCAAGCCTCATCGAGAGCGAATTATTCGGCCACGAGAAAGGCAGTTTCACCGGCGCGGACAGTCGTCGCCAAGGGTACTTCGAAGTTGCCAATGGCGGCACTCTTTTTCTCGATGAGATTACAGAGATGCCGATCGAGTTGCAGGTAAAGCTGCTGCGTGCTCTCGAGGCGGGCGAGGTGGTCCGGCTCGGCGCCACAACACCCGTCGACGTCGATGTGCGCGTCGTGAGTGCATCGAATCGAGACCCTGCCGAAGCGATCGAAGAAGGTAAGTTGCGGGAGGATCTGTTTTATCGATTGAATGTCTTCCCGATCGCACTGCCGCCGCTTCGTGAGCGGGGGCCGGATGTCCTGCAACTGGGCGAGCATTTTCTGAACCAGATCAACGCGCGGGAGGGCTCGGCCAAGCGCATGACCGAGGAGGCACAGCGCCGGCTTTCCGAACTGCCGTGGCCCGGAAATGTCCGGGAACTCAAAAACATGATCGAACGCGTGGCCATCCTAGCCGATGATGAAATCGGTGCCGAGCTGTTCAGTGATGCGCCGACTCACGAACCTTCCGCCGGTCCTGCTCTGGAGGTCGGCAGAACCATCGCCGATGTCGAACGCAATCTCATCCTGGCGACCCTGGATGACCTCGACGGAGACAAGAAAAAAGCGGCGGAGGTTCTCGGGATCAGTTTGAAAACTCTCTACAACCGCCTGAACTTGTACGAGGCAGAGGGGATTTGACCTGGGCGGTTCAGTTTGAGCGCGCTCTCGGGACGTAGCCGGCTGGTCGAGGTTCGCGTTGCAGGTCGAGGCTCGGCAACGCCATCGTTCGCGAATCTTTTTCTTTCTCCGCCGCAACGCGGCTGGAGGTGGGGCGGGCGCCAGTTGTCCTTCCGTCGAACAATCCACCACCACCAGCCACTTGTCGAACCCACATTCGTTACGACGACGCTCGACTGGCACCCGATCCCAACGGCAGCCGAAGCTGCCGCCTGTTGCGAAGGCGAAGCCGTTAGCCCTGATCGCCCGCCGCGCTAGCTTTGACGCGAATCTTGTTGCGCACGGCTCTCACGCCATCGACCGCCCGTGTGGTGACGGCGGCGGCCATCTTGACCTCTGAGTTTGGCGCTGTCCCGCTGAGCTCAACTTGACCAGAGTCCACGGTCACATCAATTTTCGCCGTCGAGAATCGCGACTGTTTTGCGAGCGCGTCGCGAATGTCCTGTTGGATTTGATCGTCTTTCCGGTCTTCCCCAGCGGTTTTCGTGGCCAGCGATGTATCGACCTGGAGAGCGTCGTTGACTTTGACGACGCCGTTGACATCGCCGGCGATCCGAACCGCGGCATCCCGTTGGTTTTCTGAGGCCACTGTGCCGAAGAGGGTCACGATTCCGTCTGACGTGTCGACGTTGATCCACAGCGCCGGAACGTCTGAATCAGCGAGCATCTTCGTCTTGGTGGCAGATGTGATCCACGCGTCGCTGACCGCGCCATACGTCGTGGACGCGGCATTGCCAGTCGCGTCAGCCATGTCGCTGGCGGCTTCGACGGTTGCATCCTTCGCCCGGACGGCCAAGTCCTTCGTCGCTTTTCCGGCGTTCTTCATTGAAGCTGCGGCGCGGGAGCCCATGTCTTTTGTGCCTTGGGCGACGGCGGCACCTGTTTTCTTCACAGAATCCACAGTCTTTTTGGTCAGGCTTTCTGCACGCGCTTCGGCGTCGTCTGCTGCCACCACGACGTCGATCTCGCTTGCCGCGGGCGAGTCATGCCAGAGTCTGTCGTCGTAGAGGCGGTCGCCAGTTTCGATCTCGGTAGCTACATCGCGGACTCCGTCGACTCGACTCGCGGTCCGAATCGCCTCGAGGTGTGCCAGCAGTGAACTCGCCTGTCCAGCCAAAAGGACGACGCCGTCGTTGACTGACTGCACCTGGATGGAGCTGTCTTCGAGTTCTGTGTTGGCGTCGAGAGCTGCCGTGACGGCGGTAGAGACTTTCGCGTCGACCTGTTTGACTCGATCCATCTTTGGTTTGGGAACGACCTGGAGTAGGTTGCGCACTTCGACGGCGCCCTCGACGCCGACGGCGACCTCTTCGGCGCGAACCCGCTCGGCCTCGTCGTACACCTTGCCGTGGAGAGTGACGCGACCGTTGACCGTGTCGACATTGATGTACGTGAAACCGACTTCGCGGTCGGTTGCGAGTGACATCTTTGTCTTTGCTGTTACCCAAGCGTCTGGGCGCCAGGTTGCCTTAGTTTCGGCAGCGCCCGAAGCGGCGCTACATAGGAAGATGCTGGCGGCCAGTGTTGAGCCGAGCACCTGCCGGAAAGTCCTGCGGAAATTTTTCATGATATGACTCCTTCCGACGCGGCGGTTGTATCGGCCGCCGCTTCTTCAATTACCAATAGGCTTTGGTTCCGTAGTAGCTGTAGAGGCTGGCTCCGAGATCGCGATCTGCGAAGTCGGGCCAATCGTCTTTGTTGAAGCCCGGGGCCTTTTCGAGGGTTTCCTTGGGAACGTTCAGGACAAATCGCTTCTTCGCTTGGTCGAGGCGCAGGGCGCCCCAGGGGACCGCGAAAAGCTTGTCTCCCATTCCGAGAAATCCACCGAACGACAGTACCGCGTACGCGATGATCCCGCTTTCGACGTCGAGCATCAGATCGTAGATGCTTCCCAGGTTTTCGCCGGCGCCATTGACGACATCGTCGCCGGTGACACTGCTGCCTGAAAGTACATTTGCCTTGGACATGGCGCTATCCTCCTCTTCGGAGCCAGTAGATCCCGGGCTCCGTTACGGCCCGGCCAACCGGTTCGGTCCACCTGTAGTGAGCAAGGCGTATGCCAATGGGGTCGTTGTAGGCTCCCTTGTCGTCGGCATGGGGCTGTGTGAAAGTTCTTCCCCGGCTCGGTGGGGGATTCTACAAAGTGAAGTGTCCGGTGCGATGCGAACTCCAGTCGCTCCGGCCGGGGGAGTGCGTGGGACCGCTGTCGTTTTTACAATGATCGCCGTTGAGTTCGCTCTCATCAGCCCGATCTTGCCCAACCGACGTGTTGGAGAGGGGGAGACGGGTTCGAAATCCGGCTGGCTCGGGCTCGGCACGCATCTTGCGCTAACTGAGCACGTTAGAATCGCGGAATGTCTCCCAGCAAAATCACAAAACTTGAGGATCCTAAATGTCAATCCGCAGTGTGAACCCGGCCACGAATGAGGAAGTGAAGACGTTTATTCCGCTGACCAAGGACCAGACCATCGAGGCAGTCGAGAAGGCTCACGATGCCTTCGGTCAGTGGCGCAGATCGACGTTCGCAGATCGCGCGGCGGTCATGCTTAACGTTGCCGGCGAGCTTCGTGATCGTACCGACGAATTCGCCAAGATCATCACTCTGGAAATGGGCAAGCGGATTGAGGAGAGTCGGCGCGAGATCGTCTATTGCGCGGAGATCGCCGAGTATTACGCACGCGGTGCGGAATCGTTTCTCGCCGATCAAAAACTCGACGTAGCGGACGCCGACGCGTACCTGCACTTCGCTCCGATCGGAGCTCTGTTGGGCGTGATGCCCTGGAATTTCCCCTTCTATCAGGTAATTCGCTTCGCCGCTCCGAACATCATGGCCGGCAACACCGTCTTGGTGAAACACGCGGGCATCGTGCCTCAGTGCGCAGAAGCGATACAGACATTGTTCGACACGTCCGGACTGCCGCAGGGAGTCTATACGAACCTGTTCATTCCGGTTGAATTTGTCGATTCGATCATTGAGCACAAGTCGATTCGGGGCGTTTCTCTGACCGGTAGCGAAAAGGCGGGTGGTGCGGTCGCCGGCACTGCTGGTAAGAACTTGAAACGTTCGGTGCTCGAACTCGGCGGCAACGATGCGTTCGTCGTGCTCGAAGACGCCGACATGGACAACGTCGTCGAAATGGCGATCAAGGGACGGATGGTCAACACCGGACAGTCCTGTGTCGCCTCGAAGAGATTCATCGTCGTCGAGGCGGTCGCGGAGGAGTTTCTATCCGCCTTTGCTTCCAAATTGTCTGCAATGAAAATGGGCGACCCGATGAACGAGGACACCGACGTTGGACCTCTATCGTCTGAAGATGCGGCTGTGCGGTTGGCGGCGTTGGTTCAGAAGACGATTGATGCTGGCGCGACTGTGGTCCTCGGCGGCGGTCGCCCGGATCGCGAGGGCGCCTACTTCAACCCCACAATTTTGACCGACATCGAGCCGGACATGCCCACCTATGACCAGGAGCTATTTGGCCCGGTCGCGAGCGTTTACGTCGTTAAGGATGAAGCCGCGGCGATCGAGCTTGCGAACGACTCTTCGTATGGTCTTGGCGGCTCGGTGTACACGAAAGACATCGAACGTGCTCGGCGATTCGCCGAACAGATCGATACCGGAATGATGTTTATCAACCAGCCGACGAGATCGCAGGCCGAGTTGCCGTTCGGCGGTACGAAGAATTCCGGCTACGGGCGGGAGCTGTCGCATTTGGGAATCCTGGAGTTCGTGAACAAGAAACTCATCCACGTGAAGAAGGCCTCATAACGACGAGTTTGATTGTCTGGGCCTATGTATCCGGTGAGCTGACTCGATCCGATTTCTTGCGGCAAAGTATCGGTCACCCCAGTGAGAATTCCTCCGGGGGCCGGCAGTCCGTTGAAAAGAACGACCCCGGACGGCTAGACTTCGGCTGCTCCGGTTTGGGGCTTTGTCCGAGCCGATGAATTGACATGGCTGCGCTGTGCGTCCCGAAGGGTTGGGTTGGGCTTTCCTACGGCGGTTGAATTGTGCAGGTTGGGTGGAAATGATCCGCCTGACAAACCATCGTACGGGTCTCCGCTTCGGAGCGGCGGCTGCGCTCCTGGGTGCCGTCGTCGCGATCCCCGGAGTAGCGCGCGAGGATACATGGCTCGGTGGGATATTGGCCGACGAGATGGTGATCCCCAGCGATGAAGCACTTCTCGTTCAAGTGGGGGAGGCGGTTGAGCTGCGTCGGCGCGAAGACTTTGACCGCATGCTCGATGCCCGGGACCCGGGAGAGCTCATTGAGCATGCAACCCTGACGACGGTCGATTTCGATCACCGTCCGATTACCAAGGAAACTCTGTTTGTCGTCGGCGATGAACTCTTTGGGTTGTTATTGCGTCCTGAAAACGGCTGGGGGGCTCGGGACGGCCGCAAGACGCCTGGATACACGCCGCGTCTCGGACGCGTGCATCGGGGAACGGCAGGCGGACCCGATGCTTTCGGATGTTTTGGTTGCCATTCCAAAGGTGGGCCGGACGGTGCCGGGATGCAGACACAAAATGCCTTTCTCTTAGGCGACGGCGGGCGTCTCAGTAGTGCCGACGAGCGCAACCCGCCGCACCTCTTGGGCCTCGGGCCGATTGCGGTGCTGGCGGCTGAAATGACTAACGAGCTGCAGGCGCAAGCTGCGCAAACCGCAGAGAAGGCAAGCGAAAAGGGGCGAGACATCGAGCAGGCCCTGAGCGCCAAGGGGGTGTCTTTTGGTCGCATCGTGGGGCATCCAGACGGATCGCTCGATCGCGCCGCCGTTGAAGGGGTTGCCGAGGATCTCGTCGTCCGTCCGTTTGGATGGAAGGGGCATCAAGCGACCCTACGCGGCATGATCGAAGAGTCGTTTCACATTCACCAGGGTATGTTGTCGCTACCGATTCAGGAAAAGGTGCGCGATGGCGAATTGGATGGGCAGCCGTACGGTGATGGAAAGCGTTGGTTCGATCTCGACGATGACGGCGTCACGCTAGAAGTCGATGCTGGGATGTTGGCGACAATGGTCGGGTACCTGGCGCAACTCGAGGCACCGATCTTGCGGCCGCCGATAGATAGTGGGTTGCTCGACGCGTTTGCAGCCGGGCGTAGCTCCTTCGAGGTGATTGGCTGCGCGGGTTGTCATGTCCCAACGTTGGAAATCGCCGATCCCAGGATGAATGTCGGGACGACCGATGAACGGCCGCGGTTTGTCGTCGACGTTGCCCGCGACGGTGATGGGCCCAAGGTGGAACCAAAGTACGCTTCGAAGACGACACCGTTTTTGGTGCACCTGTTCAGCGATCTGAAGCGGCACGACATGGGGCCTGCTCTGGCGAGCCGGTCTGAACAAGGAGGTGTCCCAGCGCGCCATTTTCTGACGCGCCCGCTCTGGGGATTGGCGGACACTGCGCCCTATTTGCACGATGGCCGGGCGCCGACGGTTCACGATGCGATCGTCCTACACGGCGGTGCGGCAGCACCTGTCCGGGATGCGTACCTGGCTCTCGACGAGGGCGAGCGAGCGAGCATTCGGGTTTTTCTTGCCTCTCTGTCCCGCCAGCCCAAATTGTTCCTGCCATGATTCGGACGATTCGGACGATTCGGACGATTCGATGTGTCGGAAGTCCGGTAGTGGTCGCGTGCCTGGTGATTGCTGGAGCGCTGTCGGGCGCTTGCCGAAGTGCACCGGTTGTCGACGTCGAGCCGGTCGCCGCTCATTGGCCGGTTGATTGTCCGCCGATGCGCCGAGCGCTTCCATTGAGTTTGGAGGCGGCCCGCGATGCGCACCGATGGGCGGAGATTCGACGGGCGAAGAGACTCCGTGAGGCCGCAGTGCCCGGGACCTTTTTGCGCGAGGCTCACACACTTGTAGATGCGGCGACTCTATCAACCGGAGGTATTTGCTTAGCAACAGTCGCGGATTTGGGCCGAATGATTTTCGAGCACGAGTACGGTTTTGCCGACGGCTTGGGTGCTGGGGGTTCGGCGAAGAGCCCGAACGGTCCGTTTAGAAGAGTTCACGGAGGTGCGTTCGGCGGCCCGGAAACCATCTCGTGCACGTCCTGTCACTGGGTCGGGGGGCCGAACGGTGCTGGTTCGGAACTCGACAACGCGTTTCTCAATGGCGATGGTGAGTCGGTCGAGAGTGGCGACGCTCGCAATCCGCAGGCTTTGATGGGACTCGGAGTGGTGGTCGCGTTGGCGCGTGAAATGACCGTCGAGCTACAACAGGTTGGCTCTGACTTGCTGCGCGAAGGCTCCGGCGAGGTGCGATTGATCTCGAAGGGCGTCGACTTTGGCGTGTTGCGACTTACCGATGACGGCTCCCTCGATCTCGCGGAGGTTCGCGGTGTCGATGCGGACTTGGTCGTCAAACCGTTTGGATGGAAAGGCAACTTCATAGACATTGCAGACTTCGCGATCGATGCTTTGCAGGTTCACATGGGAGTCCAGAGTGACGCGCTACTCAGAATCGCCTCAGCTGACGCGGTCGGAGGCGGCGACGATCCGCAGGATCCCGATTCCGATGGTGTGATGGCGGAACTAGCGGATGGCCCGTTGTCCGCAATGATCGTCCACCTGGCTCTCTTGGAGATGCCGATTGTCGAGCCGCTGATTCAGCGCGAAGAGTTGGGGCCGGCCGCGAGCGGATTGCTCGGGCCGACGACTACCAGTTTTTTGGACGATTTCCAGCGTGGCCGCAAGTCGTTTCACGAGCTTGGTTGCGCCGAGTGTCATCGGCCGATGTTGGTACTGAAGAGCCCTATCCTCGAGCTCGAGGGTTTACCCTCAATCGATTTGGCGGCGTCGATGCGGCAGCCGGGTTTGCGCTACGAGCCCAGTCTCGACGGCTACCCGGTCTGGTTGTTTAGCGATCTCAAGCGCCACGACATGGGGCCAGCGAACCGGGCGCTCCATGAGCAGCGCGGTGTCGGCAAAGATCACTACATGACGCCGAGGCTTTGGGGCGTAGCCGACTCGGCGCCGTATCTACACGACGGTCGTGCCCCGAGTTTCGACTATGCGATCGCCGGTCATGACGGCGAGGCTGCCGCCGCCCGCGATGCGTTTGCAGGCTTGTCGATGCATGAAAAGGGCGCTTTGCGGGTCTATCTGATGTCGATGCGGCGCCAGCCGCGCCTGATGATTCCGTAAATTCCTAACTTGACTAGTCTGACTAGTGGACTACGGCATTCGTCATGGCGAAGAGGTATTCGACGTACGAAGCCAAGGCCAAGTTCTCGGAGCTTTTACGACAGGTGCGAGCTGGCCAACGGGTGATTATCGAGTCTGCCCTTTCTTGAAGCTGGAACAGCCGCAGGCGGGGCTTGCTCGTTCGATTGGTTTTCCGGACAGGTGACTACCGCTGTTCGACGCGATCGCGACTCAACGCGGGTGGAGGATTGGTCTGCTCGGTAGCGGCCCGCTCGGAGAGCACATACAGCTCGAGAATCCCGGTGCCGGTTTCAAGGCCGGCCGGGTGGCGCAAGGTGCTGATCAACAGTGCGGCGCGTCCAAGTCCGTCGGGATCGGGCGCGCGGGTAATGTGCCAACCGAACCACCCGTCAGCTACTGATCCTAGGAAGTTGGCGATGATGGCGCCGGTCCTGCCGGAGCGCAGCTCGAAGCGGCCGACTCGTCGGCCGAGCGGTGTACGGTACCACGGAGACCCGATCGCCAGGTCTTCGACGCTGTCACCGTCCACATCGCCCGCTGCTGCGATCATTCGGCCGTAGAGCTCGCCGGACTGCTTTCCTTGCCAGTGTCGGGTCTCCTCTCCGGTTGCGCCGGAGTAGACGTAGACGTCACCCGGAAGCTTGTGAGAGTGGTCGTTTGTCCGAGGCGCCGCGACCACCACGTCGCCGCGGCCGTCGCCGTCGAGATCACCGATCCCTTCGACGACTTCGCCGAAGCCGGATCGGTCCTCAGGTCCTTGCCAGTGGTGAAGTATCTTTCCGGTGGCTGACGAAAAGACGTGCGCAGCGCCGGCGAATGGCCCGGCCGGCCCGCTCGCTAGGTACGAGCCGGCGACGAGATCGGCGGATCCGTCGCCGTCCAAATCGTCGAGGCGCGCAACGTACCAGCCGAATGTCGGTGTATCGGATTGTGGTGAGAATTCTCGGATGGGGTTGCCGTCGTGACCGCTCACGAGATAGGCGCGTCCTTCGTCGTGCGCCGGGGCTCCGACGAAGAAGTCAGCGACACCGTCACCATCCTGGTCGCCGGCGCTCGCGAGATCCCAACCGAAGTTCTCGCCTCGTTTACCGTAGCGTTGCCAGAGCACCTTGTTGGTCGCCGGCGAGCGGGCAACGATCATTCCGTGTCCAGCGCCGTCGCGTTTCGCATTGGGGGCTGAGATCACCAGGTCGGCGAGCCCGTCGCCGTCCAGGTCTGCCAACGGCAGTACCGAGTGGCCGAAGAGACCGTCTTGGAGGACACCGTCCCAGGCGCGGATTTGTTCGCCGGTCTCTCCAGACCACACGGCTGCCATGCCGTCCTGGTGCAGTTCGCGTTCCTTGAATCGGGCACCGGCGGCGATGTCCGCCTTGCCGTCACCGTCGACATCGAGCGGTTCGCCGAAGCGAAATCCAAGCTCGCCGCGCCGCTCGGTCGAGATGATCCTCCGGGCCACGCACCACCCACTGGTGACGTCCCCACAAAGTGGAGCTGCGCGAGCCTGAGCGACACTGATCCCCAAGACTGGGACAAGTGCGACTAGGACTCTGGCGATAGATCGAATGGACATCGGGACGAGACAACACTGCGTTTTTGCCGGAATAACATCCTCCGCGTTCGGCGGCGAGCGGGACGGACTTTCTCTTCCTGTTGTGGCCGTCCCGGAGCAATAGCGATTCGCCACGTATCGGTCACAAAGGGATATTGCACGCTCGTCGACTGAGGAATCCGGCGGGCTAGATATTGGCTCGGTCGGGTGTTTTATTGACTGTTTTCCTGGGAGTAAACATCGATGAGCCAAGAGAAGAGCCCAAATCGCTCCGCGCTAGAAGCGCAGTTGGAGGCCCGTATCCTCGTGATCGATGGTGCGATGGGCACGATGATTCAGGGCTATGGCCTCGAGGAAGCCGATTTTCGCGGCAACCGATTCACCGATCATCCGAGTGAGCTCAAGGGCGACAACGAGCTGCTATCGCTGACGCGGCCCGACGTCATCGATGAAATTCACGATGCCTTCTTGGCGGCCGGCGCGGATATCGTCGAGACGAATACATTTGGCAGCAACTCGATTGCGCAGTCGGACTACGGGACGGAGGCTTTCTGCCGTGAGCTGAACGCCGAGTCGGCGCGCATCGCTCGTGCCGCCGTCGACCGCTGGACGGCCAAGACTCCCGACAAGCCGCGTTTCGTCGCCGGCGCTCTCGGGCCGACTCCGAAGACGTTGTCACTTTCTCCCGACGTGAATGACCCGGCCTTTCGCACGCTGACGTTTGATCAGCTGCGCGAGGCCTATGCTGAGCAGGCGCATGGGTTGCTCGACGGCGGCGTCGATCTTCTCCTCGTCGAGACAATCTTCGACACGCTCAATGCGAAGGCGGCATTGGTGGCGATTGCCGATGTCCAGGAGGAGCGCGGAACCAACCTTCCGCTTTCCATCTCGGTGGCGATTACCGATGCCAGTGGGCGGACGCTCTCGGGGCAGACTGTCGACGCATTCTTCCGGTCCATTGCGCATGCACGGCCGTTGTCTGTCGGGGTCAATTGCTCGCTCGGCGCGACCGAGATGCGCCCTTATGTCGCGGAGTTTGCGAAGATCGCGAACTGTTTGGTGTCGAGTTATCCGAACGCGGGGCTGCCAAACGCGTTTGGCGAGTATGACGAAGAACCGCCGACGACGGGCGGGCTCGTGGGCGAGTTTGCCACCAGCGGTTTGGTCAACATCGTCGGTGGTTGTTGCGGTACTACGCCGGATCACATCGCGGAGATCGCCAAAGCGGTGGAAGGGGTGGAGCCGCGTCGTGTGCCGGAGCCGCCGACGGGCGTGTCCTTCTATAGCGGTCTCGAGACGACGGCGATTCGCGCCGACTCGAACTTTCAGATGATCGGCGAGCGCACAAACGTTACAGGTTCGGCGCGCTTTCGAAAACTCATCAAAAACGACGATCTCGATACAGCTCTCGAAGTGGCGTTGGATCAGGTGCGCGGTGGCGCGAATCTCCTCGACGTAAATATGGATGAGGGCTTGCTCGACAGTGTTGCGTGCATGCAAACGTTTCTGAACCTGATCGCATCGGAGCCCGAGATCTCGCGCATCCCTATCGTCATCGACTCGTCGAAGTGGGAAGTGCTCGAAGCGGGCCTGAAGTGCGTTCAGGGCAAGGGTGTCGTGAACTCGATCTCGCTGAAGGAAGGCGAAGAGGACTTTCTCGCCAAGGCGCGCAAGATTCGCCGCTACGGCGCCGGGGCCGTCGTGATGGCTTTCGACGAAGTTGGCCAGGCCGATACCGCGAAGCGCAAAGTCGAGATCTGCGAGCGCGCTTACAAACTGCTGGTCGAGAAAGCCGACTTCCCGCCCGAGGACATCATCTTCGATCCGAACATTCTGGCGATTGCGACGGGTATTGAGGAACACGACGAATACGCCAAGGCGTTCATCGAGGCTGCGGGTGAGATCAAGGCGCGCTGCCCGGGCGTGCATATATCCGGTGGTGTCTCGAACTTGTCCTTTTCCTTTCG
This sequence comes from Deltaproteobacteria bacterium, assembly GCA_029262455.1. Classification (GTDB taxonomy): domain Bacteria; phylum Desulfobacterota; class Binatia; order HRBIN30; family CADEER01; genus CADEER01. The sequence continues at coordinate 14,240 of JAJCZJ010000087.1, read as the reverse complement.
CGGCAATGATCTGGTTCGCGAAGCGATCCACACGGCTTTCCTCTACCATGCGACTCAGGCCGGGATGGATATGGGGATCGTCAATGCCGGACAGCTCGGTGTCTACGAGGACATCCCGAAGGACCTTCTCGAACATGTAGAAGACATCATCTTTGCGCGCCGGCCGGATGCGACTGAGCGCATGGTCGAATTTGCCGAGAGGGTTCGAGGCAGCGGCAAGAAGAGAGAGCTCGATCTCAGCTGGCGTGAATCGACCGTTGAGCAGCGGCTGTCGCACTCCCTCGTGCACGGCGTCATCGACTTCATCGAGGCGGACACGGAAGAGGCTCGCCAAAAGCTTCCCAAGCCACTCGATGTGATCGAAGGGCCCTTGATGGACGGGATGAAGGTCGTTGGCGATCTCTTCGGAGCGGGAAAGATGTTTTTGCCGCAGGTGGTGAAGAGTGCCCGTGCGATGAAAAAGGCGGTTGCCTACCTGGAGCCATACATGGACCGGGAGAAAGAGGAGGGCAGCACGCAGGGCAAAATCGTCATGGCTACGGTCAAGGGCGACGTGCACGATATCGGTAAGAATATCGTGGGTGTGGTGCTCGGCTGCAACAACTACCAGGTGGTTGATCTTGGCGTCATGGTGCCGGCCGAGAAGATCTTGCAGACGGCGATCGATGAGAAGTGCAACTTGATCGGGCTGTCGGGTCTCATTACGCCCTCGCTCGATGAGATGGTGCACGTCGCCAAGGAGATGAAACGCAAGGGGCTGGAGCTTCCGCTGCTGATTGGCGGCGCGACGACCAGCAAGCAGCATACTGCTGTGAAGATCGCTCCGCACTACGCGGAGAGCGTCGTTCACGTGCACGATGCGTCGCGCGCGGTTGGGGTCGTTTCGGATTTACTCGACCCGGGGCGAAAAAGCGTCCTCGACGAGCAGAATCGCAAGGATCAGGCTCGGTTGGTCGAGGTTCACGCGAGCGGTGGTGGCAAGAAGCTGCGTTCCTTGGCCGATGCGCGTAAGAATCGAGCCCAGGTCGAATTCGACTCGATCGCCGTGCCGGACAGCGCGTGGGTCGGCGGACGTGAGTGGCGGGATATCCCCCTCGCCGAAATTGTCGAATACATCGATTGGACGTTTTTCTTCACCGCTTGGGAGCTCAAAGGGAAGTTTCCGAAGATTCTCAATCACCCGACCTACGGCGAGGCTGCGCGAGAACTCTACGACAACGGGCGCGAGTTGTTGGAGACAATCGTGCGGGACGGCTCGTTGACGGCAAACGCCGTCGCGGGCTTTTGGCCGGCGAATTCTGAAGGTGACGACATCGTGCTTTGGAGTGACGGCGAACGAAACAAGGAATTGGTACGGTTCCCAATGTTGCGGCATCAAGGCGTGCCGCCCGGGACGCGCCCGAACCGCTCGCTGGCCGATTATATTGCGCCGGTCGAGTCGGGTGTCGAGGATTGGGTTGGAGCCTTTGCGGTGACGACTGGGATCGGCGCAGACGAGCTTGTGGCGAAGTTCGAACGTGACAACGACGACTACAATGCGATCATGGTCAAGGCCCTGGCGGATCGTCTCGCCGAGGCGCTCGCCGAAATGATGCACCAGCGCGCGCGGCTGGCCTGGGGCCACGAGGCTGCGTCAGGCAAGCTGTCGAACGACTCGCTGATCGCGGAAGAGTATCGGGGTATCCGACCGGCCTTTGGCTATCCGGCCTGCCCCGATCATACGCCAAAGGGCCGTTTGTTCGATCTGCTCAGTGCGCGCGACGTCGGTATCGATCTGACGGAAAGCTATGCCATGACGCCGGCGGCGAGTGTGAGTGGTCTCTACATTGGCCACCCGGAGGCACGCTACTTCAGTGTCGGCAGCATCGGTCGTGACCAGGTTGTAGACTACGCGCCGCGTGTCGGTCTCAAGGTAGCCGAAGCCGAGCGATGGCTGCAGTCGAGCCTCGGCTACGACCCGGACGATCGGTAGGGCGGGGCCGGTTGTGCCCTGCAATGCCTGGTTATCGCGAAGGATTTGAGAAAGTGTCGAGTCTGTCCAGAGTTGCGGGCATCGGATTATCGCCCGGTTGGGATGCGGATTGCCGGCACGATTCAACTTGCCAACGTCACGACTCCATTCTCCGATTGGGTGCCGGGTGGTGGCGTCGTGCCGATGTTTGTCGCTCAAGCGGATATGGACCGCACCGCACCGGCCGAGATTTCTTCACAGTTGCTGCTGCGGGATTTTCCCGATCGCGTCGAAGTCGTTACGATCACCAACGCGGGGGATGCAATGCTACCGGAACAGCCCGAGCAGGTTGCGCGGGCTGTTCTCGGTTTTCTGCGGCGCTAGGCGAGGCCGCGAGATGACTCGAGTGAAGTCCTCCGCGTCTTAGGTAGGGGGCATCTTCGTCTTGGCAACCAAGGGGATGCAGCCATTGATCCAGGACACCAGCCCTGAAGGGGCGCAATTCATCAGCCCAGGCCAACGCCCTGGGGCACGGGCCCCCGCCACCAGCCCCGAAGGGGCGCAATTCATCAGCCCAGGGCAACGCCCTGGGGCACGGGCCCCCGCCACACTTAGCCCTGAAAGGGCGTAGTTCAATCCCACAGGTACCGGTTGTCAAACTTCACGCGGTGACGCTCCAGCAACAAGACGAGCTCTTCCTTAAACGTCATCTTGCTATGATGCTCCTCTTGGCGCTCGATGTAGCGAACCACTTCCGCCACATTGGACTCGCTAACCGAGAAAGCCCCATAGCCCGCTTGCCAGCTGAAACTCGCGCCGCCCTTGCTCTTCATCCACTTCGACGACCGTTTCTTCACATCCTCCGCCACGTCGGCAACCGAGCGCGAACGGCCGAGCGAGAACAACGTGTGTACATGGTCATCTGTGCCACCAGTCTGGATTGACGGACAACCCAGACCCTTGAGCGTTCCTACGATGTACGCATGCAGCTCCGGGCAGAGGTCCTTCCGGATCGTCCGTTCGCGATTTTTCGTGCTGAACACAAGGTGAATCAAGATCTTCGACAGTGATTGTAACTTTCGAATTCCGCCCTTACAGGGCTAGCCCACGTGGCCTCGTACCCCAGGGCGTTGCCCTGGGCTGATGAACTACGCCCCTTCGGGGCTATCTTGTCACTCGCCTGCGCGACGCATCAACTCCATCTCCTTCACCGTCGGAAGAACGAAGGCTCCGCCCGAGCCGCGGGCCAACGGTGGCCGCGGCTCGGGTGGAATATCGGACTTCTCAACCGGGAGTGCGCTCGAAACAGGCGGCGCCTTCCGGGATCGTGTGATAGGTCTGCTTGTCGATCGTGAAGATCGCCATTTCCGCTTTTCCGAAGACGCTTTGATCGTCGAGTGTGCCGACCTTGATCAGTACGGCGCCCGGTAGATTGGGCGCCCGTGTCAGGATGTGGGTTCCGCACTCGGCGCAAAACTCACGCCCAACGGGATTGTCGAGATCCTTGCGCTTGAAGACTTTCGGCTCGCCGCTGGTGTATTCGAAGCCGGGCTCGGGCATACCGATGACGACGTTGGGGTGACCGCCCGAGACGTACTGACATTCACGGCAGTGACATTGCCCCTTGAAAAGCGCGTCGCCCTCGGCGGAGAAACGGAGGGAACCACAGTAACATTTTCCTTCAATCTTCATCGAGTCGTCCTTTCGCAATTGAGAGTGGTGCCCACGCCGTACCGCGTACGGTGCCGGCCGGTCAAACTGCAGAAGGCGCCTCCCCGTTGATTCGCGACCGCGAATCGGGAATGCCATGCGTGCGGACCGAGGCGAAGGAACTCTGGAGAGATTTGAATGTCCGAAAACGTTGCAACCCACGCAGGTACGCCGTTTCGATTGCCGTTGTGGATCTGGCTGACGGTATGGATGAGTATGTGGTTCGGCGGAGCGGTCTTCGCTCACTTCCTACTGCATGACGTGGTCAATCCATGGCAAGTCGTGTTGGCGCTCTTCTTGGCGATCAATCTGTTGATTTGCATGTGGGAGATATCCTTGTGGCACCGGATCGGCGACATCCGGCGCTGGTTCCAAGAACCGCGCAGCTCCGATCGTCCGCGCGGGAACTTGTACACGACTCCGGTCTCGGTCGGTGAGTTCTTCTCCACCAAGTTGTGGGCGAGAACCTGGCTCGGCTACGCGTATTGGGATGACGGGTACGCAGATCCCAAGTCCTTCGGATTCTCGATCGACGTCGGCAACGGGTTTAGCACGATCTTGCCGAGTGCGTTCTTTCTGGTCGGAATGTCGGCAGGTTACGTGTCGCCGCAAGTTCTTGGCATAGTCGGGCTGCTGATCTTCTACCAGAAGTTCTACTGCACCTGTTTGTACTTCTTCCAGTACTTCTACAATCGGCGTTACGAGGATCGCCCGATGGCTGGTCTCATCGGCGTTGTTGGCGGAACCAACGGCCTTTGGCTCCTGTTTCCAGGAATCGGCATCTATGTGTGCCTGCGACTGATCACGGAGAATCACTACGACATTCTCTGGACGTAGCCGTGAGTGAAGTGAAGGGCGGATGGGACGGATCCTACGCAACCTTGTGATCGCCGCTCTGTTGGTCGGGACTGTAGCGGTATCCGTGTTGTGGCTGCTGGGGCGTGGGGTGTTCGGCCACTTCGACAGCGCCATTCACGAACCGGTACCGATTGCGCGTTCGAGTGCGGAGATCCGCCAAGCAGCAGCGCGACAGCGCGATGCCTCGAAGGCGGTGGGGGCGCTCGCAGGAGATCGCCAGATCCTGTTTGGCGACCTGCACGTACACACCACAATCTCCTTTGATGCCTTCATGCTCAACCTGCCTCTGCTCGGTGGTCAGGGCCCGGCGACACCAGCTGATGCGTGTGACTTCGCTCGGCATTGTGCCGGTCTCGACTTTTGGTCGATCAACGACCATGCCTCGAATATTCTGCCCGAAGACTGGCGCAATACGATTGCTGCGGTGCGCCAGTGTAATGCGTTGGCGGGCGATCCCGACAATCCGGACTTGGTGACGTTCCTTGGCTGGGAGTGGACCCAGGCTGGCAAGACTCCCGATTCGCACTACGGCCACAAGAATGTCGTGCTGGCGCATTTGGAAGGCGACAAGATCCCGACCCGGCCGATTGCTGCGAGCATGGGAGGGACGGCGGCAAATCCGCCGCCTGTGTTGGCGCGTGGTTTGCTCGCGATCGACAGCCCGAGATTTCGTGACCTTGCGGCGCGCTGGACCGGGCTTTCAGAAGCTGAGAGATGTCCGACGGGCAACGTGTGGGAGTTGCCTGCGGACTGTCTCGAAGTTGCTCTCACTCCGGTCGATCTGTTTCGCAAACTCGACGAGTGGGGACACGATGCGATCGTCATTCCGCACGGTACGGCTTGGGGGATCTACACTCCGCCGATAGCGAGTTGGGACAAGCAATTGTCCGGTGCGATGCACGATGCGTCGCGGCAAACGTTGATCGAGGTCTACTCGGGGCACGGTGCCAGTGAGGTCTATCGGCCTTGGCGCTCGATCGGTGAGGTCGTAAACGGTTCGCCCCAATGTCCGCCGAAGCGGCCCGACTACCTGCCGATGTGTCAGCGGGCAGGGGACATCGTCGCGGGGCGTTGCGCCGACGTGGGGCTGGATCCAGGGGAATGCGAACAGCGCGCCGAGACGGCGCGTCGCAATGCGGCCGCCGCAGGTGTCTCGTCGCACGTTACGGTCGTCGGTACGGCGGGCGCCGATTGGTTGGATGCGGGGCAGTGTCGCGATTGTGATCAACCTTCGTTCTCCTATCGGCCTGCCAGTTCGGCGCAGTACATTTCAGCGTTGGGCAATTTTGAGGACGACGCGGCTCTTCCCCGTCGTTTTCGCATGGGGTTCATCAGCTCGAGTGACATCCACAGCGCGCGACCGGGTACCGGGTACAAGGAGCTGCGCGCTTTGTCGGAGTCGCCGGATCGGCGCCGTCCGACCGATGGTGGCATCGCGGGCGCGTTTTTCACGGCGCCGCCGGAGTCTCCAGAAAGCCGCTCGCGAACCTATGCAGAAGCAGCGGCACAGTTGTCGGGATTGCAACTCTACGAGAGTGAACGTGTACGATCGTTTCTCTACACCGGGGGGCTGGTGGCAGTGCATGCGAAAGGCCGCGACCGGCACTCGATCTGGCAGGCGTTGAAGCGCAAGGAGGTCTACGGAACCAGTGGGCCGCGCATCCTGCTGTGGTTTGATCTGCTCCGGGGTGACGGGTCGGTGCCGATGGGCGGCGAAGTCGAGACGCGCGACACTCCGAAGTTTCGGGTGCGTGCGCTCGGATCGTTGGAGCAGGAGGCCGGGTGTGCCGAGAGTACTCTCAAGGCTCTTGGGGCCGAGCGAACAGCAGATCTTTGCGCCGGAGAATGTTACCGCCCAACGGATCGCCGGCGGCCGATTGTCCGTGTCGAGGTTGTCCGGATCCGGCCGCAGTCGTCACCTGATGAAGACGTGGCCGGGTTGATCGACGATCCGTGGCGGGTGTTTGAATGTGACGTTGCGGAAGTCGGTTGTGTCGCGGACTTCGTCGATGACGAGTACCCGGCCTTGCGTCGCGACACGGTGTACTATGCTCGCGTCTTTGAAACGGCCTCGCCGACGGTCAACGGCCTGTCTGCGCCTTGTGCGAGTCGCGCTGGTAGCGAATGCGACGAGGTAGACCTGTGCCGCGAAGGAGAGGAGTGTCTGGCTCCGTACGAGCAGAGAGCGTGGTCGTCCCCCATCTTCGTCGACTTTGGTGAGGGAGACTTGTAGTTGGCGGCGCAAATTGTGGTTGCGTTGTTTCTCGCTGTTTTTTGCCGGGGCTTTAACAGCGGGGTTGCGATCGCATCGAAATGTGACGATGTCGTGACGGTCGCGATTCCTCATTGATCGCGGTGTTGCTGTCGCTCTATCTTTCCCCGGTGCGTAATCAGATGAGACTGGCGATCAAGAGGTCGACTCTCGGCTTGCTCTTCGGTGCAGTTCTTGGCTTAGGGCTGTTTGCGCTCAATGGCTTGGTCTTGGCTCCCGGCGAGACGCCGGTCTTAGGGGTGACCGGTCTGCCGTCGAGGGAGTTGCGCCATCTCGAGGGTGACGACGAAGTCCGGATCGTCGCCTACAACATTGCGAAAGCTTTCGCGTATCGCCAGCGCCTTCGCTTTGCCGACCCGGCGGCGCTGCGCTCCCGTCTGGATGCTCTCGCGGCCGATATTCGCAGCGTTGACCCGGACCTGGTGCTTCTGTCGGAAGTGCTACACGAGTGTCCGCCGTGTGGCCTCTCTCAGGTGCGGTACCTGGCTGAAGCCGTGGGTGCGCACGCGTGGTTGTTTGGCGAATGTTACAATATCGGGCTGCCATTTTACCGGGTGTCGGGTGGGAACGCGATCCTGTCGCGCCTCCCAATCGAGGCAACGACCAATCTCACACTGGTGGGTCGCAAGCCGTTCTTCGTCAGTTCCAACAATCGGAGGGCCCTGTTTGGCGTCGTCCATGTTGGAGGCTCGCCGGTCCTTCTTGGCTCGCTCCACAACGATTCCCTAGCGGGGCCGAAGAACATTTCCCAAATGTTACAAATTCTAAAATTCACGAAGGGGCAGCGATCGATTCTTGGAGGGGACTTCAACGCCTGGCCTACGCACCGGAGTCTTGATTTGGTTCGAGAGTCGAAACGCTTTGGTCCGGTCGTCGCTCAGGAAGCGACGCATCCGGCGAAGCGACCCAAAAGAACGATTGACTACGTTGTTGCACCACCAGAATGGGAGATCCTGGAGTACACAGTCCTCGACTCGCAGGTATCGGATCATCGGCCTGTGTACGCGCGCTACCGAGTGCCGCACTAGGGTGATCTCCGCATCGAAGATGGTTTTGAAGGCGGGCTCTTGCTATCTTCCCTGGCGATGGGCGGAGCGTTGAGTTGGGTTCGGGCCGCGATCGTAGTCGGGGCAACCGGGGCTGCGTGGTACGGGCAGCAGATCTTGCATTTTGGGCCGAATCGACTGTTGGGCGTTCCGGTGTTGCTGGTCGCGGCGCTGGTCGCGGCACTGGCGATACGCTGGCGCGGTGAGGCGGAGTCACGTGCGTCGGATGGCCTGACGCCGATCTCAGAGGCGGTGCTGGTCGCGCTGCTGTTGGTTGTCGGCGTTTGGGCGCGGTTGGTCGACTTCGAGTCCAATCCGGGCGCCATGAACCACGATGCGGCTTGGAATGGGATGTACGCGACGCACATCAACGGCGGTGCGACGTTTACCCCGTACGTGTCGGCTGCCTGGGGACGAGAGACATCGTTCATGTATGTCATCGCGTTCTTTCAGCGTTGGTTCGGCATCTCGTTGGAAGCTGTCCAAGCAGCAGCGGCATTGGTCGGCGTTCTCGCGCTTTTGCCGATCTATCTCTTCACCAGGGAACTGTTCGGTCGGATTGCTGGGCTTGCCAGCCTGGCGCTGTTTGCGGTCTCAGGATGGCATTGGGTCTTCAGCCGAGTTGGATGGAGGTGTGTGACGGTTCCCCCAATCGAGACGATCGCGTTGTACGCGCTTTGGCGCGCGCTGCGGCACGGAGGAAGCCTGAGCTGGCTGTTCGCCGGTGCCTTCACGGGATTGTCTTTGTACACCTACAACGCGGCCCGGATTGTCCCGTTCATGGTGGCGGGATTGGTGTTGGCCCATTTTGCGTTCAAACCGCGTCGTTGGCGAGAGCTACTTAGGGGAGGAGTGATCGCGGTTGCGGCAGCTCTAGTTACGGCGGGCCCAATGCTGTGGTTTGCGGTAACCAATTGGGTGAAGTTTCAGGGCAGGGCCGCGCACCTGCTCGCCGGTTCTACGATTACGGCCAACATTCAACATGCCTTGGGGCTCTTCAATTACCGAGGCAACGGCAATGATTTTTTTGTCAACGAGCCGGTATTGGATCCCACGGCCGCGGTTTTTTTCGCACTTGGTATGGTCTTGTTGATGACCAGGTTGCGCTCGGCCAACGCCCGATTCGTCGTTCTTGGATTGGTGCTTTCGTTGCTTCCGGGAGTTGTCTCTTTTCCGAATGGCAATCGATCAATTACGGCGATGCCATTTGTGTTCGCGGCGGCAGGTTTTGGCTGCGCCTCGGCCGTCCGTGTTGTTGGCGGCTTGGTTTCGGGCTCGATCTCCCGCTGGGTGACGGTGGGTTTGGTTCTCCTGTGCGGAGCGCAGGGCGCACGCGAGTTGTACGACGGCTACCTCAGCGATTCACGTCGCTTGTTGACCGGACTGTCTCCAGCGGCGACCGCGGTTGGCGAGTACCTGAGTCGCTTCGATCAGAACTACCGGACCTACGTAGTCTCAGATCGGTGGCCGCGGTACACGCTGCAGTACCTGAGTTACACGCACGGGCCGCCGCTCGAGCCGGAGATTGCGCTTGGCCGCCGCTTCGAGGAAGTCGAAGGGCAGATCAATCGTTTCGGCAAGCGTGGGTTGGTGCTGGTCGGCGATCTCGGTGCCGCTGGTCGAGGCGCGCGCGAGGGGGTCAAGCGGCTCTTCGCCGAGGTGCGCGAAGAGTCGGTGCCGAACCCGAGGAGGGGCGGACGGAAGGTCGCGACGGCTGTGATCGTCGAACCCAAAGCCGCTTCACGGACGGCGCTTTGGAGTAACGCTACCAGAGTGTTGTCGGCTTCTTCCTCGGAGCCGGATGGTGCAGCGGGGGGCCGATGCTTTGACCCCATGGACGTCGGGGAGGGCTTTTCCGGCCGGTTTCGCTTGATGTTCCCGGTTGTGCCCGCGATGGGCAGTGTGCGCTTCGGATTCGCGGAAAACTGTCCGGGAGGTGATTCCGTTGTCGAGTTCGAGTTCTCGGCGCGTGGTGGTCGACTAGGGGCACCTGGGGTTGCGGTACTTCTTGTGGGCCCTGACCAAGTCGTCGCCGGCCGCTGGTACGACATCGGGTTGATTGCCGAGGGGTCGGGCAAAATGCGTGCCGTGATTGACGGAAAGCGCACTGAGCTGCCGACTTTGAAAGTGAAGCCGACCGCGATGGGTGGGTTCGTTTTCTCGGCGGACGAAGGTGTCGCGTTCTTCGTGGATGACATCGGTATCGCACCACGCGCGATTCCAGAGGGACAAGCCTGGTGGCGTGCTGGCCCGAGCCTCGAAGATCGAACGTCAGTGTACGAAGACTTCGAGGGATTGCCGTTGGGTGATCTGTCCGGACGCACGGGTTGGAACCTCGACGGCGGAGAATGGGTGACGCGGCCGGGGCCGGCCGGTGCGGGTGGCGAGAGCTCGATGGTCGCGGAGAACGCCTTTGACGGTGGGCGGGGCAAGACCGCAGGACGCTTCAGCGAGCCGATGGGGTTGGGCGTCGATGCCGACGGGAACTTCTATGTAAGCGAGCGGCTCAACCACCGCGTGCAAAAGTTCTCACGCGATGGAACATACCTCAGCGAGTGGGGGCGCTTGGGGAGCAAGCCAGGGGAGTTTCGGGAGCCTTTGGATGCTCAAGTGGATGGCGACCGGCTCTATGTGATGGACACTTGGAACACGCGCATCCAGATCTTCGACCTATCTGGGAACTATGTGTCCCAGATAGGTCCCGATCCAGTCCTTGGCAAGCCGCGTGGCATCTTCGTCAAAGACGGGAAGGTGTATGTCGCGAATTCGGGTCGCGGCAATATCCTCGTTTTTGATCTGCAGGGGAAGTTGTTGCTTACGATGCCTGCGGAGGATGAGGAGCCGATGAAGCAGGTGGTCGACGTAGTCGTCGATTCAAAAGATCGGATTTACGTAAATCACTCTCAGAGGAATCGACTCGAAGTATTCTCGCCGTCGGGCGAGCGGCTTGGCCAGATCCCGATTGCCGGCTGGCACGGCGAGACTTTGAAAGAGTTCTACATGACCATCGACGATGAAGACGTCATCTACATCAGCGACTGGGATTTGCAGGGCGTGCGTCGGGTCAAGCTGGATGGCAGCGAGATGAAGGCGTTGGGCTCCAAGATCAAGCAGCCTTCCGGCTTGATCCGTGACGGAGATCGCTTGGTCGTAGTATCGCGAGCTGGCAACCTTCTCAAGGTGATCGAGCTCGAGTGATTGCGGGAGTAGGCTTGTCGCCGGGCGCTCGAATCGTGCTGCGACACCGGGCGTGCCGGGGGAAACCCGATGACTTTCCTTCTACCTCCGGAGGCTGTCGATTTTCTCGAAATGACGGGCAACGCCCAACAAGATCTCCTCTCCCGCATTGCGCGCGGGAGAGGATGAAAGGTGAGGGTTCGTTCTTGAAGGTGCGCGCGAAAGCACTGCGGCACAAGGGCAAGAAGGAAGTTGGCATTTCGATCCCCTCACCCTTAATCCTCTCCCGGAGGGAGAGGGGAAGGCTATTGGGTTTCCCGCAATACTAGTGTTGCTGCATTCATCGACAGCGTCCTCCGGGAGAAGGGACTTGGACTGCAGTTTGCGCGATTACTCTACAACCCCTGGCAGAAGGGGAGACTCTAAGGCTCCTTCTGCCAGTAGGCGCCAGCCCAGTCGATCGTCTTGATGTCGGGTTTTAGCTGGCGCTCGTCGAGAAAGTCGTGAACCGCGCGTCTGCAAGACTCCCACGAATGGTAGTCGTCTGCGATGATGTAGCCACCGGGACTCACCCTGTCGTGCATTGCCAGTAGGGTGTCCATGGTCGAGCTGTACATGTCGCCGTCGAGGCGAAGGATGGCGAGCTGTTTGACTGGCGCGTTTGGTAGAGACTCGCTGAACCACCCGGGAAGAAACTCCACTTGATCGTCTAGTAGGTTGAAGCGCGCGAAGTTGGCTCGGACCTGATCGAGGGATACCTTGAGAATGTCTACGCCGCTGAAGTCGGCGCCGTCGGAGGCGTCTTTTGGGACTGGAAGACCCTCGAAAGAGTCGGCGACCCAGACCTTGCGGTCTTCGACTCCGTGAACCTTGAGTAGGGCCCTCATGAACATGGATGTTCCGCCGCGCCAGGCGCCCGCTTCGAGAAAGTCGCCAGGGATGTCCGATCGTAGGACTTCTTCGACGCAGGCCTGGACGTTGTCGAGGCGCTTGCGGCCGATCATTGTGTAGCCGAAGCAGGGCCAATCGCGCCCTTCGGCGCGAACCTCTTCTTGGTACGGCCGTACTCGTGCGCCGAGGATGGATCGCTTGCGCAGTGCGCTCAACGTGACGTAGCGGAGGAGGTCCCAGGCGTAGCCCGTTGGTTTGCGGAGACTGGACAGCGGTGGCCGCTTCGGCTCGAGGTAGATCCACGCGCTCTCGTCGTAGAGCGACGCCGAAAGCGCGCGCTTCATGAGGTCCAGATACGCCTCGGTGGAGGCCGTTCCACTCATCGGGCCAAATCTCTAGTGAGCGTCTTTGGGGTCGAGTTTTTGGCGCAGATCCTTCTTGAGAAACTTGCCGCTGGCGTTGCGCGGTAGTGGCTCGGTTTGAAACCACACGTAGCGCGGCGCCTTGAACGCGGCGATCTTTGATTTTACGAAGGCGCGGATGGACTCGGAGCTCGGCGAGGTACCGGGCTTTGGGACGATGGCGGCGCCGACCTCTTCTCCGAGTCGGTCGTCCGGCACGCCGAAGACGACGCATTCGGCGACGTCGTCGTGGTCAAAGATCGCGGCTTCGACTTCTGCGCAGTAGACGTTCTCCCCGCCGCGCAGGACCATGTCTTTGGCGCGGTCAACGATGGCGACGAAACCGTGCTCATCAATGATGGCGATGTCGCCGGTGTGTAGCCAGCCGTCGGTGATGGTCTCGGCGGTGGCCTCGGCTTGATTCAAGTAACCACCGATCACCTGCGAGCTACGTACCCAAAGCTCGCCTGGTTGGCCGGGCTCGGCATCGTTCCCCGCTTCATCGACGATCCGCCCCTCGAAGGACGGCATCAGCGGACCTGCGGTTTCTGGTTTGTCGACGAAGAAGTCGGCAGAATTCATCGCGATCACGCCACAGGCTTCGGTCATCCCGTAGCCGGTTCCGGGGCGAGCCGATTTCACGCGGCTGTCGATCTTCTTCACGAGATCCGGCTGAATCGCGGCACCACCGCCACCGAGTGACTTCAGCGATGACGTGTCGAACTCTTCGAAGCGAGGGTGTCCGATGATTTCGCGCGACATGACCGGTACGCCGCTGAGCGTCGTGATCTTCTCTTTTTGGATGAGTTCCAAAGCCGTAAGCGGGTCCCACTTGTACATCAGGACGACTTTTCCGGCACTAAGAGTCGCTCCGTGCATGACGCAGTTGCAGGCGGTGACGTGAAAAAGCGGCGTCACGACGAGGTATGCCGGTTGTGCCGGCTCCGCCGGCTCGGCGCCACTTGTGGGTTCTTTCCGTCCTGCGGCTTGCATCGCCATCGGCACGGCAGTGTTCCAGTAGGCCATGCTCATGATGTTGTTGGCGCAGCCTCGATGAGTGAGTTGCGCACCCTTGGGCCTGCCGGTGGTTCCCGATGTGTAGAAGATGCAAGCATCGTCTTCGGGATTGATCGATACATCGGGTTGCTTCGCGTCGCCCGCGAGCAGTTCCGACCAGGCGTTGGCACCGGAGGGGAGATCGTCTGTGCGAACGCCAATCACCTGCATCCCGTCGGGGGATTTCCCGGAGCGCAGTCGTTCCAAGCGTTGGCCATCGGCAATCAGAATTTTCGGGGTCGAATCCTCGAGCGCATACGACATCTCGTCGCCGGTCCACCATGCGTTCATACCGACGACCGCAGCCCCGATAGAAATGGTCGCCCAATACGCGAGGATCCACTCCGGGTAGTTGCGCATGGCAATCGCGACACGGTCGCCGGGTGCGACCCCGAAACGCTCCGCCAGTGTGCTGGCGATCGCATTCACGCGCTGGTGTGTTTCGGCAAAGGTGAGGCGCTCGTTCTCGTAGATAATGTAGTCTTTGTCCGCGAACGCCGCGGTCATTTGCCAGATCTGCCGCAGATCTGGCGGCGCCCCCTTGTAGGCTCGCAACGGAATGCCCTTGACTTCGACAGTGTGGATCTCGAATGGGCCTCCTGGGCCGGTCAGCTGGTCTCGGACTTGTGCGAGCTCATTGTACATGGAGCCTCCTCGGAAAATTCGGAACGTTTGGGGAAACGGCTTCTTACAAGGTTCGCCGCGGCAAGGCCAGTTCCGAGGATTTTGGGTAGTGGGTCCCTCTGATTCTGAGCTCGGCGGCGCCTCTCCCTCCCGGTACCCGGCTGCTCTGCAGCTACTGTCCGCCGGAATGGTACGCGGCTCGGCGGCGCCTCTCCCTCCCGGTACCCGGCTGCTCCGCAGCTACTGTCCGCCGG
>JAJCZJ010000086.1 GCA_029262455.1 Deltaproteobacteria bacterium | reverse complement strand
TCAAGGCCGGGCCAGCCGTGTCCTTGAACGGGTCGCCGACTGTGTCGCCGACAACCGCGGCCTTGTGAGCGTCGGACCCCTTGCCACCGAAATTGCCACTCTCAACGTGCTTCTTGGCGTTGTCCCACGCACCGCCGGCATTGGACATGAAGATCGCCATCAACACACCCGACGACGTCACACCGGCGAGCATTCCGCCAAGAGCTTCCTTGTCGATGAAGCCCACAACGACCGGAGTCACGATCGCCAACAACCCGGGGGCGACCATACGTTTGATGGCCGCAGCAGTGGCGATGTCTACGCACTTGGTGTGATCCGCCTTGGCGGTTCCTTCCATCAAGCCTTCAATGGTGCGGAACTGGCGGCGCACTTCCTCGATCATCTCCGCCGCCGCTTCGCCAACTGCCTGCATCGCCATTGAGGAGAACAGGTACGGCAGCATGGCGCCGAAGAACAACCCGCCCATGACCAGGGGATTGGCAACGTCAATCGTTTGAATCTCGGCCGACGTCAAGAACGCCGAGAACAAAGCCAGGGCGGTCAGGGCGGCCGATCCGATCGCGAACCCCTTACCGATAGCAGCCGTTGTGTTGCCGACCGCGTCGAGCTTGTCGGTGCGCTCACGCACTTCTTCTTCGAGATCCGCCATTTCGGCGATTCCGCCGGCGTTGTCTGCGATCGGTCCATAGGCATCGACGGCTAGCTGAATACCGATTGTCGAAAGCATCCCGAGTGCCGCCATGGCGATACCATAGAGACCCGCAGCCTTGAACGAGAAGATGATCGCCGCGGAAATGAAGATCGTCGGCCAAGCTGTCGAGAGCATTCCCAAGCCCAAACCACCGATAATGTTCGTGGCCGCGCCGGTCAGAGACTGCTCCGCCACCTTGCGGGCCGGACCACGGCTCTCTCCGGTATAGTACTCGGTGACTATCCCGATCGCCGTGCCGGCGATCAGCCCGATGACGGTTGCCATGAAAATCCCACCGGCTGTCAGCTCGGTTAGGGTGCCCATCACCTTGTTGGCAGGTTCGAGGGTCCCAGGCACCATGAACTTGACCACGGGATACGTCAGCACCGCCATGACCCCAGCCGCGCCAAAAGTCCCGCGGTTGAGCGCAGCTTGTGGATCCCCACCCTCTTCGGTCTTGACCCAAGAGGTCCCGATCATCGAGACGACGATACCTACTGCGGCCAGCATCAGAGGCAGAACGACTACGTAGTAATTGTCGTACGCGACCCCGAGAACCATGGCCCCGATGATCGACCCTACAAAACTCTCAAAGAGGTCGGCACCCATCCCAGCGACATCACCGACGTTGTCACCAACGTTGTCGGCGATGACCGCCGGGTTGCGCGGATCGTCCTCCGGAATGCCCGCTTCGACCTTACCCACCAAGTCGGCCCCGACGTCAGCGGCCTTGGTAAAAATACCGCCACCAACGCGCGCGAAAAGTGCAATCGAGGAGGCACCCAACGAGAACCCCGTGAGGACGTTTAACAAAGTCCTCATCTCGTCCATCGTGCTCGTACCGAAGATCAAGCTGTAGAGCATGAACAACAGGCTCAGCCCGGTAACCCCGAGGCCGGCAACGCACATGCCCATGACTGTCCCGCCCGAGAACGCAACTTCGAGCGCTGGAACTAGTCCGCGGCGGGCTGCGTTCGTCGTGCGCACATTGGCGTCAGTTGCCACACGCATCCCGATGTACCCGGCCAAGCCAGACGCGAAGGCGCCGGCCAAGAAAGAGACGAAGATGAGTACCGAGGAATCTTCCTGACCGGCACCCGAAATCGCGAGTAGCACGGCTACGACCGCGACAAAAATCGCCAGCACCTTGTACTCGCGCGCTAAAAACGCCATCGCCCCTTCCTGAATGTCGGTGGCGATCTCCTTCATTCGATCGTTGCCCTGGTCCTGAGCAACAACCCAAGCTGCCTTGTTCTTGGCAAACACCAGCGCGGCGATACCAGCTATAAGCGGTAGCAATAGATACATGTCTACTGTCTCCTTGTGCCCGTCCGAATCAAATGTGCGACGACCTTCGAGGGCGCGACCGCGCGGTATTCAGCTTCCACCACACGCTTCGGACCGGCATCATCCCCTCCCGGCGCCCCGTCAGCTCCAAAAATCCCACCAGATCTGCCAAATACTGCAGCGGAAAACAACGTACCCTCGGCCGGAAGACGAATTTCCCAGGTCTAGATCCCATGCAGCAATTGTCGCTTGCTGGGATGCCGCCTTTGTGGGATAAGCCGGCCTGAACGCTGAGAAGCGATGCCAAGGAGGCCTAATAGAATGAAATCCTGGATCATGTTGATTGCGGTGGCGGCTGCCGCCACCCTGGGAACCGGCTGCACAGCCAAGCTTGATGCCGCTCAAATGGCCCGCATCGAAGCCGCATCGAATAGCGCTGAAGCTGCCGCCAACAAGTGCCAAGCAGCAGCTGACGAGGCTGCCTCTGCCGCGTCGCGGGCCGCCGACTCGGCCGAAAGCGCCGAGCGCGCTGCGCGCAAAGCCGAAGCCATCTTCGGCACTTCGCTGCGCAAGTAGAGCTTTTAATGCGATATCCGACAATCACCATCGCTCTTGCTGCAGCCGCTCTCAGCGGATGCAGTGTCTCACTCGATAGCGCCTCACAGGCCCGGGTGGACTCTCTGATCGCCTCGACAGAGGCTTCCGCCGCATCGGCGGACAGCGCCGCTGCAAAGGCCGAAGAAGCAGCCCGCAGCGCCGCAGCTTCGGCGGACCGCGCTGCTGCGGCTTCGCAGAAGGCCGAGGCCATTCTTTTCCGCACGATGCGCAAGTAGGCGGTGTACGAGGTGCGTCGCTTTCGAGCCTCGGTTGCTGTCACGGTGCTGCTTTTCGCCGCATCGTGCTCGGCTCACAAGTGCGAACACCAATCGGACGCGGGCCAAGCGGCGGCGCGTGCCGAAGAGGCCGCACGCAGGGCCGAAATCGCCGCAGCCAGTGCTCAGGAAGCGTCGCAGCGCGCAGACGAAGCCGCCAAGAGACTCGAGTCCAGCAACTAGAACTCGATCAAGGTCTTGATCGCGCGTTTGTCCTTAGCGGCCGTCTCATAGGCAGTCCCCGCTTCGCGCAGGGGGAACCTGTGGGTGACGACCTGTTCGGCTCGAAGAACTCCGTTGGCGATCAAATCGAGCGCTTTTCGGGTATCGTCCGGTCCGCACGAATAGCTCGGCACCAGGCGAAGCTCGCGAAAGTAGTAGTCGAAGGTGTCCAACGACAGCTTCTCCTCGGGTGGGGTTCCCATGAACTGAACCACCGTTGCGCCGCGGCTGGCGCAAGCCAGTCCCTGCTCGATAGCCGGCACCGTCGCTGGTCCAACAATCACGACCTCGACGCCGTCGCCGTCAGTCTCACGCAAGATCGCCTCGACCAGGTCTTCCTGCGCGGCGTTGATCACGACATCTGCGCCGAGGCCACGAGCATGCTCGCAGCGACTTTCCTCCAGATCAGCGACCAGCACGCGCCCGGCGCCGTAATGTCGCGCCAGCACGACGTGCATTTGTCCCATGACCCCGAGGCCGATGATCAAGACTGAACGGTCGCGAACCTCACCGGCCCTGGCTAGCGACTTGACAACACACGCCAGTGGTTCGACCAACGCACCGTCGTCGAAGGGAACATGGTCGGGTAGCCGCAGGGTATCGGCCATGTTGACTGCCGGCACGCGAAAGAACTCTGCCATCCCGCCCGGGTCGATTTGGGATTTCTTCCACGTCGGACACTGGACAAACTCGCCGCGACGGCAGAGTGCACACGCGAAGCAAGGCGCGTGGTGGTGGACGAACACGCGGTCGCCGATCGCGAACTCGGTAACACCCTTGCCAACTTCGACGATCTCGCCCACCGGCTCATGCCCAAAGACGAGCGGAGCCTTACGTTTGATGTACCACGCGACGACGTCGCCTGAACAAATCCCACAGGCCGCAGTGCGCACCAGCGCTTCGCCA
The DNA here is from genome assembly GCA_029262455.1 of Deltaproteobacteria bacterium. GTDB lineage: Bacteria > Desulfobacterota > Binatia > HRBIN30 > CADEER01 > CADEER01. The sequence goes on along the minus strand of JAJCZJ010000086.1, from coordinate 176,161 downwards.
GGGCCTATCGTCGGACATTCGGCGTCTTCGACGCGTACATCGAGGTAGTCGTAGAGCCGGGCGACCTTCATCGGCCGTCTGGCACAATAGCAAACTTCGGACCGCCACCAGCACGCAACGCATCCAAGGCCAACGGCAGGTCTTCAAGCCGGTGCTCTGCGGCGATAAGGTGATCGCCCTTGACGGCCCCCGAGGCGAGCAATTCAAAAGCTCTGCGAACATCGCGCGGTGTAAAATGAAACGGGCTGATCATTTGCACCTGATCGTAGTGCAGGCGATCGGTGTCGAAGGTGACCGTAGATCCGGAGACACAGCCACCAAAAAGAATCACCTGACCGCCGATCCGAGCGAGAGTCGGAGCGGCCTGCCAGACCTCGACCTGTCCCGTACATTCAACCACGAGGTCGGCACCGCGACCTTCCGTCATCGCCAGCACTTGCTGACGCGCATCGCGGGCATCGGCCAGAATGACATCGGTCGCTCCGGCCCGCCAAGCCTCTTCCGCGCGCTTTGGATTGCGCGCGACAACAACGATGCCTTGGCAACCGCGCGCGCGCAGAGCCAATAGGTGCAGCAGGGTAATCGCCCCGCCGCCGATCAGAACAACGATATCGTCCTCGCGCGGAGTGACGAACGAAAGTCCGTGCTCCACGCAGGCCAATGGCTCCATGAGAGCCGCTTCGCGGAACGGCAGTTGCGATGGCTTGCTGTAAAGGTTCGATCGGACGACAGCGCCCGGCAATTTGATGAACTCGGCGAATGCTCCGTGCACCATCTTCGGCATCACGTCCGGGCAGAGATTCTCTTGTTGGCGGAGACAGTAGTGACAGCTCCCACAGGGTGCCGTAGGCGCAGCCATGATCGCATCGCCTTCGCGCAGCCCGCGCACCTCCGCCCCGACCTCGGCGACCTCTCCGGAAAATTCGTGGCCGAAGAGCATCGGCATCTCGAACTTCGGGTGCCCACGCAAGTAGGTCTTTAGATCCGTTCCGCAAGTCAACGCGGCGCGCACTCGTACCACGATGCCGTCCTCATCCGCACGCGGCATTGGCATATCGCGCAACTCGAGCTGCCCCGGGCGAACCAGCACGTGCGCCTTCATCGTTCCCGCGGCCGTAGCCCTAGGGGCATCAGCTCCGTTTTGGAGAGAAACCTGCATCTCATTCCCGTAAACGCGCGTCATCTGAGAGTCAACATGATGGCTCCATACTATCAGCGCCTCGTGCGACAAACCTCAAGTGATCATTGAGGTTTGAATCGCTCCCAATCCGCGGTCCCCCTCGACAATTCGAGGCCAGAACACCCTATTTGCGGCGGCGTCGGCAACCGCCGGGGTTCACGAATCGGCGAACTTCGCTTTCAATCTTTGATTCACGCCCTTGGGAATCAGCCCGCTGACATCGCCGCCAAGTCGGGACACCTCTTTGACCAGCCGCGAAGCGGTGTACAGGTACGCCTCACTGGCGGTCATGAAAAAGGTCTCGATACCCGAATTCAGATGGCGGTTCATCATGGCCATCTGAAACTCGTATTCAAAGTCCGTAACCGCCCGCAGACCACGGATAATCGCGCACGCGTCCATGGCATCGCAATACTGCACCAACAGTCCCTCGAAAGCGTCGACAACGACTCGTTCGCCGAGATCTCCGAGCTCCTCGCGAATCATCTCGACGCGCTCCTCCACCGAAAACAGAGCGGTATCCTTCTGCGGGTTGAACGCAACAGCGACAATGATCTGATCGAACGAGCACAGGGCCCGGCGGACGATGTCCAAGTGACCGTTGGTGATCGGATCGAATGACCCGGCATATACGGCTTTGCGCAGCACGTTTTAATCGTCGCCAGAACTCGCCTTCGAGCCAGCCCTGGTCAGCAGAGTGACGCCGGTCTTCCCATAGTGTCGAGTACGGGTCAACCGCAGCGTCCCGACATCGGAAAACGTTCGCTCGGCCGGGTGTTCGATGACCACGGCGCCTCCAGGGTTGATCAGGTCGCCGTCTGCTAGAGCGGCCACCAGTTCGGGTGCTCTCTCATCGGCGTAGGGCGGATCCATCAGGACCAGGTCGAAAAATTGTTCGCGGCGCCGCAGATCCTCAACGGCGCCGCGAGCGGCGCGGCCGACAATCTCAGCCCCTTCGATAAAACCACACTGCCGGAGGTTGTCACTCAGAACGGACCGAGCCTTGCGGTCGTGCTCCACAAACACACAGCGACCTGCACCGCGGCTCAGAGCTTCGATGCCAAGGGCACCGCTTCCGGCAAATAGGTCTAGGACGCAGGCACCCGCCAAACCCATCCGACTCCCGATCATGCTGAACATGGCCTCTTTAACGCGATCGCCCGTCGGCCGGACTCGCAGAGAAGGCAACGTCTTGAGTCGACGACCACGCGCCAAACCGGAAATAACCCTCATACCCCTATCCTAAACCACGCGCCCCGAGAGACATCTACGGACCCGTACCCGGGCATTTCGGTAGTGGGTCACTCTGATTGAAGCGGACGGGAGCAGCCGGGTACCGGGAGGGAGAGGCGCCGCGAGCCGCGTACAACTCCGGCGGGTGGTAGCTGTGACACGACTCGACGCCGGCAAGGCTCGGCGGCGCCTCTGGACCCCAACTTCGCTCCCGTTGCGCCGAGCTCAGAATCAAAGTGACCCACTACCGGCATTTCCTGGCAGTTGTCACAGTGTCGATGCCTAGGCTAGAGTTAGCGGCTGTGAATGCCCCTTCAGAAGGAGAACAAGATGATCACTAGATTCAGCATTTCCGCGTTTGCGGCTGTAGTCGCCGCGGCTCTGGTCACCGGCTGCACTCAACCGATCGACAACTCGGAAGAGTTGGCAGCGATCCAGAATCAGCAGAAAACGATCCTCGCCAAACTCGACAGCATGGAAAAGAAGATCGCTTCCGCAGCCAAGGCAGCCCCGGCCGCAAAGCCACGCCGGACGGGTCCAGATCCGGAAAAGAAATATGACCTGCCGGTGGCGCACTCTGACATCAAGGGAGCCAAGAACGGCCCGATCACGATCATCGAGTTCTCGGACTACCAATGCCCCTTTTGCTCGCGGGCCGAGCCGATTATTCAACAGGCACTCGACGCGTATCCGACTCAGGCACGCTTTGTCTACAAGCATTTTCCGCTGACCTCGATCCACCCGAATGCGATGGGCGCCTCGCAGGCCGCCGTCGCGGCGCAGAAGCAAGGCAAGTTCTGGGAAATGCACGCAAAGCTGTTCGAGCATCAGCGAGAACTGCAGCCGGAGAAGTTGAAGGCCTACGCCGCCGAGCTCGGACTCGACGTCGCCAAGTTCGAAGCCGACATGAATTCGGATGAGGTCAAGAAAGCCGTTCAAGCCGATATGAAGTTGGCGCAGGTCGCCGGTGTACGTGGAACTCCGACAATTTTCGTCAACGGAAAGCTGCTGCGCAATCGTACGATCGAAGGATTCAAGGAAGTCATCGAGCCCATCCTTAAGGGCAACGGATAGACCATCCGGCGAGAGTGCCGCGAGGCGAAGAGCGCCTCGCCGCACCTCGCCTCGGTGCGATTTGCTCCACCGGTTGAGCAGCGCTAGACTTCGTTCTCGATGAACTATTTTCGAGTTGCCCTCGCCTTGATCGCAATCTGCGGGTCCGCCGGTATCGTTTTGGCACATCAGTCCTCCGTCCCACTGACGTTCTGGGCCGACAACTTCAAACCCGCCGACGCGCGCTGCCAAATCGTCGTCGGATCCGGTGCTGCCCGTTGCGGTCAGCAAGCCTGGGACATTCGTCGCCGATGCCTACTGGCTCAGCTCGACGGACAGATCTGCGACGAGGATGCCGACGACGACGCCATCGAGGCCCTGCGCATCGCGGTCTTTCAGGGTGACATCGATCCGGTTTGCCGCGAGGCCGATCTTCCGACCTTGCTCTTCTCCGATCCTCAGGATGTGCAGTTTGACGTCATCACATTCTGCCGCGAGTTCGAGAGCGCTCTCGTGTCGGCGGTCTTCAACCCGTTCTTCGCGGCTGCCGAGCCCACGGCGATGCCCGAGGCAGACAAGCAGTGCATCCGGTCCTTCGCAGCCGTCACGACAAAGGCTTTCAACTTCGCACTGCGTTCGCGCAAGAGCACTCTCGACCGTATTGCCAACCGCCGTCGCTCTGCGCGCGTTAAGAATCGTGATGTTGCCCGATCGGATACGAAGGTCCAGGCGGCCCAACAGGTTCTGCTCCAATCCTTGACCATCCACTGCGACCCGAGTCGCTTCGAGCAGCTCTACAATTTCGCGCCGGCCGCAATGATCGAGCTGGTTTCGCGGCGGTCCGATTGCTTCGCCGACCAGACCTACCCAGTCAGGGCGTACGATTGCCCAGCGCCGGTCTGTGGCAACGGGATGCGTGAAACCAACGAAGGCTGTGACGACGGCAACTTGGTCGGCGACGACGGCTGCAGCCCCACCTGTCGGCGCGGCTCCTAGGCAACCGACAATCGTTTCGGACAGTCCCTGACGTCGGCGCCAAGATCGTCCAAGATCGTCAATGAATGTCGATGATCGTCGGCTCGACTTGCTTTGTTGACTGCGGCGGTTGCTGGCCATCCCGAACCGTCTTGCCGTAGGACCAAGGCACGATAGACACCCACACCGCCGCAATTATCCGTTAGACTTCTCACAAGATGGGATTTCCACATGGCTGCGAAACACACTGACCCGATACGCGAAAAGCTCGAGCATTTCGTAGGGAAACCACTTGGCTCGCCCGAACCACAGGTCGCTCCGGATGCGGTCAACCTCCCGATGATTCGACACTGGGTAGACGCGATGGATGATCGCAACCCGGTCTATCTCTATGAGGACGCCGCCAAGCGCACACGCTTTGGCGGCATTGTCGCACCGCCGGCCATGCTCCAGGCCTGGACGATGGGACGCCCAAAGATTCAGGGAATCGCGGAGCGCGGCGGCTCACCAGACGACATCGCGTTCGACAATCCGATCACTGCCCTAGATGAAGAGGGGTTCGTCGCCACACTTGCAACAAACTCCGAACTCGAGTTCGAACGCTACCTCAGACCCGGAGACGTTCTACGATCGGTCAACATCCTCGAGTCGATTTCCACTCAAAAGAAGACCGGGCTGGGGCTCGGCTATTTCATCACCTGGGTCACCACATACACCGATGGGAACGGAGACGTCGTCGGTCGGCAACTCTTCCGCATCCTGAAATTCAAACCCGGCAGCGGAGCGGCAGACGCATGAGCGCCGTTCGGTCAAAGCACCTGAAGGAGATCAGTGTTGGCGAAGAGCTGCCGCGTTTCGACCTTACGGTGACGGCGACGGTCATCGTGGCGGGTGCGCTCGCTTCACGAGACTTCATGCCCGCCCACCACGACCGCGACTTCGCGACCGGACAAGGTGCCCCCGACATCTTCATGAACATTCTCACAACCAACGCCTACGTATCGCGGTTCGTCACGGACTGGGCCGGACCAGAAGCGATGGTGCGCAAGATCGCCATCCGCCTGGGAGTACCCGCGGTTCCAGGACAAACGCTTACCTTCACCGGCACAGTAGCGACAGCCACAGCGAAGGAAGTCGAGATCGACATTAAGGCCTCAAACGAATTTGGAGATCACGCCACCGGCACCGTGACGCTAACGGTGCCGGTCTAAACGACCAGGGCCTTCCCGCATCCACGCGTCGGCGGAAAGGCCCTGACTTAGTTACCGAAACTCCTAGCCACAGCCGCAACCGGTGCAGACCTGAATCTGGCCGTCCGTATACGTGGTATCGAAATCAACGCCATCGACGTCGCAGACAGATTCGTCGGCAACGACCAGTGGATAGTTACCCGGCGCGGCCCCCGACGCGATTTCGAACTCGCATGTCGCAACCACTCCATCGGCGAAGGAGATTACGTCGGTTGAGAGATCGTCGGGATGGACCGCGATCCTATTGTGAGACTGCCCTGAAATTACTTGGATCACTTCGTGGTTAATCGCGTGCTGCCCACCGGAAACATTGAGTGTGCACCCGATAAGGTTCAACGGTGCGTCGGCGTAAAAGAGGTCAAGCTGCACAGCAGCCCCCTCGCCAGATAGCCCTAGGACCGAGACAGGAATACTGACCGTTTGCCCCGCGACCCCTTGCCCCGAAGCAACAACCACCTGAGCCTGCGCTGTCGGAACCTCCACAATCTGCGGCCCTCGAAGGCACCCGTCCAGCGCATTGTTGACCGACCGAACCAGGTCGTCGATCGAAATGTCGCCGTCGTAGTCGCCATCACCGCCCGCGCAGTTCGCAAAGGGAGCTCGATCCAGTGCGATGTTCACCGAAGTTACAAGTTCGCTTATCGACACTGCGAAGTCTCCGGAACAGTCGCCAGCGCAGGCCCATCCCATGTCCCGGAGCATCGGAACTGTCAATTCGTTGGACCTGACTACCCCAGACGTCGCAAGCGGCACCATCAATTCCTTGCGGCCATCCGACTCGATGCCGAAGTCAACATGGCTTACGGATACGCCCGGAGCGAATGTGGGCGGCGCATGGAGCCAAAATCGTCCTCCGGGAAGAGTGCAATTCAGCCCACAGGACACAACAGCCCTCGCGCGCTCAGTTCCGTGCCGGCCTGTCCACTGGAGATTGATGGAACTCACGATAGACTCCGACCGCTGCGTCATCGTCTGGTCAGTTAGAACGAGCTGGAGAGTGTCGCGCCAGACCAGAGTGGAATACACATCCTGAACCCCATTTTCCCACGATCCATCAGACTGGATCGTGGTCGTCATACCTAGTCCATGGGCGATCTCGTGCATGGCCGCGTCGTAGAAGTAGAATCCGTTCGAAGGTATCCCTGTCGAGTCGGTGCCGTAGAACCAAGTCTTGCCGCACGGTACGCCAGGGTCGTCAAACTTCGAGTTAAACCGGACGAGAAAATCGATGATTGGCGACGTGACGTCGCTGTCCAAGGACTTGGCAAACGCCGAAGGGTAATCGGTATTGGACAGCGGCAGATTAATATTGCCCCCGGTCTGCTTAAAGACCAAGAATCCTGTGGATGCATTTTTCGAGCACGCAAAACCCGTATCAAATTGGGTCTGTATCCCGACCGACGTAGCGCCCGATACCGCCGGTAGACTGTCGGCCCAATACTGAGCGGCAGCCAAGAAAGTCGCTTGACGCGTGGACCCCAGGACTGGGTCGTCGAAACCCGAGCCCGTCGCCGATGTGACCTCGGGAAATAAGACCTGAATGTCCAGCGCGTGTGACCGACTGACATCGCCCAAACCAACCGTCAGAAATCCGGCGACAACGAGGGTTGCGAAACTTCGCCCTAAGAGACTAATCATTTGCGCTTTCCTCCTCGACCGCAGACGCGGGAGGGTCTGATGCCTGCACGATTTCACGATTGACGAAGTGTCGGATGTCGCCAGAAGGGCTGACATCCAAACGAACTTCGGGTTGGCCCTCCGTGGTCGCACCCACAGAAAGGGCTTCATTCGGAGCAACGTCCAGGACGGTCACCTCGCCCGCAGACACAGCTCCGACGGAAAAACAAAGAAAACAGACCAAACGGAATCCAAGTTTCATTGACATCCTCCTTCTCGAATTGACCAAATGCACTCTCGACTATACGTTGCGACGATTCCTCCGACCCCAAAGCGAGGGGTGTCAAAATCAACGGTCAGTGTGGTTCCATCCTCACCGATCACCAGGCGCCCATTCGTGGATAACAGCACGTCTTCCGGCCCAATCTGGAAGTTGCCTACAAACTCGCGACCTGGCCGAACCCTCGGTGTCGGCGTCGGACGGCCAACGATCGCAACTGCGTCAAAAAAAATCGTCAGCCCGCCTTCGTCCTCTGTGAGTACGAGTTCTATGAAGCCGTCACCGACCAGCATCTCAGCCGGCAACCTGCGGCCGTCGGTAAGCTCGACGTTGCCACGGAACACACACCCCGAGGCAAAATCGCTTTTCCCGAAATACACCGGGCACCCGCTGCACCCGCGCAAAGACCGGACGACCGCAGTTTGCAGGTTGGCGATCGAAGTCTCCGACTGGCCGGGGAATTGGCCGCAGTTCCCGAGACGGTCGAATCCACACCCCGGCGCCGCGGCTAGGCCGATCGCGTCCCTAACCAGGGAGACCAACTCAGACACCCCGACGGCTCCATCGTTATTACAGTCTCCGCAGCAATGAGTCCCGACCGGTCCGCTTCCGGAAGCGGACACACTCGCGGCGCCGGTGACGCCAGGCGCGGCGACAACACCGGTGAGCAGGAGTGCTACTAGAAGCTTACGAAGTGAAGAACATCCCGAAGACCGGCGGAAATGTGCGCCCAGTGCCGCATCTGAAAGTAGGGCGTTGAGAAATCCGCAGATAGCAGATCCTTGTTTCATCGCCGACAAGGGATGCTCCTCTTGCGCTTCAAAAACTGAGGGATTGAGGCTGTACCAGCCAACGGAGCTTCCCCGAGAAGCACGAATAATACGTCGATCAAGAATCGATTAAGCCTGCTAGCCCCGCCTTTCTCGACGAGGCCTCTATTCACTTCGGTCCACCGACACATCGTCACACAATTCTCGTCACTCATGTCGTTTCAACCCTCCATCCCCGCGACTGCGAGCGAAACCGCCCGTCGGAACAGATTTTTAATGCGACCCGCCACCGCCCACGGAGGCGGGTCGGCCGAGAGTAGGCGCCCTGGGTTGACGCCAGAAGAAAGCGATCCCCGCGAGCGCACAACTCGCTAGAGCCGCGTACTGAAGGTGAGCTGCGTAACCGTAGCGTAGATTCTCTAGTGCGAATTTCCCAGCTCCAGCGAGCGCAAGGTAGAGGAGAAAGACCTGCCCCTCGCGCGGGTGGTTGCGGCGGTAACGGAGTAACAACACCGCGACGAGAAGCGACCACAGGCCGAAGTAAAGTTGCAACGGATGGACTGGTAAACTGTAGACCTCGGTATCGATCAGGCCCGCCTTCGCGTGGCGATTCCACACGACGCTGTTGACCGGGAATCTCACCGCCCACGGCAGATCGCAACGAGTCCCAGCACAACACCCACTCAGGAAGCAGCCAGTGCGAAAGGCCACCATCCCCAACGCAACTCCCGGCGCGAGCAAGTCCGCCACCCGCCAGCCACGTATTCCGAAGAGCAGACGAACCGAGGATAGCGCAGCGATTCCACCGAGGATCGCGCCGGGCGCCCTATACCCTGCAACGAGCTCTCCCCAAATCGACCCGAAGGTGAAACCTCTTTCGACTGAGCCGTAGAGCTTGGCACCCAGGACCCCTGCCACCACGACCCATCCAACCGCCACCACAAGGTTCTTGGTCAGGTACCCCTCGCGATAGGCAAGCGCGAGGGGTACCGTCGCACCAATCAAGATGGTGAGAGAGAAAAAAATCGGGTAGGTGTTCCACCCGCCTGCGGTGACCGGCAGCACCGAACGACTTACCTGTCGCCCGGCAAGACCCCAGTGAATTTCCAGGTTCCAACACGCCCCGCCGCGTCGCGAAACTTACCACCCATTTCGCCATCGCCGATCTTTCCGGTTAGCACCGCCAGCTCCTGTCCGGCCGGGCCAAGCAGGCGCCCGGAAATGTTCTTGCCCTTCGTCTCCCACTGCACGTTATTGAGGGCAGCCGGATTGAGCTTGGTTTTGCCATTCGCAAACGTGACCTCGAACGTACCATCCAGCGTGTCACCGCTAGACTTGTCGACCAACCTGGCGGCTCCGACATCTTTTGTTGCCCGCCTGGAGGCGCCATCCACTTCCACTCTCGCCTCGCCACCTCTATCGGCACCGGCGACCATCGGAACAGCAACCAAGGCAGCACACAGACCAAGCACACTGAGGGCTTCGTATCGTTTTTTCATCGGCACACTCCTATTCGAATCAAATTAGAGAAATTGGCGATTGAGGGTACGACACCCCTACTCACACCCGCAACCGGTGCAGACCTGGATCTGGCCATCTGCAAACGTCGTCTCGAAGTCAACGCCATCGACGTCGCAAACAGATTCGTCGGCGACGACCAGTGCATAGTTACCTGGCGTGGCCCCTGAAGCGATTTCGAAATCGCAAGTCGCAACCACACCGTCAGCAAAGGCGATCACGTCGGTTGAGAGATCGTCGGGGTGAATCGCAATCCTACTATGAGTCTGCCCCGATATACTCTGGATCACCTCATGGTTCACCGCGTGCTGCCCCCCCGCAACATTGAGGGTGCATCCCACGAGATCCAACGGTGTGTCGGCGTAAAACAGGTCCAGCTGCACTGCAGCACCGGCGCCAGATAGCCCTTGGACGGTGATCGGAATACTCACGGTTTGCCCGGCTATCCCCTGGCCAGAAGCGACGATCACCTGAGCCTGCGCCGTCGGAACCTCCACCGTCTGCGGGCCTTGAATGCACCCATCCAGCGCATTGTTGACCGACCGAACCAGGTCGTCGATCGAAATGTCGCCGTCGTAGTCGCCATCACCGCCCGTGCAGTTCGCAAACGGAGCTCGATTGAGTGCAATGGTCACCGAAGTTACGAGTTCGTCTATCGACACCGCGAAGTCACCGGAGCAGTCGCCAGCGCATGCCCAGCCCATATCGCGGAGCATCGGTACTGTCAGCTCGTTGGACTTGATAGTCCCAGGGACCGAAAAGGGTACCATCAATTCCTTGAGCCCGCTCGACTCAATGCTGAAATCCACATGAAATATGGAAGATCCCGGAGCAAATGAACTCGGCGCATAGAGAGGAAATTGCCCATCAGTTATCGAGCACGACGGCCCGCATGACACAACTGCCCGTGCACGCTCAGTTGCGTGACGTCCTACCCACTGGAGATTGAAGCCACTCACGACGGACTCGGCACGCTGCGCCATCGTCATGTCCGTTAAGACCAGTTGGAGAGCGTCGCGCCATACTAGAGTCGAATAGACATCCGCGATCCCACTGTCCCAAGATCCATCGGCGTTGATATTCGTGTTGATTCCCAAGCCATGGGCGATTTCGTGCAACGCCAGGTCGTAAAAGTAGTATCCGTTGGAAGGGATATTGGTCGGGTCGGTACCGTAGAACCAAACCTCCGAGCAAAGAGGATTGTCATACGACGGATTGAACTGGATAAGCATATCAACGGCCAGCTGAGTAACATCGCTATCCAGAGCTTTAGCAAACGCCGAGGGATACAGGACATTGGGCAGTGGCAGTTGAATAGCACCTCCACTTTCATACCAATTCAATGTCGAGGTTTTTCCGAGTGCGCCACATAGGGAGAACGCTGCGGATGAAAACACGCCTTGTATCTTGACGGGGGCGGCGCCTGACACTGCCGGGAGGCTGTCAGCCCAAAACTGCGCGGCGGCTAGGAAGGTCGACTGACGCTGCGGTCCCAAGGCAGGGTCGTCGAAACCCGTCCCCGTCCCCCCAAGGACCTCAGTAAATATCACCTGAATGTCCAGCGCGTGCGAGCGGCTGCCGTCGCCCAACCCGACCGTCATTACACCTGCGACAGCTACGGCCGCGAGCCTTCGCCCAAAGAGACTAATCATCGGCGGGTACTTCCTCTAATGGGGAAGTCGCGGGCTTTGCTGGGTGCACGATCTCACGATTGATTACGTGCCGCTTCTCCCCCGTCGGGCTAACCTCGACCCGAACCTCGGTCTGGCCACGACTCCCCTCTTCCGATTCTACAGGAAGGGTTTCACCCGGAACGGCTTCGATCACGGTCACCTGCCCCGCAAACGCCGCTCCTACGAAAAAACCAAGAAAGCAAAACACTTTGTATCCCAGTTTCATTGACATCCCCCTCGTCCAATGGTTGCCCAAACGCATTTACGATCGTACGTTGCTGCAATTCGCCTGACCCCGAAGCGTGGTGTCTCTAGAGCCAAAGTCATCGTCGTTCCATCATCCCCGATCTCCAGGCGACCATTCGAAAACTGCAGGACGTCTTCCGGGCCAATCCGGAATTCGCCTACAAGATCGCGCCCTGGCCGAACCCTAGGAGTCGGGGTCGGAGCGCCGAACAGAACGACATCGTTAAATAGTACGGTGAGACCGCCTTCCGCCTCCGTCAGTACAAGAAAGATGGAAACTTCGTTGACGCGCATCTCAGCTGGCAGCTTGCGGCCGTCGGTCAGCTCGATATGTCCGCGGAAGGCACACCCTGAACCAAAATCGCCCTTGCCGAAATACAGCGGGCACCCCTCACATCCGCGCAAAGACCGGACGATCGCAGTCTGAAAGTTCGCCATCGATGCCACTGCCTGGCCAGGGAACTGGCCGCAGTTACCGATGCGGCCGAACTCGCACTCGGCTTCAGTCTCCAAGCCGAGTGCGTCCCGTACCAAGGAAACCAGCTCCGAGACACCGACGGCCCCGTCGTCGTTGCAATCTCCACAACATCGGACCGCGTTGGTAGAGTTGGGCAAGGCGGCATCCATCTCTACCCCGTTCAGACCAAGAGCTGCAGCAGCACCTGTGAATGCGAGGGCTACGAAAATCAGCTCGATCAGCATACGTCCCAGCGACCGACCCAAACGCACACCAACCCCCGCCCCGGATGCTAATGGGTTGGGACCTCGGAATATCGATCCTCGTGTCATCCCCGACAACGGTTGCTCCTGTAGGTTTCGAAACTGAACGGCACACCCCGAGTCCTAGTGCCCTGCGTTACGCTATGTCAAGAAAGAGTTCTCCGCTGTCGACAGATCGACGCGTTTCACTCTGCGCTGGAGCATGAATTAAACTGTAAAGTTTCCGCACTACGCTGTTTGCTTCAGGGGAGTAGGTGCGCCGTCGGGCTGGGCGTCGCCTCTTTCACCAACGACAAGCCGAAGTCATTGAAAGAGGCGAGGTGAACGCAAGTTCTCCAAGCGGGAACACGCCTATCGACCAAATTACCTCACCGCGTTGGACACCGTGACCGGTTTAACGATGTTAAAACCGGCTTAACAATTCCTCTTAAAACGAGGTTTCGCTAAAGAAGGTTATCGGCGAGCTCCGCTAGACGACGCACGTCGTCCGGTGCACGCGCCTTTCATCCGAGGAGCTTTCAAAAAAGCTCTCACTTTTCTTGGTGGGGACCCGGAGTCGTGTTGCTCAAGTGCGATAGTCGGAATTGAAACGCACGTAGTCGACAGTGAGGTCGCTGGCCATTCGCATCGCCCGGCCGCGCCCGGCATGGAGGTCCAATCTTACGGTGAACTCGGGTTTTCGCGTGACCCGTGCAGCTTGCTTTTCGACCCGGCTGACGATCTCGACTCCGCGTTCGACCACTTGGACGTCGTTCAGATAGACATCGATCTTGTCCGGATTGAACACAGCTCCGCTGTAACCCGCCGCACAAACAATCCGTCCGGTGTACGGGTCGTTGCCATAGAAAGCAGTCTTACACAGCGGCGAGCGGGCGATCGCGTCGGCTACCTTCGTTGCATCTTTCGCCGAGCGGGCGCCCTCGACGACGACATCCACCAGCTTGGTTGCGCCTTCGCCATCTTTTACGATCATGCGCGCTAGCTTCGTTGCGACCTTGGCTATCGCCGATGCAAAACTCTTGTAATCGCGAGACGATAGATCGATACGGCGGTTCCCCGCAGCACCGTTGGCCAGCAGAAGGACTGTATCATTTGTACTCGTGTCACCGTCGACAACGATGGCATTAAACGACGCCGGGAGGGCGTCGGCTAAGGCCCGGCGCAGTGCTGGGCGCGCAACTGCGGCGTCGGTGAGAATGTAAGACAGCATCGTCGCCATGTTCGGAGCGATCATGCCTGCGCCCTTGGCCATTCCGGCAATCGTGATCGCGCGGTGCCCGAGGTTGAGCTTCTCGCTGGCAAACTTCGGGAAGACATCGGTGGTCATGATCCCCTCGAGGGCACGGTGGAATCCGTCGGGGGAAAGGTCAGCGATTGCGGCGTCGACGCCGGCGTCGACGGTATCAACGGGCAGTTGAACGCCAATGCGGCCGGTTGACGAAGGGATGACCAGACTTTCCTCGATCGACAGGTGGCGGGCGACACGGCGCGTTACTTTGCGCGCCACAGCGAGCCCGTCGCGCCCGGTGTAGGCGTTGGCGTTGCCGCTATTGACGACCACGGCTTGCGCCCGTCCGCCCTTGAGTCGGCGCTGGCCGATGAGTACGGGGGCGGCTTTGACTCGGTTTTTCGTGAATACTCCGACCGCGTTCGCCGGTCTGTCCGAAACGATCAGCGCTATGTCGCGCTTGCCGCTCTCCTTTAGTCCACAGGCTACGCCACCGAAGCGGTAGCCGGGGACTCGAATGCGGGGTTTGCCGGTGGCGATTTTCATGGGCGGCGGCGTCTGCCCCGAGTTTCGGCACCAGTGACCGTTTGACCACGCGCTAGCCCCTCCCGAGGGAAGGAGGAGGGACTTTCCCGGGGTTCGCAGACCTGGATTTTCAGGAGCCGTGGCACTTCTTGAACTTTTTCCCGCTGCCGCACGGGCATGGATCGTTGCGGCCTACTTTGTCGCCGTCGCGCCGCTGTGTCACCGGTCGGGCTTGGCGTTGCGGCTCGCCTTGTCCTCCGGCGGCCCCGGTCGGGGTGCCCTCGCCGCCTCCGCTCATGACGATTTGTGACGACTCCTGGCGGCGACTCGCCTCGAGGCGTCCAAGGTCTTCTTCGCGGCTCAGCTGGACCGTAAACAGTTTTTGCACTGTTTCCTGGTGAATCCGCTCGACCATCGCCTCGAACATCGAGAACCCTTCCTTCTTGTACTCTTGGAGAGGGTTCTTCTGGGCGTAGCCGCGCAGCCCAATGCCTTCTTTCAGATGGTCCATCGACAGCAGGTGGTCCTTCCACTGCTGATCGATGGTCTGCAGCATGATGATCTTTTCGAGCTGCCTCGCGACTTCGGGACCAAATCCTTCCTCGCGCTGGGCGTAGAACCCGTGCAAGCGCTCGGTCAAGAAATTCGCGAGCTCTTCGTCTCGATACTCGTCCTTGGCTTCGTCGGTCAGGTCTAGTCGAACCCCGAACTGCGAGAACAGCGCATCGTCGAGCGCCGACCAGTCGATGGGATCACTCGGTGTTTCCGGCGACCCGTAGGCCTCGACGATGCCGTCGATCATCGAGTCGGCCATCTGCAGGGCTTGCTCACGCAACCCCTCGCCACTCAGCACCTCGCGACGCTGACCGTAAATGATCTCGCGCTGCTGGTTCATGACATCGTCGTACTCGAGGAGATGCTTTCGAACGTCAAAATCGCGTGCCTCGACCTTGCCTTGCGCATTGGCCACGGCGCGCGTGATCATGCGATGCTCAATCGGCTCGCCCTCTTCCATGCCCAGGCGTTCCATCAATCCTTGAATCCGGTCGGCGCCAAAAATTCGCAGAAGATCGTCTTCTAACGACAGATAAAAGCGCGAAGCCCCTGGGTCACCCTGGCGGCCGGCGCGCCCTCGCAGCTGATTGTCGATGCGACGGCTCTCGTGGCGTTCGGTGCCGATGATCACCAGACCCCCAGCCTCGAGCACCTCCGCTTTCTCATCGGCAAACTCGGCTTCGTACTTGGCGAGGATCTCGCCGTAGCGATCGCCCAAGTCGTCCGGTGACGCCTCCATCTGCTCACGAACCAGATCAATCGCATCGGTGTACTTGCGACGCTCGCGCTCGTACGATTCACGCGCCCGGGTCACCGCCGCCTCGTACGGCTTGCGCTGTTCGCTATACGCCTCTTCGGCGTCCTTGAAGGCCTGCTCGGCAGCGGCAAAGGCCGGGCCGGTCTCCAACGGGTCGAGGCCGGTATCGCTGCCCAAAACGCCGACCAGGGCGCGTTCGTACTCCAGGCTGGTACGACTGAACGCAGCCTCGGATCGCTGCCGGCGGGCCGCCGGGATGTCTTCACTGGCCGCGGCCTCACGGAGCACACCACACCAGTCCTCGAGCGCTCGCTCAAAGCGCTGCTGCCCTTCCTCACCAAAGTGCGGGCCCGTGACATTGTCGATCTCTACCATCGCCGCGGCGTAGGCTTCTGCTGCCATCGCCGTGTCTTGCGGCGGCGCTGACTCCGACTCCTTCAACGTCTCATATTGCCGGCGAGCGCCCCAAAACGACGCCTCCAGGTGACGACGATGGGCATCCGTCACCTCATCCAGGGCGGCCGACTGGGCCTCCTCGAGCGGCTGCCACTTCGGCTCGTGCTCGTTCTTCGCCTTTTCGAGTGCGGCTTCGAAGTCGTCGCGCAGCTTGGCGAGAACGTCCTCGTAGCGCATCGAACTCTGCGGCGACTTCGACGAGCGCTTGACCCACTCGCTCTCCATCTCCGAGCGTGCGAGGAACTCGGGATTGCCGCCGAGTAAGATATCGGTACCGCGCCCAGCCATGTTGGTCGCAATCGTCACCGCCCCCTTGCGACCAGCCTGCGCGATGATATTCGCCTCAGCCTCGTGGTTGATCGCGTTCAACACATTGTGCTTGATGCGATGCTTCTTGAGCAGGCGGCCCAACACCTCGGATCTTTCGACCGAAATGGTTCCGACCAACACCGGCTGCCCGCGCTCGTGGCAATCGGCGATCTCTTCCGCCACCGCTTCGAATTTCTCGCGCTCGGTCTTGTAGACCACATCCGGGTGATCGATACGGGCGAGCTCCTTGTTCGACGGCATCACGCGCACATCGAGGTCGTAGATCTTTTTGAATTCCGGCGCCTCGGTGTCCGCCGTACCGGTCATTCCAGCGAGCTTGCGGTACATGCGAAAGTAATTCTGCAGGGTGATCGTCGCGAGGGTTTGATTCTCACGCTCGATCGTCACGCCCTCCTTCGCCTCGACCGCCTGGTGTAGACCATCCGACCAACGACGACCGGGCATCAAACGGCCGGTGAACTCGTCGACGATGATGACCTGGCCATCTTTGACGACATACTCGACATCGCGCTTGAACAACGCGTGGGCCCGCAAGGCCTGGTTGACGTGATGTAGGATATCGATCTGGGTCGGATCGTAGAGGTTCTTGACGTTGAGCATTCGCTCGACTTTGCCCACGCCGGCCTCGGTCAACGTAACCGTCTTCCCCTTCTCGTCGATCGTGTAGTCGCCCTGTGCGTCGACGGCGGCGCGATCTTCCTCTCGCACGTCGCCAACCGTCGTCGCGCCGAGCTTGAGCCGCGGGATGATCCTGTTGATCGAGTAGTACTTGTCGGTCGACTGTTCGGCCGGACCGGAGATGATCAGAGGCGTCCGAGCCTCGTCGATCAAGATGTTGTCAACCTCGTCGACGATGGCGTAGGTCAGCTCGCGCTGGACATACTCCTCGAGCGAGAACTTCATATTGTCGCGCAAGTAGTCGAAGCCGAACTCGTGATTCGTTCCGTAGGCCACGTCGCAAGCGTAGGCATCCTGCCGCTCCACCGGGCGCAGGTTGAGCATCCGGTAGTCACGGACGATATAGCTCGGGTCGAACTGAAAGCTCTCGTCGTGCACGACGGCCGAGACGGTCAGACCGAGGGCGTGGTACACCGGTCCCATCCATTGAACGTCACGACGGGCCAAATAGTCGTTGACGGTGATCAGGTGCACGCCGCGACCGGTGAGCGCGTTCAAATAGACCGGCAGAGTCGCGACCAGGGTCTTCCCCTCGCCGGTTTTCATCTCGGCTATGGTTCCGTTGTGAAGAACCATTCCTCCGAGGATTTGTACGTCATAGTGGCGCAAGCCGATGGTGCGCCGCGACGCCTCACGGACGCAGGCGAAGGCCTCGGGCAAGATCTCGTCGAGAATGCTGTTCTCATCGTCGTAGAGAATCTTCTCCTGCTTCGTGATCTGCTCGCGGAGTTCCTCGACCGCAGCCGACCCCTGGGCATGAGCGGCGGTTAGCTCGGACCGCAATCGCTCGAGCTCAGCGCGTTCGCCCGCGCTTTTTTCTTGAACCAGAGCACGGAAGGTGACGCTCTTGGCGCGCAGATCTTCGTCGCTCAAAGCAGCGATCTCGTCCTCGAGGTCATTGACCTTCAGAAGGATCGGACGCATGCGTTTCAGCTCTCGATCGTTCTTACTCCCGAGAACCCGATTCGGATCGGCCGCGGTCACCCCGCCGATGAGACCAATCAGCGATCCGACACCGAGGTAGGGAATCAAGGCGTCGACCAAGACCCCGCCCATCAAATACGCGCCGATACCGCCCGCAACCAAGGCACCCGCAAGCAAGCCGCCGAGTGCGCCCAACAACATCCGATTCATGACTCTCCCGCTACTTCAGATTCGGGCATCAGAAAGGCCCGATTGCGCCCTCGAAGCGCCAAACCGAGCGCACCCAAACGCCAATCGTTGATGGTGCCCGCGGAAGCGCGAAAGATCAAGCCGCGTCTGGCGGCAGAAGCGGAGATAACACCCTGTTTTGTTGACCAATTTCGTTGCCGACGGGCCGTTTCGCGGTACCGGTCAGCGAACACGTCGGCAGCCAGGCAACATCGCCTCCAACCAGGCTTTCGTCCCCTACTGAGTGGTCGCGCGTCGGCGAATCTGAACTGCCGAATCCACCTCCTCGCCGAGAAAACGGGCTCCGACACGGATAAATCGTTCCGGCGCGTCGCTCACGAAGAAGGACCGAGAACCGCGTGCGCCTTGCCGCCGAATCGAATCTCGTTCGAGAATATCGCGCACCGACTCCGCGGTGGCCACGGCCGAGTCGATCAGCTCCACTCCCGGCCCCATCACCTCGGAGATGGTATGGCGCAACAGTGGATAATGCGTGCAACCGAGGACCAGGGTATCGATTCCACTATTCTTGAGACTGGCCAGATACAGTCCAGCCGTGTCGCGTGCGACGCCATTGTCGACCCACCCCTCCTCCGCCAACGGCACGAAGAGCGGACACGCGCGGGTATAAATTTCAAGCTCCGGACACAGCGTTTCCAGGGCAGTCGTGTAGCTCCCACTACGAATCGTCGCCTCGGTTCCCACAACTCCGATCCGACGATTGCGCGACGCCGCTACGGCGGCTGCGGCACCCGGCTCGATGACGCCGACGACGGGTACGTCGACCACCTCTCGCAGGCGCGTCATCGCTACAGCACTTGCGGAGTTGCAAGCGACGACGAGCAACTTGATTCCCTTCTCGGCCAGAAAGAGTGCATTTTCTTCTGAGTAACGACGCACAACGTCCGGAGACTTGGTGCCATACGGCGTGCGCCCCGTGTCACCGAAGTAGATCAGATTCTCATCCGGGAGAATCTCGCTCAGGGCATGGACGACCGTCAGCCCACCGATGCCTGAGTCGAAGATCCCAATCGACTGCCCTACCGTCGAGTGGTTCCCGCGGCTCACCGCGCCGCACCCGCGACGACGCGCAAAGCAACCTCGCGATCCGAGGGGGCCTCGCCGACGGTGTTCTGCCAAACCCCAGAACCCTCCATGCAAAGGTAGACTGGAACCTCCGCCGCTTGCTGCGCCAGCCGCTGCATGACGAAGTTGTACATGCGCACGCGGAGGCCGCGCCACACACGCATCTTGCCATCGTCTGCCGCCACGAGCTCGGCACCGAGCGCGAACGGAGCCGGCAAGGTAGCGGGTCGCGCTCGCACCTTCCTCTGGAGAGCCCGCGTCATCCGCAGGGACCCGACACTGAACCACGCAATCGACTCGGGTCGAACAGCCGCGAAGATTTCGTCAATCAGCCCGTTGTAACTATCTTCCCAGCCCTGGTGTTCGATCAGCGGGTCGAGATGGAAGCCGACTCGATATCCGGCTCGCGCGACCCGCGCCGCGGCATCGAGTCGCGCGCCGAGTGATGCAGTGCCGTGCTCGTCGCCGCGCACAACGCATCGCGGACTGACCGACCAACTGACTACGGTCCGACCGCGCGGCTCGAGGTCGAGAAGTTCGTCAACGCAGTCGCTTTTGGTTTTCAGCTCGAGGACTGCATTGTCATGCTCGGCGAAGAACGGGACGAGAATCCGGCTCAGGCCGGTGACCGGATCGAGGGCCAAGCTGTCAGCCAACTCGCCGGTGCCAATGCGAAACTGTCGGGTTGGATGCCTCGCCAGAGCACGACCGATTTCGGCCAGGCCATCCTCGACATTCGTAAACGCAGTCAACTGAGGGTTCGTCGCCAGGTAGTCCTGCAAGAAACAGTAGGAACAATCAAAGGGGCAGTTGCTGGCAAAGTTGACGACGAGATAGTTGCAGCAAACCAGGCCGGTCGTGCCGGCCGGGCAGTGTTCCAAAAAACCGCCGCGGCGCTTCTTCAGGTGCAGGCTCCGTTTACCCTCCGAGAATGAAACCGTCGGAGGCTGCGCGCCGGCACCCAGATGGTGAACTGGCACGCCGGGCAGTCGATCCATGACTCGACGGGCAATCGCGGAATCTGCTGCGCCGTCCTCAATGTAGACCGCGGAGATCCGCCCTCCCACCGGCCCCGATTCGAAGCCTCGCTGAGCAGCGGTCATTCCGCGGTGCCCTTCCAGATCTCAAAGATCGTGTCCAGGGTGTCGCCCCCCAAGCAATCCGCCAGCGCCGCGACACGCTCCCTGAGCTCTTTCGCCGACGCGGCTTGCACCGTCACCACCGCCTGCTCGCCTTCCAGGTTCTCCGGCAGCTCGACGCGCACACCACCGGGAAGCTCGAGCTGCCGCGAGAGGAGATCGATGCGGTCGAGCGCCGCCGTGAGCTGCGGATAGCGCAATCGACGAAGCGTAGACTTGATCACTTTGATCTTGTCGCTCCGGCCCATCTTGCGATCCACGATTGCGGCCAGCTCGGGTGAATTGAGGACCGCGGCGATCGAGAGTTGATGGCGCGCGGCGGTGTCAGCCAGTAAGTCGAGAATATCTCGGGCTTGATTGTCGCTCATGCCAAGTGAAGTCGTCAGCTCGACCAAGGCTTCCTCAGCCGCACCGGACGCCCGAATCCGGTCGAGAGTCTCTGGTCGCAAGCGCGACAGCGGCCGGTCAGCCATCGACATATTGACCGGCCAGGGCTTCGTATGAATTCGCGTCCTCACGACGGCCGCGACGACGCGCCCCTTTTGCCAGCACCGCACACTTGGCGGTGAGGACGCGCTGGGCGGCCATTTGTCGCACACGACTCAACCGCCCCTCGGCCAGAAGCCGGTTGATCGTGAGCACACGAAAACGATCCATTCCCCAATATTGTCTCGACAACTGGTCTGCGTGGCCGCCGTACTTGACCATCAGCGGCTCCTCAACCAAGCCGAAGCTTTGATCGAGTGAAAGACGTAACCACAGGTCGTAGTCCTCACAAACCGGCATGCTCTCATCGAATCCGCCAACCGACGTGAATAGGTCCCGCCGCAACATCACCGCTGAGGGGGAAACTAGACAACGCGCCAAGCTAGGAACAAAAATGTCGCCGCTCGGTTTGGCATGATGCTTACATGGATTGACGCGGACTCCGTCGCGAATCCAAAGCTCTCCAGTTTGGCTGACCAGAACCTCGCGGTGGTCGCGGTGAAAGTGAAGTTGCTCCAGGGTCTTGTGCGGCAACCACTCATCGTCGGAATCGAGAAACGCGATCCAAGCACCGGACGACTCCGCGACCCCGCGATTGCGAGCCGCAGACACCCCAAGATGTTTTTGGCGCACGATGCGCAGCCGCCCTCGAAAAGGAGCCAGGCCAACTTCAATATCTTCTTCGGAACCATCGTCCACCACAATCACTTCAGGCTCGACCTCACGTTGGGCGAGGACTGATGCAACGGCATGGACCACACGGTCGGCTCGGTTGTAAGTCGGGATCACGACAGAAACCGACAGATCCAGAGGCTGCGCCGTCACGACTGTACCGATTCGATGCGAATCCCCGTTCGCACTGAGTTCGCGATGAAACACTGTTGGTGGGCGGCCTCATGCATCTTTTCGAGAGCCCGAGGGTTCGGCGACGTCTCCGACGAAAAACAGACCCGCGGCCGCAGGACAACTTCAGTGACAGCCATCTTGCCTTCGTCGTTCTCTTCCAAGGTCCCTACCGCTTCATCCGAGTACGACTCGACAACCAACCGCTTGCGCGCCGCGATCGCCAGGAAAGTGAGCATGTGGCAACTCGAAAGCGAGGCGACATAGGCTTCCTCAGGATCAATCCGGCCCTCGTCGCCGAGGAATGATGGGGCCGCCGAGGCCTCGATGATCTGCCCATTGGCAAATGTCCATCGATGGTCGCGACTGTACGAATCATAGGAAAAAGACCCGCCGTCGTTACACCATTCGACTTTCGCATGATGCTTTGACATCCCAGGATTACTTACGAGTTTCCGCGCCGTAGCGATAGAACGGGGCATCATGAATTTTGCACTAGACATGTAATCGGGAGCCCGGCTAAAATTTGTTTCAATTACGGACCTTGACCGATGCCTGTGCAAATCCTCCCCAGACTCAAGAACCAACTCGTTTCGGAGTGTGCAAAGCTGCTCACCAAACCGCTCGAAGAGTACATCATTCGAGTGCCGAATGATCTCGAGGTCCTCAAATCGACCCTCCGCAAGGGAGATGTCCTCCTCGTCGAGGGTGACCAACGCATCAGCCAGGTCATCCGTTACCTCACACAGAGTTCTTGGTCGCACTGTGCCATCTATGTGGGAGACGCGCTGGTCAAGAATGCGAACTCCGAAGCCGCCTGGGCGCGGGCAAAATTCGGCAATGAGGCCGACCACCTTCTGGTCGAAGCCATCGAGGGCAGCGGCGTAATCGCGAGCCCGCTCAGCAAATACACCTCGCACAACATTCGGATCTGCCGGCCAGAGGCACTGAGCCGTGCCGACGCAGAAGTTGTGATCGAGTACGCCTGCTCCCGCATCGGCGATCGCTACGACCTCCGCCATATCCTCGACCTCGCCCGCTATTTCTTTCCGGTGAGCGTCGTCCCGCGGCGCTGGCGCAGTGCGGCACTTACACTCGGGCGCGACAGCGAACGCGCGGTCATTTGTTCGACGATGATCGCACGCGGATTGGCCCAGGTCGGCTATCCGATCTTGCCGCAGGTGACGAGCTCCGCAACCGAGCAGGACACAAACCCACTGCGCCGCTTTATGCCGCGCAAGTGGCGGCGCACGCGGGCACACTTTCGGCGCCGCAACCCAAAGCTAATCACACCACGCGACTTCGACCTGTCGCCATATTTTCAAATCGTCAAGTACAGCCACATACCCGGCGCCCATCTCCACTACCGAGACATCATCTGGGATGACGACGAAACTGTTACGGTCCAAGTCGAAGTGGAAGTGGAACTCGAAGTGAAGCAAGAGCAGTCGTTACCCGTCCCCATCGGTCCGGAAACCGACGTAGCCTGACAGGGCTAGAGAATTGCCAATACGTTTCCGGGGGGCCTCCCGATCGCGGCCCGACCACCCGAGACCACGACCGGGCGCTCAATGACGACGGGGTTGGCGACCATGCGGTCGATGACCTCGAGCCGCGACAGCTGTGGATCGTCGATCGAAGCCTGCTTGTAAGCCGGCTCGTTCTTGCGCGCTAGATCTCGTGGTTCGAGCGACAACATGCGCAACAGCGAATCGAGCTCCTGCGCCGAAGGCGGCGTCTGGAGGTACTCGACGATCTCCGGCTCGACACCCCGCTCACGCAACAGTTCCAGTGTCGCACGGCTCTTCGAGCAGCGCGGGTTGTGGTAAATCTTGACCTTTGCCATGCCGTCTCCTCTTAGGCTCACCGGCCCCGGAACTATGTCGGCAAGCAACCTCAGTCAACGCCAAGGTCCTGATCCAGCGGCAAATTTGACACAAGCCGCGTATTCAGTGTACGGACTTTCCGACAACTAGGAACGGAAATTGTGCGGTGTGCAGGGCTCTACCGCTTTATTTTGGGCCTTGCCCTGACCGCCGGGTCAGAAGCGTGGGGGGGTAATATGTGGGAACTCGTGACCGACCTGAACTTCACCCAGTGGGTCTTAACACTGGGTCTCGGCGCTTCGACCTTCTGCTATCTGCTCGGAATGTTTTCCGCCGAAGAGTTTTTCGCTGCGGACAGTGAGGAACCATCCGAGCCGGAAGACCAACTAGGGATCAGTGTCTTAAAGCCGCTGAGGGGATTGGATATCGGCCTATACGACAATCTCGCGTCCCTGTGTCGGCAACGCTACGGTCGCTATCAGATCATCTGTGGAGTCGCCGACGAATCCGACCCCGCGGGTACGCTCGTTCGCAAGCTGCAACGCGAGTATCCCGACGTCGACCTCGAACTCGTGGTCGACGACCGCGTCTACGGATCGAACTACAAGGTCTCAAACCTCATCAACATGTACGAGCGCGCCAAACACGAGTTGATCGTCATCGCCGATAGCGATATCCGCGTCGGCCCAACCTACTTAGCCAGCCTTGATACCGCCGTTCGCCCAGCCAACGTCGGCCTTGCGACCTGCCTATACCGCGCTGTGAATCGCGGCGGGATTCCGACGTTGATCGAGTCGCTGTTCATCAACACCGACTTCATGGCGCTGGTCATGCTTGCCCGAAAAGTCGAGAAGTCGAGTTACGCATTCGGCGCCACGATCGCCATTCGCCGATCGATTCTCGACGAGATCGGGGGGTTCAGTCCAATCGTCAACAGCCTTGCTGACGACTATCAGATCGGTTTTCGTGTCTCCCAGAAGGGCTACGACCTGATCGTCACCAATGTCGTGGTCGACACGATCCTGGCCTTGGGAAACTGGCGCCGACTCTTCGACCACCAGCTTCGCTGGGCGCGCACCTATCGCATCTGCCGACCCGCCGGTTACTTCGGCAGCATCCTGACCCACGGCACACTCTGGTCAACGCTGAACGTCCTCTACCACGCGTTTTCGCCGCTCTCCTGCCTGATCAGCGGGGCCGCCCTGGCAGTGCGCTACGCCTCCGCTATTTCGCTATCCTGGCGTCACCTGCGCACCAAGACGAGCTGGACCGCCATGCTGATGGTTCCGATCAAAGACCTACTCTTCGACGCTCTGTGGCTGATGGCCTTTGCCGGCGACACGGTCGTTTGGGGTGGCCACCGCTTCCGCGTTGATCGCAATGGCCAGATGATCGATCTCGACGGGGAGCCGGTTCTCAGTGTCTTGCCGTCTGCGCAGAGTGCGGCCGGAAGCGAAGTGCAAAAGACAGCCGACCAGCGAAGCTAACCCGGCGACCCCCGGATCAACCGAGAAAGAACCGTACAGAGCGATCGGCCAGGCCGATCACGGGTGTCCAGTAGAGCCCGAATACCACGGTCCCAACCGTCAAGACTGCCACCAACCCACCGGTCGACCAGTCGAGGCTGACGGTCTCTTCGCTGCCATCTGGTTCGTCGAGGAACATGGCCCGGACGATGCGCGCGTAGTAGTAGAGCGACACCACACTGTTGAGTGCGCCCACCAAAGCAAGCGTGTACATCTCAGCTCGAATGACCGCGGCGAAAAGATAAAACTTGCCGATGAATCCGGCGAAAGGCGGGATTCCGGCTAGAGAGAACAGAAACACCGCCATGGCTGCCGCGGGCAGTGCTCCGCCGCGCCAAGCCAGGCCGCGAAAACTGTCGAAGTCCTCACGCCCGGTCGCGTTCGCAACCAACATTACGATCGCGAAGGCACCGATGTTCATCATGTAGTACATGACCAGGTAGAAAAGGACCGAGCGCAACCCCTCGTCGCTCAGCACGACCAGCCCCATGAGCATGTACCCCGCATGGGCAACACTAGAATACGCCAGCAAACGCTTGATGTTGTCCTGCTGCAAGGCGGCCAGATTGCCAATCGTCATCGACAACATGCTCAGCACCAGGATGATCTGCGGCCAGCCAGCCCCGCCAAGAGCCTGCCACTGTCCATCATCGCCGAGGCTCGACAGTGCCGGGTAGAAGAATCGCAGTAAGAGCGCAAAGCCAGCCGCTTTCGATCCAACAGACAAGAAGGCCGTGATCGGAATCGGCGCGCCCGTGTAGACATCTGGCGCCCACATGTGAAACGGCACCGCAGCAATCTTGTAGCCGAGACCCGACAGGGTCAGCACAACACCAATGAACAGCGCCAGCGAGCTAGCAGGTGAACTCGTCGTCAGAGCTTCGTTGATGCCAGCGTAGTCCATGGTTCCAGCAAGGCCGAAGATCCAGCTCATGCCGTAAATCATCGTTCCAGAGGCAACCCCGCCGTAGATGAGGTACTTGAGCGAAGCCTCTCCCGAACGGCGGTTATTCCGCAACATCCCGGTCAACACGTAGGACGTCAGACTCACGAACTCCAAAGCCAGGTACGACATCAACAGGTTCGTCGACGTCGCCATGAAGTACATCCCCAAAGTCGAGGCCAGAAGCAGCGCGTAGTACTCGCCTTGCGACACCTGGTCGACCTCGCGCGAGTCCATCGACATCCAGATCGTCGCAAATGCCGCTAACCCAAAGATGATTTTGAAGTACAGCGAGAACTGATCGTGCACGATCATCCGATTGAAGAGCGTGGTATCCGGCGTATCCGCCAGCATCAAAACCGACGCGAGCATCGATAGCACCACCGCTACGAGGGCGGCGACGGCCAACACTTCCTTGCGACGGACGAGCAGGTCCGCAAGGATCGTTCCGATGACAGCCACCCCGAGGATCAACTCAGGGACGAAGTAACCAAGGCTCTCGACTGGGGCCAGATCCATTTGTCGCTTTCTCGGATTCTCTTCTTAGAGGAACTTGGAAACAACGCCGTTCAGGCTGTTGAGCGAAGCGCCCATCAGGTCCAAGACCGCCGTCGGGTAGATTCCCAAGTAGATGACCAACGCCGCCAGCGGCACCAAAGTGAAGATCTCACGCCGATTGATCTCTTCAATGTCGGCATACTTCTCGTTGAGCGGGCCCAACCAGATTCGCTGCAGGGCCCAGAGCATGTAACCAGCCGACAGGATCACGGCGAGCGCCGCGATCATCGTCAGCATCGGATTCTGTTGCCACGAGCCGAGCAACACGAGCGCCTCGGAAATGAACGCCGATAGCCCGGGCAAGCCGAGAGCGGCAAAAAACGCAATGGCAACGAAACCGGTATAAACCGGCATGACCCCGGCCAAGCCACCAAACCCGTCGATATTCCGGTGGTGAGCTCGGTCATAAATCACGCCCACCAAGAGGAAGAGCATCGCCGTGACCGTGCCGTGGTTGAACATCTGTAGGACGGCACCATTGATCCCCTGCTCGGTGAACGAGGCCATACCCAGCATGACGTAACCCATATGGGAGACCGATGAATAGGCGACCAATTTTTTCAAGTCGGTTTGGGCCATCGCGCACAGCGCACCGTAGACGATATTGACGACGCCGACCGCCGCGAGAAAATAGAACGCGAGCTGGGCGGTGGCTTCCGGGAACATCGGAAAATTGATCCGCAGAATTCCGTACGTACCCATCTTCAATAGGACGCCGGCAAGAATCACCGAGACCGCAGTCGGCGCTTCAACGTGCGCGTCGGGCAGCCATGTGTGAAACGGAAACGCCGGAATCTTGATGGCGAAGCCTATAAACAGCGCCGTCCAAATCACCAACGGAACCGACTGTCCGAAGATCTGCCCGCCGCGCAGCCATTCCGAGTGATTCGCCTGATCCATCATCATCACCATGTCGAAGGTGTTCGTCATAGTCAGCGGATCAGTCGTGTTGAAGTACAGCGCCAAGATCGAAATGAGCATCAGCGCACTACCGAGCAGCGTATAGAGAAAGAATTTGATCGCCGCGTATTCCTTACGCGGGCCACCCCAGATGCCGATCAGGAAATACATCGGGAGGAGCATCACTTCCCAGAAAACGAAGAACAGGAAGAAGTCGAGCGAGACAAACACTCCCATCATCCCGGCATCGAGCAATAGAAAAAGTGCGAAGTAGGCCTTCACTGCCTTGGTAATACCCCAAGATGCGAAAATGCACAGAAAGCTCAATAACGCTGTGAGCAGCACCATGGTGATCGAGATACCGTCGACACCAACGTGATACTGAATATTGAAAGACGGAATCCAGTTGGCAATGACCTCGTACTGGAACCCTTCGTCCTGGGTACGGTCGAAGTTGATGAACAACGAAACCGCCATCATTAGTGGGATGGCCGTCGTCACCACCGCGCCCCACCGCGCCCAGTTATCTTTGTCGCGCGGCAAGCAGAGGATCACGATCGCCCCAACGACGGGGATGAAAGTCATCAGTGTCAAGATGTTCATTCAGTGCTCTCCAAAACTTGAGGGCAGAAGCGCGTCGCGCTCGGCGACCCTTACCAGATCCGCGCCACCATCATGCCCACAAAGGCAAGAACGATGACGTAGAGATATGCGTTGATATTACCCGTCTGCAGACGGCGTACGCGGCCACCGACGAAACTGGTCACCGTCGCCACACCGTTGACAGCACCGTCGACGATGTAGTGATCGATGAGACCGTAAAGTTGAGACAGCATCCGAACGACCCAGGCAGCGCCATTGACGATGCCATCGACAATATTCGAATCGAACCACGACGAAATACCCGCCAGACCCATGACACCTCGAATTACCACCGCATCGTAGAACTCGTCGACATAGTACTTGTTGAAGATGGTTCGATAAGGGCGGCCGGCGGCGATATCCGCGAAACGCTCGGGCGCGATACTCTTGGTCACGTACATTGCGTACGCCAACCATGCGCCGGCAAACGCAACCAATACGGAGAAACCCATCAACAAGTACTCAACGATGTCAAAATGGTGCGCGTCGCCATGTCCGCCGTGACCACCATGCTCCACGACGGGTGCCAACCAGGCATCGAAGTTTGCCCCTCCCTTGAGTGCATGAGGAATATTGAGGAAGCCGGAGAACAGCGCCAGGAAGGCCAACACCCCCAGAGGCACGGTCATCAACCACGGCGATTCGTGGAGGTGCTCGCGGGTGTGTGCGTCAGAGCGGTTCTCGCCCCAGAAGGTCATGAACACAGATCGAAACATATAGAACGCAGTCATCGCAGCGGCACATACCGCGACAAACCAAACGATCTTGTGGTCACCGGAAAAAGCCTTCCAGAGAATCTCGTCCTTGGAAAAGAACCCCGAAAAAGGCGGGAATCCCGCAATCGCGAAGGTCGAAATCAAGTACGTCAGATAGGTGATCGGCATCCATTTCTTGAGACCGCCCATCTTTCGCATGTCTTGTTCGTGATGCATCGCGTGAATCACGCTTCCCGACCCAAGGAACAAACACGCCTTAAAAAACGCGTGCGTCATCAAGTGAAACACGCCGGTCGCATACGCACCGACACCCATTGCGATGAACATGAATCCGAGCTGCGATACGGTCGAATACGCCAACACCTTCTTGATGTCGAATTGCGTCGTCCCAATCGTCGCCGCAAAGAAAGCCGTCGCAGCGCCAACCGTGGCAATGACGTTTCCGGTCATCGGTGCCATGTCGAATAAGACACTCAATCGGGCAATCATGTAGACGCCGGCCGTGACCATCGTGGCGGCGTGAATCAGGGCAGAAACAGGAGTTGGGCCAGCCATGGCGTCCGGCAACCAGACGTACAGCGGGATCTGCGCTGACTTACCAGTGGCGCCGACAAACATCAGCATGGTGATCAGAGTGACCGTACTAACGCCCCAAAAGACGTGTCCCTCCAGGAGCGGTGCGTATTGGGTGATCTCGCGAAACACCAGAGTCGGATGATCGACCCCTTCGAGCGACCAAAACAGCAGGAACGTGGCGCACATGAAGCCGAAGTCGCCGACACGGTTGACGATAAACGCCTTCGATCCGGCCGAAGCATTCGCCCATTCGGAGAACCAGAACCCGATCAGTGCATACGAGCAAAGACCGACACCCTCCCAACCGACAAACATCAACAGCAGGTTGTCGCCAAGCACCAGGGTCAACATGGCGAAGGTAAACAGGTTTAGGTAGGCAAAGTACCGCCAATACGCAGGTTCGTCGTCCATGTAACCCATCGAGTAAAGATGGATCAGCCCGCCGACGCCGGTAATGATCAAAATCATCACTGCCGACAACGGATCAACCTGGAAGGCTACGTCGACGTTCAAGATGCCTACGTGAATCCAGGGAAACACCGTGTCGAGCAAGATCCGCTCAGAGGATTCCAAGCCGACCAAGTCTACGAACGCACGCAAGGCCAGAACAAATCCTAGGGCCGGCATTGCACAGGCAATGACGCCTACGACTTTCTTGCCAAGGTGTTTCTGAATCCAAACTCCGCCCAACCCGTTGACGATCGCGCCGAGGAGCGGCAGCAACGGGATCCAGCGCAGGTAGCTAACAGTATGGACGGTGACCGCGTGGGTCGCCGTGTGCACAACTTCTTGCATAACCGGTCAGAGTCGCAGTGTGTCTGTGGCTTCCACGTCGATCGTGTGGAAGGTCTGGTAAATGCCGAGAACGATGGCGAGGCCGATCGCCGCTTCCGCCGCCGCCAGCATGATCACGAAAATGGCGAACATCTGGCCGTCATAGTTGACTGAGCTATAGCGCGAGAACGCCAAGTAGTTGAGATTGGCCGAGTTCAAGATGAGCTCAACGCCCATCAAGATACCAATCGCATTGCGTCGCGTCAGAACGCAGAAGAGTCCCGCAAGGAACACCATCGTGCTGACAACCAAAAAGTGAGTCAGGCCGATTTCCATCACCCCCGCACTTCCTTCAGCTCTTTTCTCGACAACACCACGGCCCCGACCAACGCTGCCAACAACACGAGCGAAGCGAGCTCGAACGGCAGGATGTACTGGGTCAAGAACGCATCCCCGATCGCCTCGATCGTCGGCACAGGATCTCCGACTTCGACGACATTCCACGCCGCCGTTCGAATCGCCCGCACCATCGAATATCCGATCAACCCGAGAACCAAAAACGACGGGAAGCGCCCCAGCGACCGATTCGAGACGCTGACGTCTCCGATTCGACTGGTGAGGTTGATCGCAAACAGCGTCAGAACCAAAATACCGCCGACGTAGACGAAGACTTGGACGACAGCAACGAAGTCGGCGGCCAACATGACATAGAGCCCCGCGGCGCCGAGCAACGTGAACATTAGAGCGATCGCCGAGTAGAAGATGTTGTTGGTGAACGCCACCCCGAAAGCGGAGCCGACTGTGATCGCCGCCATCAGGTAGAACACCACCGGGAACATGGAGAATTCCGTCATGAATCCGTTCCCGTCTTCCCGGCCGGATCGGCGAACTCGTCGAGGTAACGCATGCCGCGCTCGAGAATCGGTGCGACCTCCGGGTCGTCCTCCACCTTCTTCGGCTTGTAGGCCGCCACCGGTTGCTTGACGAAGCGGCGCATCATGCTCTCGAGAGAGAAATCGGCGCCCTCGAACTCAGGTGTGTGGTGAATCGACCCCGTCGGGCAAGGTTCGCTGCAGAGACCGCAGTACATGCACTTGGCGATGTCGATGTCGAAGCGATTCAACATCATCTTCTTCGTCGACTTGTCCTTCTTGGCGTCGATGACGATGCAGTCGATCGGACACGCGCGCTCACACGCCAGACAACCCGTGCAGATCTCGAGGTCCACTTCGAGGATGCCGCGATAGCGGTACGGCAAGGTGTCCTGCACGCGAATCGCCATCCGGTCTGGGTACTGGATCGTGGTCGGCTTCCGCACGAAGTGCGAGAACGTCACCGCCATCCCCTCAAAGACCGTCGAAGCAACCTCGAAGATGTTGCTAAAGTATGCGTTGAAACCACCTACCATCGGATCACCCTGAACTCCTAGATTCCCTACGAAAGTGGCGAAAATGTAAGTTCCGCGCCCGAACGGCGGAGGTGGAATACGACGCGATAGAAAAAGTATACGACCATCGAAAAGCCCAGCAGGGTCAGTGCGAGTTCAGCAAAGCGAAAGCCTTCTGGCCAAATGAGAACCCAAAGCGCGGTGCCCATGAAATTCACGAAGGCAATCGGTAGCAGGTACTTCCAGCAAGTGCTCATGAGTTGATCGACCCGGACCCGCGGCAAGGTCGCGCGGATCCACATCATGGTGATCACACCGGCATACGACTTGACAATAAACGTCACAGCTTGCGTGAGGTTGAGCCAGAACGGACTTTCGGCAAGGCCCGGAATCATCGGCACCTGCCAGCCGCCAAGGAAGAGTGTCACGAGGATGGCGCTGATGACGTAGAGATTTCCCCACTCGACCAAAAAGAAGAACAGGTAGCGCGCACCGCTGTACTCGGTGACGAAGCCGGCGACGAGCTCGGACTCAGCCTCCGGTAGATCGAATGGAGTTCGGTTCCCCTCAGCCAAGAGCGAAACGAACGTAATGAAAAAACCAACGAAGGTGAACGGACTGTGGAAGATGAACCAGTCCCACGGCCCCCATCCCTGCTGTTGGATAATGCCCTGCATACTGAGAGTGCCGGTGATCAGAATCACCGTAAAAATGCTGAGCGCCGCGGGGATCTCGTAGCTAACGATCTGCGCCGCCGCGCGGATCCCCCCAATGAGCGACCACTTATTATTCGACGCCCAGCCGGCAATCATGATGCCGACGACGACCAGCGACGTCATTGAGGTAATATAGAGGATACCGAGGTTCAGGTCCGCGATGACTAACGCGCTGCTGAACGGCACCGCGACGAAAGCGGTAATGAAACCAACCGTCACAACGAAAGGCGCCAACTTAAAAAGCGCCGAGTCTGCAGCGAACGGAATCGCCTCTTCCTTCATCAACAGTTTGATGCCGTCGGCCAGCCACTGGAGAATACCTTGGGGGCCGACCCGGTTCGGTCCGATGCGTGACTGAATGCGCGCCCACACCCGGCGTTCGACGAAGGTCGTGACGCCGGAAATATTGAGGACGAACCCAAATACAACCAGCGCTCCCGCACCCAACATCCCGATCAGATAGGCCACGTCCCGCGGCATCCCGCCGAGAGTGCCATCCGCAATCAAGCTATCGAGAAACTGTTGCAACATCTCAGTTGTCCCCACTCCACAGACGGGGTTGGACGACTACGCCCAACCTCCAGCACCCCACCCCGCCCGAGAAAGAATCCACGCCTCAGCGATCGACCTCTGGCGCGACAATATCGAGGCTCGCGATTACAGTAACCAAATCCGCGAGCATCAACCCCTTACTCAACTCTTCAATCATCCCCATTGCCGCAAACGACCCGGTGCGAACCTTACATCGATACGGGAACTCCGAACCGTCGCTCACCGCATACCAACTCATGTCGCCGCGAGCACTCTCGACACGGATCTGCACATCACCAGCCGGCGGTTTCAGTTTGCGCGGCACCTTGGCGACGACCGGCCCGTCCGGAATCTGTTGAAAGCACTGTCGCAAAATCTTGATG
Source organism: Deltaproteobacteria bacterium (assembly GCA_029262455.1). GTDB lineage: Bacteria > Desulfobacterota > Binatia > HRBIN30 > CADEER01 > CADEER01. Next base: position 142,933 of record JAJCZJ010000086.1, on the reverse strand, counting down.
CTCTCTTTGATCTCCAAGATCCGCACCAGGTAGCGATCGAAGCTGTCACCCACGGCGCCCGCAGAGCCCGTACCCACAGGAACGTCGAACTCGAGCTCCGGGTAGACGGAGTAGGGCTCGTCCCGCCGTACATCATAACGAACCCCGCAAGCGCGAAGATTCGGCCCGACCAGATTATAGGCGGCGGCGTCCGCCGGAGAGATCGCAGCTACACCAGAGCACCGCGCACGAAAGAGCTTATTCGACGTGACCAAGTCGTCATACTCTTCGAGCATGCGGTCGAACTGGGACAAGAAAGCGAGCACCTTCTCCTCGTAACCAGGAGGCAGATCCCAAGCGACGCCGCCAATCCGCATGTAATTATACGTCAGCCTTGCTCCGCACAACTCTTCCAGAAGATCATTGATTTTTTCCCGTTCGCGAAATGCGTGGAAAAACGGAGTGATCGCCCCGATATCCAAGATCATCGTACCGACTGACAGGAGATGACTGGAAATACGATTGAGCTCGGCTGCAATGACCCGGCAGTACTCACCACGCTTGGGAACTTCAATGTCGGCCAACTTCTCGGTGACCATCCCCCAGCCCTGATTGCAGAACATAGCCGCCACGTAATCCACACGGTCGGTGTATGGCATGAACCCGTGATATCCGACCTTCTCCGAAATCTTCTCGATCGAACGGTGGAGATAGCCAACATCCGGGATGGCCCGACGCATGATCTCACCGTCGGCCTTGACCACGAAACGCAAGACTCCGTGCGTCGACGGGTGCTGCGGACCCATATTGAGGGTCATCTCTTCGGTTTCGAGACCCCTGCCCCGATCCACCTCGACTTCGAAACCTGCGATACTCATCTTTTTCTCATGTCCTATCGCAGCAGACTTTCACGCGTCGTGCTGATGCCGTGATATTCTTCTGGTTCAACAAAGTCCTTGCGCAGTGGGTAACCCACCCAATCTTCCGGCATCAACAGCCGTCGCAGATCGGTGTGATCCAAAAACTTCACTCCGAGCAAGTCGTAGATCTCGCGCTCGAGCCAGTTGGCCGCCTTCCAAACTTCTTCGACAGAAGGAAGTACCGGTTCGTCGCGGTTCGCCCGCGCCTTGAGCACAACGCCATGCCGATACTCATAGGAATAGAGGTGATAGACAACCTCGATGTACCCCTCGGCCTTGTAGTCGACCCCGGTCTGGTTATTTAGAACATCAAACCGTAGTCGCTCATCGTCGCGCAAGAACGCGCAAATCTCACGGATCGCTGCCCCATCCACGACCGCAGACGGATCCTTCGCGGCCTCGTCCGTCGCGGAAATCTTGTCGCTGAACTTGTCGCGCAGGGCGGCGTGAATCTCTGCTGCTTCCATGATTGATCAAGACCCTCGCGTCAGGCGTGCGCTTCGACAGTCGGACGTTTTACCAGCCAGGTCTCTGTCATCATCTTTTCCTGCAGCTTGAGAATCCCTTCGGTCAGAGCCTCGGGTCGAGGCGGACAACCCGGCACATACACATCGACCGGAATCACCTTGTCCACTCCGTCGCAAACCGAGTAGGCCAACTGGAACAGTCCACCGCAGCTGGCGCACGCGCCCATCGAAATCACGTAACGCGGCTCCGGCATCTGGTCGTAGAGCACTTTGGTACGTAGTGCCATTTTTAGTGTCAACGTACCTGCCACGACCATCAGGTCCGACTGTCGCGGTGAGGCGCGCGGCGCTGCCCCAAACCGATCGACATCTGAGCGCGGCCCTTGGGTCTGCATCAGCTCGATCGCACAACAAGCGAGACCGAACAGCATCCACCACACCGACGACTTTCGAGTCCAGTTGAGAAACTGGTCGGCCGTCGTCGTGACGACTCCCTGCGAAAACGAGTTGACCAGCGACATGAGAGCTCCTTAACGAACGTTGCTCGCGGTCAGGCGGCTTCGCGCATATCGGGTGAATCCTGATCCGACGAAGGCGCGACGCGCTTGACCCACTCGAGGTCGCCCTTGGCCCAAACGTAGATGAGCCCGACAAACAAGATGGTCAGAAAAATGGCGATCTCGGTAAACGCGAACAGCCCCAGCCCCTGCTCTACCCAGTTCTTGTAAACCACGGTAACCGGCGCAATGAAGGCCACTTCGACGTCAAAAATTACGAAGATCAGTGCCACGAGATAGAATCTAATGTTGAAGTTGATCCACGCTCCGCCGGTCGGAGGCTCTCCACACTCGTACGTGGACATCTTGCCCGGTTCCGGGTTGTTCGGACGCAGCAACCAGCTCAGTCCCGTCATCAACGCGACCAGCCCCACCGCCAAAGCGACAAAGATCAGAACATTTGCAAACTGAAAGTACATGGAATCCACGAACCTCAACCCCTTCCCGGCAGCTAACACAGGGTAAAAACGTAGTCAAATCGGCGTTTTTTCAATGGCTTGCGGAAAACCGGCCCGTCACTCTGCCGGCCGACCACCCCTCATTGCCCGAATTAGACATGCTACTCCTAGAACCCTTCAAGCTATTGGATTGACTCATGTTTCACCTTCGCCCTCAGCACGGCGGGCCGCCAACTGCGCTCGATGAGTGACATCGAGTGGCAAAATATTGAGCGTTCCGGTGATGTCATTCAAAGAAACGTAGATCTCAGTCCCGTACACCGTGGTCAGGTTTTCGTAGTTCATCACTTCCTCCGGACGCCCCTGCCGATAGACCGCACCGTCGGACAGCAGGACGATGTGCTCGCAGTAAAGTGCCGCCAGGTTGAGATCGTGCAACACGGAGACGATCGTCATGCCCTCGTTGGCGAGTTCGCGCAGCAAGTCATACATCTCGACCTCATGACGGATGTCGAGAAACGCGCTGGGTTCGTCCAGCAATAGGACACGAGGCTCTTGCGCAAGCGCCCGCGCCAGCGCGACGCGCTGGCGCTCACCGCCACTGAGCTCGGTGACCGGACGCTGCGCCAGGTGTGACGTTGCCGTTCGATCGAGTGCCCAGCGCGCGACGTCGACGTCGCGATCGTTCTCGAACGCAAAGCCCGACAAATGAGGGGTGCGCCCGAAGAGCACCATCTCGAGTACGGTGTAGGGAAATGCCATGGTCGTCTCCTGCGGAACCACCGCAATGTGACGCCCCAATTCCAGACGCGACCTCGTCGCAATATCAAAATCGGCAACCTCGACGCTGCCGCCTCGCGGCTTCTCGACGCCGCTCATCAATTTCAGAAGAGTCGACTTGCCGGATCCATTCGGACCGATGATGCCGAGGAAACCTCCGGCCTTGGCCGTGAACGAGACGCCTTGCACAACGTCCTCGCGATGATACCCAAACGACAGATCGGCGACGCGAACCGACTCTCCAAGCACCGGTCGAACGCTCATATTCCGAAGTCCTGTCCACCCTTGCGCCGCAACAGATAGACAAAGAACGGACCTCCACACAGTGCTGTAACGACACCGACCGGAATCTCTGCGGCGCCGGTTGCGCTGCGAGCCAATGTGTCGGCGCCGGCCAGGAAAACTCCTCCGACCAACGCCGACGCGGGCAACAGCAATCGGTGATCCGGACCGAACAGCAACCGCGTCACATGCGGCACGATGAGCCCGACAAAACCGATCATGCCGCTGACCGCGACACCGGCTCCGACCAGGAGCGAAACCACGACGAAGCAAAGACGCCGCACCGCCGCTACGTCGACGCCTAGCTGCGTCGCACTCTCTTCCCCCAAGCTCAGCGCATTGAGCGATCGCGTTTCGCGCAGCAACAGCCCACCACCGAGAAGGACGTAGACGAAACTGGCGGCAACCAAAGGGTAACTGGTCGTAGCGAGGCTCCCCATCAACCAAAACAAGATACCGTGGGTCTGAAACAAGTCCGCCATGGAGTTGACCGCCATGATCAGCGCACCGGTGAACGCGTTACACACGACTCCCGCCAACAAGAATGTGTAAGGCTGAAGTTTCCCGTGAACCGTCCCAAGGCGATAGACCGCGAGCATTGCCGCCAGCGCGCCGGCGAACGCACCGACCGGAGTCACGAGGAACGCCGGCAACATCGTCTGATCGGCAAAGAACAGAGTGAGGACACCACCAAACGCGGCGCCACCCGACACCCCGAGGATGTGTGGCTCCGCCAACGGATTGCGCAACAGAGCCTGCAACACGGTGCCGGCCATCGCCAGCGCAGCTCCAACCGCAACACTCAACAACACACGCGGCAGCCGTGCTCGAAACAATATCGTTGCCTCCACACCCGGCGAGAACACTTCCGCAAGATTGATCCGAACCGGACCGATCATTGCACAGGCAAGGACGCTGCACACGAGTAGTACGGAGAGACACGATATCACCACTGCGAAACGCTGGCGTGTCAATCGCGAATGCGTCGTCATCGCGCTCGCTCCGAAGAGAAACAGTTCGTCACGGCGCCGGCGAGAACACTTCTGGATGAATGAACCGCGCTACGGTCTCGAGCGACTGCGCCAGTCGGGGCCCAGGCCGCAGTAAGTCAAATCGCCCAGCCCCGAAGACGCGCCCGCCCTTGACCGCTGGGATCGAAGTGTACGGGCTCCAGAAAGTCACCCCCGCACTGGCATCGCTCGAACTCATGCCACTATCGATAATCACCTCAGGGGCACGTGCGAGAACATGTTCCATATTGAGGTGCGGCCACGACCCACCCGCGTCCGCTGCTATATTCAAACCGCGCGCGCGTTGGATCAATTCGTGTTGAAATGTCCCCGCCCCGACCGCTATCAACGGTCGCCGCCCTACCACCATGAGAACGCGCCGCCGCTCGAGGTTGGCTACGCGGGCATCCAAGACAGCAAGATCCGCGCGTATCCCCTCGAGCAACCGCGCCCCGGCTTCGACTACATCTAAGTCCTTCGCCACGACCTCGATGGTGCGAAACACGTCTGCGATCGATCCCGGATCGACGACGCGCACGGTAACGCCAAACTCACGCAGTGACTCGACCGCCGAACGATTCTCCGGGCTCGGCACTGCCAATACCAAGTCCGATCGCTTCGCTAAGATTACCTCGAGGTTGGGCTGCAAGAACGTCCCAACGCGATCGATCCTTTTCGCCGCCTCGGGGTAATCGCAATGGCTCGAGACACCTACCAGCCGATCACCCGCGCCCAACGCAAAGACAATCTCCGTGATCGATGGAGCCAGAGATACAACCCGCTCGGCGCCCGCAGCCGCAACCGGTGCGGCCACCAGACACGACAAAAAGACGACGCACAAGACCGCACGACCAACGCCGTGAGCGACCACTCTATTCGCCGAAACCGCCCCCGCCATAGCTACGCCACCTTGACCATTCCGGACGCGAAGTGCTAGCTATCCGCTCACATAGTCGTTGTGCGCAGGGAAGTCGGTTCAAGGCCGACGCGGTCCCCGCCACTGTATCCGGTACGAAAGCGATAGCACGCCACTGTCCGAACTCGAGGACGGGAAGGCTTCGCAAGTAGGAAATCCGGGAGCCAGGAAACCTAGTACGGCGACAGGTTTGGAGTCCTCCGGGGGTGTGGGGACGAGAATCATGACAAAAAGATTCTCGTACACATACCCGGGGCGCGTTTGCGTCTCCGGGTTTCTTTTTGCGCTGACATGCAGTCAGCCGCTCGTGCCCCCATATGGACTCTCTTCCTCAGGGAGGACCCTAGGAGAGGCAGACGCGTACCGGTTCCGTCAAGCGGAGCACCCTAACGCACGGCGAGCGAGGGAACTTCTCGCCCAATTTGGAGGACACGAATGATGAACAAATTCAGCCCCGCCCTAGCATTGTTGTGCTTGGCACTCGCGAACCCTTCAACCAGCACAGCTCAATTTTGCACCGGCGACTGCGATGCAAGCGAACGGGTCACGGTGGCCGAGCTAGTGCGCTCGGTTCGACTAGCGCTCGGTGAATCGATTCCGTCGACCTGCCTGGCTGCCGATCGCAATCTCGACGACTCCGTATCGATCGACGAGCTCATGCTTTCCGTGAACAACTCGCTGTTCGGATGCTCGGGACAGACCATCGCGTTCGCCACCGCGATTGCCCCCGACTTCTCGAGGGGCGGTTTCGCTGCAGCCGACATCGAAGATCGCGAACCACTATTCCCCGCCGGCCTGGACACGCCCGCTACGACCGATTCGGTTCCGCGAGTTGCCGGAGGCATCGTCTTGGTGATCAACCGTTTCGGTGGCGACAGCATCACGGCGCGCGATCCAAAGAACGACTTCGAAATCATTTGGGAATGTTCGACCGGAGCTGGCTCGAACCCACAAGACATCGCTGTCGTCGACGCGAACAAGGCCTACGTCTCCCTCTACGGTGGGGCCGACTTGCTGATCGTGGACCCATCGCCGAGCGCCGACTGCTCCGACTTTGAGGTTGATCGTATCGACCTCAGCAGCCTTGCCGATAGTGACGGTGTCCCAGAAATGACCCAGATGGCACTCGTCGACGGTGAACTATACGTCGCGCTGCAGGAGCTGACGAACTTCGTGCCCTCCGGCCCTGGGGCCATCGCGGTCATCGATACGGATACGGATACGATACTCGACTCGTTCGCCCTCCGAGCAATGAACCCCTTCGGCGCAGCCAAGGGCCTCTTGGTTCGCGACGGTGGACTCTACATTTCCCAGATCGGAAATTTCGGTGAAAACGACGGGGGCGTCGAGCGCATCGATCTCGAGAGCGGCAACTCAGACGGCTTGATCGTCACGGAGCAAACTCTCGGTGGCGACCTGAATGACTTCGTACTCTTCTCTGACAGAATCGCCTACGCTGTCATCGGTCTGCCGGATTTCACAACCACGTTGGTCCAATTCGACCCGTCCTCCGGAGCCTTGCGCCAAACGATTATCGCGGCCGGAGCGTCAATCACCGACATCGAGATCAACGACCGGGGGCAACTGTACGTCGCCGACCGTGCCGCCGCGGGACTTCGCGTGTTCAACGCAAGCGACGGCACCGAGATCACCACCTCGGCGATCGCCACCGGCCTCCCCCCCTTCGAAGTGATCTTCCTTCGATAACCAAATGATGAAGCGTCTCTCAACAGGAACCTGTGTGCTTGTGCTACTCAGCACAGCCACGTCCGTTTGGGCCCAGAGCGACCCGTTCGCCGACGCCGTCGTCGAATACCTCGCGGGCCGAAACGGCGGTTTCGGCGAAGAATCGCTTCCCGGCGTCATCCTAGGTCCGCCGCGAGGCAACGGCAGAATACAGGGATCGACAGACGTCCTATCCCTCGGCGACGCCGGAAGCGTAACTCTACGATTTGACAGTCCGGTAATCTGCGACGGCGAAGGAAGCGACTTCACCGTCTTCGAGAACGCGTTCTTCGCCGGAGAGTTGGTGTTCGCTGAGGTGGCGACCGTCGAGGTCAGTCAAGACGGGATCGAGTTTCACCTGTTTCCGTTCGACCCAATATCCCTAGAGGGACTGGCCGGTACCGCACCGGTGTTCTCACATCCCGACAATGGAATCGCCCCAACCGACCCGGCCGTTTCCGGCGGAGACACCTTCGATCTCGCGACAGTCGGACTACCGTGGGCAGCGTTCGTACGCCTCACCGACGCTGCACAGATCGACGATCCTGGAAACAGCATCCCACCGGGAATTTCCGCAGGCTTCGACCTCGACGCAGTCGCGGCCGTCCACAGCTGCGCGGCCAGCGTCGTCACACCGACCGTCACGACGCGCCCCTCACCGACCGCAACGATCGCCCCTCCCGACGGTGACCTGGACGCCAACGGTACGATAGACCTTTCCGATCTAACCCTCCTCCTCGCCGAGATCTTCGACGGTGACGGCAACCTGGCGGCCGACTCCGCAATCGGCTGCGTCGCCACTACGGGCGACCCCGACCTCAACGCCGACGGTCTCATCACAGCCGCTGACGTCACTTCCCTCGTGCAGGTTCTATCGCGTCAATGACCGGTATCGCCATCATGCTTCTGACCATCGCCACGGCGGCGGTCGCCGACCAAGAGGCGGGGGTAGAAACCATCACCGTAACCGGAATCGAACAAGCCGAACAAAGAGCAAGCTCGGCATTCACCACCCGCATCATCCTAGAGAATCGTCGCCTCGAATTCGAAACCGGACCTGACCTACTTGCCGAGAGCGCTGGCGTCCACGTTCGGCGTTTCGGCGGCGCCGGCGCCTACAGCACGATCTCGATCCGCGGATCGAGCCCGAACCAAGTACAGTTCTTCATCGACGGCGTTCCCATCTCCGAGGGCCGCAACGAAACAGTCGACCTTTCGTTTCTGCCAATCGACTCCCTTGATACACTCGAAATTTACCGCGGAACCGTACCCGTCTCTTTCGGCGGGAGTGGCGGCAACCATGCCGTCAACCTGGTCACCAGGGCGCCGTCTTCGACGCCGCGGACAGAGTTGATCGCCGGCTACGGATCTTTCGAAACATATCGAGCGAGCGGCACTCACACCCAAAGAATCGGCGCTATCGACCTGCTCGCTCACCTGAGCTCGCTTGGCAGTAAAGGCGACTTCGAGTTTCTCAGCTTCTCCGGGACGGAGTCCGATCCTGGGGACGACGTCAACGTGCGCCGCCGAAATAACCGCTTCTACACCATCAACGGGCTGCTCAAGGCCGACACCGACATCAGCTCCAGCACACGAGCTCGGCTAACCCAAGTCGCTTCCTACCGCGACGCCGGAGTGCCCGGGCCAGACTCGCGGCAGGTCGACCAAACACACCAGCAGAACATTCGCTCGGTGACGACGATCGCGATCGATTCAGATCGATTCCCCATTGAGTCGATCGACTCCACCCATCGTGCGTATGTCGTCTACCAGCAGCTCGACTTCGACGACCCCGAACATGAACTGGGACCAACCCAGGACACACGCGACCGCAGCGTCACCCTCGGTGCCAACACAACTGGTACACTGTACGGGCTGCGTGCTCACGAACCATCCTGGTTTGCCGAGATAGCACACGAGAACTTCGACGCATTCAACGAGACCAGTACGCCGGTGCCCGACTTGCCCGACCAACGACGCCTACGCATCAACGCATCCCTCCAGGACTCGGTCCAGCTTCTCGACGACCGGATCGTCGTCTTACCCGCGATACGATTCCAACACCTCGAAGATCGGTTCAGCCAATCCGACGTAGGCAATCGCCCCGCTGGAGCAACGTCTGGCGTCGATCGAGACCTGTGGTCGCCATCGATCGGACTGGTCATACACGCCGCGCCATGGCTCAGCTTTCGCGGCAACCTGGGGCGCTACCAACGACCGCCAAACTTCTCGGAATTATTCGGCAACGCGGGCGTCGTCGTCCCGAGCCCTGACCTCGTGCCGGAAACCGCGACCCAACGCGACGTCGGTTTTCGGATCGACTCAGCCGAGCTCCCGATGACACGATCGCTGACCTTCGTCTACGCCTACTTCAACAACGATATCGACAATTTGATCGCCTTTCGCGGGGTATCGCCGCGCAGCTTCAAAGCGGAGAACTTCGAGAATGTTCGGGTACGTGGGCACGAAATCAGCCTGCAGCTCGAGCTTAAAAAGTACGTTTCCCTCGTAGCCAACTATACGCGCCAGACATCGAAGAACCTGAGCATTGAACCCAGCCGCCGCGGTCAACCGGTGCCACTACTTCCCCGCGACGAACTGTACCTGCGGCCGCAGCTAAATGTCGGACCGGCACAACTTCACTACGAGTTCGTACTGACCGGCGCCAATTCCACGACCCCGTCCGCTTTCGACACGGCAGCGCGGCGGCGCCTACACAATGCTGGAATCGCGTTGAAGTTCGGCAAACACTTTTCCGTGGCCTTTGAGGTCGCCAACTTTACCGACGAGTCGCCGCGCGACTTGATCGATTTTCCGTTGCCACGACGATCCCTGAACGGCAGCGTCAAGATGGAGTTTTGATCTATGAGATCGACACACTTTTGGTTCGCTTTAGCGTTGCTTGCGCTCACCCAAACCCCCACCTTGGCGCAACCTTGCTCCGGGGACTGCAACAATGATGGATCCGTAACGATCAACGAGCTCGTACGGGCAACCAGAATCGCGCTGGGGGTTGAGCCGTCGAGCGCCTGTCCCAACGCGGATCGCGACAACAACCGGAGGATTGCCATTAGCGAGCTAATCGCAGCGGTCAATAGCGCCCTACTGGGCTGTGGGTCGCAGACCGCGGCTTTTGTGGTCGCCACCGACTTCAGCTCCGGAGGCTTTGGGACGATCGATCTATCAAACACCCGCAACGTTACTCGAGCCTCGCCGAGTCGTCGCATTCACGAGGATGCCGTGGTGCGCGTCTTCGGCGACCGCATCTACGTTCTCAACCGCTTCTTTCGCGACACGATCCAGATCCTCGATCCCAACGACGACTTCGCAACCGTGATCGAGTGCCGCGTCGAAGAAGGCGGTAACCCTCACGACATCGCGTTTGTCGACTCGAACAAGGCATTCGTCTCGCACTTCGACAGCCCGGTCATTTGGATCGTAAACCCGAGCGCAACGTCTTGCTCCAATTTCAAACGAGGCGAAATCGACCTGACTTCGCTGGCCGACGACGATGGCAACCCCGACATGGACCAGATGGCAATCGTCGGGACTCGTCTGTACGTCGCCCTACAAAAATTGGACATTGGCAACATCCTGCGTGAGCCAGCCGAGAACGGCGCCATTGCGGTCATCGACATCGATCGCGAAACCATCGTCGACTCGATCGAACTGAGCGGCGAGAATCCTTTTTCCGCCACCAAGGGCCTCACCCTACACAACGACCAAATCGTCGTGGCTCAGGCGGGCATCTTTGGTATCGACGACGGGGGCATCGAGTTCATCGACATCCGTACGGGTAAACCAAGCGGCTTTGCCCTGACTGAGCGAGATTTCGGCGGCGACGTCACCGACTTCGTCCTGATTCACGACCAACTAGCGTACGCAATCGTCTCCGATCGCGACTTCGCATCGAAACTAGTCCGTTTCGACCCGAGCAACCCGCGCAGCGTACGGACGGTTGCGGAACGCCCAGGGTTCGACCTTTTTGACATCGAGCTCAACGACCACGGCGAAATCTATATGGCCGACCGAACACGCAGCGCTCCGGGGATGCGCATTTTTGACGCAGCGAGCGGCGTCGAGAAGACATCGCAGCCAATCGATGTTGGCCTACCTCCGTTCGAAGTCGTCTTTGTTCGCTGAGGTCCGCAAAGTACGCGGGTCCTTTTTGTAGTGGTAGATAATTTGATCCTCGCAATAGCGGTGCTCGCGACCGTGCGGACACGCGTCGCGCACAGCCAACCAATCCCGCCAACCGGCGTATTGTTTTTGAGAGACCTGATCAAACACACGCTTGCAACCCTCGTCGCAACGATCGCACGGAGACACCATCCGGGGCGCCTTCATATTCGGAGCCGCTACATCAAATACCGCCACGGCGCGCAACGCGATCCAAGGTCCATAGGTAGCGTGGACACTGAGATGCGCGGGCGACAAGAAAGCTAGGCCGGCAAGTTGGGCCAGCCGCTGGATCGCTACCATGCCGCGGCCTACCGAATGAGCCCAGCGTATTTCGGTCGCCGTCCCGGTCGCTGCCGCCGCACTGCTGATCAGTTCGACGCAGTAGTCTTCGACCGGATTCGAAGAGCTCATCAGCTCTGGATTCACACGCAGAGAAGAAAGCAGTGGTCGCCAAAGGGCAGAGGTATTGCCGACGATCGCGGCCAAACGATTCGGTACACCGAAGGTCGGGAGCTGGAGAGGCTCGTCGACAACATTATTGTACCAATCCACCCGCAGCGCCTGACACAGATCCAACCCCCCGGCACTGCATTGAGCACCAAACCGTGCCAGGATCATCTCCCAGTCTTGTCTTTGCTCAGACGAGTCCGTAACTAGATCCTCTTCCTGCCAGTCAAAGGAGCCACGAGTATGCAGGCACTCCAGGGTATTCGCGTCATCGAAATGGCGGGCCTCGCGCCCGTTCCGTACTGTGGAATGATTCTAGCCGACTTCGGAGCGGATGTCGTTCGGGTCGATCGGCTTGGGGCCAAATCCGGCGACTTCCTCTCACGCGGCAAACGCTCAATCGCGGTCGACCTCAAGAAGCCCGAAGGCGTCGAGACAGTCTTGCAGCTTACCGAGAAGGCAGACATCCTGATCGAACCCTTCCGCCCCGGGGTGATGGAGCGGCTAGGACTCGGACCGGACGTTGCCCAGGCGCGCAACGAAAAGCTGATCTACGCAAGACTCACCGGCTTCGGCCAGCAGGGTACGTACGCAAGCATGGCTGGCCACGATATCAACTACATCGCAACTGCGGGCGCGCTCGGGGCGATTGGCCGCAAAGGAGAGCGTCCGCTGGCGCCAGTCAACCTGGTAGGCGACTTCGCAGGTGGCGGCATGCTGTGCGCAATGGGGATTGCGTTCTCCCTCATCGAACGCAACCGCTCCGGCAAGGGCCAAGTCATCGATGCTGCCATGGTCGACGGCGCCGCCCATCTAACGACCTTTTTGTTCAAGTTCCTGCAGTTCGGATTTTGGAACGAGCAGCACGGAACCAACCTGCTCGATTCCGGGGCGCCGTTTTACGACACCTATGAGACCAAGGACGGTCTCTACATGGCCGTCGGCGCCATCGAGCCGCAGTTCTACGCGGCACTTCTCGACGGTCTCGGCCTCACCGACGCCGACCTACCCGCACAAATGGACCGGGAGGGCTGGCCAACAGTGTTCGAGCGCTTCACCGCCGTCTTTAAATCCAAGACCCGCGACGAGTGGTGCGCGATCTTCGACGGAACCGACGCTTGCACGACCCCTGTGCTGCGCCTGGGCGAAGTCGCCAAGCACCCCCACAATAGCGGTCGCGACACCCTGGTCGTCGCAAGCGACGGCCACACCGAACCAGCGCCGGCCCCACGTCTGTCGCGAACACCCGGCTCAGCTGGCGCCAAGCGGCCTGAGTCTGGGGAACACACGGATCAAGTCCTAGAACAGCTCGGAATGTCTGCGGACAAAATCGCACAACTAAGATCCGATCAGGTCGTCGGATAATCGAATCAATTCGCTACACAATCGTCACAGTCCGAAACCCTGGAGAACCCACCACATGAGTGAAGCAAGCGATCAGGTCCCACGCTCGCTCGCCGAGATCAAAGAGCTCGTCGATGCGGGGCGCCCGATCATCTATATCCACACCGCAGAAGAAGAACGGGCCGCGCTTTTATTAGGCGAGGGTGCAAGACTGCTCTTCGAAACTACGCCGCCGATCTTCACATGGTCGGAAACCGAGGGCATGAAAGCGGCCGATGGAGCCATTCAAATCGACGCCGCCGCTGGAGCACGGGCCGCCCTCGACTTTGTCATCGAGTACCAAGGGCCGGCCATCTTTCACTTTCAGGATCTGCACGGGCCGATGCGGGAGTCGCACGAACTCGTGCGCCGCCTGCGCGACATCTATTCGTATTGCATCGACTCAGGGAAGTTCGTTTTCATCTCCTCGCCGGTCGCGTATATACCGGACGAACTGACCCGCGACCTCGTGCTGATCGAACTGCCGTTACCCGACTTCGAAGAGCTCAAAGAGTACGTACATCGCGAAGCAGCAGAGCTATCGTCGAGCGGCGTCACGCTCGACACCGATGAGTCCACGATCAATCAGATCGGTCGGGCCCTGCAGGGATTGACGATCAACGAATCGCGTCACGCGCTGCGGCGCGCCGCTGCGGCGGACCCGAGAATCAATGCCGACTCGGTGCCGTACCTGCTCGAGGAAAAGCACCTGCTGGTAAAGAAGAAAACCGGCGTAATCGAGTACATCTCGAACCCAATCGCCCTCGACGAAATCGGCGGTGCTCCGATTCTCAAAAAGTGGTTACTCGAACGACGAAAGCTGTTCGCGATGGACGACGATGTAGCACGCGAAATCGTTCCCAAAGGCATTCTACTCATGGGCGTGTCCGGCTGTGGCAAGAGCCTCGCAGTGAAGGCAATCGGTTCCTCCTTCAACCTACCACTCTACCGCATTGACATGATCGAGATCTTTTCGGGTCGATACGGAAATCCCGAGGCTACGTTCGTCGCCGCCTGCAAGACCATGGAAGAGATGGCACCGGCGGTCCTGTGGTTCGATGAGATTGAGATGGGCGTCAGCGCCAGTGCCAGTGACGCGGCCGGAACTCTCGGCCGAATTTTCGCGTTCTTTCTCACCTGGATGCAAGAGAAAGCCCGTGGATTGTTTGTCGCAGCCACAGCGAATCGCATCGATTTGCTGCCGGCAGAAATGATCCGCAAAGGGCGATTTGATGAAGTGTTCTTCGTCGACCTACCAAACGAGGAAGAGCGGATGGAGATCTGCAAGATCCATCTGGAGCGACGCGGCGTCGATGCGGACACCCTGGAAATCGATCGTTTGCGGCAGTTCACCAAGGGGTGGACCGGCGCAGAAGTCGAGCAGTGCGTCATCGGCGCGATCACAACCGCCAGGCTCGCGGACCGAGACCTGGAGAGCGACGACTTGTTGAACCAGACCGGAAAAATCGTTCCTCTTTCACAAACCATGCGGGAGCAAGTCGAGCAGATTCGCGCCTGGGCCCTCGACCGCGCCATCCGAACCGCCCCACGCTCGCGCGGAGTCAGCTAGCCCGGCGGATCGACAAATCGGTCGCTACAAACCCCTCGCTGGTTACCGCCTCCCCTTCCATCGAGCTGCTAAAGCCGAAAGCCGCCCCTCGCAAGGATGCAAGGTACAAGAACCCCGTAAAACCTACAGGGTGACGGTTCTGCAAAGCCACCCTTGCAATCCCGCAAGGTTGGGGCTCAACAGGTGCGAAACGAGCCCCTAGCCACCGTCCCGGCCCATCTGGCACAGAACCTGCTGCTTCTTAAGGTGAACCAACGAAGAACATCACTTCGTGGTCCTCCAGTGGGATGGGTGGGTTGAGCCGTATTTGTTCTTCCGAGCGCGCAATTGCCCCCCTTTTCGCGTGCTCCTCGAGCCCCCCGAGCACCCATCCCACGCCCCCCAAACCCCGACCGAGGCGCACCCGAGGCGCACGCCTTTCGAAGAGTAGGTCACGCGTCTATGCTGGTGGAATGACCTCAGCCTCTTTCGACGCCGACAAGCTCCAGCGGGTAAAGACAGTGGAATTGACCACAACCGGACGCCGCTCGGGCAAGCCGCGCGCCGTCAAGATCTGGTTCGTGGTCGACGGACCGCGGTCGATATTGGTGCAACATGTCGCCAAGAAACCGGCCATGTGGTACCGCAATCTCTCGAAGTCGCCGCAGGTGCGTGTGGACTTCGGAGACGGACCGATCGACGCGGTCGCCACACCGCTCGAGTCCGTGGACGAAGTACAAGCTGTCGTCGAGCAAATCGGCAAGAAGTATTGGAGCTACCGAATCATCCGATTATTCGGCGCGGCGAAAGAAGCGGTCGCGGCAAGAATCGAAATCGTCTGACCCGCCGACTCCAAGTCAGCCGAAAATTGCCTTCGCCGCAATCTTTCCGTCCGGATCGATGTCGTAAACGATCGGCACTCCGGTCGGAATATTGAGTGCCATCACCTCTTCACGACTGAGTTCTTCAAGATCCATCACGATCGAACGCAGCGAGTTTCCATGAGCTGCGACTAGAACGTTTTCGCCTCTCTTGGCCAATGGCGCGATCGTCGATTCGAAGTACGGCAGCGTCCGGGCGGCTGTGTCAGCCAGACTCTCTCCTCCTGGAGGGGCGACGTCATAACTTCGTCGCCAGATATGCACTTGTTCGTCGCCGTACTTCTTAGCGGTATCAGCCTTATTCAACCCCTGCAGCTGTCCGTAGTGACGCTCATTGAGGGCCTCGTCACACGTAGTCGGAACTTCGGAATGGGTGTTTTCGGCGAGAATGATCTCCAGTGTCTTCGCGGCTCGCTGAAGTTTTGAAGTGAAAGCTTGATCGAACTTGATGCCCGCCAAAGAAACCCCGGCCCGCTGCGCCTCGTCGCGCCCTTGATCCGTCAACGGCACGTCTTCCCAGCCAGTGAAGCGGTTCTCGAGATTCCACTGCGACTGCCCGTGCCGAACCAACACCAACTTCCCCATCACCTATCCTCTCAACCATTCGGGCCGCTCGCGTCACGGCTGTCGGACTATTCGCGAACTAACCCCGGGACCGGATCGTTCTTGGTGCGCTGCGGATCGTAGAGATAGGGCGACCATTGACGGGTACTCGGCTCCCACCCTTGAAGCTCGAACGGTCGCCAGTCATCCGCATTGCGATTGAACCCACGTGCGCGTGCTTTGTCACGGTAGGGCACCGCATTGACCAGGACATCGGACTCCGTGTCGAGTTCCTCTCGCGCTAGCTCATCGGGTTCGCTCGACTCCCACAAGGGTTCTTGCTGCAGCCGCCGCCTCTCAGAAGAGCCCGGACTCTGCAATCGACGGCCAAAAGCACTGGCGCAACGCTCAACCCAAGCTGTCGTCGTCCCAAGTGTCTTCGCGATCCGCCCGGGATCACCGCCACGCAACCCGCCAAGTTGCTCAACCTTGTGCAGTTCGCGCAGGACCGTCGTGCAGGGCAACCGCTGACCGAGCGTAGGCGCAACATGCACCGAGGATAGGACAATCAGAATTGGAAGGTACCGCACTCTAAGCATCGCGGGTTCAGGCTAGCAGCCTGAACCCGCACATAGAAGCGAATCGGCAACAGCCGTCGCTCAGATACTTCCACGGCGCGCGGCCTGGTAATGGCTGGCGCAAAAACCCTTCGCCACATAGGCCCGTTCACACCCCTTCACGGTACAGACCCGCTTCGGCGGCGGCAAATCAAGCTTCGGGGGCTTCCACCCTTTCAGCGCGTCTGTTGTGACATCTAGCCCCTCGTTCAATAGAGCAATGACGACTTCGGTCTTTGAAGCGCCCATCTCCTTGGCGACGCGATGGATCGCTTCACTGACGTCTGTCGGAATCTTGACGTTCATCAGCTTGCTGATTGCCTTTTCGCTCTTGCCGAGATCGCTCAGTCGTAAATCAGATCGCATCTCTTGTTCTCCTATCCCTGAACCTAGTAGTTGTACCCGATTCGAAGCCCCGGCATTCCCCTTGCCAGTTGATAAGTCTAGCCGTAACTGACTCGCAATTCAATCCAAGAAACGTCACAGAAATTAAGGGTTTTATAGCGCGCCCCCGACCTACGGCATGCCAAAACATCGCGGCCCAAGCTCAATCCTATTCGTCGCTCCGCACGGCGGCCAACGCGCTACGGAGTCTCCCCCGCCAGCCCCAAGACGTGGCGATCGACGTTGGCGAATCAACGATCTTCACACGGCCGACCTCGCGGTCGAAATGGCTCAACAAACAGACTCGTCGTACCTTATCAACAATAGCATCGACCGCAACACAGTGGACCTCAACCGCATCACCCAGGTACGGCAGCGAGCACCGCAATTCTTATCTCAACTGACCGAGATGGCCGGCGCCATCCTCGCAGCGCACGATCGACTCAAAATCGTCGTTGTGCACGGCTGGAACGTCAACCAGAGCCGCTGCGATTTCGGCATCGGCGCTCCCCTGGAGAAAAACACCAAACCGACGGCAGAAATGCCGCTCACGATATCCCCGGAATTCTTCGAAGACTTCCTCGTCACACTGATGGCCAGCGGCAGCGAGGCGCATTACTCGTGCGGCGAGCGATTTCCGGCGCGTACCCGAAACAACCTCCTCCAACTGTTTCGCCGCGATGGCACCCGCGCCAACGAGATTCCGGAACCTCTCTCTCAAGCCGTTACAGATGGGCGATGCGATGCAGTGCAGATCGAGCTCGGGATTCCGTTGCGATGGCCGGGGCCACAGCGCACCGCCTTCGTCGCCGAGATCGCCGAGGCAATGTCGAAGAGCCTGAAAAAGAACCGGAAAAATGAGGGTCGGCCAGCACGGACCAACCACCAAGCAGCGTCCCTGCAACTCTACGACGAGCGCGCCGGCATCACCCTGCTAGCCAGCATCGATTCCTTCGCCAGTGCGAGCTTTGCACGTCTCGCTGTCATCTTCTGCGACGGGCGAGTCGCGCTGTACACTGGGGAGGCCAAGAGCCTCCGCAAACTCGGCCGCGACGGTCCGGTTTTCACGCAAGAAGGGCTCGACTTAATTCTCTCATTTCGAGGCACCGTACTCATCAGTCCGAGCGGCGACGACTACGTCGACCTCGAGTGTGCGCTGGCACGATCCTCCCTGCGCAATGCCGCGGTCGATCTTCGATTGCGCAGTGGTTCAAATGACAGTGGCTCGGTCTTGGGTGCGATCGACATAGGCGGTGAACGCTTTGAAGTCGATTGCACCGGCTTCGCTACGCCCCGACAGTGGGGCGGCTGGCGTCGAGCGAGCCGCACCCGCTGGGTCGCTCATGCGGCGTTCGCCGACGGCAGCGCCCGCACCCTCCGCAACAAACCGGCCGACCGATCGACAGCTCGGGTCTCCCTCGATCGCGACGGCTACACGCCCCACGAACTTGTCATCGTAGAAGACGGGGACCGCATCGTGGTCACCCCACTCGGGCGTATGTCCATCGCGCGCCCTGTCGGGCCAGGCAGACGGGCTCGCGTTACGTTCGGCCCGGCACGCATCCACAACGAAAACAGCGGTGCAATAGGAACGGGAATCTACGAATACGCTCGATTGATCGATCGCTAGCAACTTCGTGGTTCTCTAGCTAGCTGTCGGCAGCAATGGACTCCGGGTGATCGAGTACCACTTGTGCCACGAGCTCGCGATTCCAAGTAGCATCGCCAAAGGTCACCTCGGAGCCCTTGGCGCGCTTGAAGTACAGATGCATGTCGTGTTCCCAGGTAAATCCGATTCCGCCGTGAATCTGGATCCCCTCGCCCGAAACATCACGATAAGCATCCGAGCAGTAGGCCTTCGCCATGCAGGCGGCCAAATGTGCCTCAGGAACGTCGCTAGCCACGGCCCACGCAGCATAGTAAGTCGCTGACTTCGCGCTCTCGACCTGCACCATCATGTCCGCACACTTGTGCTGGATTGCCTGAAAACTGCCGATCGGCTTCCCGAACTGTTCGCGCACCTTGGCGTACTCAACGCTCATGTCGAGAACTCGCTGTGCGCCGCCACACATCTCGGCACACAGCGCCACTTTGGCACAATCCACCAGCTTCTCGAGAACCGGCCAACCACTGCCGACGGCCCCCAGCACTGCGTCGCTGCCAACGCGAACATCGAACTCGACCTCACACAACTTGCGCGTCTGGTCCATCGTCTTGAGCACCCGCGTCGTCACACCGTCGCCCGAATCTACTACGAACAGCGTCACACCGTCGTCGGTGTCGCCCGAGGTGCGCGCCGCTACGACCAGAACGTCTGCATTGTGAGCATCGTGAACGAACAGCTTCGCTCCCTTCAGACGAAACCCGTCGCCGTCCGGCTTCGCCTCCATGGCGATTCCCTTTGAATCCCAGCGCCCGCTCTCCTCGACCTGCGCCAGTGTCGCACGCTTTTCACCTGTCGCGAGAGCCGGCAAGTAGCGCTGCTTCTGATCGGCATCACCGCCGAGACCAATCGCGATGCCGCCCAAGATGGCGGACGCAAAAAAAGGCCCGGGCATCACGACCTTACCCATCTCCTCGAGCAGCACGATCATGTCGACCATCGTGAGACCGGCACCGCCGAACTCCTCCGGAATGATGAGCCCTGTCCATCCGAGCTGCGCCATCTTGTGCCACTGATCTTCGGAATATCCGCTCTCATCATCCATCATCTGACGTACGTAGGTCATCGGGCACTCGCCGGTGAGAAATTCACGGACACTGTCGCGCAGCATCTCCTGCTCTTCACTGAATCCAAAATCCATCTCGTCTCCTAGCTCCGTACAGGTGATGCCCGATGCCGTTTCGCACCCGATCGACAACTTCTCTCCCGCTATCAGCAGCGTGTCAACACAAGTGCCCGGTTGTCGCAGGGCCGCGCATTCGGTAGTCCATTCTGCATGGCAGCGACAGCGCGCGAGCGATTCACTGCCCTCGTCTCGGGCGGCACGAACGACATCGACTTGGCTAAGGCCGCACTTCTCATCGCGGCAGAGGGCTACGACGAAATCGACGTAGATCGTTTCGTCTCTCACTACATCGAGGAGCTCAACGCCCTCGCAGTCAGGGCGCAGCAACATATCGCAGCTGAAGACGGCCGCGAGGTCGATGGGTTGATCGGGTTCCTCGCCAAGCACTGCGGCTTTCGTGGCAATGACAACGACTACTACGACCGGCGCAACAGCTACTTCAATGAAGTCCTCGATCGGCGCATCGGGATCCCGATCACGCTCGCCCTAGTCTACGTCGAGGTCGGCCATCGCTGTGGACTCGATGTGCGTGGAGTCGGCTTTCCCGGACACTTTCTCGCAGTTCACGTCGACAGCCACCAGACCGTGATCGATCCGTTCTTCGGCACCGTACTCGACGAGGCGGGATGCACGGCAAGACTGCGGGCGGTGGCAGGGCCAGAGGCCGAACTCGACCCAAGCCATCTCGCCGCTACGGCGCCGCGCGACATCTTGACCCGGATGCTGGGCAACCTGAAGCTCATCCACTTGCGCGCCCGGGAGTTCGAGGATGCGCTTCGCTGCAGCGAACGGATCTTGCTCGTGCGACCAGACTCGACGAACGAACTGCGCGACCGAGCCGCACTCTACTTGCAGCTCGAATGCTTCGACGCGGCTCGAGCAGATCTCGAACGCTTTCTCGAAGTCGCACCAAACGACGAAAGTGCGGGACTCGTCCGCAACGAGTTGGTCAAGTTGCAGACCGACAGCCCCGTACTCCACTAGGGTTGGGCGAGACCCCTCGCTTCCGCTCCCCTCAACACTCATTTTCCACCCCTAACCAACGATGGTCCAGGTGCAAGCGAGGAAGTGCGTCGCGACCCAGGGGCTGCGCAGTACACCTCGCCCAAAACCCCATACTTTCGGCCACCACCAAAGGTGCTACCGTAATCCCATGGCAGACGCAGACGTCATCATCGTCGGGTTCCGTTGCGCTGGCGCTCCGCTTGCCAAGGCGCTTCAAGCCGCTGGCGTCCGGGTCGTTGCAATCGACAAGTCCCCGCTCTTTAGCGATCAACCGATCTCGACGCACGCAATCCAGCCGTACGGCATGAAGATGTTCGACCGGCTTGGCCTCGGCGACACCGTTCGGGCATTAGCGCCGCCGAACAAGGCTTTCCGCTTCCAAGTCGAAGACAGCCACCTGCAGATCACGCTCAACGGCACGACGATGGACTCGCGGTCGCCTCGGCGCTGCAAACTCGACCCGGCACTCCAACAGGCCGCGATCGATGCGGGAGTCGAGGTCTCGGACGAAACCCGTGTCATCGCCTTGCTCCGCGACGGAGATCGCGTATGCGGCGTACGCGTCAGTCGCTCCGGAGTCGAGTCGGAGATTCGCGCACCGCTCGTCGTCGGCGCCGACGGCCGCAACTCCACAATCGCAAAACTGGTCGACGCCCCCACCTACCTAGAGTCGTCGTCGGTCAACGGCGTCTACTGGAGTTACTTCGAGAAAACGCCGGTCTTCGACCAAGACCCGCGCTACGATTGGGGCGCGTGCATCCACATCGAAGGAGACGTTGCCCGCGCCGTCTTTCTCACCGATTCCAATCTACTCCTGATGGCCGGCGGAGCCCATCGCGACCAGCTACAGGGCTGGAAACGCGACCCGACCGAGGGACTACTGAGCCATCTGAAAAACGGGAGCCTCACCGCGCCGCTCCTGGAAGGTAGTCAAATGGTAGCGAAGCCGGTCGGTCTGGTTTCGCCGAAGTTCTTCATGAAGCAAGCGATCGGACCCGGGTGGGCGCTGGTCGGCGACTCCGGCCTGCACATCGATCCCACACCAGGTCTCGGGATCTCCGACGCCGTCCGCGACGCCGCAGACCTGTCCGATGCGATCATCGACGGCAGCGAAAAGGCCATGAGGCTTTACTGGCGCCGGCGCGACGCCGAGTCGATTGGGCTTTACCACTTCGCCGGCGAAATGGGCTCGCCCGAGTACAACAACCCTTTCACCCGGATCGCCTTCAAACACGCGCAAAAGAGCCCGGCCATGCAACAGCGAATGGACTGGATGATGACCCGCGAAATTCGGCCGCAGGACATGATGCCACCGTCCCGCGTACTGGCCTGGCTCGCCGCAGAATCACTGCACGGCAACTTCGCCCCATGGACCGCGATGCCACGCGCGGCTCGGCTGCGCTCAGTCATCGACCGCCAACAAAAGGTACTCGACCGAGCCCTCACCCGCGCGGAAACGGGCGATCTCGACATGGCGGTACCGAATCTAGCCAACTGAAAGACTTCGCGCAGTCACTTCATCTGCGCTAAGCCCTACCGACATGCGTGAGGACCCAGGAAATACCATACGGGTTAGTGCCGCCATTGTACGAGAGAGAGACAAGATCCTCGTTTGCCGGCGGCGCGGCGATCAACCGCACCCACGCAAGTGGGAGTTTCCGGGTGGAAAGATCGAGCCCGGGGAAACTCCGCAAGCCTGCCTGCAACGCGAGCTGCACGAGGAGCTCGGAATCGACGCCACCATCGGTGAGCTGCTCACTACCTCGAAACACTCCTACCCCGCCGGACCGACCGTCGAGCTCTGGTTCTTCAACGTCGATCACTACAAGGGACGGATTCAGAATCTGATCTTCGAGGAGATGCGCTGGCTGATGCCCGCCGAGATGGCCGATATCGACCTACTGGAGGCCGATCTCCCGATTGTCGAGATGCTTGCGACGCGGGGGACGGAGTGAGGTGCGGGGCACGGGGTGTGATCGGGGTACAGGGTACGGCCCACGGGGTACGGGCAACAAACCCTGAAAGCTGGTACGTGGCACGGACCCTGTACCCCGCACCCCGTACCCCGTACCCCGTACCCCGCACCCCGTACCCCGCACCCTGTACCCCGCACCTGTACCTCACAGTTCCGCACAACTGCTCCGTCTGCTACCTTGGACCGATCCACTCAACTTTGGAGCAGTAATCATGCCTGAATCCACTGCTGGCTCGCTCGAGCCGCGTAAGTTTTTTCTCGACCGTTTTGCTCTCAACGACGACTCGCTGGCCGATACCATCGGTAGCGCGATCGCGCGCAAGGCGGACTTTGCTGATCTCTACTTCGAATTCCGCTCCTCGGAATCGTTTTCGCTCGAGGAAGGGATCGTCAAGAAAGCCAACAAGAACATCTCGCAAGGTGCGGGTGTGCGGGTTGTCGCCGGGGACAAATTTGGCTGCGCCCACACCGATGATGTCAATCTCAAAACGTTGCGTGTTGCGACCGAGACGGCCCGCACGATCGCTGACTCCGGCAGCTCGGACACTGGAGTCTCGGTGCGAATCGCTGCCCCCCAACACGACCTCTACTCACTGGCAAACCACCCGCTCGACACGTCGCTGCAGGAAAAGATCGACCTGCTCGGCAAGATCGACATTGCGGCGCGGCGCCACGACTCGCGCATCACCAACGTCATGGCTGGTCTCGGCATCGAGCAGAAGATCATTCTCATCGTGAACTCGTCCGGCGTCGTCGTCGGCGACGTCCAACCGCTGGTTCGGCTCAGCATCAGCTGTGTCGCAGAAGAGAATGGAGTTCGCCAACAAGGCACCAGCGGCGGTGGGGGCCGGGTCGAGTTTTCTTTTCTGACCGACGACGATCGCTATCTCGATTGGGTGAAAACCGCAGCCGACCAGGCGCTGCGCAATTTGGCAGCCGTTGACGCACCGGCCGGTAACATGGCCGTCGTTCTCGGCCCGGGTTGGCCCGGCGTCTTATTGCACGAGGCCGTCGGACATGGACTCGAAGGGGATTTCAATCGCAAGAAGACGTCTGCCTTCAGCGACCGGATCGGTGAGCGCGTCGCCTCCGAGCTCTGCACCGTCATCGATGACGGCACGATTCGCAACCGCCGCGGCTCGCTCAACTGCGACGACGAAGGGACCGCGACCAGCCGAACGGTGTTGATCGAGAAAGGCATTCTGCGCGGCTACTTGCAGGACAAGATGAACGCCCGCCTCATGGGCATGAGCGAAACCGGAAACGGCCGGCGCGAGAGCTTTGCTCATGCGCCGATGCCTCGTATGACCAACACTTTCATGCTGGCCGGAGAATCGGACCCGGAGGATATCATCAAGTCGGTCCCCAATGGCCTCTACGCCGCTTCGTTCGGTGGTGGTCAAGTCGACATCACCAGCGGCAAGTTCGTCTTTTCCGCAACCGAAGCCTATCTGATCGAAGACGGAGCGATCACACGTCCGGTCAAGGGCGCGACTCTCATCGGCAACGGCCCCGAATCACTGTCGCGCATTTCCATGGTCGGTAACGACCTCGCCCTCGACGAGGGTATCGGCACCTGTGGCAAGGACGGCCAATCGGTTCCCGTCGGAGTCGGACTGCCATCGATCAAGATCGACGGGATGACCGTCGGAGGGACCCAGGCGTGAGCGAGAAAAGTCTTGAAGAGATCGCCGACTTTCTGCTCAGTGAAGCGAAACGGCACGGCGCCACGGCTGCTGACGTCGTCGTGGCCGAAGGCGATTCGTTGTCCGTAGGCGTGAGACTCGGCGAAATCGAGAAAGTCCAGCGCTCGACCGGCCGCCACCTCGGGTTGCGCGCTTTCGCCGACCACAGCAGCGCCATCACATCGACCGCCGATTTTTCCCCCGACTCGTTAGCCGGGCTTGCCGAAGACTCCGTAGCCCTAGCCCGCGTAACCGCTTCGGACGAGTTCAGCGGCCTGCCGCAACTCGAACACCTCGCCACCGATGTGGTCGACCTCGAACTCTACGACCCCGCCATTGCGGAGATCACCGCCGAAACGGCGACCGAGTGGTGCAAAGAGGCGGAAGCGGCAGCGATGCAGGCCGACGACCGAATCACGAACTCGGAAGGCGGCGAGTTTGGCAGCGGGAGCCATCGCGTCGTCTACGCAGCCAGCAACGGGTTCAGCGGCAGCTACCGTACTTCGAGCTGTTCGCTGTCGGCCGTACCTGTCGCCACCGAGAACGGCTCAATGGAACGGGACTATTGGTACAGCTCGCGCCGCCGCCTCAGCGAACTCGACTCACCCGAATCAATCGGCAAACGAGCAGCCGAGCGCGCCCTACGCCGCCTCGGCTCCCGCCAGGTCGGCACCGCCGAAGTTCCTGTCGTATTCGACCCCGACATGGCCGCCAGCCTTGTCGGACACATAGCGGGCGCGGTCTCAGGAGGCGCTCTGTATCGCGGTCTCTCCTTTCTTCAGGGCAAGCTCGGCCAAAAGCTGATGCCAGAGTTCGTGTCGATCATCGACGAGGGCAACATCCCGGGTGGCTTGGGTTCGAAGCCCTTCGACGGAGAAGGAATCGCGACCCGACGTACACCGGTGATCGACAAGGGAATTTTGGCGAACTACCTTTTCGACAGCTATTCCGCCCGCAAGCTCTCAAGCAAGCCGACCGGAAACGCGTCGCGCTCGGTCGGCGACTCGCCGGGAGTGAGCCCAACCAACCTCTACCTCGCGGCTGGAAACACTTCGCCAGACGACATTATCGCCTCGGTGTCTTCCGGCCTTTACGTGACCGAGCTCATGGGGTTCGGCGTGAACCAGGTTACCGGCGACTACTCACGCGGCGCCAGCGGGATGTGGATCGAGAACGGAAAACTCTGTTACCCGGTCAGCGAGATCACCATTGCCGGAAATTTGCTCGACATGCTGGCGGGTATCGAGGTCGTCGGCTCCGATCTGGAGATGAGACGCAGCGTCTGCTCTCCGACTTTGAAAATCGCCAAGATGACCATTGCCGGGTCCTAGCGGCCCATTCATCGACAGAGCGCAGGATCTTTTTCGCGGCAGAGGCTGCGTTCGAGTCGTAGTTGAGCCACACCCAGCGGCCCATTCACAATGTCACGACTTCATCCGAGAACGATCGAGGCACTGGTCCTGCTACCGGCCACCCTGGTACTCGCCGTCGGCATCGGGGCGCCGACGCTTTGGCTACTCGTTCCATTCGTCTGGATCACGTCACAACGCCGTCCCTACGAGGAGTACGGTCTCTGCCTCGGCAAACCCGGGTCGCTCGGCTTCCACGCACTCGTCGTTACGACGATATTCGGGGGCTACGCGCTACTCCACTATGGCTTCACCCGCATCGCGTTTGGGGCGCACTTCGAGCCAACCCTGAATCCAAATCTACTGCAATTGGCGATCACCCACATCGTCGTCATTGGCCTGTCCGAAGAGGTCTTCTTCCGAGGCTACCTCCAGACCGAGCTCGACAAGACATTCGGAAAACCCTACCGGCTTCTCGGAGTCCAGGTCGGCTGGGGTCTGATATTGGCTTCGCTCCTGTTCGGCCTCTGTCACGTCATCACAGGCGACTGGGGACGGGTCCGAGTGGCCTTTTTCGGCCTCTTCGCCGGATGGCTACGCGCACGGACCGGTGGGGTCGTCGTACCGGCGCTCTACCACGGTTTCGCCAATATTCTGTACGATTTCATGCGTCGCAGCATGATCATTCCCTGACGGATTACGGACCCAATGCGTCACTATTGTCACATCGCTCGAGCGAAGTGACAAATCATGTCGCACAGCCGGGGCCCGATCCAGAATGTGCGGTTCGTTTTCCCACTTGGCGTGCGGCTTGCTAGTATAGGTGTCTGGAGGAGCTTCATGGACATTACCGAACTGCTGACATTCGCCCACAAATCTGATGCTTCGGATGCCCACCTCACCTCGGGCGAGCCGCCCCGTGTCCGGATTCACGGCGATATCAAGAAACTCGACCACGAGGCGCTCTCGGCCGAGCAAGTCCACGACATGGTGTTCGACATCATGTCCGACGGCCAGCGAAAGATCTTCCAGGAGACAAACGACATCGACTTCTCCTACGAGCTCGGCGACATCGCGCGCTTTCGCGTCAACGTCTTCCGCGGTCGTCGCGGCGAAGCAGCCGTCTTTCGACTGATTCCGACCAAGGTGATGACACTCGACGATCTCGGTCTACCGAAAATCCTCAAGGACGTGTGCGACCGCGAAAAAGGCCTCGTGCTCGTCACCGGGCCGACCGGCTCGGGTAAGTCGACCACGCTGGCAGCCATGATCGACTACATCAACGACAAGGAAGAGGGACACATCCTCACGATCGAAGACCCGATCGAGTTTGTTCACAACTCCAAGCGCTGCCTGATCAACCAACGCGAGGTTGGCGTCCATACCCAATCGTTCGCCAACGCCCTGCGCGGCGCACTGCGCGAGGATCCGGATGTCATTCTGGTCGGCGAAATGCGTGATTTGGAAACGATCTCATTGGCTCTGACTGCAGCGGAAACCGGCCACTTGGTGTTCGGCACCCTGCATACTTCCAGTGCTCCAAAAACCGTCGACCGCATCATCGACGTCTTCCCACCAGCGCAACAGGAACAAGTGCGCATCATGTTCAGTGAGTCCATCCAAGCTGTCTGCACACAGACATTGCTGAAAAAGAAGTCCGGCGGTCGCGCTGCAGCGATCGAAATCCTCATCGGAACTCCCGCCGTTCGCAACCTGATCCGCGAAGGAAAGATCCACCAGATCCCGTCGGCGATGCAGACCGGCCAAAAGGTCGGCATGCAGACTCTCGACATGGCGCTGCAGGAGCTCGTGCGTCGCAATCTCGTAACCCCAGACGAAGCTCAATCAAAGACCAACACGCCGAATCTTTTCTCCACCCCAGAGCCCGCGCCCGGCACCAACGGATCCGGTGGCCGCATGGGCGGCCTTCTGCGCGGATAGAGACCTGGCGGAGTCATGGACATCTGCTGCAACTCACCAGTCATCCGTGCTCGCTGCATCGCGGAGCGCTCGACGGATCAAACAATACGGGGTCGCGGTCGATACCTTGCGATCGCGGAAACCGGCGACTTTCGTGACCAAGCCACTCCACGGCCAGACCTATAGAGGACAAGGGACTACTTGATGGATATTCGTGTCTTGCTGAAGCAGATGGTCGAACGCGAAGCGTCGGACCTTTACCTCACTGTCGACAGCCCACCGACGGTCCGTGTCGAAGGTGTCAATCAGGCACTGCCCGCACCGGCTCTCAACCCCGCCGACGTCGAAGATCTCACCAACAGCATGATGACCGAGCGGCAACGTGCGGAGTTCGAGCAGCAGATGGAGATGAATCTCGGCATCAGCTCCAGCAAGATGGGCCGGTTTCGTATCAACGTCTTCAAGCAACGCGGATCGGTCGGAGCCGTCATTCGCCTCATCAAATCCAATGTCCCGACCATCGAGGGCCTCGGGTTGCCCGATATCATCAAGCCGATCGCAATGACCAAACGCGGCCTGGTGCTGGTCACCGGTGCTACCGGCTCAGGTAAATCGACCAGCCTCGCGGCGATGGTCGACTATCGCAACGAGAACTCCACCGGACACATCATTACGATCGAAGACCCGATTGAGTTCATTCACGACCACAAGCAATGCATCATTTCGCAACGGGAAGTCGGATTCGACACCCACTCTTTCGAGGCGGCGCTGAGAAATACCCTGCGCCAGGCTCCTGACGTGATCCTCCTCGGCGAGGTGCGTGACAAAGACACCATGGAAGCCGCTATTACCTTCGCTGAGACCGGCCACCTGTGCCTCGCGACGCTGCACTCGAATAACGCCAATCAGGCGATCGAACGAATCATGAACTTCTTCCCAGCCGAGAGACATTCAGAAATTTACCTTCAGCTGTCTCTAAACCTGCGGTCGATCATCTCGCAGCGGCTCATCATCGGGCACGACGACAAGCGGGTCGCGGCACTCGAGATCCTGCTCGACACTCCCTACGTCAGGGACCTCATCAAAAAGGGTCAGACGGACATCATCAAAGAGGCGATGGAGAAGAGCACTCAGGAAGGTGGCCAGACTTTCGACCAACACATCTTCCAGCTTTACGTCAACGGTAAGATTAGCGAAGACGAGGCGATGCAAAACGCCGACTCAGCCAACAACTTGCGCATCAAGATCTCCAACCACGAGATCAAACAAAAGGGCTCCGAGTCGCACAAGGTTGAGAAGGACAGCGGCCTATCTTCGGGAGGCCTCCGAATTCAGGGCCAGCGCCGCCTGCGCAGAATGTAGCTGCCGGCCAAACTAATCCGAGAGCTGGCCTGCGATCCACTGCAGATACGGCTCCGACCCATCGCAAATCGGTACGGCGATGACTTCCGGCACATCGTAAGAATGCAGCGCGCGCACCCGCGCTTCGATCTTTTCGAACCGGTCGCGGCGCGACTTGACGAGCAATAGAAGCTCCTGATCGCGACAGATGTCGCCCTTCCATCGGTAGACCGAACGGACCGGCGCGACGATATTGACACACGCTGCCAACCCTTCTTCGACTAGCGTCTCCGCCAGAACTTCCGCTTCAGCCTCGCTACCGGCCGTCACCAACACTACGATTTCGTCTCTCGACATCGCGTCACTGTATCTCTTCGCCAGCGTCGGGTACCAGCGCCTTGTAGTCTACACCCCCCCCTTGGGCCGGCATGGCTTGGGACAGAACTCCTTGCCGTCGCAGAGCAGCGCGGAAGCGCGCCCAAACATCGCGCATCCGCGATCGGCGGACTGCGTATTCCGGAAGAAGCCCCGAGCGATGCAATCGCGAGGCAAGTTCTGAAGCTCCCGCCCGAGACAGGTGTCCACGCCGCTCGATATCGCGGAGCGAATTGACCAAGCGTACGGCGCCATAAGCATGAGCGGTACGGAGGTCGGCGACGACATCCGAAAAGGCTGTAAAGTCGAGCAACCCATCCTCGTAGAGACATGCGGCGGTCTGTAGATAGTTAAAAGTCGGCACCACCCGCAGCCCATACGGACGAAAACGGCGCAGCGGCGAGCGGCGCGGGAGATTGATAAAAATCCGCCGCACGGCCCCCTCACGCTGGATGTTGGCCGCTAGCTCGCACGCGAGAGCGGCTAGCTCGCGATCGACGCTGAGGCGCGTCAACAAGCTTCGCAACGCCGCACGATCAAGCGAGCCGGCAACTACATCGGCGTAGAGCGAATAGATCAACGGGTCCGACTCCCAATCGTCGCCAAAGAGATACTCGGCTGTGCCCGACTTCTCGTTGCGGCCATCGCGCAACAACTCGGTGAGTTTGTAGCCAACCTGCTCGCGGATGTCGCGAAACTTGCCCCTCCGGATTCGCTGCCACTGGTCCTTGAAGGTAATCCCGTCGTGCTCGATGCCGTCCATCGCGAGCTTTTCGAGAATCACTTTACCGAGCTGCGGTGGACTCGCAGACAGGAAGAGAACACGCAGCGTTATGTCCCGTCGCCGAGCCGTCGCCCGGAGTCCACGAATCAACGCCGCAACTCCCGGCGCCGACACCTTGTCCTGCGCCGATTCAAAGGGAATCCGAGCCAGCCCGCGGAACGAGTCGAACTCAGTGTGAAGATAGGTCTTGTCCAAATCCCAGCGAACCGTCACGCGCTTGGCTGGACTGACGGCTCCGAACATCAGACAGCAGCGGACCCGGAAGGGCCGAAGTCGCGGCTCACCTTGGCCGCCAACTTGATGGCATTGGCGAGAGCCGGTGCGGGCGAGATCGGATCGCAGTAGATCGGTGTCGCTTGAAAACCCAGAATCGGCGATCCTGCGTAGGCCTCATACTCGACCATGGGTGTAAGCCGCTCGACGCCACTACCGAGCATCGCCATCCCGGCGCGCCAACGCCAGTTGCGTTGCGCTGCCGCACCGGTCAGGTCGACCGCGATTTCGGCCAGACCATACAACATCTTGAGGACGACGTTGCCGAGCAACCCCTCGCAGACCACCACGTCGGCACTTCCGGAAGCTAGCTCGTGCCCCTCGACGTTGCCGGCAAATCGGATCTCCGGGTTTCGCTCGAGGAGACGGTGGGCAGCAACCAATTCCGGCCCGCCAGCACTGGCGCGCGTCGCCATGTTGAGCAGACCAATGCGCGGTGACTCGACCTTGGAAACGCAGCGAACGTACGAATCTCCGAGCGATGCGAAACCAACCAGATCTCGAGCATCACACCGCACGGTCGCGCCGACATCGAGGATCAGTCCGAGCGGGTCGCGTCCCGCCCCATCGACTTGGCGCGGATAAACCGCCGCGACGGCCGCCCGGGAAATATTGGGGCGCAAAGAGAAGTCGCGCGCGCACAAGCTCCAAAGTGCAGACGGATTACCGGCCGAAACGAACGTTTCCGCGACCCCATCGACTACCAGGCGCGCAGCGACCGCCAACGAGCAGCCCGAACCACGGCGCAGGGCCCGATCGGGCGCTTCCGTTGGCCCGATCGGCTTCTCGGTGACGTCGACAACATCGATCAGTTCTGGATTGTAGGAGGTTTC
The DNA here is from genome assembly GCA_029262455.1 of Deltaproteobacteria bacterium. GTDB lineage: Bacteria > Desulfobacterota > Binatia > HRBIN30 > CADEER01 > CADEER01. Next base: position 111,584 of record JAJCZJ010000086.1, on the reverse strand, counting down.
ATCCAACGCCCGCTGCAGATCCCTGGTCGGTCCAACCAAGACGATCTGTATATCAGTCGCTATCGAGACCGCGGCGGCCCCAAGCACTGCTGGCCGCAGGTCACCGTTGACCCCCATCGTATCCACCGCGATCGTCGGCATCTCAGGTCCCCATACCCTTGCCCTTGCGCGCAACGGCCTTTCGCAGAGTGGCGCGCCAACGCCGGGCGAAAGTGCGTCGGCGCTCGGCTCGCAGCCGATTCCTCAGCTCGCTCTCACTGACACGGTACTTGAATGCCTTCCGACCATTCACCAACAGAACCGGCACCTCTTGACCGTAGCGCTCCCGCAAATCAGCGTCAGAATCCACATCAATGGTACGGAGAACAACGGGGCTACCGGCGATCACCGCACCGGCCACCTCCTCCATTTCTCCGCAAAGCGCACAATCTCGGCGGGTTAGCACCGTCAACTCCATTCTCACTAAGTGCCTCGGCGCCGCACCGGGTGCAAGCAGGGGCAAGCAGCCGACGATCCAAAGCCGCGGCGGACGCGAGTTGACTTGACCGCCTCTGTCCCTTACCTTACCGGATTCGTCTGAGCCTGGATTGTCTCCCGCCAATCCAAGGTTTTTTTGTGGAACAGGGAGGGCATTCAGAGAGGTCTTCTGGGTGTCGGGGCCTTCGGCGCACAGGCTGCAACGGAGGCAAGGAGAACCATGGACTACGCTGTCATTCAAACCGGTGGGAAGCAGTACCGCGTCGCACCTGGCGACGTCATCACTGTTGAGAAGCTCGAGGGCGATCCGGGCACGGAGTTGGCATTCGACGAGGTACTGATGACCTCGCAAGCCGGCAGCCTTCAGATCGGCACCCCAACCGTGGCAGGCGCAAGTGTCACGGCCGAAATCGTCGGCCAAGGGCGAGCCAAGAAAATTCTGGTGTTTAAGAAGAAACGCCGCAAGAAATATCGTCGGCGCCAAGGGCACCGCCAGTACGAGACGCGAGTACGCGTTTCCGGAATCAATGTAGGAGCTGCCTAAATGGCTCATAAAAAGGGACAGGGAAGCTCGCGCAACGGCCGAGATAGTGCCGGCCAGCGACGCGGGGTAAAATTGTTCGGCGGCCAAGCGGCCAGTGCCGGCGCCATCATCATCCGGCAGCTCGGCACACGAATCCACCCGGGCGAGAATGTCGGGATGGGGCGCGACTACACGCTGTTTGCGAAAGTTGAAGGCACGGTAAAGTTCGATCGGCTCGGCCGACACCGCAAGCAGGTCCATATCATTCCTAGCTCTTAAGGACGCCGCCGAGGTCCGCACACACATAGCGCGGATCTCGGCCAAGCGCCCTCTTTCGAGTTCGCTTCGGCGATCGGCCGGTCGAAGCTGCCAAGGATCTCATGAAGTTCGTCGACGAGGCCGACATAGAAGTGCACGCAGGCAACGGCGGTGCCGGCTGCGTCAGCTTCCTGCGCGAAAAGTATCGCCCTAAGGGTGGCCCCGCGGGCGGCAACGGCGGTAACGGCGGAAGTGTCATCATTCGCGCCGACCCTACCCTGTCCACCTTGCAGGACTTCAAGTTCCAACCCATCCAGCGAGCCACGAACGGCGAACCCGGACGCGGCAAGGACCAGCACGGCACGTACGGTGAAGACCGGGTGATTCGCGTCCCGGTCGGCACGCAGATTAGTGACCGCGACACCGAGGAGCCGCTCGCCGACCTCGCCGAGCCCGGGGCTGAGTACGTTGTCGCGCGAGGCGGCAAGGGCGGCCTCGGCAACGCAATGTTCAAGTCGTCGACCAACCAGACACCGAAATTCGCTCAACCAGGAATTCCCGGGGAAGAACGACGTATCCACCTCGAGCTGCGACTGATGGCCGACGTCGGGCTAGTCGGATTTCCCAACGCCGGTAAATCCACTTTTATATCGCGAATCTCGGCCGCCCGGCCCCGCGTCGCAGACTTCCCGTTCACGACTCTGGTGCCAAATCTCGGCGTCGTCCGCATCTCCGACGAGGAGAGCTTCGTCGTCGCCGACATTCCGGGACTCATCGAAGGCGCGCACGAGGGCCAAGGCCTGGGAGACCGATTCTTGCGCCACGTCGCCCGCACAGCAATCCTCGTTCATCTACTGGACGCCGGCGGCCTGAGCGGCAGAGATCCATTGGAAGACTACGAAATCATCAATCACGAGTTGGCCAGTTTCGACAGTGAGATTGCCGACAAGCACCAGATCGTCGTCGCCAACAAGACCGACCTCGTGAGCGACACCGACACCCTTTCGACGCTCGAAGAAACGTTCGCGAAAAAGGGTATCCAATTGTACAAGATGTCGGGAGCGACCGGCGAAGGTGTGAACCAGGTCATCGCCACAATCGCGACAGAGATCCGGCAGATGAAAGCGAAAGCGATCAAAGAAGACCAAGCCGCTACGAATCGAAAACCATTCGAGTAAGCAGCTCGAGCCGAAACGGTTTCCCCAGACGACGACGCCCGAACAAATGACGAACACACAGGCGGTCCACAAAGCCGCGATCTTGCCGACGGCTCGGCGTGTCGTAATCAAGATCGGTAGCACCATCCTCTCGGACGGGCGCGGCTTCGCAGTCGATCGGTTGAATCGCCTCGTGGGAGAAATTTGCGACCTCGGCGACCGACAGATCGTCGCCGTGACGTCCGGCGCAGTCGCCGTCGGCATGGCGCGCCTGGGCCTCGAAGCGCGGCCACGATCGGTGCCCCAACGCCAGGCGGCAGCTGCGGTCGGCCAAATCGGCCTCATGGCCATGTACGAGCAGCACTTCGCCAAGCGCGGGAAAACGGTCGCCCAGCTCCTTCTTACGCACGACGACCTCGCCAATCGACGTCGCTACATCAACGCGCGCCACACATTCGAAGAGCTCCTCCAGGCCGGGACCCTACCGGTGGTAAACGAAAACGACACGGTTGCCGTCGAAGAATTTCTGAACTTCGGAGACAACGACAACCTCTCTGCCCTAGTGGCAACCCTCATCGGCGCGGACCTCCTGGTCATCTTGAGCGACGTCGCCGGTCTTCACACCGGCAACCCGAGCACCGACCCCGAGGCGAAAAGAATATCGGTGGTCGAAACTATCGACAGCCAGATACGCAGCCATGTGGCCGACGACAACGACACTGTCGGAACCGGCGGCATGGCGAGCAAGTTGCGCGCAGCGGAAAAGGCAAGCGCCGCGGGGATCCCGTGCGTCATCGCCGACGGTCTCACGCCCGGCGTACTAGCCAAAGTGTTCGACCCAAACAGCGATGAAGGTACACTGATTCTTGCCCAAGGCGATAAACTAAGCCGCCGCAAGCACTGGATCGCCCACACTCTGCAACCCACCGGTTCGATTACACTCGACGACGGAGCCATCGCGGCCGTAACCAAGAGCAAGCGCAGCCTCCTCCCCAAGGGAATCCTCGCCGCAACTGGCACCTTCGAGGCGGGCGACTGCATCGCCTGCCTGACCAAAGAAGGCACCGAAGTCGCGCGCGGCCTCACCAACTACGGCCACAGCGACATCGAAAAAATCCGCGGCCAGCACAGCACCGCGATCCAAGAGATCCTCGGCTATAAACTCGGCGACGAAGTCATTCACCGCGACGATCTCATTCTGACCTCGACCTGATCGCGAAATCCAGTCAGTCCATCAGCAGCGGCCCGATTTCGCTCGCTATGGCATGGCCGAGATGCCCGTGCTGATCGGCGTCAAGGTGGACTCCATCGATCGGGCTCGATGTCACCACGGAGGCAGCATCGAAAAACGCACACCCGAGTTCGGAGGCGACCCGCTCGTAGGCGCCTGCCACTCCGGCGCAGCGCCGGTTCGCACCGGCGAACTTCTCCGCCATCGCTCGCCTCGCTTCCTGGATTGGTGGCGGTGCGACGACCAGTACCCTCGGTTCGGGCATTCCAGGCTCGATGGGGGCGCCGCGGATCGCTCCGATGATGGCGCCGATGCCCTGCGCCGAATGCCACGCATTGTTGGAATGAATCGACTGGAAGTCGTTCGTGCCCAACATCAGGATCACCAGCGACAGAGGCGAATTGACCTCGATGCGCTGCTCGATTCCTTCGATGCCCTTGCGGCCCGGCTTGAACGGGTCCTCCCACACGGTGCGGCGGCCGTTGAGACAATCCTCGACGACTCGCATCGAGACTCCGGCTGCAATCAGGTCGCCCTCCATGACGCCGGGCCAACGCTGGTCAAATGGAAGGCGGCGCCGGGTGTCCGGAATGATCCCCCAGCTCAACGAATCCGAGTATACGAGCACTTGCTTCACCGCGACTCCCCCATTGAAGACGACCTGTCCCTACGTCACCCATGCCGGGCGCGCAATCCGAGTCGTGCCGCGCCCGCCATCCGAGTCGATCTGCGCCGTTTCTGCGATCGGAGAACCGCCTTGGCCGCCTGACGCCGATCCGATATCGTTTGCTCATGTCAGACATTCACGACACCGTAGTTCAGATGTGCGTCGATGCCCGATCAGCGGCGCGCCAGCTGGCAACTGCACCGACCGCATCCAAGAACGACGCCCTGCAGCGCAGCGCCGCGGGATTGCGTCGCGCCTCGGTGACGATCATGGAGGCGAATCAGCGCGACATCGAAGCCGGGCGCTCCGCCGGGCTGACCGATGCCCTACTCGACCGGCTCACCTTGACCGAGTCTCGCATCGACGATGTTGCCAGCGGACTCGAGGAAATCGTCGCCCTCGACGATCCTGTCGGCGAAACGATCGAACGGTGGCGACGGCCAAACGGTCTCAATATCGCCCAAGTGCGTATTCCAATCGGGGTCGTCGGCATGATCTACGAGTCGCGTCCAAACGTAACCGCTGATGCCGCCGGACTCTGTCTCAAATCTGGGAACGCCGTAGTGCTCAAAGGCGGCAAGGAGGCCATCCACAGCAACAGCGCGATCGCGGCCGTCCTGACCGCAGCGATCAGCGAGGCAGGGCTCCCACCCGCCTGCGTACAGCTGATCCCCACCACCGAGCGCGAGGCGGTGAAGGTCCTGCTGCAACAAAGCGATTCGATTGACGTCATCGTACCACGCGGTGGCCCCAGCCTGATCGAGGCGATAACCAACGAATCGAGTATTCCCGTGATCCAGCACTACGCCGGCATCTGTCACATCTACGTCGATCGCGACGCGGATCTCGACATGGCGCGGCGCATCGCAGTCAACGCCAAGGTCCAGCGCCCCGGCGTTTGCAACGCCATGGAAACCCTCCTCGTGCATCAGGATGTTGCCGCAGATTTCCTGCCCGCCGTCGCCAACGAGCTCAGCGCGGCGAAGGTCGAACTCCGTGGTTGCCCGCGAACCCAGGCCATCATCTCGGATGCGAGTGCTGCCTCGGAGGAAGATTGGCGCACTGAGTACCTCGACCTCATCCTCTCCATTCGGGTCGTCGACGACCTCGAAGCTGCCGTCGAGCACATCAGCACCTACGGAACTGGGCACTCCGACGCCATCATTACGGACAGCTACAGCAGCTCCCAAAAGTTCACGACAGCGGTCGATTCCGCCGCCGTCTACGTCAACGCTTCGACCCGCTTTACGGACGGCTTCGCCTTCGGCTTTGGCGCCGAGATCGGCATCTCGACGAACCGACTGCACGCGCGCGGCCCGATGGGACTGCGAAACCTAACCACCTACAAGTACATCATCGAGGGCAGCGGCCAGATTCGTTGAGGGCCCGCCGCCGACCTAGACCCGACCTAAAGGAATGCCTCGTAAGCCCACAGAACATATCGGGATTTTCGGAGGCACCTTTGACCCGATTCATTTTGGGCATCTCCGCGCCGTCGACGAGGCACGCGAGATCCTTGCGTGCGATCGAATCCTCCTGATCCCCACAGCTGATCCACCGCACAAGCGCGAACGGCGGATCACCATAGCGCGGCACCGCCTGGAGATGCTGCGCAAGGCCATCCGAGGCTGCAAAGATCTAGAGAGTTCCACGATCGAAATCGATCGACCGGGACTGTCCTACACGATTGACACACTGAGAGCCTTGCAATCGCGCAAGACCAGCACCCGGTGGACGCTATTCATGGGCATCGACGCGTTCCGAGAGATCCATACGTGGAAGGAGTTTAGGACCCTTTTCTCCACCGTGGATATCGCGGTCCTATCGCGCCCCCCGGAGCGCGTCGTTCGACCACGCTCCATCCTTCCCGTTGCCGTACGACAAGACTTTCGATACTCTCCAGACCGTAAGAGCTTAGTTCACGCTTCTGGCCACAGAGTTCACTTTTTGTCAGTCACCGCTCTCGACATTTCAGCCACCGACATTCGCGACCGCGTACGAAGCGGACGATCGATTCGCTTCCTCACGCCGACGACAGTCCGGCGCTACATCGAAAGCAATCGTCTCTACCGCAAGGGAAGACCCGCCTCTTGAGCCAGCTCAAATCCCGAGAACTCGCCCTCTTGGCCGTGCGCTATGCGCTCGACCGCAAAGCTTACGATCTGCTGGTGCTCGACATCGCGGAGTTGAGTTCGTTGGCTGACTACTTCCTGATCTGCACTGCGCGCTCGGACACACAGGCGCAAGCGATTTCGGAGAGTATCCGACTCGGCCTCGCATCGGTCGGCGAGCGGCCGGTCCTCGTCGAGGGCTTTCAAGCCGGACAATGGATCCTGATGGACTACGGCAATCTCACCGTCCATATTTTCCAGGAGGAGAAGCGAGAGTTCTACGACCTCGAGCGGCTTTGGGCACGAGCATCCGCCCTGACACTACCCGAACCCTACCGAAGCCAGGCAGAGGACTTGCGCTTGGTGGGCGCGGCAAGATAACCAGGACGATCGATATGACACGAGCCATTGGGATAGCTATCGCAGTCGTTTTCCTCGTAGCCTTCATCGCCTTCGCATACACGATGAACCCGGGGCACGTGGACTTTAAACTGAGCCCCGGCATGACACACAACATGCCGCTCGGGCTCCTGATGGTTGCGACGCTGGTCCTCGGAATGCTGATCGCGGTCATCGGGGTGGGCATCCAGCAGGTCAATCAAAAAATGTCGACCTGGAATGAGCGGCGTAAGGCGCGCCAATTCGCTGAGATTCTCGAACTCAACGCCAGCGGCTCGGCCCTGACCTGGAGCGGCGAAACTGAGCGCGGTCGCACTGTCCTCAAGAAGGCCTGGCGCAAAGATCCACACAATAAGGGCGCCGCGCTCGCGCTCGCCGCCTCGTTTTCAGACACCGGAGAATACGAGTCGGCGCGCCAGGCACTCGAGGCTGCGGCAGCAGAGGAACCGGCAGACCCCGACCTACGCTTCGCCCTCGGCAACGCATTGTTCGGAGCTGGTGAAGTCGAAGACGCCATTCGAATGCACGAAACGTTGCGGGTTCAGTACCCGCATGCACCCCGTGTCCTGATGTCACTGCGCGATCTCTACTCCCATACAGGCCGCTGGCAAGAGGCGGCTACCGCGCAAGAGCGCTACATCAGCGAGCTGGCGAGTTCCGAAGGGATTCATCGCGAGCGTGAACGCCTGCGCGATTTCCGTCTCCAGGCGGCAATGCAATTGGAAGATTCCGACGCCAAGATCAGCGCCCTCGAAGCCCTGCTCGAGGAGTACCGTGACTTCAGTCCGGCCCTCGAAGCGATCGGCAATGCCATGATGGAGGCCGGGCGCACCGACGAGGCAGTCGCGACCTGGGAGAAGGTCTTCAAGCGCGAGCCGGACATTGACCTCGCCTACAAGATGCTCGCACAGCAGACTGACAGCCCAGGGCGGCATCATGTCGTCGCCCTCGTGACCAAGAACAGTGACAAGCTCGGGGAAGAAGCGGCCCGGGTCCTTCGTGCCCGCGCCGCGCTCGACAACGGTGCGCTCGACAGTGCGAAGCAAGAGCTCGAGGGCGTGTCGTCAACGTCTGGTGGCGCAGGTCAGAAAGCGTGGGCCGACTTCCACCAGATGTCAGGCGACCCGGACAAAGCCTGGGAAACGATTCGCCCCCTGGTCGGATAGGGCTCCAAGCGACCGGCGCATTCCGAGCATGCGGCTCGGCAGAGTCTCGCCTTCCGGAGTGTTTCCTACTCGAGGAGGGAACGCAGGCGTTCCAGGCCTGCCAGGTCGTGGAGATCTTGCTCGAAGTTTGGGACAGTCGCCACCGCGATACCCGGGGCCAACTGGTCGCGGAAGGTTTCCACGCGGAGCTGATCACCGCGCGCCTGGGTCTCGTAGCGCAAGAAGTTGGCGACTAAGCGCCGACGCACAGCCTTACTCTCCACCGCCCTTCCAACGATCTCGTCCACGTCATCGTGATCAATGCTTCCGAATTCTACCCCGAGTTCGCCTTGGACCCGATTGAAAACGACGCCGCGCAGCTCGATCGAATGCTCCTGAATCTTCGAACAGAAGTATTCAGCCTCGCAGAGGATTTGCTCTTCGGCGCTCGCCACCAGAAGAAATGCGGTCCGATCCGACTTCAGGACACGCTCCACGCGCTTGACCCGATCGTCCCACCCCTCGAAGAGCTCGCTCATGATGGTAAAAAACTCCGACACCTCCGCCAGCGCGCCGACACCGGTCGCCTCCTCGAGTCGGCGAAACAGCGCGCTTACCGTTCGATTGACCAGGCGGAAACTCGACCAACCAGCTGACATGTAGGGACGAACAAACCACTTCATCACGCTTCGGTCGAGAAACGCGCCAAGCCGTTGCGGTGCGTCCAAGAAGTCCAGCGCATGATGAGTCGGTGGTGTATCGACAACGATGAGATCGTAGTCGCCATCCGTATCGAGCTGGGATAGTTGCTCGATCGCCATGTACTCCTGCGAACCGGCAAACGTGCTCGATAGGTTTTGATAGAACGAATTGGCGAAGATCTTTGCTCTCACCTCTTCCGACTCGGCGTAACGCTCGACCAATGAGTCCCACGCGCCCTTTTGGTCGAGCATCATCGCATCCAGGGATCCGGATGCGTCGAGGTTGACGGGAGTCGGCCGATTTCCTAGTTCGGCAACGCCCAGCGCGTCGGCCAGACGCTTTGCCGGGTCGATGGTCAGGACAATCGTGCGCCGCCCAGTCTTTGCGCCGAGCAGCCCAACCGCGGCCGCGGTCGTAGTCTTTCCAACCCCCCCACTCCCCGCGCAAACCACGATATCGTGCTCGGCAACCACATCCGCTACGGTCGGCGCGCGCTGACTCATGCTGCCGCCTCGATCACGTCGACCAGTTCCAAGAGTTGCTGCTTGGCGAATTCTTCCGAGAATACGAAGGGAAGATCGACTCTGGGCAATTTCCCCGCCGCCCCGAGGTGACGGAGATGTTGGCGATTGAGCGTGGTCCAGCCCGACTCTTCGCGGGCGCGCTTGGCCACAGCCCCGAGAGTTTGCTTGACCTCCGGCCTCCGACTTCGCCGCGCAGCCTTCTCCAGCAATTCGATATCGCTAGGGCGAAATCGCTCCAAGTGGAGTCGATTGACGAACAACGACCCCAGGGGCATTGCGAGTTCTTCGCGCACACGCTGTTCCATCGTGACGGTCTCATTGACCGGCATCTCCTCAGCTGTCGTGACGAGATGAACAGCAGTTTGCCGCGGGTCCTGGAGGAGAGAGACGACCTTATCGGCTTCACGACGCACGAGCCCAGCACCGAATGCGTCCCGCGCAGCCTGCGGCATACGCAAATACTGCAGCCCGTGCCCGGTGGCCGGCGAATCGACGATGACAAGGTCCCACAGGGCTTTGCCGCTGCGCTTGTCTATTCGTTGCGCTTCGAACCAAATCTTGCCGATTGTCATCAGCTCCTTGAGACCGGGCGCCGCCGCGACGAAGTATTGGTAGATTTCACTCTTGGTCACGGTTTGCAGAAAACGACGCACCGGGATGACCATACCGAGGTACTCGACCAAGGCAGCCGAACCTTCAATACCCATGACGGAAACGCCATCAACGACTGGCCCGGCAACTCCAGGCGCTGCCGGCTCAACCTCCAGAAGTTGTGCAGCGCGGGAGACGCCATCCACTTCACAGAGCAGCACCCGCTTCCCCGCCCGCGCCGCAGCCAGAGCCAACGCACACGAGACAGTCGTCTTGCCGACGCCCCCTTTGCCGACGACGAAAATGAGCTGTCGATCAAAGAGCACGAAAGTCCCGGCCAGCGCCTCGCTCAGGAATGCGATCGGAAGGCGAGAGAAACATTCGTCCCGCCAAAGCCGAAGGAATTCGATAACGCAACCGACACTTGATGATCTCTCGCAGTGTTCGGCACGTAATCGAGGTCGCACTCGGGGTCGATGTTTTCGTAGTTGATCGTCGGCGGCAGAACGCCGTAATGCAGTGCCAGGACTGTATACACCGCTTCAATACCACCGGCCCCTCCGAGTAGGTGGCCGGTCATCGATTTTGTCGAACTCACCGCCAACGATCGCGCTCGATCGCCGAACACGGTTTTGATGGCAGCCGTCTCATTCGTGTCGTTGTAAGGCGTCGAGGTCCCGTGCGCGTTGATGTACCCAACCTCATCGGGATTCGTTTCACCATCGCGCAACGCCAGCTGCATGCAATATGCAGCCCCCCGACCATCAGGAGCTGGCGAGGTCATGTGATACGCATCGCCGTTCGCCCCGTACCCAACAATTTCCGCGTAGATCCGGGCGCCCCTGGCGGTGGCGCTATCCAGCGACTCGACCACTAGGATTCCGGAACCTTCTCCCATGACGAACCCGTCCCGGCTAGCGTCAAAGGGACGACTCGCCCGCTGTGGCTCATCATTCCGGGTCGACAGAGCGCGCATCGCAGCAAATCCGCCAACCGTTAGCGGAGTTATGGCAGCCTCAGCCCCACCCGCGAGGACCGCGTCTTGCTGACCCGACTGGACCAGACGAAACGCCTCGCCGATTCCGTGGCCGCCGGAGGCACAGGCACTCGTCGGCGCGTAGTTCACACCGCGGCAGCCGAAGCGAATCGCGATCTGGCCAGGCGCCATGTTGCCAATCACCCGAGGGATAAAGAACGGCGATATACGAGTCACGCCGTCGCGGTAGTACGCCGCGGTCACCTGCTCGATCGTAGTGACTCCACCCATCCCGACGCCGACCACGACTCCAACCTTGTCGGCGTTGTCGTCGGAAATTTCGAATCCCGAATCGTCCAACGCCATCTGCGCCGCAGCCACCGCGAATTGGGCAAAGCGGTCGACTTTTTTGATGTGCTTCTTCTCGAAGTATTGCGCCGGATCGAATTCGGAGACTTCGCCCGCAATCCGAACCGCATTGTCCTCGGCGTCAAACAGGGTAATCGGCCCAATCCCCGACCGACCGTGGGTCATCGCATCCCAATTGGCAGCCGCGTTCGCGCCGATCGGGCTGACGATACCGATACCGGTCACCACCACACGGCGCTGCAACAATGCCATAGCATGACCGATACGTGACCCCCCGAAGACGGTCAACCCGAGCAAAGTGCGCACTTTCCTAGGATTTGCCGAATTATCGCTGCATGCGAGGGCCGCGCCACTAAACCGCGGCTTCAAGGCCCTGAGCTCCTGGGCGAAAAAACCTCGGTATTCCACTATTGCCGAAACCTCTCGACAACTGTAACGTTTGGTTGCTGTGAACAGCGAACCAGACCCTCCGAAGCGCCAGCAGGCGCTTACAGACAACACGAACAGGACTGCCGGCTAGCCGGTTATCGATGGAAGTCCTCGCCTATCTTCTCTTCGTCGTCGCCTGCCTGGTTCTCTCGGCATTCTTTTCTGGCAGCGAGACCGCCCTCCTGCGCATTCGCCGTCACGATCTCGATCGTGATGTACGAGAAGCGCACAGCCCCGGCGCAGTGGCGACCCGAGACCTGCTCAAGAATACCTCACGCCTACTGGTCACGATCCTGCTCGGAAACAATATTGCAAACATCCTCGGCGCCTCGATCGCTTCGGCGCTGGCGGTCGCGGCACTCGGTCCACGTTGGGGCATCACCGTCTCGACCATCGTGATGACGTTTACGGTATTTCTCGTTTGCGAGGTGTTCCCCAAAGCCATCGCGGCCCGTCATCCACGTCGCATTTCCTATCTGGTTGCCTTACCGCTCTACCTGTTTCATCGCGCACTATGGCCCCTACACGCGGTCTACGACCGGCTGATCGAACCAATGGTCCGACGCTACGCTCGCGGCTCGGACGCTTCCGCTTTCGATGGCAACGCAGAGCTCATGCGCCTAGCTCGCGAAACGGCCGACGAATACGGCGACCCCGGGACTCCCGTGGGCATCATCGGCGCAGCTGCCCGTGCAGCCGATATGACCGCCGAGGAGATCATGGTGCAGCGCACCGAAATCGTCGCCTATCCGGTGACGACTCTTCCGGCCCAGGTACTCGATGAAATCCTCAAAGAGGGCTACACGCGGGTTCCGATCTACGAGGATGAGATCGACAAGATCCTAGGCGTCGCCCACTTGAAAGACGTAATCGACTTGGTTCGCAACGATCCAGACTCGGATCTCCACAGGATCCTCAAGCCCACGCTCAAGATCCCCGAGAAGAAACCGATCCTCGACCTTCTCGCCGAGATGCAACGGGTCTTCGTTCACCTCGCGATCGTCCAAGATGAGTTCGGCGTTACGCAAGGGCTGGTGACCCAAGAAGATATTCTGGAAGAACTCGTCGGCGAGATTCGCGATGAGTTTGACCGGCACGAACTCGAGAGCATCCGCCATGTCGCCGATGGGCGCTACCAAGCCTTGGCGCGCATCAAGGTCACCGACTTCAACCGGGAAACCGGCGAGCAAATCGAGACCGATCAGGGCGACACCCTGGCCGGCATCGTCTTCAACTCGCTCGGACGCGTCCCCCGCCGCGGTGAGTCGGCGCACATTCCTGGATACGAGATCGTCGTGACCGACCTGACCCGCAATCGGGTCAACCAAGTGCAGGTCTTGAAACGCGACGACCCCGATTCGGACGCCGACGGAACGCCATCAGCGCTGGGTCGCACCGGCACGCGCGACTAACCAAACGCGTCCCAGCCGGTAATATCCTTGCCGATAATCAGGCGGTGCACGTCCTCTGTGCCCTCGTACGTGTTGACCGTCTCCAGGTTCAGCATGTGACGAATTACCGGATATTCGTCGATAATACCGTTGGCCCCGAGAATATCGCGGGCCATGCGCGCGATATCGAGAGCGTTCGACACATTGTTCATTTTCGCCATGCTGACTTGTTCCGAACGCATACGACCACTGTCCTTCAGGCGCCCGAGGCGCAGACAAAGGAGCTGCCCCTTGGTGATCTCGGTAATCATCCGTACCAGCTTGGCCTGCACGAGCTGATAACCGGCAATCGGTTTGGCGAACATGATTCGCTCGCGCGCGTAGTCCCGGGCACACTCATAACACGCTTGCGCAGCGCCCAGAGCGCCCCAAGAGATGCCGTAGCGCGCTTGCGTTAGGCAAGACAACGGCCCCCTCATGGTGTCAACGCCGGGCAACACGGCATCGGCAGGAACAACACAGTCTTCGAGGAACAGCTCGGACGTAATGGACGCCCGAAGACTGAACTTACCCTCCATCTCGCGCGTCGTGAAACCCGGAGTGCCCTTCTCGACGAGGAATCCGCGCACTGTCATTCGCTCACCATCGGGCACCTTCGCCCAGACTAGAGCGACGTCAGCAACGTCGCCGTTGGTAATCCACCGCTTCACCCCGTTGATCTTGTAGCCATCGGCGACCGGCTCCGCCCGTGTCAGCATCCCTGACGGATTCGACCCGAAGTCCGGCTCCGTCAGACCAAAGCAGCCAAGCGCCGCGCCACTGGCCAATCTCGGTAGCCAATTGCGTTTCTGCTCCTCGGACCCAAAGGCGAAGATCGGATACATCACCAGGCCCGACTGCACGCTGACGAATGAGCGAAGGCCAGAATCGCCGCGCTCGAGCTCTTGGTTGATCAGGCCATAGGCGACATTGTTCAACCCTGCGCAACCGTACTCGGTCGGCAGGTTCGAACCAAAGAAGCCCAGCTCGCCAACCTTGGCGGCCAAATCGACAGGAAAAGTACTGTTTCGAAAATGCTCGGTGACGACCGGCAGGTACTCTCCTTCGACGAAACTGCGCGCAGTATCGCGGGCCAGTCGCTCCTCTTCGGATAGCAGCTCTTCGATGTCGTAATAGTCAGTACCCTGAAATGTTGGATCATTCATTGTTCCGAAGATACGACCGTTGCCCGTAGCGCATCAACCTCCCCCGTTTCGAGCAAGCGCCAGCCGCCCTCTGGGAGATCGCCGAGTCGGACCGGTCCGATCGCATCGCGAAAAAGGTCCACGACCTCGAGGCCGACCTTGCCACAACACCGGCGTATCTGGTGTTTCATCCCCTCGACGAGTTCCAAACGCAGACTGTCGCGCCCATCGCGTTCGACCTTCATCGGCAGTAAGCGTCGCTCGTCGAGGCGCATCGGGCGGTTGAGGCGCTCGATCTGGCCGTCTGTCACCTCGGTTGCAAGCTTGACGAGGTAGCTCTTCGGTACTCGGTTCCCACCGATCAGGGCCCGCGCCACGACGCCGTCACCGGAGAGCAGGAGTAGCCCACGACTGGCTCGATCCAAGCGACCCGCCACCGCTAGTTTCGCTGCCTGCGCGCAAACTCGTCTCACGATGCTCGCCGGTTCGACCCGAAATGCCGACTTCGGGGTTATCAGCTGCGCAGCGGCACGCTGGCCCGCCTGCGGCAACGTCGAAACGAACCCGATCGGCTTGTGCAGAGCGACGCTGAAAGTCGCGGCAAGCCCTTCTCGACCCGCGGCGGCGATCTCGATCACTGCATCCAAACTAGCTTTGTAGCCTTGCTCGGTGACGACCACGCCGTCGACCGACACATGTCCCGACTCGATCAGGCGCTCGGCCTCACGTCGGCTACAGAGGCCGCGCGATGCCATGATCTTACAGACCCGCTGCAGCGGGTTTTCGGCGACGGGAGGCAAGTTAGCGCAGCGCTGCGCTGATCGACGCCAGAAGTTCGGGAGCGGCGTCCGGATCGAGCTCCGCAGCCTTCCACCCAACTCCGAGGCCGCTGCCATCAGCGTACTTCGGAATAATGTGAAAGTGCACGTGCATCACAGCCTGGTGAGCCGGAGCACCGTTGTTCTGGAGGACATTGTAATCGACCGCCCCTGTGGCCGCGACAACCGCTCGGCACAAGCGCGGCAGGACACGCCCGATCGCTGCACTCGATTCGTCAGACAGTTGGTCCAAACGCTCGGCGGGCTCCTTGGGGATGACTAGAACATGGCCCCGGCATATCGGAAAGACATCGAGAAACGCGAGCACATGGTCGTCCTCGTAGACCCTGTGGCAGGGTGCCTCCCCGGCGATGATCTTGGCAAATATCGTGTCAGCCATAGGCGAGAAACTAGCCCGTTACGCTCTGGGAACAAAGGCCTTCGGGACAGGAACCCGTGCCCTGAACCTCAATCGTCGAGGACAAAGACCGTAATCAGATCACTCGATGCTCCGCCGTCAACCGCCGGCACACTGAGGACGATGCGCCCTGGACCATCCTCGACCATCCACTGATCGCAGGAGAAGTTCTCCCCGAACTCATCATGCTCGAGTACGGCGCCCTGCTGGTTGCCGGCATTCAAGATCGTTGCCCTCGAACGGGCGCTGACAAAACCGAAAACAGTGGGATCACCGGGGCCGTGCCCATCGCAGGGCCCGAAATCGACGCTTGCGGTCGCCGGCAGGCCGACGGTCGCAAAATCGCTGTCGGGAGCTAACAGCAGTGCACCTGGTCCAGCGTCGAGGATATTGGACGGTCCGACGGAGACAGGGCCGTTACAAACATTCTCATGTGGCGAGCTAGCATCCTCGACCCTCCCGCTGGCCGTCGTGCAATCCATCGAGGTGAAGTTATCGACTCCGACCTCGCCGATATTGTGGTCTTGGATCGAAGTAACGCCTAGGTCCACCCCACCATTGCAGGCCAGCACGCCTGCATTCGTTACCGGCACCTCTGGCTTGATACACAACGTCAGGAGTCCGACTTCGATCGAAATGAACTCCGATGCGTCGGTAACCGCCACCAGAGCCAGTCCGGTGATGGGGTCGGGCTCACCAACCGTGAGATCGAGGAAGCCCTCCATTCCGGTGAACGTCAAACCCGGAATCAAGCGGAGCTGACTCGACAGCGGGTCGAGAGAGAAACGCCTTGTCCCCAGACCGGGAGTCGGGGTCACGGTCGGCGTCTGGGTGGGAGTAAACGTCGGCGTCGCAGTATGCGTGTGGGTTTGCGTATGGGTCGGCGTACGCGTTCGCGTCGGCGTGCGGGTGAAGGTATGAGTCCGAGTCGGCGTGAAAGTTCGCGTCACCGTCGGTGTCGGGGTCGGCGTCCGGGTGCGCGTATCCGTTCGCGTCGAAGTGTTTGTGCGCGTCGAGCTCGGGGTCCGGGTCGGCGTCGGCGTCCGCGTAGTTGTCGGCGTTCGCGTGTTCGTAACAGAGGGGGTCGAGGTCCGCGTCCGCGTCGAGGTCCTCGTAGTGGTCTGGGTTCGTGTGAACGTGTGAGTCCGGGTACCGCTAGCTGTGCGGGTCGGAGTCACCGTGCGCGTATTCGTTCGCGTTCGCGTGAATGGCCTCGTATTCGTCGGCGTACGCGTACGCGTACCGGTCCGTGTAAACGATGCCGTACGGGTCGGCGTCTCGGTGTTCGGCCGTGTTCCGGTAGGCGTGGGAGTCCGAGTGAGAGTCGCCGTATTCGTCACGGTGGGAGTTCTCGTGCGCCCCTCCGTCCGAGTCGGCGTACGCGTCCCGGTCGGCGACGGAGTCGCCGTGTCGGTCTCGGAAGGTGTCGCGGATGGAGAGAACGTACGAGTCCACGTGATCGTGGGCGTGTGTGTGCGCGTCGAGCTCCTCGTGTTCGTCGGTGTCCTGGTGGCCGTCGGCGTCCTCGTATTCGTCAGCGTCCTGGTACTGGTCGGCGTGATGGTGTTCGTCGGGACTCGAATCGTCCCCGTCGGGGAAGGCATCGTCGGTGTGAGCGAAGCCGTCGGCGTGGCGGTTGCAGTACCTGTCGGAGACAGACTCGCCGTGGCGGTTGCAACCGCGGGTACGGACGCACTTGGTGTCGGGCTCGACGGAGCTGCGGTCGGCGTCGAGACACAGCCGTTCAGGGCCGAAGCCACCGCACCGACCAACTCGCCGATGTCGACGCGCCCACTCGCATCGACATCGCCGGCACTGCAGGTCGAGAGCGGAGCGCGCCCGAGGGCAATATTCACCAGCACCACCAGCTCGGCGACGACGACATCGCCGCTGCCGTCGCAATCTCCCGTACATCCGGGAACCTGGGATTGTACGGGCGCAGCAAAAAGAACGATCAGGTAGGCGCATACGCCTACCACCGCGCCCCGCCCCACTCCACTTCGCAACACTTGACCGCCTCTGATCCAAAACCTGACAGGGAATGCGCCAACCAACGAGCGCACAGGGAATGCGCCAAGCAACCGGCGCACGACGAACAATCCATCCCAAACCCAATCAGAAATCCCAACGCAAGACCAATCGAAGATTTGGTGAAAAATTCGCCGGTCTCTTGCGACCGTTGCAGAGGGACAGGAAAGCCGGCTCCCGCTTGACTCATCCAACGCATACCGTGATGCTTCGTACCGATGCTGACGCTCGAAGCAGGGCCAGCCCCACCCCGCAGAATGGGACGGGTTCGGCGCACCATTGCGCTGATCGCCGGGTTGGCGATGTTCGCCGTCTCAGTGCAGGCAAGCCTGATCGAAGCCTGCGGCTACTGCCCGACCGACTGCCCGATGCATGCGCAGGGACAGAACGAGCACCGCGGTTCCAAAATCGCCGACAAGGCCAAACCCCGCTGCCACGGCGCAGCGAAGGTCGGCTCTAGCGAAAGCGAGCAGCTGCGGCGGCCGCCGTGTAAGACGTCCTATACGTTGTCAGGCAGCCTCTTGCCGCCCTTCACGCTGATCGAAGCGCAGGCGACTCGGGTCCAACTCGACGCCATTGCGCTTTCGAGCGTACCAAGCGCGGCCCGCACAAATCACAAAGCGTCACTGGACACGCCGCCACCGATTTCCCCCTAAGTGCCGTCTCCACCGGCCGGCCTCGTGCCGGCCACAGAGTCGACAGCCCTCGCCAGGGCATCTCCAGGCTTGCCGAGGGACAGATTGGGAAAGGAATTCGAGAATGTTCGTGGCTCTAGGGTTGCGTCCACTCGGACGTGATCGGGCGGCACTGAGGTGTCGCTGGCCGCATATACTATCGGCGCTGGTCATGGCTGCGCTCACCAGCGAGCAGCCGGCACGTGCGTGCGATTTATGTGCGGTGTACACAGGAACAGAAGTCCAACAAGGCAGGACCGGTTTTCGGATCGGTGTGGCCGAGCAGTTCACCAGGTTTGGAACCTTGCGCGACAGCGACAAGAAGGTTGCGAATCCAGGCGAGAGGATGAACAGCTCGATCACTCAGTTCCTGCTCGGGTACAATTTTTCGGAGACGCTGGGCCTACAGCTCAATGTCCCGATCGTCTCACGGAGATTCACTCGCCTGGGCGACGAAGGCCTCGAAAAAGGCGACGAAACGGGCTTTGGCGATACGACGCTCATCGGCCTCTACAGTCCGATCCGCTGGGTCGATACCGGAATCTTCCGCTTGACGCTGATGGGTGGTCTCAAGCTACCGACTGGCCGAACTGGGCGATTGCGTGAAGAGCTCGCCGAAGCCGAAGGGGAAGAGGAAGTTCCGGACTTCCCCGATGTCCCCGGACGAGGACTGCCGGGGTTCGGCCCAGACGCTGCAAACAACGGACTCACGCCGGCGCCGATCGTACGACAAACGACGATCGGCAAACACGAAACCGGCGCCGAAAGCGGCATCCACGGGCATGACCTCGCCCTCGGTTCGGGCTCGGTCGACGGTCTCGTCGGCATGCGGTTCTTCGCGAATTGGAAGCGCCTGTACGCAACCGGAATGGTGCAATACTTCCTCCGCACGCAGGGCCGTTTCAACTACCAGTTCGCAAACGAGCTACTCTGGCGCGTGGGCCCCGGAATGTTCTTGGCGCTCGACGACACCGGACTCGGCCGCGGATATACATTGGGCATCTCCGCCCAATTCTCCGGAGAGACCAAAGGTCTCGACAAGCTCTCGGGGCGCAAGCTGATCGATACCGGATACACCGGTCTATATCTCGGCCCCTCCCTCAACTTCACGTGGGGCGAATCGCTGCAAGCCAGTTTGAGCGGTCAGCTGCCCGTCGAACAAAACAACTCGGCTCTACAGATCGTGCCAGACTACCGTATACAGGGGGCGTTGACATGGCGATTCTGACCGGTGGCCACGGCGCCGCGACAGCTCGCCCCGCAACCAGAACAAGGAACTCGAGAGTAGTGTTACGAGTTCAACAAGAGGAGACTTCCATGAAACAAGTGATCACGACAATGGTATTGGTCCTTTCGATGGCAACAGTGGCCATCGCTCAGCGGGGAATCGGTGTGAACGGCGAATGCGTCGGCGATGGCGACGGCAACGGCCAGGTCGTGATCTCCGAATTGGTCACTGCGGTGCGCAACGCCCTAGACGGGTGTGCCGACCGTCAGATCGAGATCAATTTCGCGGCGATGGTTGGCGATCGGGCATTCGAATGTGGCGGTACCTATGAAGGGATGGGAGCAGCGGGAACGGATCTCCGGGTCAATGATTTTCGCTTGTACGTTTCTAATGTTCGCCTGCTGACGCCCGCCGGCGACGAGGTACCGCTCGCCCTCGAGCAAGACGGAATCTGGCAGCGCGACTCACTGGCGCTGCTCGACTTCGAGGACGGAGCCATCGCCTGCACTGTCGGCAACGATCTGCTCAACACCAGTGTTCGAGGCACCGCACCTGCAGGAGTTTACACCGGGGTTCGCTTCGACTTCGGCGTGCCATTCGACATGAATCACGGCGATGCCGAGAGCGAAACCGAGCCGTTGAACATCTCGGCGATGTTCTGGAACTGGAACGGCGGCTACAAGTTCATCCGGATCGACGCATTCGCCGGCCCCGTTGATACGTCGACCAACTACAACCTGCACCTCGGTAGCACCGGATGTAACGGCGCTGCTCCGCCAATCCCGCCAACCGAAGAGTGTATGAATCCCAATCGCCCGGAGATTACCCTCACCGGGTTCAATCCGGACACCAATGTCATCATCGCCGACATCGCCCAGGTCCTGGCCGATGCTGATCTGGAGTCGAATCAGGAAGGCACGGCACCCGGATGCCAATCACAGCCATTCGACATGGACTGCGCGACGGTATTCCCCAAGCTCGGCCTGCCCTTCGGCGCTACACCCGCCGGGCCACAGCAGCTGTTTCGGGTCGAGTAGCCACAGGCTCCAGACGCAATTGGGTGGGGGCGCCGCGCACGGCGGCGCCCCCAAATTCCCCGCCGCCACCTCCCTTTCACGCTAGATTGCTATTGATAATCATTTTCAATAACGTCTAGCGGCATGGGACGAACGCTCGCCGATCTCGCACCGGACGAAGAAGGCACCGTCGCCTCAGTCGAGGGTGACGACAGTCTCTCGCACCGGCTCGCCGAGCTGGGTTTTACCGCCGGGGCGCACGTGCGGTTCATTCGAACGGCACCCCTCGGCGACCCGATTCAGGTGGGTATTCGTGGATTTGAGCTAGCCGTCCGCGCCCGCGAGGCGCGCCGCGTCGTGCTGGTTTGATCGAGTGGTGACTGCAACAACCGACCCCGCGCCCCAGTTCGCGGGCGCGACGCAAGACCTCATCCTGGGAGGACCGGAGAATCCCTTCGTCGTCGCCGTGCTCGGCAACCCGAACACGGGGAAGACGACACTGTTCAACGCCCTTACCGGGTTGAAGCAACGCACAGGCAACTACGCCGGCGTTACCGTAGACAGCGCGATCGGCTCGTTCGTCAATGGCGAGCACAATTTCATGCTGGTCGATCTGCCGGGATCATACTCTTTGACTCCACGTGCGCCGGACGAAGTCGTGGCGGTACGCGCTCTGATCGGCAGCGGCGCGACGGCGCGGCCACACGTCGTGCTCTGCCTCGTCGACGCCACGAATCTCGACCGCAACCTCTTCATGCTCACCCAAGTCCTCGAGGCAGGGTTGCCCGTCGTCGTCGCTCTCACGATGGTGGATGTGGCGAAGCGCGAGGGAATCAGTATCGACTATCGGACGCTGAGCAAGCGGCTCGGCGCTCCGGTGATTCCGATCCACGCCTCGAAACGACAAGGAATCACTCAACTCAAGGAGGCCATCGACACGGCTTCTTCGTCCGGGTCAGTCCCATCGCAGAGCGTCGGTCTCCCGGACCAGATCGCTGCTGAAGTCGACGTTCTGCAGTCTTTGCTGGAAAACGGCACGGCTGAAACCAAGAGTCTGCGCACCCGATTCCTCGCCCATCGCATCCTCATGGACCGCGACGGCTATCTGTCAAACGCGCTGGGCGACGCCGTGCCGGCAAAGGCCAGAGCTGCTGCTGCTGAAGCCCGGCAGCGTTTGAGTTCAGCCGGCCATGCCATCCCGGGCGCCGAGATCGACCGGCGCTATGCGTGGATCGCAGATCTAGTCAACGTCACGGTCGATCGCGCCGGCGCTGCCCGTTTCGTATGGACGCGGCGCATCGATGCCATCGTGACCCATAAATTCTGGGGCGTATTGCTCTTTCTAATCAGCATGGGTGTGGTGTTTCAGGCCATCTTCACGTGGGCGGGGCCGTTCATGGATCTCATCGACACGCTCGTCGGTGCGGTGGGGAGTGGCGTCGGGTCGGTATTGCCAGGAGGCGCGTTCCGCTCGCTGATTGTCGACGGCGTCATCGGCGGGACCGGGGCAGTGTTGGTGTTCGTCCCGCAGATCGCCATTCTCTTCGCCCTCATCACTCTCATGGAAGATTCCGGCTACATGGCCCGAGCGGCGTTTCTGATGGACCGCGTCATGGCAGGGTTCGGACTATCCGGACGTTCGTTCATCCCGCTCCTATCCTCGTTCGCATGCGCAGTCCCTGGGATCATGTCGGCGCGATCGATCGAAGATCGGCGCGATCGCCTCACCACCATCGTCATCGCGCCATTGATGAGCTGCAGTGCGCGCCTTCCGGTGTACGTACTGTTTATCGCCGCCTTCATTCCGAACCGTACCGTCGCTGGAGTCCTCGGCCTGCAAGGAGTCACTCTCTTCGCAATGTACCTCGTGGGCATTGTCGTCGCCCCCTTGGTCGCCTGGGTACTGAAGAAGACACGACTCAAGGGACCGGATGTGCCCTTCTTGATGGAGCTGCCGCCGTACAAGATCCCGTCGTGGCGCGTCGTCCTATTTCGCGTCTACGATCGATCATGGGCCTTCGTGCGCCGAGCCGGCACGGTCATCCTGGCGACCGCAATCGTGATTTGGGCGCTGTCGTACTATCCGACGCAACCCGAGGTCCAAGCGCGCTACGACATGGCGCGCGCTGCGACGCAGGATGAGGTCGAGATCGACAGACTCGATCGCGCCGAGGCGGCCGAGAAACTGCGCGGTTCCTTCCTCGGCCGCGCCGGAATCACCATCGAGCCGTTGGTCAAGCCGCTGGGCTGGGACTGGCGCATCGGAATGGCGACGATCGCAAGCTTTCCCGCCCGTGAAGTCGTCATCGCCGCGCTCGGAACCATCTACAGCCTCGGCGACGGCCAAGACGAGAGCAGCCCTGAGCTGCGGGCCACCATGCAGGCGGCGACGTGGCCCGACGGGCGGCCGATCTTTACACCCGCGGTGGCGATATCCGTCATGGTCTTCTTCGCACTCTGCTCGCAGTGCGCCGCAACCCTGGCGACCATGCGCAGAGAAACAGGCTCTTGGGCCGCTCCGGTTTTCACCTTCGTCTACATGACCACCCTGGCCTACATCGCCGCCCTGCTCGTCTACCAAATCGGTAGCCGGTTGCCGGCGATCACCTAGCAGGCGCGCCTAGGCCGGCGGGGGGGTTATTGACTTCCATCGGCAAATCTTGAAAACGATTATCAACTTCATTCTCGATGAAATCCTATCTATACGGGGGCCCGGAACATGTACCGAATCATCTTGGCGGCAATTCTCGTCGCCGCATCGACCCTAACGCCTGCGGTGATGGCCGACGATGATCAGCTTCTTCGCAACCGCATCGATGAGCTCGAATCGCAGCAACGAGAGTTTCAGAACGAGCTGCGCAAGCTGCGCGAGGAGTTGCGCAAGCGAGAGGAACAACCGGCGCCGGCACCGCCGCCCGCAGCGGCAGCCCCTTCCGACGAACGCGTTGGTGAAGTTGAACGCAAGCAAGGTGTTCTCGCAAAAGAAGTGCGCCGCCTGCGCGAATCTCTGGTCCTGCCTGACAAGAAAGAACTCAAGAGCGTCTACGGCCTGGGTCCCGCTGCCTCGAAGGTCTATCAAGTCGACCAGGGCCTCTCGATTGGCGGCTACGGCGAAACGCATTTCCGCAACGAGGTCTCGGACAAGGCCGGCAAGGACGACGAATTCGACTTCCTCCGTTTCGTCCTCTACTTCGGCTACAAGTACAATGACTGGATCGTGCTCAACTCGGAAATCGAATTTGAGCATGCGACTAGCGGCAGCACGGTGTCGGCGGGAAGTGGCAGTGTCTCGGTCGAGTTTGCCAACATCGACTTCCTGTTGCACCCAAAGTTCAACGTCCGAGGCGGTATGATCTTAGCGCCGGTGGGTTTCGTGAACTTGATCCACGAGCCACCGTTCTTTCTCGGCAATCGACGCCCGCCGGTTGAGCGACAGATCATCCCGACGACCTGGCGCGCCAACGGCGCCGGCATCTTCGGCGAGGTTCTGCCCGGCTTGAACTACGCCGCCTACGCAGTGACCAGCCTCAACGCCGCCGGCTTCAGCAAGTCAAACCTCCGCGACGCGCGTCAAAAAGGAAACCGCGAGGTTGCCAACGATTGGTCCTTCGTCGGTCGCCTCGACTATGAGCCGATCGCAAATTGGGGTTGGACGGTGAGTGGTTCCGCATTTGTCGGAGACCAAGGCCAGAACCAAGAGTTCGGGCCAGAAGAAATGCGTCGCAAAGCCGGCGTGTTCACCCAGCTCTACGAGGTTCACACCCAGGTGCAGCGCCACAGTTGGCATTTCCGTGCCCTCGGCACGACCGTGCTCATCGATGACGCCGGCCTTCTCAGCGCCGATCCGGAAGTCAGCGGACCAATCGCCAAGCAGATGCTGGGCGCCTACGCCGAGCTCGGCTACGACATTCTCCCGCTGATTCTGCCAACAACGACCCATTCCTTGATGCCGTGGTTTCGATACTCCTGGCTCGACACGCAGAACGACATGCCAACCGGCTTCATTCGCGATCGCGCACAGCGCCGCGACTTCTACGAATTCGGTCTCCACTACAAGCCGATCCCTCAGCTCGTCCTGAAATCGGAATATCGCATCGAAGATCGCCAGCGTGGCACCCTGCCCGACGGTCTCCAGATCGGCCTGGGTTACGTATTTTAATAGGCCCAGCAACGATTTTTGGGGCAATTTGAAAATGGTGTTCAAAACCACTTGAAAACGAGTCTCAAAATCAGCTAAGGACTGGAGTCACGATGATCATCTGCCAGTGCACAGGGACTACCGACCGCGACATCGCCCGCTTGCGCGAAGCGGGCGCGGACTCAGCGGCTGCCATCGCCGCCGCCACCGGCGCCGGCCGCAACTGCGCTCCGTGTCGGCGCGAGATCGTCGACCTCTTGGCCAGGACATCGCCTGCCAAGCAAGCCGCGGCGTAGAGCTGCAGCATAGAAGCTGCCGCATCGGGCTGCCAAGTAGGGCCGCGGCGTCGAGCCGTTACCGTTCGTCGGCCAGGTGACGGCGGAACTATTCCCGCCCTTCACTAGTCACGCTATAGTCGCCCCTGCCACCACGACTGCCGCGGCGCAATGCCGCTCGGCCGTCGTTCACCGACCGAGAACACGGAGGGACCCTCAGATGAAGGGCAACAAGAAGTTGATCGAGGCACTCAACCAAATCCTCACGGGCGAGCTGACCGCCATCAATCAATACTTCATTCACGCCAAGATGTGCGCCAACTGGGGGCTGGGCAAGCTCGCGGAAGCCAACCGCACCGAGTCGATCGGTGAGATGAAGCACGCTGACCAGCTCATCGAGCGCATCCTGTTCCTCGATGGCGTGCCGAACATGCAACGCATGAACAAGGTCAAGGTCGGCGAGACCGTACCGGAACAGTTCGAAGCCGACCTCAAGGTTGAAATGGAGGCGATTCCGCTCCTCAACAAGTCCATCGCCGAGGCTGTGGAAGCAGGCGACAACGGCACACGAGAGCTGCTCGAAGAGATTCTCAAATCGGAAGAAGAGCACGTCGATTGGCTCGAGGCTCAAATCGATCTCATCGCCAAGGTGGGCGTGGAAAACTATCTGGCGAAGCAAATCGACTGACCGCCAAGAGGAATCAGGCTGGGCACCAGCCGCGACCAGCGACACCCCTATTCAAACGATGCTCACAAACTTCATGTCTCCTTCACGGCGGCGCCCTCTTATGGACAGCCGCAGCCCGGACAAATCGTAATCTCGCCACCCCACACGCCCGTTGGCAGAACCTGATCGCCAAGAGTAGTTGAGACTTCCTCCAACTCCCCAACGAGGGAGACCATACCCGGTGGTGCCGACGCCTTAACCGTGAAGTTGCAGTTCACGACGACTCCATTGGGTATCCCCGCCTGCCCGGTGCCACCCGGCGGCGGGAAGACGATAACCCTCATTCGGTCGTTACCGGCGGGGGGTGTCGGAGTCGTCGTCAAGGACGCGGCAACCGTGATCAACGCTGGATTGAGCGACGGATCCAGCGTGCAATCCGTTGCTGGATCAATCGACAATGAATCGTTGGGAAAGAGTACGTCGACCTTCAGCCCGCCGATCGCCGGCGGGAATGCATCAAGACTAATCGCGATCGGGGCCGTCCCTCCGACAATGGTCGCCCCATCGCCGATCGAAATCGTCGCCTCTGTTCCGCCTCCACTCGTCGTCGCCCCACTCGGTGTACACACATACGGATCGGCATTGCCCGCGCAGACACAGGGGGACAACGCCGACCGCACGGCCAAGACGAGCTCGTTCACGTTGATTTCACCGTCTCCATTGTCGTCGCCATTGAGGCACTCACTTATACCCTCATTTCCAAGGGCGATGTTCACCAGGCGGATCAACTCGCCGATCACGACTGTCCCGCCTCCGTCGCAGTCTCCAACGAGAGAACAGACATCGTCCTGATCGCACACATCGCCGACGCCGTCACAATCTGCATCCTCTTGTCCAGGATTCTGACTGTCCATCGGCATGCACCAGGCGCGGTAGAGGCAGTTGTCACACGCATCATCCACTCCGTCACCGTCATCGTCGGTGCCTAGGTCTTGCTCCCCAGGACAATCGTCACTCGCATCCGGGATGCCGTCACAATCGCTATCAGGAGCGATACCAACAGGGAGCGACGCGTCGTTGGGATCGCAATCACACGCATCCCCAAACCCATCCGCATCGACGTCACTCTGTGAAGTGTTTTTCGCACCTGGGCAATTGTCAGAATATGCCGGGACCTCATCCTGATCGTCGTCATTACTTTGGAAATGGTGTCCCAAGGTGATCGTTGCCGAGGTCGTGTTGCCTGACCAATAGGCCATATTGAGATCGACAATCGTCAGGTAGCGAAACCACTCCTCATTGCCCTTGGTGATCTTGACGATCATCGAACCGTTGTGGCCGCTCGTATCAATCTCACCAAAGGGATTGTTCTTCTGCGTATGACCGCTGACTACGGTGACCGACGGCGCGAAACGATTGGGCAACTCGACGATACCGCCCGCGTTGGTTAGCAGAGTCTCCACGGGCGTCTCCGGAATCTCTCGAATGTTGTCAATTGTCGCGATCCGGGTGGCCATGTCGTAGTCCCTTTGAAAGAGCTCTACTTCAGCATCTGGGATCACGGCCCCAAGATTGTCGACAATCTTCAGATAGGTCTTGTCCGGGGTATCCCAGAAGAAGCGGCCACCGAGATCGCGATTGAATCGCCGTTCCTGGGCGTCCGTATTCAGCGCAGCCACCGAATGGGCGCTCCACCAGAGAGAGTATTCGTTCAATGGGTCAAACAACGGTTCGTGCGGAAACACCGAGGCCCCTCCCATCAGGCCCCATTGGCCGGAAGGAAAAACGTCGGGCAACTCGGAGAGCAAAACGGGCAAGCCATAGTAGTGCTGGACTTCAATCTGGACCTCCGAGTCGACGTTCATGTTGTACAAGTCCCGGAGCGACAACACCTGGTGCCCGAGCTCATGGATTCCCGGCCAGTCGATATCGTTCGCGTAGGAATCGACGTAGTCGAAGTCGTCATTCTGGCCCCACGCCCAACCGCCATCGTAACAGAACCGGTACTGATGGTTGACGAAATAGGTGACGTTGGCGAAAGGGCCGGTACCAAAACCTCCAGCGACAATCACAATGTTGTCGATTACCATCTGATCGATTGCGCCGTCGGGGGCGACCGTCGCGTACTGAGAGGCGCGCAGGCGGGCATTGGCCTGCCGAATCGTTTCCTGAAGCCAGTCCTCGAAACTATAGGTGCCCGTCAGGCCATGCTGGATGGAATTGAATCCATCATACAGTCGCTCCGGTCCAGAGCCTGTGGGGTTGGCATCGACATAAAATACTGCGAGCA
This sequence comes from Deltaproteobacteria bacterium, assembly GCA_029262455.1. GTDB lineage: Bacteria > Desulfobacterota > Binatia > HRBIN30 > CADEER01 > CADEER01. The sequence goes on along the minus strand of JAJCZJ010000086.1, from coordinate 83,898 downwards.
CGGCATGAGTATCGACCTCGAGCGAGTTATTCGAAACGAACAAGTCAGTACCCGTTGTTGTACTGTCGATACTAAATCTCACCTTCTGAGAATCTGACGGCCAATCAACAGTGGTGTTCATCGCGATGAGCGCCTCGACTTGGTTCGACGGAGCATTGTCTGGCGCGAGACCCGAAGGGCCTGGATCATAAGAGCCGGTCTCGTGGACGACGCCGCCCACCCACCAGGTGTACATAAACCCAGGTGCGGCCACCCCTCCCTTGTTCTTGACGTGCGCAATGAACGTCACATCGTCTCCAACGGCGGGGGTGCGCTTGCCGTTCTGAACGGGCCCACACAAACAGTCTGGCCCCGGGCACTGACAGTTGGTTACCCCCAGCGTCTTGCAGATTGGATCGGATTCCGACGCGCAAGGAACCTGGCCATCGTCCGTGAGGCAATAGGACCGATACTTGGGAGTTCGTTCGATATACGTCACATCCAGGTCGAAAGACTGTTGCAGCGTAGCAAAGTCGACGGGATTAGTTGGCCCACTACTCCCGCCGCCGGTGCCCGACGTGGTTCCTCCTGGCGGCACTTCCATCGGAACGAAGACTTCAACGTCAGAAGCCCCAACAGTGACTGGAACAGGATCGTAACACCCCGCAAAAGTGCAGGTCGGCAATACAGTCAGTGTGTAAGACCCGGCAGGAACATTGTCGAAGGAAAATAACCCGTCTCCATCAGTCGCTGCGAACAAGCCTCCGGGCTGCAGCTGCACCTGGAGAGTCGTCGTCCCACACTGCCGGTCGGGGAACTCCGCGGCGCAACCACTGACTGTGGCCGCGTCAGCTTGACCGACCGAGAACGCGCCCAGCGCGAGCAACACCAGTACGCGCACGCCCTTACCTGCCACTACACCCGCCCAAGCGTGCCCAAATAGACGTGACGAGTTCCGGTATCGAAGCCTATCGAGATTTGTCAGGGCCGTGAGGTACCGAAACATATTCCGCCGACTAAAAGTCTTGGGTCGAATCACAGGTTCGATGTTTACTCGGGACCCATGCTTTCCCACTGTCCCAATTCGCGGCCTGTCTCGATTGCTTATGCCTAGTCGCCCCATGGTCGACTTGATAGCGCTCCGCCATCCACTCGGTCAAGATTTGTCTACAGTCCTTGCGATATTGTCACATTTGAAACAGCCGACTAGGCGGTTTTAAGTTGACCTAGGCTGCACCTCCTTCGGTGCCACTAGCGTGGAGGCTTTCGACTCGGCTGTGGACTCGGCGACCCTCGATGCCGCCTCACCTCCGGGGTGGGTCATGCTGTGAGACTTCCGCTCTACCCCATGGGTCATCCCGTGAGAGAAACTTCCTCTGGGGTGGGTCATGCCGGTGAGAAATTACACTTAGGAGCCAGCGAGATGCTCAACGGGACTGGCGTGCTTGAACCTGCCGGCGCCTCCTTCTGAATTTCCCAGGCAGGAAGTCCGAGGCAAGCCGCCGTCGCCACCGTTGGATCTAGAAGAGCGCCACGCCGAGCCAGCAGGCGGCTCCATAAGCCCCCGCGGTCAATACGCATCGCACCATAAAAGGCGTCAACTCTTCCATCGTCGCTCTCCCAATTCCCGTAGTGAGAAGAATCAAGCGCAAGCGCCATGCCAATGTGCGTTAGCTCCCGCCAACGGGGTTCAGTCGACGAGGTACTGCTCCGCGCAAGCAGCCGCCAAAGCGGACGCGATTCAAATTTGCGCCATGCGGCCAAAACCGTCCAATTATCGACGGTGGCGTAGGCCAATCAGACGGCCGAACCCAGATGGACAGCTTGGGTCGCGTCGCCGCGACCTCGGGCCGCGTCGGCGCCTGCAATCAGAAACCACCGGCGCCGATCTCGACTTCGACCCGGGGCGCGCCACTCGCGACCCGACCGACTGACCTGGTCAACGCGAGCCGCGATGCGTCGACTCCATGCTTCTCGCGCAGCACCCGTCGAACGGTATCGGCGCGCTCGTCTGCCAGCGCTGCAACGTCGTCGCGAGGTATCGTCACTGACGAGGCCGCTTGCCGGAGGATCTCCGCCGCAGCCGGCTCCAGAGTGGCGTCCACACCCGCCCGCCTCGCGTCTAGATAAGCCGCGACCTCAGGATGGTCAGATGCCAGCTTCTTCCCTGCAATCCGCTCGCGCAACGCCGCCTCATCTTCCTTCGTCACCACGCCCTCTACGGCGATCCGCAACCCGGTCTTCGTCTTCAACGTCTCGCCCAAGCCAGCCAACGCTGCGAGATCGGGCTCCGCGGTCGCAACCCCGAAGCCGATCGGAGCGACTCCAAAGCCAGCGATCTTGCCGCCTTGGATGGTCACCGCGCCGAGCAGTTTGAGAGGCGCTTTGAGGGAGCTCATCAAGACAGTCTTCAGGGTTTTGGCGAGCAGCTCGGCCATCGCCAACTTCGAATCGACCGCCCCCGAGCGGAACGGCAGGTCCAATGAGATATCGCCCTTTTCATCGCGCAGCAGCTCGAGCGCCAAGTTGAGTGGAAGCCCGAGTTGATCGCGAAAGAAGTCTCCGTCGCCCTGCGGCGAAACCGCAAACTGCGAGAGCACCAACTTGTTCGCAGAATTGATGGCCGACCCATCGATATCGATCTTTGTGTCCAGCGTGAGGCCACCGCGTGCGACCTCCGCGCCAGTGTAGGTCACAGCGTATGGATTGAACGGCGCCAGGGTCCAGGAATCCATATCGATCGCCACCTTGCCCTTGGAGTCCTTGTACGTGCCTTCGACCGTCAACTTGCCGCCGCCGCGCTCGCCGACGCCGACGCGAAACTTCTGGACAGTCGGCCCGGCCATCTCAACCGAAGTGGCCTGCACCACTAGATCCTGTAGGGCGATCGTCGCTGGCGGAACGACAGTCCTGTCGTGAAACGTCAGCTCGCCACCAGCCACCGACACTTCGCCAATTCGAACCGATAGACTGCTCGCTTCCTGCTCAGAATCCTCGGCCACTGCTGGCGCCGCGCCCGGATCGCCGGGATCGCCGGCACCGCCGACACCGGGGAGGACGAGTCCGGCCTGTTCCAAAGTTAGAATCAGGCGGGGTTCCTCGATACTAACTCGTTTGATGAGGGCCTCGACGCCGGTCGATTCCGCGACGCTCACCCGCTCCAGGTCAACGACGAATCGCGGCAACTTGACCGAGAAATCCTCCCCCGGATCGCGCGCTTCGACCGCCGAGACCTGTAGCGACCCGCCGATGACGGTCCCATCCGCCGAAGATGTCGAAAATGTCAGCTTGCCTTCCGAGCGCGCGGCGACCAAGGCCTCGGCACCGTCGACGGGCGCAATCGCCAGCCAGCGAGGGATATCGACGGCGCTCCAAGTGATTTCGGTGTCGGCTGAAATCGGATTGAATCCCGCCTGCCCGGAAACCTGCAACACGGCATCGCCATCGCTGACGCGGACATCGATGGGAAAGCGACCGCTCTTGGCGCTGGTCATCCCCTTGGCCGTCACGCCCAGCGCAAAGGGGATCGCCGTATTCTCGCCCTCCGCAAACACCTCGAAGCTTTCGATCTGGAGGTCGGCCATCGACCACTCCCATGCGTCGGCCGGTTCACCCGTCGCCTCGACCGCTTCCAACGCCGTTTCAGATTCAGCAGGCGCAGCACCACGAACGATCAAGGGAAGCGGACTTGGCGACTGCGGCCGCAACACTACACTCCCCGACTCGATACGCAGCGCGCCGACTTCAGCCTTCCTGCCGATCAGATCGATCGACTTCAAATCCGTCGCGACGGTCAATGCCAGGGCTGCGCGATCGAGCCCCTCGACGCTGATTTTCGCCCCATCCACCCGGACCGTCCCGCGGACGCGGCTCACAGACTCCCCTTCCAACTCGTAAACCAGATCCAAGGACAGCGCGCCCTCCACCGCCGTCCAGCCCAGATCCAGGTACGGCTGGGCCAGATGCAGCGGTAGTCGATCCATCGTGATCGCTACCTCCGCCTTGCCACCGTCGGACTGCGTGAGGTCACCCGAAATTTCGAATGGTGCGCCGGACACAGTCGCAACCAAAGTGAAATGCATCGGCGCCGAGTACACATGGCCGACCACTTCGGCACGCTCGATGTCGATGTTGTCGATTTCGAGAGCGATCGGCTCGCTAGCCGCAACCGCGTCGTCCACAAAGTGCAAGGCGCCGGACTCCAGTACAACTTCGTCCAGACCGACGGTCCATTCACTGGGCTCGCCAGAAGCACCATCGTCCTCTTCGCTCGCAACGACCAAGCGCGACAGATTGACATCGCCGCTCACCAGTCGACGAACATTCACCGTCGGATTCGCAAGCCGTAGTGTTTCGATACGGACCCGCTTCGAGAACAAGTCGCCCCACGAGAGGTCGAGTTCCAGATCGCCCAATGCAACGACCGGTTCTCCCGTTTCGTCGGCCGCCGAAAAGACGTCGATCCTCTCCAGGCCGACGACCCCCTGCAACAACGACAGGCGCAGGACAGCGATCGAGACGCGGCCATCGATCAGAGCCGAGAGCTGGGATTCCAACTGGGGCCGCAGTAAGTACGGCAGCGCCACTCGTGCAGCGATACCGAGCAGCAAGATCGCAAGGAGGATCCCCCACCGGAGACGAGATCGCGGCCTGGCGCCGCTCGGTTGGTCTTCGGACTCGTCAGGCATCGGGATCGATCCGGAGCCTACCACGCAAGCCCTGCCCCGCAACTCGGGGGTCCGGTGCACTCCATGTCAAACTCCTCATCGCGGGTGCTTCGAAATGGCGCGGATTCCAGGATAGGGTGCCCGCGAAATGATCCAACTTACTCGAATCGCCCTGGCCACCCTTTTCGCTCTACGAATCGCCTCACTTGCGCAAGCCGCGTCAATCGACGGAGACCCGGTCTATCGGGGCGATCCCAATCTTGCCGCCGTGGCGCGCGTCCTGCTGAGCCCTTCGCCGCGATCGCATTCCACCGAGCCGCACTTCCGAACCAGAGAGGGCCAACCCGAGCTCGACATTCGCCTCGAAAAACTCGACCACACTATTCTCAACGCCCTCCGCCAGGGCGGGCTCAATGTTTTGCACGCCGACTTCGAGAACGCTCGCGTTTTCGGTACTTGCCCCGGTGATTGTCTGCCGGCGCTCGCAGCTCTCAAAGAAGTGACAGCCGTCCATCCCAACTACGGAGCCGCCGCCAGCGTCGGCAACGCACTCTCCCAAGCCGACAACTCGATCCGAGCGGATCTCGCCAGACAAGAATTTGCCGTCGATGGCTCGGGAGTCCGAATCGGCATGATCTCCGATACCTTCTCGAGCCGGGCCCCCGGAACCTTTGGCGGAGAGGGATGTGGTCGCACGTACCAGTCGTTTCGTTTCAACGCGGCCGCCGAGCTTCCAGAGTTCGTCAACGTCATCGCCGAACCAAGGGACCTCGAGGGGGCCGAGCCGCCCCTGCCGAGCTCCGACGAAGGGCGGGCCATGGCGGAACTGATCCATGACCTCGCACCCGGAGCGGACCTCTCATTCTACACCGCATTCACCTCGCCCTCGATTTTCGCTCGCGCCATCGACGAGCTCGTGTCATGCGAGGCCGACATCATCGTCGACGATGTAATCTATTTCGTCGAGCCCATGTTTCAGGATGGCATCATCGCCCAAGCTGCAGGGCGCGCCATCGACAGCGGCGTCATGTTTTTTTCCGCCATCGGCAACCTCGGCACTTGGGGCGCTGATCAGAACTTTACGGACTTCTCCAATCGCGACGATACGGAATCACCGCCGACCGGCGACGACTACCATCTGTTCTCAAACGGCAGTCGCTTTGCTCCGATTACGATCCCACCTTTTTGTGGGCTACGCATGATCCTGCAATGGAACGAGCCGTTTTCCGGAGCGCTCGGCCCCGGCCCGAGATCGGACCTCGACCTCTACGTCTGCCCGGACGACAACCCGCTGGTCAACTGCAGCCTCGGAGACGGCGGCCGCGACGCCCAGGGGTGCAGCACGACACGTGGCAATCGCGGCGATCCAATCGAGATCGTCGACTACGACAACCGGGACAATGCGGCTCAAACCGTCTACCTCGCAGTCGACCATGTTTGCGGCGACAAGAATCTTCGCTTTCGAATCGTGAGCTTCGCACGCTTTTGCAACTTTCCCAGCACCTACGTGTGGGACGAGGAGGTATTCCGCCACAGCCAAGCCTACGGACACCCGGTCGCCCCCGGCGTGATCAGCACCGCAGCTTCCTTCTACCGCGAGATCGACACCCAGGGTACTGAACAAGGCGATCCGAAGGAAATCAACGTCGAGCCATTCAGTAGCCTCGGCGGCGAAATTCCCTACTACTTTGACGGACAGGGGGATCCTCTCGAAAACGCCCCAAGGCTCGTAACCTCCCCTCTACTGACGGCTCCGGACGGGACCAACACCAGTTTCTTCGGACTTCCCGACGTGGACAACGACGGCTTTCGCAACTTCTTCGGCACATCTGCAGCAGCACCACACGCTGCGGCGGTTGCGGCGTTGATGTTCGAAGCCGACCCCGACCTCGGTGCAATCGAAGCGCTGGGGATCCTGCAAGGAACGTCGATCGACATAGAGAGCCCCGGTTTCGACACTCTATCCGGGCCTGGACTGATCGACGCTCGCGACGCCGTCGAAGAAGTACTGCGGCGCAAGACGTCCCGTCCAACCCCAACAGCCACCCCAACGCCAACGGAGAGTGAGACGCTCACACCCACTTCCATTGCGACATCGAGCGCCACTGCGACCTTGACTGCGAGCGTCCCTTCAACCAACACCGCGACGCCCAAGATCACCCCGACATGCACTGGCGACTGCAATGGCGATGGTCGTGTAAGCGTGGCGGAACTCGTGACCAGCGTGGGAATCAGTTTGGGCAGGGGCGCGATCGAAAGCTGCCCATCAATCGATGCGAATGCCGATGGAGTGGTAAGAATCTCAGAACTGATCCTCGCCGTCCAGTCTAGCCTGCGGGGATGTTCCGCCTGAAGAACCGTCAATGGAACGGCAGACCGCGGAGACGGGACCTTATCGTCGCTACATTCAGTTACCGCTAGATCAAGCACGCGAAAATTCGGCGGCGGAGTCAAGCAGCAGGTCGCAATACCGAATTTGACTTGGGGCAAGTGTCGCATCTAGATCGGTGAGCTGGCAGAGGTAGCCACCACGCGTGGATCGATTGTGGTGCCAGTCTTTGTAGCCAACGGCGAAATCGAAGTTTGCCCGGGTTGTGGATGCGAGTAGGCGCTTCGTCCCGACTCTCAGATTGGAGGATAGTGAAAACGTGATTTCGAGAGCGCGAACCTGTTGATCGCGTGACCGACCTAAGAGCTCTGCGACAAGTGCAAACGAGACAATCTCGTGACGGACTCAAAATAACATTGACTCTACGGATTGATCATCAGTATAGACTGTCAAAAAAAAGACCCGAGCCACAAGAATAGCCAGAACCCGACTCTAAGTGGGAGGAGCCAATCTTGGGAAACAGAGCCGACATGGGTAGGAGTCAACGAGTCCCGATAATCCAATGGACTCGTCGCGACGCGCTTCGCTCATCCATCGCCGCGGCCCTTGCGCTTGGGGCTTGGTCTACCGGGCCTGCGTACGCCCGCCCCCGCGACGGGTACCGCCTGCGCCGGGTTACACCGGCCGATGGGAATGCGGTTGGCCATCTCATGACTTCTTGCGTCTCTCCGGGCGATTCTTTTCATGGAGAATGCGATCCTTGGAGTTCGCGCTGGGCCAAGGCGACAATTCGCCGAAGGCCGGAGTCCCTGGTGCTCGAGCGATCGGGGGAAGTGTTGGGCTTTGTAGAAATCCCAAATCCCCGACCGGAACCGATCGAGCCCGAGGCCAACGCCCGCGACGACGAGCACACTCGCTACGCAACCCAGCTGAGAGCAAGTCGGACGTTTTGGTTGAAAGCGGCGGGTATCCAATCGGACCGACTCCGAGGGCAGGCCGCCGTAGACAGTTTCCAACTACTCCTCGTCAGAGGCGCAGAGCGCGCGCTGGACCTCGGATTTGATCATGTCGAGTGTGTGCTGCCGTGGAAGAAACACCCTAAGTTCGCGAAGTCGTGGAAGAGCCTCGGTGGTCAGGAAATCAGTGTCGCTTCGCGTGATCAGGTGAGTGGACGGCTCGAGCACCATTTTCGATTCGATCTCGCCCTTCTGGTAGACGAGCTTCAGGAACAAGTTGCTGGGTTTGGTGATGTTGAAATCGACCTGTAGTTGGCTATCGGTTGCCTTGTGCGCGCTTGGGCTTGGTGCAAACGCCGCTCGGGCCGGGGTCGTCAACGGCACCCTGACGGCTGACGTCTATATCAAGCAGGAAAATCCCAACAACAGTTACGGGATCCATCCGGTTGCGCTTGCGGGCCTTCTTCCCGCGAAATCCGGCGCCCATTTGCCGATTCGCACGTTGATCAAGTTCGATGTCGGCATCCTGCCGGACGGTGTATCGATCGTAAGTGCGACGCTACGACTCAATTCGGAAGGGATCTACGACGAATCCACAGAAGAGGACCGTGAGCTGGTAGTATCTCGCCTCAGCAGCGACTTCAACGAGGGAAACAACACTTCGGCAGGCGTGACTTGGGCGACACAACCTGGGGTCGTTGGAGCACAAGCTGGACCGTTTGTCGTCGGCGTGGAGGCAGGCGAATGGCTCGAGCTAGATGTAACCCAACAGGTCGCTGACTCCACAGCGGCGGGCGATCAGTTTGTCGGACTCAGAGTCGCTGCCGCAGACGAGAACGAGGACTTGTTCAAGGTATTTACGTTTTTTACGAAGGAAGCTGCGAACCCATCACTAGCGCCACAACTGGTCATCGAATACTCCGATAGCGCGTCACCCGCCACTCTGGCGAGTCATCTATTATTTGTCGATCACCTTGGCGGCACCAGCCGCGTCATTCGCGGCGGCGTCACTAGCACCGAACCCCTGGTCTCGATTCAGGTCACCAACAACGCGACCGGCCAGTCGGCGGGCGCAACGGCCGACGATCTCGGCGCATTCAGTGTCCCAATTACAGCAAATGTTGGAGATACAATCCTGGTTGTCGCGACCGATGGTTCGGGAAATCAGAGTGGGACGCAGTCGATTGTCGTGCCGACCGTCACCACCCCGTCAATTTTCACACCAACCAATGGCGCTTCACTAACTTCGACAGAAGTCATGGTCGTCGGGTTCGCATCGTCACCGAGCAACTCGGGGATCATGGTCAACGGAAAGCGTGCGCTATTTAACCCGGCTACCAACATCTACGTTCTGCCCAATCTTCTCCTGGCGACGGGGGCGAACGATATTGAAGTCTCAGGAGTGAGTCAGGATGGGCACTTTGGAACTCTTCAAATCACCGTCAATTCCAACGGCGCGGAACCCGTGGTCTCCGTCATGCCAAAAGCCCAGTCTGGAACGACCCCCTTCGACGCCGAGTTTGAGTACAAGTTCGCGCCCACAGCCAATCCCGTGAGCATTGCCGTCGACTTCGACAACGACGGAACGGACGACTTCGTCACAACAACCCTAGACGGGATGTTGAGCAACACTTACAGCTCAGATGGGGTCTTTGTTGTTCGCTTGACGATGACAGACGATCAGGGTGCGACCGCAGAAGCGCTAACCGCCGTCGAGGTCTTCTCTCCTGCGACAGTCACCGTTGTGGTTTCGAACCTCTGGAGCGAGTTGAACACACGCCTGATGGCAGGGGATGTTTCCAATGCTTTACGTCTGCTGACACCGGCAGCCCAACGAAAATACCAGCCTGTGTTCAACACACTTCTCGGCTCCTTCCCGACCATCGTGGCGACTTATTCGGCTCCACAAGAGCATATTGCGGGAGGTAGTTATGCAGAGATTGGCATCACTCGAAGCGTAGACGGCCAAGATCGAGTGTTCTTGATTGGATTCGTAAAGGGGGAGGATGGTGTCTGGCACATCGCCACGCTCTAAGCGACTGCGCCTACTCGGGTATATTGCGATTGCCAACCTGATGGGCGTGGCTGGCGGTTGTGCGCCCTTGTACTACTCGGCCCCGCCGCTCCAAGGGCAGGTGGTAGACGCCGAGACCGGCGAGCCCCTGGCGGGTGTCCTGGTCTTGGCGACTTGGATTACCCGCATCGAAGGGCTCGGTAATGGCAACGCAAATCGCCTGGTCGAAATCCAGGAGACCAAAACAGGGCGCGACGGCCGTTACTCGCTGGAAGGAGGCGGACCATGGATCCGCCGCCCCTTCACCAGGATGACCGGGCAAGCGCCGGGTCTCATGTTCATCCGCCGCGGCTACCTCTCCGTAAGCATGGCGAATCGTTCGGAGAAGAACACTTCCCGACAAGTCTCAGACTGGAATCTGGAAACCATTTCGCTTGCGCCAAACCGGGATCCGAAAAAGGCCTTCGCGATCGTCGGCGGGGCACTGGCAACGGTCCATACGTATGACCCTGAGGAGAGCCTTCCTCATCTGAAGCAGGAGCTCCTCGGGGTCCTGTCTTTTACCAAAGCAAACGACGAACGACAGCTTGGGCATATTCGGCAACTAGAGGCTTCGATCGAGAGGTCTCTACCTTGACGGTGGAGAACAACAGTGGCTCACGAGAATAAAGCGGCACAGTGCGTTCTTACAGTGGCCTTGGTCGCCGGAGTGTTGCTACCGAATGTTGCACGCTCCTACGAGATATCGACTCACCGCGAGTTGGCGCTGCAGAGTTGCCTCTTATCTTCGCCCTCAAATTTCTTCTCGCCCATTAGTTACGACAACATTCACAATACATCGCTGCTGGAGGGACCGGGCAAGGTACCTTTCCCGTTCGCCAGCCCGACTCGCGAGACGCTGACGCCAGTCTTTTGGGTCGCAGAAGGGGCTGATCGAGAGGATGACTACTTTGATGAGCAGGACGCTGCCGCGCTTAGGTTTCAGAATCACTTCTATAATCCTGTCAGCGGAGAAGGCCTGTCGCTCGTTTTCCCGCTGTTCGGCAAACGCATCATGGGCCTCCCTTCGCCAACCTGGGCCTTGGCGGATCTGACAGATCCACCAAAGCAGGATTTTTCGTGGAAAGACGCATACGAGTACCTGCTGCTGGCCTACACAGCCCCTACCCTGACGGATAGGGAAGAGAATTGGGCCAAGGTATTCCGGTCACTCGGTCATGTCGTTCATCTGATCCAGGACGGGGCACAACCGCAGCATGTTCGCAATGATTCTCATGGTGGCCTGTTCCCGAAAAAAGTCTTCGGCGACAAGAGTGCGTACGAGCACTTCATCGCTTCGGCGCGGCGCGGCGAGGATTTTTCTTCCTATCCTGTTGTATTTGAAGTGGGAGATCCGGCTGGACTGTCGTCGGCCTTTGCGGATGCTCGACACTTTTTCGAAACCGCTGAGCCTCTTCACGACGGTCGTGGGATGGTGCAATTCGCCAATCGAGAGTTCGTTAGTGCCGGGACAAATTTCCGGGGAACGGCTGCCGCAATGACGACAGCTCCAGGGCTTACATTGCCCAGCGCGACCGAGACATCGATCGTGTCGATTTCGATCCAGGTCCTTGCCGCAACCCTAAGGGTCCCGACACCGTTGACCGGGACAATCGATATGGTCACTTCAACTGTAACCGACGAACTCACTGGCGAGGTCTTCCCGAACCGGTTTACCAGCAGCTACTCCATTTACGACCCCGACCTGGAACAGGCGGGACAGCCGAGGAGATTCAACCTCAACAGCTTCAACTACGTCGACGCATCGGACCTGCTACTGCCGAGAGCCGTTGGCTACGGTGCGGGAATTCTCAACTACTTTTTTCGAGTGAAGCTAACCCCACTCATCCCCCCTGCGCAGCACGTACTGCGGCTGGGCAACGTCGGCGATAGCCACGTTTCCGGAGAGCTTACGATCTACCTCGACTCACCGCGTGTGCCCGCCGGATCTGCGCGTATGATCTCTCTACCTCCGGGTGGTTCCGTCGACATCGCGCCGGGAGTACCGGGCCCGGTGGATCTGGTCTACGTCTTCGAAGGAGTGACGAATGAAGGCAACGAAGTTCACCCCGCTGTGTCGGCGCGTTCTTTCGATATCGGGGGTTTGACCGAGTGAAACGGTCGCAAGCTGTAGCAACGCAGCTTTTTTCCTGAGGGTTCTCGCGCCCGGGACCACGACCAGGTTTCCGGGACACCACCGGAAATCAATTCACCGGAACCAGTTCGGCTATCGCTCACGCATCTGGAGACGTCGCACTCTTGCGGGAGGCCTTCCCAGGCCAATCCCCACCGGAGCATCGGTGCGGGCACTTCTTCTCTTACAACATCCGGGACGCCTCGCAGCGCAGCCCGAGCATATCGCCTGCCTCGCGGTTTCGATGCGCAGAGTTCTACGAGCAGCCGCCGAGAGCCGCGTTGACCGCCCCGATGAGTTCATTCACCGCGACTGTGCCATTGCCGTCGGCGTCCATCGCGGGACAGGCCGATAGCTGCTCAACCCCGAGAACGATCCGCACGCCTCTGACTAACTCCGCGACCGTCACTCGCCCGTCGCCATCGCAGTCCCCCGGGCACCCTCCAGGAGTGGGTGTGGCCGGCGCCATCGTCAGAGTGGGTGTGGGCGGCCCCATCGTCGGAGTTGGCGTCGCTGTTCGCAGCGGACGTCCCGCTGCGCGGCTGAGTTCTCGTCCGCTCAGGACATGCGCGTCGCCCGACGACGGGAGCGAATTGTTGAAGCCGTCTCCATCCATCACGTTGAGCATGACGTCGGTAATGCCGTCACCGTCGCTGTCCCCTGCCCCCATACTGTAGGCGAGCATGTCGCCAACCCCACTCCCCTCGATCAATAGGTAGTCGAGGTCCCCCGGGATCGCCCCGAGATCGACCACGGCCGGCAGCGGCGCCGCAGTGCCAAAGAAGATGTGGGTGGTGCCTACTTGTCGAACGCCACTCACAGGTTCGTTGGGACTGGCGATCACCAAATCTGCCATTCCGTCGGCGTCGACGTCAGCGAACATCGCCGTATCGCCAGCGATCGCGCCGGCGCTGCGGCCGTGGAAAATCGTCACATTGTCCGGGGGCGTGCGCAGGTCGATGATACTGCCCGGGAGATCCGGACCACCGATGATCAGCGCTAGGTCCCCAGCGTTGGGGCGCGAGTTCCCCGGGCCGTCACCGACAATTGCTCCGACCGCAATGTCACCAAAGCCGTCGCCGTTAAAGTCCCCGACGAAGAGTTCCTCGCCGAACGTATCCCCCGCATCTGCTCCGTAAACGACGACCATCGAGGACGGCGGCGAGCGCAAGTCAATCGTCGCCGGCCGCGCGTCCTTCCCAAGGAATAGCGCATAGGCCTCGCCCGCCCTGTCGCGGTCGCCCTCCGGACCATCGCCACCGCGAAACCCGTGTCCATTACCCGACTCAGCGACCGACGCAGAAAGGCGGTTGACGCCGGCTCCTATGATCAGCTCGTCGGTCCCATCGCCATCCAGATCCCCGGCGCGGACGGTCGTGCCACTGTGGTCCTCTGGGTCAATTCCGTACACCACCGTTCGCGCGATCGTCGTATTCGCGAGGTCAATCTCGCGCTCCGCCCGTAGGTGCGAACCACCGTAAATGACGTAGGTCTCGCCGATGTCGCCGCGATTGTTGTCCGGGCCATCTCCCTGGTCGGCGCCGAGGATCGCGTCCTGGATCCCATCGCCGTCGAGATCTCCGAAGAACACCCATACACCGAGCCGATCGCCAGCATCGGCGCCGTACACGAACGACACGTCCGCGTCTTGGTCCGCTGTGTCGATCACCTGACCGCCAAAGTCCGGCCCTCCCCAAACGATGACAACTTCACCGGACCCAGGCCTGGAGTTGTTCGGACCATCACCGAGCTGGGCTCCAGCGATGATGTCGTCGTATCCGTCACCATCAATGTCCGCCGCAGCGGTTTCGGTGCCTAAGAGATCGCGTGGATCGCGTCCATAGACGAGTGTTACCGACTCCGGGAGGTTGTCCGGGGAAACCAGCGCCAGGTCGATCTCGCCAGCCAGGACACCCGAAGAGAGAACAATGCTGAGTTCGCCCGCAGACGGACGGGACCGATCCGGCCCGCTGTCGGCGTTCATCGGCGTGAGCACCGCATCAGCCATCATATCGCCGTTCAAATCCCCAAGCGTGACCGGCATGCCCAATAGGGAGCCGTTCGCCGTGCGGTTGTAGATCGTCCACTGCCCGCGCTGATCGACGTCCGAGACCCGCCACACCTCTTGAGCACACACCGCCTCGACCGTGCTTACAATCAAGAATATCGCAACCACATTTCGAATCTTGAACACTACCGACCTCCGGGAATACGGGTGAAAATCTTAGAGCTAGCACGAGCCAAAGGTTGCGGCCATCGGGTCCGAACATCGGGCCCGATGGCCGTGCCCGACCTGGATTGAAGCGCCGAGTTCGGGCCCAGCAACCGTTGCGATAGCGCCGCAAAGTTCTAAGCACAGCCCGACAAGGCTGACGTCTAATCACAGCCCGACAAGGCTGCGTTCACTGCGGCGATGATCTCGCCGATCGCAACCAATCCATTTGAGTTGCGGTCGACAGCAATACAAACGCTCACATTCGCGCTGCCGAGAGCGATATTCACCGCCCTGACGAGCTCCGCGACTGTCACTCGACCGTCGCCATTGCAATCTCCAGGACAAGCCGGTGAGGGCGTTGGCGTCGACACCGGCTCATCTTCGGTCGGCGTCGCCGTTGGGACATCGACGGTCGGCGTCGCTGTCGGCGTCGCTTGTTCCGGTGTCGCCGTCGGCGTATCCGTCGGCGCCGGAGTGGTGAGCTGGAATCGTTGCGCAAAGATATCTTGTCCGTCGAGGCCAAACCCCTGCCAGGCAATCAAGGCGCCGTCACCATTCGGCGCGATCACACCCGCCGATTGATCGCCTTGGTCGTCCGGATCGACAACAATAATCTGCCCTCCGATGCCCGTCGCATCGAAGCGCCGCACCATGGCGTTCAACTCATCCGCACCATCCTCGCGCGGCTCATTCCAAACCACGGCAAAGGCGTCGCCGATGGCGCCCGCGTCGAGGTAGCCGGCGTACGGCGAACTTCCATTGTCGACACTGAATTCGCTCCCAACCGCAGACCCACTACTGTCAAAGGCCCGGCCAAAAGCCCCATCGCCGACACTGTCTTGACCATAGGTCTCCCATACGACGACGAACGCACCATCATCACGGACGCCGAGGGCTGGCGCATACTGATCCCCATCGACACGCGAGTTGACTTGCAAATCTCCGGTAAGCGTCGAACCATCACTGGCAAATCGGCGCATGAGGATACCGGACCCGTCACCGTCGATCGCGCTGCGATCTTCCCACACCACGGTGAAAGATCCGTCAGACCCAGAATCCACCCGAGGCCCGTACATGGTCCCGACTTGATCGTTGACACGAAATTCGTCGCCAAGACTCAACCCGTCCACATCGAAGCGACGGCCGAATACGTCGAAGCCGTCGTCCCAAACCAATACAAATCCCACCGCCGTGCCAGCTACATCGGCGTTCAAATGGAATTCTGTATCGTCCACGTGGACTTCGCTCCCGACCATCGCGCCCGAGGAGTCGAAGCGCTGAAACACCAGCTCATCCTCATCAGTGAGGAGCACGTAGCTCTCCCAGGCGACGACAAAATTGCTATCCGACAGCCCCGCAACGACGGGGCGAATCTGCGTCTCAGCTGTCGTCGTGTTGACAGCGAACTCTTGTCCAATCGCAACGCCATCGCCATCGACGAGTCGAGCAACGATATCGTTGTCGCCCTGCGTTAGCGGATCGCTGTCCCAGGCGATCAGCGACCGCTCACCGGCGGCGCCGATCGAAGGCTGTCGCTGGACACCGTCCGAAACGGTATTGGCGATAAAGGGCACGGCACTCGGGAGCAGCCCCGCCCAAGCCGCTCCCCATGCCGTCAAACCCGCCAGCGAAACCGCAATGTAGACCCTACTTGTCCAAGAACCCATCCATTCCTCCATCAGCCGCGAACAAAACGTCGTATCCCAGTGTACCAGAGTTCGCACTGGTACGAAGAAAGGCAGTATTGCCGCAAGTCCATCTCGTAGTACCTCTAGGGATGCCATCAACGTGCCAATTTTTGCGACTTGGCAATCTGAAGATGTTTTCAGCTAGAGTGGATCCATGTCAGCTGACCGCACGCCCCCGAAAATGCAACGAGAGCTTCGGGTCGTAAAAACCCCACCCAAGGAAGAAGCCGAGGCGCCACAGTCTCGTCCTCGCAATCTCCGCGATCCAGACCTCTACCTGAATCGCGAGCTGACTTGGCTCGACTTCAATGAGCGCGTGCTCGCCGAGGCAAAGGCTTCGCGCAACCCCCTGCTCGAACGACTCAAGTTCCTCGCCATCGTCGCCAGCAATCTCGACGAATTTGTCATGAAGCGGATCGGCGGACTCAAGCAGCAGCTCGGGGCCGGAATCCAAGAATTGACGGTCGACGGACGCAGCCCACAACAGCAAATCGACGAGTGCAGCGAATTCATCCGACACCACGAAGGGCATCAGCTCGACGTCTACGCCGAGCTCCTCGAGGAACTCGCAAGACACGACATCCGTATCGCTGGGTACAGCGACCTCGAAGCAAGCCAACGCAGCGAATTGCGTGAACACTACGAGCGCAACATCTTCCCCTTGGTGACGCCGCAAGCCCGCGACCCCGCGCACCCATTTCCGTTCATTTCCAACTTGTCGCTCAATCTCCTGGTCACCGTCAGCTACCGCCGCGACCCCGAGCAGATGACCGCCCGGGTAAAAGTACCCATCGGTGCCGGTATTCCGCGCTTTCTTTCCGTCGGTGACGACCACACGTACGTGCGACTGGAAGAGGTCATGGCCAACAATCTCGACCTCCTCTTCCCCGGTATGGACATTCAGTCCTGCAGCATCTTCCGAGTCACGCGCAACGCCAATACCGAGCAGGATGAAGAGGGAGCGGATGATCTGCTGGCGCTCATCGAATCGGAGTTGCGCGATCGGCGCTTTGCCCCGATCGTCCGATTGCAGGTCGACGCAGAGATGCCCGCGTTGCAGCGCGGCATGCTCGCCGCAGAGCTCGGGCTCGACGAACGCAACGACGTCTTCGAGGTAGACGGCATGCTCGCGCTGCGCGATCTCGCAGAGATCGCGTCGATCAAGTTGGCAGACCTGCACGACCCGCAACACATCCCGGTCGATCATCCGAAGCTCGCAAAGGGACGCAGTATCTTCCACACCATTCGCGACAACGGGGCGCTGCTGCTCCAGCAGCCGTATGAATCATTCGCATCCTCGGTCGAGCGATTCCTGCGCGAAGCGGCCGAGGACGACAAGGTCCGGGCCATCAAAATGACCCTGTACCGCACTTCGCCAGAATCACAAATCCTCGGGTACCTGTGCGAAGCCGCCAAGAACGGCAAGCAAGTGGCCGTCGTCGTTGAGCTCAAGGCGCGCTTCGACGAGGCGGCCAACATCACCTTTGCCAGTCGGCTGGAAGAGTCAGGGATTCATGTCACCTACGGGGTCGTAGGCCTTAAGACACACAGCAAGGTGATCTTAGTGGTACGGCAGGACTATGACGGGCTTCGACGCTACGCTCACATCGGCACCGGCAACTATCACCCGGGCACGGCTCGCGTCTACTCTGATTGCGGCATCCTGACCAGCGACGAAGACATCGGCGCGGACCTCACCGACTTTTTCAACTACCTAACGACTGGATACAGGCCAAATCGCACGTACCGTAAGTTGGTGCCCGCACCGACCCTGCTGAAGAAAGGCCTGCTCAACCGGATTCAACGCGAGATCGACCACCAGGAAGCCGGCAAGGGCGGCTTGATTCAGTTGAAGATGAACGCGCTCGAAGACGTCGAAATCACGCGTGCGCTCTACAAGGCATCCCAGGCAGGCGTTCGGGTCGATCTGATTGTTCGCGACACGTGCAGGCTCCGACCGGGGATACCGGGTCTTTCCGAGACAGTCCGCGTCGCCAGCGTGATCGGGAGGTTTCTCGAGCATTCTCGCATCTACTACTTCCGCAACGGCGGCGATGAAGAATACCTGCTCGGGTCCGCTGACTGCATGAAACGAAACCTCGAGAGTCGCGTTGAGGTTGTGGTTCCAGTCCAGGAGGAGTCTCTTCAGTCCCTCCTCCGTGCTTCCCTCGACATCCAGCTGCGACCGGATGGCGACAGTTGGTGGATGACCCCCGAAGGAACATACAACCGCAACTGGAAAAAGGGGCAGCAACACTCGCAGGACGTCCTGATCGAACTCGCCGAAAAGCGTCAGGCGCAGGCGCTCCGCCTGCGCAAGAGCGCAATCAAGGCGCCCAAGCGCGCTTCGAAGAAGAACCGCAAGCACCACCGGGGGACCGGATCCAAGTAACCCGTTTCGGGACTATACGCATCCGCCCAGTGCCCGGTTCACCGCCCCGATGAGCTCGGCAATGCTGATGCGGCCATTGCCATCGCGATCGGCATTCAGGCAGCGGTTCGTCGTCTGATTGCCCAGTGCCACGTTGACCGCAAGGACCAGCTCGGACACCGAAACGCGCATGTCACCATCACAATCGCCGGCGCACCCGTGCGTCGGAGTCGTCGTCTCGGGTGGTGTCGTTTCTCGGGCCGTGGCAGTAGCCGATGGGAGGGTTCCAGTCGCAGTCGGCAACGCAGGAGTGTCGGTCGGTTTCGATGTTGCGGCCGCTGTGAAGGTCGCAACCGCGCTCGGTTCGGGTGTCGTCGTAGCCTTGGGGGTCGGAGTCAACTGGCTGGTCGGCTGAACCGACGGTGTCGCTGTCGGCGTACCCGAAGGTCTCGTATCGCGCGTGGGTGTCCGTGTCCGGGTTCTCGATCGACTCGGCGGCGGAGTCCTCGTTTGGGTAGGCGTCGGCGTACCCGTATGCGTTTGGGTCGCACCACCGATCGGCGTGCGGCTGTTGGTGCGTGTCCTCGTAAACGTGCCGGTCTGAGAGGGTGTGCGGCTGCGGGTCGGCGTACGAGTTTGGGAATGCGTGCGACTCGGCGTGAAGGTACGCGTAGGAGTTGGAGTGCGCGTCCCGGTGGGAACCCTGGTGGCGGTTTCAGATGCGGTTGGCACCGTTGTCGGAGTCGCCGCGAGCGAAGGGATCGTGGTCGCCGTCCTGGTCGCCGTCCCGGTCCTGGTGGATGTACGAGTCGCCGTTCCTGTGCGAGTCCGCGTCGCACTTCGAGTCAAGGTCCGCGTCGCCGTGGATGTCCGGGTGCGGGTAATGCTTGGTGTGGCACTTGGAGTCAACGTACGAGTGAACGTAGCCGTCGCCGGCTGTGTCCCGGTGCGGGTCACTGTAGACGTCGGTGTTTGGGTGGCCGTAGTCGTCCGCGTCGAAGTATTGGTCGAAGAAGCTGTGTTCGTCGGTGTTCCGCTGTGCGTCCTGCTTGGCGTCCTAGTCTCGGTGTGAGTAGCGGTCGGTGTGCGTGTCCGCGTCAGTGTACGAGTGACCGTCTTCGTGTTGGTCGGCGTCAAACTTGGCGTCGCCGTGCGGGTTGCGGTGCGGGTTTGGGTCGGCGTCAAACTTCGAGTCGCCGTGCGAGTCGCGGTGCGGGTTTGGGTCGGCGTCAAACTTCGAGTCGCCGTGCGGGTCGCGGTGCGGGTTTGGGTCGGCGTATTCGAAGGCGTCTCGGTAGGAGTGTTGGTGTTCGTCTGGCTCGGCGTAGCAGTCGGGACCGCTGTCGCGGTGAGCGTCGCAGTGGGCGTCCGGCTCGGGCTTGCGGTTGGAGTGCTGGAGGGAGAGGTGGTCGGCAAGACGGTGAACGTTGGCGTTTCTGAGGGGAACGGGTTTCCGACGACACTCACCACCACCGAGGAATCATCGCCATCCGCGCCGTCGGCTTCCCACACCGCAACGAATCGCCCGTCGGGCAAGTACGTTACATCCGGACTGGCTTGATCGACTGAAGAGAGTGGATCGATTGCCAACGGAGGCTCGATCGGAACCCCTTCCGAATCCACACGGCGCCCAACAACGCCGAGATTGAAGGTCTGCTGTAGATCGCTCCACACCACCACCATCTCGTCATTGACGGCCGATGCGCCTGCAACCGCGCTGGGGTACTCGGCGGTCTCGTCCGAGAGCTCGAACTCGCTACTCCGGGCAACACCCAGCGAGTCGAATCGACGACTGGCTATGCGGCTGTCTCCGACGAAGGGGTCGTAGGACTCCCACAGAACGGTGAAGCCTCCGTCGCTATGCGCAACGACGTTTGGCGCAAACTGGTCGCCAGTACTGGTTACGTTAACCTGAAAATCGCTACCGATGGCGAAGCCGTTGCTGCCGAATCGTCGGGCGAATATTCCGTACCCGTCCCCGTCGCTACCGCCGTAGTAGCTGCCGTCGGTCCAGGCAATGACAAATCCACCGTCCGGCTGCATCGCCACCGTCGCCAATGATTGGTAACCGGAGGTGGCCGCGTTGACGCGAAATTCGCTCCCCACGAGGGTACCGTTCACCCCAACGAGCTGCGCGAAAACGTCCGAGTAATCATCCCAGGCAACGACAAATCGACCGCCGGAAGGCGCGCTGATGACTGGAGCTATATGATAGTCCGAGATCTCCGTATCGATGCGGAACTCGTCACCGACCGGTCCCACTCGGCTGTCAAAGATCCTCCCCAGCAAGCGGTCCTCGACGGCCAGAACATCGTACTCTTCCCAAACAACCACGAAGCCATCGCCGTCCGCTGCCACCGTCGGCGAAGACTGAATGTCGGTTGTGGTTTGGTTGACGACAAACTCAGCCCCTATGGCGTTACCCTGCGAATCAAAGACACGCGCGAATACCCCCAGGTCGTCCCCATCTTGTCCGTCGCTCTCCCACACTACGACGAACTCCGACGTATCGAACGCGGCGACTACCGGCTCCCCTTGGACTCCGAGCGTGTAGGTGTTGGCGACAAAACTCATCCCAAAAGCTGCGCCGGGAACCAGGATTCCCACCAGGGCAATCAGAGCCGGGAGTCCGCGACGCCGCGTTTGCCAGTCCTTCCCGACTTTTATTGCCTTTTCGTGCAAACCAATCTGCTCCTTGAGATCCACGTGTCCGGAAGGCCCCCATTCCTGTCGCATGAATCGGAGACGCGATTTCGAGTGTTTGGGTGCCGGGGTCGAATTCACCCGAAACCGCGTCTCCCATGCCAGCCGAAGAGCCCCGCGAGGCCTCACCGCAGCCGGCTTCGACATGAGAGATGACGGCAAGGCAAATTTTGCTGCCGCAAACTTTGTGTTTTCTCCACTGCCCATCCAGCGCGCCGCCAAACAGGCCGCCGTCCCCATTGGCGCGCCGCAACGGACACCACAAAGCGACAACATGTATGACCAAGCGGCACTCATTCGTCTATCCCCGCAAACATTGCTTTGCTTCTGTCCTGAGCAGTCTCCACCAACGCCACACCCTCCATGATCCACGCCCCTTGGCACGACCAATGCACAAACTTGGCCAACAGGAGGCAGCTTCGGATGGGGCGTCGGCAGGAGATGAATTCATGGCAGGTGCGAACACAAATTCGGACGGTCGCAGCTGCCATGGCTCTCACCTTAGCGTTCGCGGCGAACGAAATCGCCCGAGCGCAGGACCTGACGGATCGGAAATCGGCGCCATCCCTGTCCATCGTTTCAAGTGAACCATGGCGGCCCTCATTCCTGAACTACAAGCCCCCAAGGAAACGCCGCAACCCGTGGAAGATCGACCTCGCCCCCGTTGTCGGCAACGTCGTGTCTTACCTACAGGACAAGGGTTTTGGGGTTAAAGAGTTCCGCGACGGCAAGAAGCCAGTCGCCGTTACCGCGACCGTGAGCCTGCGCGAGGATCTGCCAGATTTGGCGCTACACCTCGGCGACAAGACTCCCGAGTCGATGGGAGCGTTCTACGCCAGCCACAGCGGGGTGCGCTGGGCGGTGATCTGGCCAGTCAAATCACTGACCCTGCGCGTCGAGGGCGGCAAAGATAGCGAATTCGGCTACCTCGCGATCGCCGGTTTGCACTGGAGGCACCCGACCCGCCCGATCGCGATTGGCGTAGGACTGCCAGCCCAAATGAAAAAGGCCGATGGGCACTTCGGCGGCATCATCCAGTTTCGGATGAACTTGGATTGAGCCGCGACCAGCAAGACGCCGCGACGGAGCCACAACGCATCTCCGCCGTTCGGCTGTCTTGCTATCGCGTTTTATCCTCTCAAGCTAAGCGGCGCCGCCGCCTGCTCCATAATCACATTCTTGCGCACGAGATCCGCCAACGAGTCGGCGTCCATCTTGAGCATCACTTTGTGCCGATGCACTTCGACCGTTTTCTCGCTGATGCCCAGGTCGGCGGCAATCTGCTTGTTCGCACCACCATCGACGACACCATGCATCACTTGGCGCTCACGTGGTGTCAGAGAATGAACTAGCTCGCTGAGGCGGCGATAGAGCCAACGGCGACGTGATCGCTCCCGATCCTCGTCCAAGGCTTGTACGATCCGTTCCACCAAGAACTGCTCTCCGATCGGAAGCTGCAGAATATCCATCGCGCCCAAGCGAAACGCTCGTACCACCGCATTGAACTCGACCGACTCGGTCAGAACCAAGACCGGCAGTGCCGCTGGTTCACCCCGCAACTGTGCCAACAGCTCAAAGGTACTAGGGATCGCCGCTTCGACGAGTGCAACCGCCGGACCACGGCGATCCGATACGCGTAGGAACGCGCGCATCGAATCGAAAGCAACCGCCTGCGCCCCCGCGCGCGCCGCACATTCACCAAACCAAGCCGACCGAACGGAATTGGAACAGACACTGAATACCGTCGGTGATACCGCATCCGACATTTTACACTCCCCTTTTCATGGCTTTCGCCGCTTGCCTAATTGAGCGGGCACCAGCGCTAGGAATCCCCTTCGAAGTCTCCGGCCAGCAGCACAATGCGAACGAGTTCGGCAGCTGTCTTAGCCTGGACCTTGTGCATGATCCGCGCGCGGTGGCACTCGACGGTGCGCTCACTGATGCCGAGATCGTAGGCGATCACCTTGTTGGCATGGCCCTTGGCAATCAGACCGGCGATCTGTCGCTCGCGCGAGGTAAGTCGGGCGAGGCGCGCGCGCAACTCGGCCTGCGCCATCCGCCTCTGACGTCTCTGCGCATCAACCCCCAGCGCCTTGCGTACCTTTTCGACCACTGCGATGTCGAAGGCCTGTCCGACAACGTCGAATGCTCCCGACCGGAACGCTTCCACGGCCGCCATCGCCTCGCCGTAACCAGTTAGTAAGATGACCGGCATGGCGATCCCGCGCCGGCCCAGCTCCTCTAGCAACGCCACCCCACTCATTCCTGGCAGGCGTAAATTGACCAGCAAACAACCCGCGGTATCAGACTCCAGCCCCTCCAACAGATCTTCTCCATTCGGGAATTCGACGACCTCAAAGCCCTCCGACCGAAAGATCCAACCGAGCGAACGCCTTGCCCCAGAGTCCGGCTCGACGACGAACACAGGCGCCGATTCCGCAACTCCATTTGAATTTCGACCAGCGCCAATTTGCCGATCCCCACACCACCGATCCGCTCCTATCGCTTGTTCCATGAGTAGGTACTCCCTCCCAACCGCTGAATGCGGTCGACAGTGATGAAGAGCACCAAGCGTGCCAGTAGCCTAGAATTCGCAGGATCGACCGTCCTCAGAGGCCGAGTGTCCACTTCCGAGGACACCCACACCGGTGTTTCCGGCAAAGAGGACACCGAGGACCCCGGATCAACAGCGGCCTGTCCACCCGATCAGAGTCGGCACATACGCCGATCTTGTCGCCCTGGTCGTTGACAGAGGCTAGCCCGCGATTGTTAAGTCTCCAACAGCACAAAGGCTAACCGGATACCTTACGGGGATTTCACATTTGTAAAGCAACTTTTACCAGTATAATCACCGATGCGAGGTTCGGCGACGACGGCTTCGTCCGCGCAGACACAGCGGCGAATTTCAGATCGTCCGGAGAACGAATCCCGCGTACCGATAATGGGGTTTGAGCCAACTATGAAAAGTCCGCAAGCCGCGAGCCGTCCGTCGATCGTACGCAACACCCCGACCGAACGAAGTGCGGCCAGTACCGAGCACTTTCTTCGGATCAAGGCCGAACGAGATCTCTATCTCGGTCTCCTCTCATTGGGGCACCAAGATGACCTGGAGCGGTTCCTAGAGGAAGCACTAGGACTGATCGTACGAGCGACCGAAGCAAAGCAGGGATACCTCGAAGTCTACGCCAACGATCAATCCGACGGTTCTCCGGAATGCTGGTTCGCTCACGGCTTTGCGGACGAAGAAGTCAAAGAGGTCCGCTGCAGAATTTCCAAAGGAATCATCTCGAGAGCCGTCTCCACAGGCGAACAAATCGTCACTCCGTCGGCCATGCTCGATCCTCGCTTCAACGAGTTCGCCAGCGTGCGGGACCATAAGATCGAGGCGGTGCTCTGCTCGCCTATCGGTGACAACCCGGTCCGCGGGGTTCTCTACTTACAAGGCCGAGAGAGGGCCGGCTTGTTCAACAAAGAAGAGCGGCGATCGGCAGAGGCCTTTGCTCACCACCTCGGCCCACTGTCGGACCGTCTCATCGAGGCGACCAGCGACGGGGCTCGCAATCCGACATCTGACGTCCGAACTCGCCTCGCAGCAGACTCGATCGTCGGCAAGAGCCACGCACTCAGGCAACTGCTCGAGAGTGTTTGCAACGTCGCGAAACTCGATGTGAACCTCCTGATCACCGGCGAGAGCGGCACTGGCAAAACCCAACTAGCCAAAGTGATTCACGACAACAGCTCGCGCCACGATGGACCCTACGTCGAGTTGAACTGCGCCACGCTCAACCCCAACCTCATCGAGAGCGAACTGTTCGGAACCGTAAAAGGCATCCACAACGACGCGACCGATCGCGATGGCAAGATCGCCGCAGCAGAAGGCGGTACGCTCGTCCTCGACGAGATTTCGGAGATCCAGATCGAAGCGCAGGCCAAGCTGCTCCAAGTTCTGCAGTCCGGCCAGTACTACCGGCTCGGCTCGAATACGCCGGCAACCGCAAATATTCGACTGATTGCGGCGACAAGCACAAACCTGAAAGACGCGATCCGCGAACGAACCTTTCGCGACGATCTCTACTACCGGCTCAACGTTGTTCCGCTCCGCGTCCCGTCACTGTCGGAACGCCCCGAGGACATTCGATTGCTGGTCGAAACTTTCACGCAGGCCACGATCGCGCGACATAATTTGCCGCAGATTCGCGTATCGCCCAGCGCCTTTCGGGCAGCGGAGGCCGCCGACTGGCCGGGCAACATCCGCGACTTGGCAAATCGCGTCGAAGCCGCCACCATCAACGCCGCCGGCCAGGGCTCGCAGCAGCTAGAATCGCGTCATCTATTCCCGGACTCGACGAGACATGATCCATCGACCCCCACCGGGAGCTACCAGGATGCCACTCGGCAATTCCAGGCCAAACTATTGCGCGATACTCTCGAGGCCACCGACTGGAACATCACGGAAGTCAGCCGACAGCTCGATGTAGCGAGGTCCCACGTGTACAAACTCATCTCTGCCTTCGGCCTAAAGAAGTCGTAGTCGGACTGTCCCAATCCGACGCCGGGAACCGCGGCCAACTGAGTTCCCACAGCATACTCTTCACCTCGAACGCCCCCCCCCGGGGGACTGAAGCAGTGAGAGGCCCAAACCCGCGAACCAGCGGTTGGTCTACGGAGAGTGTCGCGCCGACGCGGCGAAACAGCGCCCGGTCCAGGTTCCACCAGTTGAACGAGTAAACCCACTGTCCCGAAAGCCGGAGTCCGAGCATCGGCTGGCTCAGCGAGGACTGAATGAAGTCCATCGTCGGTTCGGATTCCGCCCGCCAGCGTCGCCACGGTGCGTTTCCATCGAAATACGCGTGAAACAACAGCTCACCATTCTCCGAGTTGAGAAAGAGCCGATCATCCTCGCGTACGATGTCGCCAAAGTGTTTCGCGTACCCGTAGTCGACGTTGCCGACGAACACCGCCGGGAAGTAGCCGGAATACATCTGCGCCACGTAGTTGAACCTCAAGCCACTTCCGCGCCACAGGACATCGGGGACAAACAATCCAAATTCGGAATAGTTCGAACCTACGGGGATCGGCACGCCGGCTCGAACAATCGATCCGTGCTTCTGTTGCCCCATCACAAGAACGACCGGGTAGGTTCCGTCCAAGACCCTCTCTTGGTCGAGTTCGACCTGCGGCGGCACCAGCTCCTGCGCGACAACCACCGGCAGCGGAACTGACACCAGATACCCATCGAACAGAGCCCTGCCAGCAACGAGGGGTGGCGTGGATTCCTCGCTCGCTTGACCGATCGCTGGGCCACTCGACATCGAGCCATTGGTCATAGCGGCTTTTCACCTTCGAAGTTATGTGAGAGTTTGCGCGACACAAGAACCATCCTACTCATCGATCACGTGTCTGACGATCTTCTAATTTACGGCGGGAACGGCTTCACTGGCAAACTCATCGCCAGGAACCTAGTCACCAATGGAATCCGGCCGATCCTCGCTGGTCGAAACCAAGCTAAGCTTGCACCGGTCGCTGCCGAACTAGGACTGGAGTACCGGATCGTCAACTTGGGCGATCCCCAAGGTCTCGACCGGGCTCTCGCCGATGTCGATGTCGGCTTGCTCGCCGCAGGTCCGTTCTCGGCCACCTATCAACCATTCGTCGAGTCCTGCCTCCGCACCAGGACCCACTATTTGGACGTCACCGGGGAGGTTCCCGTGATCGAGGCTCTCGCCCACTACGACGAAGAGGCCCGCGCCCAAGGGATCACGATCATGCCGTCGGTCGGGTTCGACGTCGTCCCTTCCGACTGCCTCTCTCTCCACGTCGCGAAGCGTCTGCCAAACGCAACCCGACTGCTCCTGGGCTTCACCGGACTCGAATTCACAACCCGGGGCTCCGCCAAGACGCTAATGGAATTGGCAGGCTTCGGAGTCAATATTCGTAGAGACGGTCAACTCCGCCGACTTCCCGCCGGTGAGCTGAGGCGTGAGTTCGACTACGGATGGGGCCCCAGCCTCGGCATCAACGTCGGGTGGGGCGATGTCTCTTGCGCCTACTACACCACCGGCATTCCGAATATTGAAGTATACTTTGATGACCTCACAGGACTGCGAGTCATGATGGGAGCCAGTCGCCTCGCCAGCCCAGTTCTAGCCATGCCGCAATGGCAAGCCATCGCCAAGAGCTGGATGGACATGCTGCCCGAAGGCCCGACGGACCAACAACGAGCCAGCAAACAGATGGTGATCGTCGCCGAAGTTGAAGACGCAGCCGGAAACCTGTCGATCTCGAGAATGACCACCCCCGAGGCGTACACATTTACAGGAATCGTCGCTTCCGCCGTAGCCCGAAGCGTTCTCGACAAACGCTACGCAACAGGATTCCAAACCGCGGCACGCGTCTACGGTCCTGACTACGTACTTCCACTGACAGGCGTCTCCAGAGAAGATATTCAATAGAATTATAGATCTCCGGGAGGTTGCCCCGGTTGGCTAAGAGTCGCTATCTTCGCAAGTCTACGGAGTCTTCCTTGAGCGACCCGAACCCACCAGACCAGGACCGACCGTGAAAAGAAAAAGAGTCGCCATCATCGGGGGCGGATGCGCGGCCATGGCGGCTGCCTTCGAGCTCACCAAACCGGAACTCGAGGGCGAGTTCGACGTAACCGTCTATCAGGTCGGATGGCGACTTGGGGGCAAGGGTGCCTCGGGCCGCGGAGCAAACGGCCGCATTGAAGAGCACGGCCTGCACCTTTGGATGGGGTTCTACGAGAACGCGTTCCGCCTCATGCGGGAGTGCTTCGCCGAGCTCCCGGAGAACGACGTCCGCTACTGCGACCTGTCGGACTTTCCTTACCAGTCCTTCGAACCAGCCCCGCTGGTGGGAGTCACCGACCAGCTTCCCGACGGAAATTGGGATGTCTGGAAAGGGATTCTTCCCGCGATCGACGGCCAACTGCCGGGCGACCCCACCTCCCCCACCCTACCCACTGCCCCGGAATATTTTCAGCGAGTCACGCAACTCGTATCGACTCTGCTTCAGACGCTAATGAGTGGCAGTGCCATGCCTTCCGCGGATCGAGGCGCGAACAGCGGCGAGCAGTTGGCGCGGCTGGCGCAACGAGCTCTCCGGATCGGGCCGCCGGCGGCACTCATCGAAGCGAGCAACATATTGCAGACAATCGCGCGCCGCTTCGATGGGGCTGCGCCGCAACAGATGGCCGGCCTAGCTGCAGACATCCACCGTCGAGCTGCCGGACTACTCGCAGACGTGGCTCGCGACGATATCGCCGCGATGCGGGTTTGGCACGTTCTCAATCTAGCGCTTGCCACTCTCCGCGGCGAAATCGCCGAGCGAATTCCCTGGGATCCGCGGGGCTTCGACGTAATCGACGACGTGGACTGCCGAAAGTGGCTCAAGGACTACGGCGGCACCGACGACGCGATCAACTCCGGTTTCGTGCGCGGCCTCTACGATCTGGGATTCTCGTTTCTACCCGGCGCATCCACCCAGCGCAGCGTATCGGCCGGCCAAGCCTTGCGCGGGATGGCCAGATCCTTCTTCACCTATCGAGGATCGTTCTTCTGGCGCATGACTGCGGGGATGGGGGATGTTGTCTTCGCCCCTTTGTACCAAGTGCTCAAGCAACGCGGCGTTCGCTTCGACTTTTTTCACCGGCTCGAAAACGTCGGTGTCGGAAAAACAGATCGGATCCAGAGCCTTACGTTCGACGTGCAAGCGGTGCCCAAGGCCGACGAATACGCTCCACTGGTCGACGTTGGAGGACTGCCGTGCTGGCCTTCGCAGCCGATCTACGACAACCTGCGCGACGGCCAGCGCCTTCGCGCCGAGCAACATCACTTCGAGTCGTTTTGGGACCGTCGGAAACACTCGACGCGAACCTTGGTCGATGGCGACGACTTCGACTTCGTCGTCCTGGGAATTGGGATCGGCGCTATTCCGCAGATCTGCCCGGAGATCCTCGATCGGGACCCACGGTGGAGGAACATGACCACCCGCGTTCAGAGTGTTGCAACTCAGGCGTTTCAGATCTGGATGAACCAAGATATGCAAAGCCTCGGCTGGAACAACGACGGCATCAACGTCTCTGGCTTTGTCGAGCCCTTCGATACATGGGCGGACATGGGTCATCTAATATCGAAGGAGCAGTGGTCCGAAGCACCGAAGTCGCTGGCCTACTTCTGCAACGTCCTTGACGACGTCGGGAACCCCTTCGACCGCTCGCGTACGGAATACAGAGAACAGCGTTACCAACAGGTACGAAAAAACGCCATCACCTTTCTCAACCGCGACGTCGGACATCTGTGGCCCAACGCCGCCAACGGCAACGGCTTTCGCTGGGAGCTACTCGCCGGCAAGGACGATGGCGGCCACCGTTTCGACAGCCAGTACTGGACAGCAAACGTGAATCCGTCGGATCGATATTCACTTTCCCTCCCAGGGACCAGCGCCGACCGCATCTCACCTCTGGACGGCATGTTCGAGAACCTGACCATCGCAGGCGACTGGACGAACTGTGGATTCAACGCGGGCTGTGTCGAAGCAGCCGTCATGTCGGGCCGCCTGGCTGCACACGCTCTGTCGCGGTCCCCAAAACTGGAAGAGATCACAGGATATGACCACCCCTAAAACTCCACCCGATTCCGATAGGCCCGTCCGACCGAAGCTCGATCGTACCGAGCCCAACCGACAGTGGTCGAATCAGTACCCCGGGACCGACATCGACAGCAGCCGATTCATTCCCTCACCCACGACCATCGACGCGCTCGCCGCCAATACCACCGACCTGGCATATCGACTGGGAGAGAACATTTCTCAGGCAAGCCAAGATCTCCTACAAGTCGGCCGCCGCGCCGCAAGCAACAATTCGGCGACCAACGGCGCCGACTCAGAATCGCCACAAGCCTCCAACACCGACCAGTGGAACCGGGTGCAGGACACCGGAACCCTAATCGCCGAGGCCATGTCTCTCTGGGCCGGCGCCTTGGGGAGATTCTTCGATCCGACCCTCTACGCCCCAACCACTCCTCCGGCCGCTCATGGACCCAACCCGAGCCCGTCGACGTCGCGACCCACCGAACCATCACCCGCAGCGGCGCCCCAGATCGAACCGACAAAGCCCCTATCGCTCACACTAGGCGTCAGGGTTTCCCCTTCCGTCAAGCTATCCATCTCGATCGAGGCTCTCGACCCGCGCGGCCGTTTGCGGACCACGGATCTCCTCTGCACCACCGAAGCTGGTGGCCGCATCCCCGCGGTACAGATCGGCTCCGCCGACACAGACGAGATCGCCACGCCCGTGCTGGCAATCACCAGCGACCAAGCGCCTGGTAAGTATCGAGCCCCCATCATCGAGGAGGATACCAACCGCCGCGTCGGCGAGCTGACGGTTTGGATCGGGTCCGCTCAGTGATGGGCCTGGCCCAACCAAAACCGTGTGAGCAACTGATTCCAGAAATGCTGGAAGAGTACGGCACTCATACCCGCGCAACTCTCCAACACTACCTCGCGCCAAGAGACCCGACCTACCTATACGATCTCATCGCAGACTACCCGAGCCGCGGCGGACGCATGCTTCGGCCAAGCCTACTGATCGCGACGGCCCGCGCGTTTGGCTCAAACGACGACGCACCTCTGCAGACCGCAGCCGCGCTCGAGCTCATCCACAACGCATTCTTGGTCCACGACGACATCGAGGATGCGAGTGACGAACGCCGCGGCCGTCCAACGCTTCACAAGCAGCACGGCACTGCTGCTGCGATCAACGCCGGAGACGGCCTCTTCGTCATGGGCTTCACCGCCCTGCTTGGAAATTGCGCAAGCGTCGGTGCGCCGACCACGCTCGCGATTGCCAGCGAAGCGGCGACGATGGCAGCCAAGAGCGTCGAGGGCCAGGCGATGGAGATTGAGTGGCGCGACCAAAACGTCACAAATCTCCACGACCAGGACTATCTCGAACTCGTCCTCAACAAGACTTGCTGGTACACGACGCTTTTTCCGCTGCGCGCCGGATACCTTCTGGCGCGGCGATCGAGCGAGGGAGTCGACCGTCTCAACAATTTCGGCTTCTTTTTGGGAGCTGCCTTCCAGATCCAAGACGACATTCTCAACATCCGCGGAGACGCCCAAAAGTACGGCAAAGAGATCAATGGCGACATCTGGGAAGGCAAAAGAACACTCCTCCTCATTCACCTACTCCGCGACGCCTCAATGTCGGACCAGGAGTTCGTGCGGTCCTACTTATGCCGTCCGCGCACGCAACACTCCGCAAAAGACGTAGCAAAGATCGCCAACATGATGGCTCACTACGGCAGTGTCGAGTACGCGCGCTGCGTCGCGCACGCGCTAGCCGGCGCGGCGATCCACGAAATCAGCACGCTGCTCACAGACATCCCCGACAGCCGCGACAAGCGCTTCCTCGAACAACTCCCGACCTGGGTCCTCGAGCGCGCTTGAGGACAACCTAGACTACCGCCAACGAAGTCTCTGAGCTATGCCGTGATGTTGCGATCCAGGCGAATCTGCACGTTTGCCAAGGTAACCGCGGCATTTCGGCCGACAGAGATCCGCATCGCGTAGTCCCCGTCGGGAACTGGCGACAGTCGATCCGACAGAGCCACCTGCTCCTGGGCCGCTGCCAAGGCCTCCTCCGCCTTGCCAAGTGCCTCTTGTGCGATCCCGACTAGATTTGATGGGTCGCCACCGTTCTGTTGCGCTGCAGCCTCCGCGACCGCGACCGCTTCCTGCTTCTGCGCGATGTCCGCGACTGCCGAATCAACCGCAGCCGTAGCCAAGGCAAGAGCCTCGACCGCTGCGTCGTCGATCTTGTTGGGATCCACATCGACGACCAAGGTTCTCCGATCAATCGACAGCTCCGCCGATACCGCTTCTTGCCCCAACTGCGGCGCGTACAATCCATTGATCGGGCTGGTCCGCTGGGCCGACCCCAGCTGAACCTCGTCCAGGCCGTGGTCCGGCACCCGGAGGACGAGCGGAGCAACGTTTTCTCCACTCCCATCGACTTGGATCGTGGCCGTGACATCCCACTGGCTGAGAACACCCAATCCCTTCAGCCACAGAGCGCTCATGCCATCCCAGGCGCGCACAGTGTCGCTCAGAAGTTCCGTTGCGCCATACTGCCTCTGCCGGGCCTCACTCAGGGCCTTCCCGACCAAACCGAGGTTTTGATCCAGGGCCGCATACGCCAACGAGAGCAACTCCGAAGTCTTCGATGATCCTTCTAAATTGTTTCCCATCGCATTCTCCTCATTTCAAGAATCTAGCTTATTGGCAGTAAGGAACTGCGTTCCCCGACGCCGCGGGGAAATTCGCCTGCAGCGGGCAATTGGGTTCGGCAACGCCGCAACAGACACCGTAGTTCACCATCATCCGCCGCATGTAGTCCAAAGACAATTTCATCTCTTCCTTGGTGAACTTGTTACCCTGCGGCCCGCGGTCCGCATAGGCCACGGTCTTAGTGATAAGGACCTTCGATTGGCCCTCGACATCGCCGGGCGTCACGACGATCGACCCGCAGTCCTTGGTCAATCCACACTCGCGTTCCGCGTCGCCTCGCACCTGACTACTGTGGTTCCCCGCAAGAGAGTACTTGACGGCGTAGGAGCTGTCAGAACTATGTGTCGTGATCTTGAGAGAATTCTTTAGGACGGTATTCGATTGACCGGCATCTGCTACCGTAAAACGCTCGTAGAGAATCCCCTGCCAATCTCCATTGGTTGGCGGATTGGCCGCTGGTGCAGGGGTCGGGTCCAGAGGCGCATCGCAGTCGGGTGTATGCGAGCAGGTCGGCCCGACGCATGCCGCGTACACCTCTGGAAAGAACTCCTTGTCGCAACGACCCCAGTTCTGTGGCCAAAACTCCTCCGCCACTTCCTGGACAGATCCCGCTGCCAAAAACGTAAAGGACACCGCTCCAGTCGGCCCGGCCTCGGAGACTTCCGAACTATAGGACAGAAGTTGGGTACAACAGACGCGGCTAAATTTGGCGACCAAGCTCTGTAATTGACTCGCGCTGTAGGTCCCTCCCCCGAGCCCTTCGAGCCCTCCGAGCGCGTTGTCCTCGATCACTCCAAGCCGTCTAAGCGCGTCGCTACCCTCCACTTGATCAATCTTTTCCCCTAGCATTCCCTCGAGAATACTCTCCACGACAATCTGCCGCTGGGCCTTCTCTAGCCGGCTCTCCCAATCCTCTTTCTCGAGCACGACAATTGCCTGTTTAAAGGTGGGCCCCGCATCCAGGTCCTCACGATTCGAACTTCGGTGCAGCACGGCAAAGATCGCCGACTGCGTTTCGGAGTCCAGGCCAGAGGCACGAGAACCGCTCCCAGGTGCGGAAAGTGCTACATCCGCGGGCACCAATCTCATATGGGCGCTCGCCTCGAGCGGAGCCCCTGCACCAACAAATTTTGGGTTGTCAGGCGTGTCAGGAATCGTCCTACAGCCGAGAGCCACGAAAGCGAAATTGACACACAAGAGTGAATATAGACTCAGTTCGGATCTCCGATACCGCATTCTAACGTTCCTCAACAGATTAAAAAATTCGTTTCTACGCTAAGTCCGCTGCCCGCGCTAAGTCCGATGTACCAAACCCTTCACTAAACTGCGAGCGCAGAGTCGCGATGTCTGCTACCACTGCTTCGGTCGCTGCGGGACTCTCACAGTGGTCTACCCAGCTCAATAGTGTGTGCAATTCGGATGACCGCGCCTCCCATTGCCGCGCCAGGGCGACTGATTGCTCATAGAAGTGACGCGAGCCCAGCCAATCGCCCGTTGCAGCGAGCACTTCGGCCTTGACGCGCAGAAGATCCAACTGTTGAAAACGGCTGAACTTGCAACTGCAGTCGGCTAAAGCCTGATCGACTTCGGCCAAGGCCTCGTCATGCCTCTGCGCGCCGAGGTAGGCCGACGCCCGGTACATCTTGTAATAAGAACACGTCATCTCGAGGCCGAGCATTTGATACAGCTGGAGACCCGCCTCTAGTTGCTCGAGCGCGTCATCGTAACGCTCCAACTGATTCAGCCCCTCCGCCATTTCGCAGCGCGCCGCCGCAATCCACAGGAGGAGGTTGTTTTCGATCGAATAGTCGACCTGCCGCGCACAATCTTCGACGGCTTTCTCGAAAAAGCCGCACTTCACGTCGAGGATCGCCCCGTACACGCGAGCGATCGACAGTGAGTATGGGTCTCCGGCACGGACGGCCGCGTCGTCGAGTTCTCGGCGGACCGCCTGCGCCTGATCGGGATAGCCGAGGTACCAAAGGCCGGTCATCTCGTAGGTGTAACAATAGATTCCGCCGTTGTATCCGTAGTCCTTCGCGTAGGCTTGAAACTCCGGCGTCCAAAACAGTTCTCGCGCACGTCGTGCAAACGACACGGCCTCACGAAACGCTCCCCGGTAGGACGCGTTGGCACCGAGCACTGCAAACCCCTGGAAGGCGAGAACCGGGTCTTCCTGCTCCGCCAGCTCATTCATCGTCGGCAATAAGCCTTGCGTCCGTTCGAGGTCATTCCGGGCCAAGTAATAACTCCACAAGCCGTTGAGAACCCGAAGATCAAGCGAGCCGCCGAGTTTGTCACACACTTGCTCGGCTCGTTCGAACGTCTCCTTGACGAGCGGAGCCGCATACCCCATCCGCATGAAGTGCGCCGTCCCGAGAGCGGTCAGCAACTCGAGCTCGCGACGGTGACGCGCCGCACCTCCGCTTTCCCACGCATCCAACAACTTCAGTCCGATTTCGGCTTTCCCAGCCGCTTCCTCGAAGAAGGCCGACTTGATCGAGTTCTGACTCGCCTCGTTCCAATACGCAGCCGCCCGGTCGATGTCGCCTGCGTTCGCAAAATGTTGCGCCAAAACCTCCGGCTGCCGACTCGCCAAGTCAGGAAACGACTCCTCCAAGGCGATCCCAACTCGCGCATGGAGGCTCCGGCGCTCGGCAGGATCGAGCAACTCGTAGACCGCTTCTTGAATCAGCGCGTGGCGAAACTGATAGCCGCTCTTGCCTACCCCGAGGTCGCCGACCTTCAGGAGACCTGATCGGACCAATTCGGACAGCCCCTCCGACAACGACTCTCCGCTACCACCCCAGGCCAACCATACCAGCTCCGCGTCCATCTCTCGCCCGCCGACCGCCACCAAGCTCAGCACCCGGCGACCGTCAGAAGAGAGGGCATCGACCTGAGAAGTCAGAACGCCCTGTAAGCTAGCCGGAACGCCGGCGATACTATGTGTGGGATTGGCCCGGGCCATCCGTACCAGCTCTTCGACGAATAAGGGTATTCCGTCGGCGCGATCCAGGATCTCTCGGACCAGTCGCGGAGCCTCATCGAGATCGAAATCGGCCCCGCGAACCATTTCAGCGACCGCGGTCTCGGTGAGCGGCGCTAACTCGATCGCTTCCGATCGCCCGCGCATTTCTTCACAAAACCAAGAGGGCCGACCGCTTAGAACCACCATCATCGATGGACCGTCAGCGCGCTCGACCAGGGCTAGTATCATTCGCACGAGTTCAGCTGTCGTGCGGTCGATCCACTGAATGTTTTCAACCAATACCAAAAGGGGCCCGCGCCGGGCGCGGGCATCAACGAGACTCTGCAACTCGGCGAGCGTCCGGTCCCTCTGCTGCTCTGGCGTCATCGATAGCGGAGGGTAGTCGGGATGCTCGGGCAGCGAAGCGAGCGGGGCGAGCAGCGCGTACGAGCGCTCGAGGGGTAGACCGAGCCCCTCGAGGTAGGTCGCCAAGCTCGAGTCGATCCGCCCCAGACTCTCGCGAACCGGCGCGAGGGGGGAGTTCACCGATTCTGGCCGGCAGCGCAGCTGCATCCTCGACGACGGAGCGACCACCTGACACACTTCGCCGAGCAGTCTGGTCTTGCCCAGACCAGCCTCGCCAGACACCAAAAAAGTGGCGCTTCGTCCGCCTTCTTGGATCGAGCGCCAACCATCCAAGAGAGCTGACTTCTCAACCTCGCGCCCAACAAAAGGTAGCCGATCCGATGGATCCACGGCGACAGCTGGCCCATTTGGCGAACCCGCTTCGGCCCCCTCCTCGCCGAAAACATCGCCAGCGAGCTCCCCGCCCGCGGATCGCCCCGAGACACGCAACACCTCACGTGCGTCCGGACTGAGTAACACTTGGCCAGCCGCCGCATCTCTAGCCAGATCGATCATCTCTTCGACAGCGTCTCCAACCACCAACACACCGCCGCCGTGCCGCTCGTGTTCAACGATCGCACGCCCCCACTGAACACCAACACCGACGTCGATCGACTCAACCTCGCGCACCGACGACACCACTTGCTCGGCCGCCGCAACCGCGCGGGCTACATCGTCCTCTCGATTTCCATCGAGGCCGAAGTATGCGCAAACCGTTCGCCCAGAGACCGACACTGCGGGCGGGGACTCGAGTCCTGCTAATACCTGACAGGCGGCCCGTGCCGCCCGGTACAACTCATTTTCGTGGCGCTGAGTCCACCCAAGATGCGGCTTGGGACGAAGTGCGAAGGCAGCCATCGACAGCAAGCATTGGCGCGTCGCGCCCACCTCCAGCGGTCGTTCGCCACCAGCACCGCTCAGCTGGACGATCTGGGTCATCACTTCATTGGCGGTGACCAAGGTGGGTGACGCGCCAACCGCCGACCGAATCATCGCACGGATCGAGCGACTCCGAACCTCTCTCAAACGTCCGTTAAAGTCGGCCGGATTGCCGCCCTGC
This sequence comes from Deltaproteobacteria bacterium, assembly GCA_029262455.1. Lineage (GTDB taxonomy): Bacteria > Desulfobacterota > Binatia > HRBIN30 > CADEER01 > CADEER01. The sequence goes on along the minus strand of JAJCZJ010000086.1, from coordinate 47,057 downwards.
GGCTTGCGCCCAGTCAGGCACTCCAGAAACGTGAGCCCCCACGCGACCAAATCGATCCGCTCAGCCGAGTCCCCCTCGCACAACACCAACTCGTTTGCGTAAGCCAGCGTACCCGAGAACAGCCCTTCTCCACTCAACCCGCTGCAAGAGCCCCGGGAGAGCCCAAAATCTGCAACCACAGGGCAAACCGTACCGGCTTGATCTCGCAATAGAATGTTGGCGGGCTTGAGGTCTCCATGAACGACTCCAGCAGCGTGCGCCGCGATCAATGCATCCAAAATCCGCCCCATCAGCAGGAGGGCCATCGGCTCCGCAAGCGGCCCTTCCGAAAGGCGTTGCTCGAGAGTGCCCCCATCGACGAACTCCAACACAACCACAGGCAGCGCACCTGGCTCTAATCCCGCATCAATCACGCGCACGACATGAGGGTGGGCGAGCTTGACGCTCACCTCCACCTCCGCACGGGCGCTTTTTTCACCTGCTGGCCCCGAATAGACCTTGATCGCTACTCGTTGCCCCGTCGTATCCTGAGTTCCCTCGAAAACCGTTGACTGAGGCCCTGCGTGTAACAAGCGGCCAATCTTGTAGCCGGCAATCGCCTGTTGAACCTCGGCCCTGTCGGGCCCCATCAGTTCAGAAGGCATCCGCGACCTCACATTGCGCTGGGCCACCACGTTGCCCACCGATCACAGTCACATCGGCTTTCGGGTACTTCATGTCGTCGACAGCGAGAGTGAAAACTTGCTCGTAAACGTAAGTCCAACGAGACTCGAATGGTTTGGACCGTAGCGTCCACTAATCCGCGTCGACGCTGCGCCGGCCGCGGCCAGCTCCACATCGTTGACACGAGCCTCGTCTAGCGAGAGGAAGCTGTACCCCAGTCCGACGTCCAGCCAAGACAACGCGGCGTACCGAAGTCCGGCAGCAACCCGAAACGTATTGCCAATGGGTACATCCGGCAGGCGGTTGAAGGACTTCACCGGCGAGCTATCCCAGGAAACGCCGCACTCGATATCGAGTGCGTCTTCGCCGCCGCGCAGCAGACCGTCCAGCAAACGATATTCCGCCCCCAATCCGATCCGCCAAGTATCGCGCCAGTCGCGTATCGCCCGCCCCTCGGCACGCGTCACTTCGACGCCCAGAAACGTTGCGGTCTGCCCGCTATACTTGCTCCAGTCACTCCAACCAAAGTCCGCGAAGACCGCAACCTTCTCCGTGACCTCTCGAAAGAATGCCAGATTGACACCGCGAGCCAGTTCGAAGCTCGACGTAAACGAGCCCGCGACACCGGGCACATTGGAACTGACACCACCACGCAGGTCGGCATCGAACCCACTGCGGTAAACCAATCCGATTCTCGTCAACCGCCCCAACCAAACCCGTTCGACGAGGCCCCCCAAGGTGAAACCAACGTCCCAATCGTCGGCGCGTCGTATTTCGACTTCGCTCGCCGTGCCCCCTTGCTGTAGCAGCAGCTTCTGGTCGAGCCGAAAATTCAGAATGCCTACGCCAGCCCCGAAACTAACCCCGTCCACAACCTCGAAAGCCAGGGTCGGCTGAATGTTCGTGCCGACGAACGTGATGTCCGTCACGTAAGAGCTCCCGACGAAGCGGTCACTATAAGACAGGTCGCCGCCATACGGAAAGTTGAGTGCCAGCCCGAAGCTCAGCCGATCCGTGATCTCGATCGCGCTGTAGGCCCCATAGCTCCCGATCGTATCGGCGAGCCGTCCGCCACCGTCGCGCCCCGATGCGGCGGTGCCGTCGTCTGGGGTGAATCGCCGATTGGAAAAGACCCCAATGCCCCCAATCGCGAATTGATCCGAATTCAGCACCGTCAATCCGGCAGGATTCAGATAGGCAGTCGAGGCATCTCTGACCGCAGCAGCCGCACCCGCGTAGGCGCTACCCAGATGGCTGGAACCCACTTCGTATGAGCAAATTCCTCCGCACTGACCCCAGGCAATTTGCGAATCAGGGACGCACAACGTGCCCAATACCACTAGAACCAACCGTAGGCGCGCCACCGCGACTCCCCCTTCGTCCAATGCAGTGTACTTATCCGAATATATCGAAAAATGTCGAGGGCGAATCCACCTCAATTGATCGTTGGCCATCCCGGGCCTGCACTCGAGGCAAAACTAGGAACCGTCTCGCGCTGCAATTTCCAAGTCGCAGACCGCAGCCTCCAGGGTAGCCCAGAGTGGTCCAGAACCGAGGGCATCGAGCACAGCCCTGTAGTACCACAGCGAGCCATCGCGGCCACCGGTGAACTTATCCCAAACGCCGTGGCCAACCACACGGTAGTCGGCAAGGATACACCGAATATTGTGTAGCTTGTCGGCGCAGGTCACCAGCCTCGCCGCTTCGGTCATCAGCGGGACTCTGGCGACGAAAGTTTCTTTCCGCGCTCGCCAAGGCGGCTTCGGGTCCTCGTCGGTATCCGAACACTGATCGACGATCGACGCCACCTGTTCGCCGAAAAGCCAGCGTATTTCGTCGAGCGTCGCCTTCTGATCCTCGACCGTATCGTGCAACAGTGCGCCGATCGCTGCGTCTTCGTCGCCGCCGGCATCGAGGACGAGTCCGCAAACCGACAGTAGATGTGCCACATAGGGCACATCCCCACCTTTGCGACGTTGGTCACTGTGACGTTGCGTGGCAAAGACGAGAGCGCGTTCGAAACGTTCGGTCAGCATGGTCGCCATCGTAGCATACGCAAAAGGGACCGCGGCTCGACTGTTGAGCGCTCACCGGAATCTGGCGCACCCCAATACCCCTGCCTCATGCGGATCGGAATCTCGCGGCATCAATCATCGCCCCAAAGCCTGTCGCGCAGGCCCGAGGCTCTTTCGACCCGCTGAGATACTGCCAATTTTACGATCTCGAGGGTTCCGTAGATCGTGACTTTCGACTTGGCGCGCGTGACCGCTGTGTACAGCAGCTCACGGTTCAAGATCGGCGATTGCTGATCGGGGAGGACGATCGCTACCTCATCGAACTCAGAGCCCTGGCTCTTGTGGACTGTCGTCGCATACACGGTCTCGAACGACGGCAACCGCCCCAACGACAACGAACGGGCCCCTTCACCTTGCGGGAACCAGGCGCGCAGCCCGCCGCCTACTACCGGCGCCATGACCCCGACATCGCCGTTGAACAAACCTGTCTCGATATCGTTCTGTACGATCATGATGGGGCGACCAGCGTAATTCTCCTCGCCCTGAGCGGTCGCAGAGGCCCTCCGCATGCGCTCTTCGATGAATCGATTGACCCCTTCCACGCCGTAGGGACCTCGACGCAGCGCGCACAAAATACGGAACGCACCCAGAGCCGATAGTCGCTCGCCTACATCGTCAGCAAACAGTCGGCGCAGCGCTCCGCGGGCTCGATCGAGAACCGGGCTCCCGCGGTCCCACGGACAAAGCACTACGTCGGGCACATCTTCCGAGACCAATACCTCCGCGACTTCGTCCGCGGCACCGCGGTTGATTGCCGCTGCCAACTGTCCGATCCCGCTAGCCGCGGCGTATCGATAGTTGCGGCTCAACGCGACGATGCTATCGCGAATCACTGGAACCTCGCCTGGTGCCACCGGCACTACGTCCCCACCAATCCTGGCTATCCTCTTCGCAGCCGCTGGCGTGAAGCCCGTCCGCTCGGCATCTCCACCGAGGTCAGCCAAGATGGCGCCGGCTTCCACTGAAGCCAGCTGATCGCGGTCACCGAGCAATACTAGCCGACAGCGCCTGCGTGTCGCAGCTACCAGTCGCGACATCAAGGCCACGTCAACCATCGAAGCTTCGTCGACGATAACGAGATCCGCAGGTAGCGGATCCTGCGGGCCGTGTAGAAAGCGCGTTCGCGTGCGCGGCTGGCGCCGCAACGCACGGTGAATCGTCATCGGGCCAGTGCACACCAACTGCCGGACTTCGTCGTCACAGTCCAAAGTTGACGCTGCCGCGGCGAGCGACTCGCCCAAGCGATTGGCCGCCTTTCCGGTCGGCGCAACCAGCAGGACGTCTGGCAACTCGCCGCTTCCCGCTCGATGCTCCTCCGCCAGAACCACCACGATCTTCGCTACGGTGTGCGTCTTGCCAGTCCCCGGCCCGCCGGTAATCACGCACAGTCGGCGATGCAACGCGACAACCGCAGCCACTCGCTGCCAGTCGGTCCCACCGTCGCCGGGGCCAAACAGCCGGGTGAACAGCTGCGCCAATTGATCGCGGCTCATCGATGGTTCGACGTCAACACAACGTTCCAGCAGGCGACTTGCCAGGTCGGTCTCCAATCGCCAGTAGCGGCGAGAATAGAGTCGAAAACCATCCAAGACCAACGGCGAAGTCGAAGTCGTGTCACCGACCAGGGGGCTGGCGGCAATCGCTGCGTGCCAGGATTCCACATCCGGAACCTCAACCGCGACCGGGTCTCTATCATCACCAACTTGATTGCTCGGCACTCCACGATGAGACAGATCAAGACAAACGTGCCCTTGCGACAGCGCTCGACTCAGCAGAGCACTGGCCAGGCGAACCGAGGGATCCGTCTCGCCGACTACATCGCACAGAATGCGCGCGAAGTGCTGATCGAGCGAGCTAAGAACACCCGCCGAACGCAGCGATCGCACGTCGTTGTCAGCGTCAGCCATCGAGCGGCCCTCGGAACAACTCAGACAAATCCGCAACCAATTCTGGAGTAGGCAAGTCGAAGAAAACCCCACTGCCCGGTCGATCAGGGGCCATCCCGCGCAGAAACAAGTAGAACACACCCCCAAAGTGTGTCTCGTACGAATAGCCGACGACACGATGCGCGAGGTAACGATCGGTGGCCACGACATACAAGAGGTATTGCAGATAGTAGTCGTGATGCGACATCGGCTCGACGAGGACTTCGGGCCGATAGTCAGACCAGCTCGTGCCGAGATGGTTCGACTTATAGTCGACGACATACCAACGCCCAGCATGCGCAAACACCATGTCGATGTAGCCGCGAAGAAATCCAGCGAGTGCCTTGAAGTCGAGCTCCGCCACCCGTGTGGCGTAGCCAGGGCTCGATACCGGTGCACCGTGATTTGCCAAGACTTGGGCTAATCGGTCCGCCGTGAGTCGTTGCCCACCGTCGGGGACGACCGGCAAGATGAACTCCAGCTCGTCCAAGCGGTGTCCGCGCTCGACTTGCGACAGAGAGATGGTGGCCGCCTCCGACGCCAGCGGAGTCTCGAGAATGTCACTGACAGACCGGCAGATTACATCGACCGAGCCTGTGCCGCAGCGAAACGCTCCGACCTTCTGTTCCACCAGGGTGCGCAAGCTCTCGGCGTCACCGCGGTAGAAATCCAAGTCCTCGAAAACCGAGTGCAGCATCAGCCCGACGCGTGTCCCCGCTTCGAGATCCGCAAGCGCGATCCCGGGCGATCCCGTCACGCCCGCCGGCGGCGCAAGATCCCCATCCTGGTCGCGATCGACAGCGTCTTCCCCCTCTTGGCTCGGAAGGTTGGCCTTACGCGTCAGCCCGGAAAAACTCGACACTCTCCATCCGCGCGAGATCGCCGGGGGAGTCGGGGGCTGGGCTATCTCAACGGTTTCCGAACCGTCGATTAAAGAGGTAAGCGAAATCTCCAGATCCTCGACTGCGACGGCCCCGCCCGCATCTGTGACCAGCTGCTCCACTCCCTTGCTGAGCAGGCGGCCGAGGGGCGACTTCTCGCCGTCCATCTCCGCAGTCGTGACGACAAAAACCGCGCTCTTGGCCCGCGTCAACGCGACGTAAGCCAAACGCATCGCCTCACCCAGTTGTTCCCTCTCGGCCGCTGCCCTGGCCGCGTCGTTGTCCACAGACGACACATAGACGCATCGCCCCCCCAACTCCTCATCGTAGTATCGCGGCTGTTTACCGTCGCGCTTCATGAGCTTCGTCTCTGCCCAAAGGTACGGCGCAAAGACGATCGGATACTCCAATCCTTTGCTCTTGTGCACGGTCGTCAATACCACCGCGTCTGCATCACTCTCAAGGCGGACTTGAACATCCTCCGTCGCCAACTCTGCACGCGCGCTCGCGTCGTTGATCATCAACGCCAACCAGTCCACCAGCCCCTGAGGGCCACTTCGCTGGCGCCGCGAGGCAATCTGAAGCAACTCGCCGAGGTGCAGGTAGTTCGTCAGACTGCGCTCTCCTTGACTCTCCGCCAACAACCGGCCCGCCGTAGCACAATCGTCCTGCAAGGCGCGAAACGCCGCGGTGAAGCCATGCTCGTCCCAGCGGGCTCGCCAGCCTCGGAAACGATCGACCCAGTCCTGCCAGAGCGACTCGTCGTCGCGCGCATCGTAAAGATCACCACCCTGGAGGCCACACAGGCTCGTACACATCGCCGCCCGCATGGCAGCGCTATCGTGCGGATCGACCAACCCGCGCAAGACTCGCACTAGCTCCGCTGCTTCCGGGGTACCGAAGACGCTGCGATCGCCCTGCAGTACACTCGGGACCGATCGCCGACGCAGTTCCTCCTGAACCTCCGCGGCTTGCTGGTTGGTTCGACACAACACGGCGAGGTCGCCGGCTCCCACCGCGACACCGTCGATCGTCGCACCGCTATTCAGCAGCCGCACAACGCGCGAAGCGATACCGCGCTTTACGTTCCGCATTTGGCCGACTCCCTTGTCCGGAACCGACCGAAGAATCGTAAGCCCTGCTCGAGACCCATCGAGCCCCGGCACGCCCCCAACGGGTCGCACTGGCTCGTATTTGATGGCCTCGTCCACAAAAGCGTTTTCGCGATCGAACAGTGCATTCACCGCTTGCACAACGTTGTCGCCAGAACGGCGATTGGTGCCCAGTGTCGAGCGGCGATCCGCATCGGAACGGGCCCTCACATAGGTGTGAATATCGCCGCCGCGAAACCCGTAGATGCTCTGCTTCGGATCACCGATCAGCATGAGCGGCTGGCCTTGGCCGACGAAGACTTTCTTGAAGATTTCGTACTGAACTGGATCCGTGTCCTGGAACTCGTCGATCAATGCGGCGGCAAACCTCTGCCGCAAGCGGTTCGCCAGTCTCTCACCGCTGGCAGACGACAATGCCTCGTGCAGCTTGATCAACAAGTCGTCGAAATACGCTACGCGTGCCTGCTCCTTGCGAACCTTCATCTGCTCGCGGCCGAAGACGGCAAGATTCTGAAACAAGTCTGTCGAGAACCCTCCCTTGACGCGCGGCCATAGCTCCCAGAGTTCTTGGCAACGATCAAAGAACGCATGCTGCGGTGGATCGTTCCCCTTGGTCGTTACGCTGGCGAGCTTACCCGAGCTCAATGCCTCGAGCTCTTTTCGCCCGCTGTTGGTCAGCAAACCCGCTCCAACGGTTATAGCTTCGATTGCCGACTCAAACTTCGCGGCTTTCATTCGGGAGGTCACCCTCAACGACCGTGAAGTACAGCGCAGCTCCGTGATCTTCTCGCCGTCGTTGGCCCACAGCGTGCGCGCCTCAGATAGCACGTCGAGCCATCGTTCTCTCTCGGCCGCCCAATCGAAGGCTGGGGGCATCAGCCGCAGATCGGGTTGCGCACTGACCAGCGACACAAAGCGCGCTATCACTCCGAGGGCTTCGCGATCCCAAACCGCATCCAAAAGCGGACGCTCGACCGAAGACAACCGCCTGGCGACGAAATCGCGTGAAACCTCATCAACCAGTGCCGTCTGATCGACGATCATCTCGAGGTCGAACGACACACCGCTGTCAAACGCGTGCTCGACCAACACCCTCTGACAGAAACCGTGGATCGTATAGATCGCCGCCTGATCGAAGCAGTAGAGTGCGGTCAGCAGACGCTGCCGCACGAGATCCGGGTCGGCCTGACCCAGCACGAAATGCGCCCAAGGCTCATCCTCCCCCGCGCCTCGCTGCAAAAGGCTCTGCGCCGCCCGAAGTCGCGCGCGGATCCGCTTGCGCAACTCCGCGGCTGCAGCGTTGGTATACGTCACGACGACGATTTGCTCCGGAGAGAGGCCGTCTTCGACCAGCAGACGGAGATAGAACATCTCGATCGCATAGGTTTTGCCGGTCCCGGCACTAGCCTCGACGAACGTGACACCTTCTAGGGCGTCGCTGAGCGGATCCAGCTCGCTCACAGCTTCACCTCGACGCGCTGCGACAAGAAGTCCCGGTAAACAGCAAGCGCCACCTCTGCGAAGCGATCGATACCGTCGGCCCCTTCAAACGGAGCTGAATCTCCGAACAGCTTGCGGACGTAGTCGTCCTGGCTGTCGCCGCGATCATTTTCGTACCCCTGCTCCGCCTTGCGGCGCGCCTCGATCGCGCCACTTTTCAGAAATGTCGACGCATAGTCCCGCGACGCCTTCGAAAACAGTGGTAGCGGCTGACGCATGCCAGCGACATAGAGATCAACAAATGCGGCCAGGATCGGCATGGGTTCGGGGACTCGCTCGAACCAGACCACAGCGCCGTCACGGGATCCTAATCGCCCGTACAATCGCGAAACACATTCGCCTTCCGGACGGGCCGCGCACAACAGCAAGTGCCGAAGCCACAACGACAGCTCTTGCCGGCCTCCAACCTGGGAATACTGCAGCACTCTCCGCTCGCCGCTCGCCAACTCTCCCGCTACTCCGGCTACACGAATGTCCGCAAAATCAAAGTCGACCTCCACGCTCTCGGCGGCGACCTCACGGCCGACGCCAGAGGCAATCCGCTGGGCAACGACCAAGACCTCCTCGTAGAGGGCTTCGCCGATCGAGCCAACCGGCAGCGTACCGCCGCGGGCCATGGACGCAAAGTCGCAATCCTCCCCTTCGGACAACCGCCGCAGCATCGCGTCGCCGATTTTCCAACGTTCGAGGTCATCGACATCGAGCGGCTCGCGGCTGTCCAGGGTTTCGAGATCTCGACCGAGGTACAGCCCCAATTGCCTCTGCAAAAATGCTCGTGACGGATTTTCGAAGAAGCGCACAAAGTCGTATACCGAGACGACCTCGACCGGGGTCCAGTCGATCTCTCGATCAAAAAACGGTCGACGCTCGGCCCGGGCCCCGACCAGGGCCAATGCGCCCTCATAGGCCGTCCGCGAATAGGACACCAACGGTTGCTGATCTAACGCCGGCACAACGTTCTGACCGGCTCCATCACCCGACTTCTCCTTGGCAAAATACTGCGGACTGAAAGCCTGCATCGGATGGCGAATCACCTGCCGGTCCGAGTCAAAATCGAGAAAGGTGTCGCTCATCGCATCCAACAGTTCTTGTACGACGACGGAGGGAGCGAGTTGGCTGTTGGCCTGCGCATCTTGACCGACGAAGCTGATGTAGAGCTTCTCCCTCGCCGACAGGATAGCTTCGAGAAACATGTAGCGGTCATCATCGCGTAAAGACCGGTCCCCCCAACGCCGATGCTGACCGATACGGTCGAAATCAGGCCGCCGATCAATTCGCGGAAAGGCGCCGTCATTCATGCCGACCAAACAGACCACGCGAAACGGGATCGTTCGCATCGGTACCAGCTCGCAGAAGGTAAGTGCACCGGTAAGAAATCCGCGCGCCAAAGTATTGAGCCGAATCTCCTCCTCGACGAGCTTCGCCACCGAGGCAATCCCGATCGGTTGATCAAAGGCCGCCGCGACCGCCCTCGCATCGATTGCTGCCAGCGCCTCACGCAACTCCTGAACCTGAAAATCTTCTTCACGCCCGGCACGCAATAAATCGTCGAGCAGCACACTGAGGTTGGCTCGCCACTCGTCGACTCTGCGAAGCCCACTCAGTCTGCGGGCCGACGAGAAGAGTCGATCCGTATAATCCGCAAGGCGACCTAGAATCGCAGCATCGCCGCCATCAACATCACCGTAAGGCGCATACCCGCTCGATTCGCTCTCCCCTTCGCCGCCGACCGCATAGCCGAGAAAGAGCCGGCGCAATCCAAAATCCCACGTATTCTGATCGACCTCCAAATGTCCGTACTCAGCCCGATGCTTTGCATCCATCCCCCAGCGAATTTCTGTCCGATCCACCCACTCGCGGACCACCTCGATGTCACTCTCAGCAAAACCAAAGCGGTCGCGAACCACACGGCGCCTGAGCAGATCCACGACCGATGACGATGGCATCCGAGTCGGTAGAATCCGGAGAACTTCACCGAAAGCGTCGAACACTTCGCTCGTCGCCGAAGGACCGCGGTCGGCGATTCGGAAGGGAATGCTCAGGTGGCCCTCGCCACTGTCAAAAACGGCCTCGATGAAGGGTGCATACGTATCGATGTCCGGCGTCATGACGATGACATCGCGGGGACGAAGAGACGAATCCGCGTCGAACATCGCGCGCAGTTGATCGTGCAAGACCTGGACTTCTCGCATCGGCCCGTGACAGGAATGCACTGTGATCGAATCGTCGTCCAAACGATAGGGGACGCGATCCTCCGAATCGGCCGAGCGGTATCTGAGGTCGAGCATGTCGGACTGAATCACACAAAGAGCATTGTCCTCTCCCCCTAGGCGGGGATCGCTGTAGGTCTCGCTTTCTTGATAGTCGCCGCTGGCTTCGAGAATCGCCTGGAACTCACGTCCGATGCGCCCCAAGGAAGCCAACAGCCGGTTGCCCACCTCGCGTTCGAGCAGTGCGTCGAGATCCCCATCCGTCATGGCCGGAGCGCGCAATGCCTCAACCAGCGCCTGCCGCTTGCCCCGAATGTCGGCCCAATACTCGCGCGATGGGCTGAGTACGTAGAGATGAACATCGCACCGCCTGGCGAGTTGGTGAAAGATTTCCAAATAGAGAGGAGCAAGGGTCGATACACCGAACAAAGAGATCCTGTCCGGAAGATCGAAGTCGTCGCTTGCGTTGCCATCAAGAAGGGCCAGCAGCGCGCGGGCCCGAGCGGCAACATGGTTGCGGCCAAGGTCCTCCACCAAGCGGCGCCACAACACCCCCTCCCATCCATCGTCAGCGCCATCTTCCCACGACTCGATCAACCTCGCCCGAAACACGACGTAGTCGTCGAAGGTGCGCGCGATCTTGTCGGCCAGGGCCAATAGGCGCGCCGGGTCGTCATCCTCGCGGAGGTAGGAAAGGAGCGGCACAAATTCCTTTCGTTCGAGAAGATCGGGCAATCGCGCAGCGATCGCCCAAGACAGCGCTTCGGGTTCGAATCGCACCAGAGCCCGAGGATCATCTTGGAGGTTGCGTTCAAAGAGTCGCAACAAGAAGCGGCGTGGGAACGGAAAATCCGGTTGTGCCCACACCCCAAAGCGCTCGGCTAGCTTCATCGAAAGCCAGCGCTCCATACCGCGGCCTTGTACGATGACGGTCTCCGGCTCAAACGGCCCAGGCGGCTTCAATGCGAGAGTGTCGCCGAGCTCGGCAACCAGATTCTCGGCTCGATTCGAGCGGTGGACGATCAACATGGCGTGAGAGGGGGATAGACCTGCACTCGATTCGGCCTGCCGGACCCACCGCGACCGCCCCCTTGCGCCCCGCTTGGGAGACTGTCGATCGTCTCGAAATGACCGGCAAGGCTCCGAAAAATTCGTCGCCCGCATTGAACGCGCGAGAGAATGAAAGGTGAGGGTTCGTTTTTGAACGTGTGCGCGAAAGCACTCGGCCTGGCTCCCCGCCTTCCCCATTCCTCGATCGCACGCAAGACTCGCATTCGGTCGCCTAAGCTGTAGTGTTTCGACACGCTGATCAATAGGAATGGTGACAGCGAACAAGCTCTCCCATGCGAATTGTTTCTTGGAACGTCAACGGACTCCGTGCCTGCGCCCGCAAGGGCTTCGTCGACTGGCTCGGCGGCGCTGGCGCACAGATCGTCGCTCTTCAAGAGGTCCGCGCCCTACCCAACCAGCTGCCGGAGGGCATTCGGCGACTCAAGAGATGGCATCAGGCTTACCATCCGGCCGAGCGACTAGGGTACTCCGGGGTCGGCATTCTCTCCCGACGCCGGCCCGACGAAATCGTATCCAGCCTCGGGGAGGAGCAATTCGATCGAGAGGGCCGGATTCAGATCGCACGATTTGGCAACCTGATTGTCGCCAACGGATACTTCCCCAAGGGCAGCGGTACACAGCGTGACAACAGCCGGGTGCCATACAAGCTGGGATTCTACCAACGATTGTTTGAAGTGCTCAACGAGATGCGAACCACAACCAGTCGGCAACTGGTCCTTGGCGATTTCAATACGGCCCACTGTGAAATCGACCTCGCCCGACCGCGAGAGAATCGAGAAAACAGCGGATTCCTGCCCGAAGAACGGCAGGAGTTTCAGCGCTGGATCGAAGCCGGTTGGGTAGACACTTTCCGCGCGTTCCACGGTCAAGGCGGACACTATTCCTGGTGGAGCCAGCGCCAGGGCGCCCGCGAACGCAACGTCGGCTGGCGCATCGACTACGTCCTCGCGTCAGCTGAGGCGATGTCGTTCGTAAGACGGGCGTTTGTTCTGAAGGACGTGCGGGGATCCGACCACTGCCCAGTGGGAATCGACGTCGACCCAGCAATTATTCGCTAGCCAAGCGCCGCCAAGATCTCCTCCATCGGTGCGTGATCGGCAGGGTGTTTGTCGTAGTGTTCGTAGCGCAACGTGGCCCCCGGGCCGAGCACGAAAGTAGCGCCGAGTTGCGTCGTGCGCTTGCCGGGACGATAGAGACGGTAGCCTTCGCGCCAAGCCCGACGCGTTGCCGCCCACGACTGCGGGTGAAAGAGCTCGAGAAAGCCAACACTCCGGACCGCAGCGGCAGTCGCAGCCTCCCCCTGGTCGTCGACCAGGACCGGGAACGGAACGTCCTCATCTTCGGCGAAGCTCTTGGCATGCCGAAGATCGCCGGTTCCAACGACCGCGAGATCAGCACCGCGGTCGGTCACCTCAGAATAGTGGCGGCGCAACTGCGCCGCGTGTGCGCGGCAATGCAGTCAGCCAAAATGCCGCGCGAAGACGAGAACGGTCGGACGTTCCTTCCATAGGTCGCCGAGCCGAACGATCGCGCCGTCCGAATCGCGCAGCTGAGTCTTCTCGAGACCGGCAACGTCCATCGCTACCTCACTCCGTGTCGGGTGCAAATTCGGGTGCAAACTCAGGTGCAGGGGCGATGGGATCAGCCGGAGCGTCGTCTTCGACCAAGTGACTCTCCCCATCTGCAGTGGAGAGGGCGACAGCGAAGTGCTCCTCGTCATCGACCGCGGCGACACTATCGAAATGAAACCATGCCGACTGCGTGCGCTCTGCAGTGATATCCAAAACCAAATAGCCCCGCTGCGTCGTCTCTCCGTACTTGGTGTGCGGATTGGGCCCGGTGAATACCTGCGGCGGAATGCCCCCGAAGAACGTGTTCGTGACACCCGGCGCAACGAACTCAACACCGAGCGAGCCTTCACCAGTCTCGCGATCATACGTGTCCGGATTGTTCGGGTCTTCGGTAAACTCAAACGCCCACGAACTGTGGACATCGCCTGTCAGCACCACGACATTGGCGATATCGTTCTCGCGCAACACTTCGTAGAATCGCTGGCGCGTCGCGTCATAACCGTCCCATCCATCGGAGTTGGCCACCTGACCGCCGCCTTGCGAGTTTGGCTCAGCCGAAAGCTTCCATTGCGACAGAATCACCTGTTGGCCGAGGATCTTCCACTGCGCTGTCGACTCGATCAAGCGGTCGGCGAGCCACTCCTCCTGGTCGAACCCAAGCAGGCTGCGTTCCGGGTCGAAGACGGCCTCTACGTCGAGGCGGTCCACCGGCTCGTCGCGCCCCCAAAGCCTGGTATCCAACATGATGATGTCGAGCAGATCGCCGTACGACAATTTCCGAAAGATTCGATCTGGCGAGCCAACCCGGATCGGCATCCATTCCGAATACACGCGCTGCGCCCGCGCCTTGCGCTCGACCCAAGAGCCCTCCCCTTCAGGCCCCTCCGTATGGTTCGATGCTCCATCACGCCATGAGTTATTCGTCGACTCGTGGTCGTCCCAAACGTTGATGAACGGGTGCTGACGATGCGCCTCCTGCAAATCGGGGTCGCTGCGATACTGAGCGTAGCGAGCTCGGTAATCCTCAATCTCGACGATCTCATGGGGAGGATCGTGCGGCCGCACCGGTCCGCGGTCGCCCGTCTCGTAAATGTAATCGCCCAGATGGATCACCGCATCGATATCCTGGCGACGGGCAATGGCGCGATACGCAACGAAGTAGCCTTCCGAGTATTTCGAACACGAGGCAACGGCAAAACGCAGACGGTCAGCAGCGCCGGCGGGAGCGGTTCTGGTTCGCCCGATCGGCGAGGTCCGCAGCTGCGCATGGAAACGGTAGTAGTAGGTCGTCGCGTCGCGTAGGCCGGTCGCGTCCACTTTCACGGTGTAGTCCAGCGATTCATCGGTCATCACTGCCCCGCCCCCGACCACCTGCCGAAAGTCTGGATCTGCCGCAATCTCCCAATCGACCCGAACCTCGCCGGGACCATCGGGTGATACCCGAGTCCAAAGGATGACCGCGTCAGCAAGCGGATCGCCGCTGGCGACGTTGTGATTGAACAGATTCGAGGGGCCGCGTACGATCGTTTGAGAATCGTCACCGCATGCCGCCACCCAAGCGCTCATCGGCAGCATGCCCGCGCCAGCCGTCAATCGCAGTACTTCCCGTCGTGTAACCTTCATCGATGCCCCTCCGGTTGTGGAGTCGTCCTATCAATCCGCAACGCGTCTTGGAATCAAAAGCCCAAAACAACCTATGCGCACGGCGCCAACAAGGCGCTGACAATTCGCGGGTTCGGGCTCCTCAACGGCACCCAACTCAGCCGAACAACACGAAACTCGGGGGATTAGCAAACAAGTCTTGTTTTTTCGCCCGGGTCATGGCAGAGTCCCGCCATGACTAAGATTATTGGTGTCTCCGTCCTATCGATCATCTTGGGTTCGGTTGCGGCCGTGGCTGATTCTTGCCCCTGCGACTGCAACGATGACAGCTCCGTACGGGTCGGTGAGCTAACCACCGGCGTCGCGATCGGGCTCCATCGGATGCCGGTCAGTCGCTGCCCTGCGGCCGACATGGATTCCGACTCAGAAGTCGAGATCAACGAGCTCATCCGCGGCGTCGACGCAGCCCTCCGCGGTTGCGAATTCGCACCACCGACGCCGACACCGCGGCACGACCGCCAGGCATTCGAAGAAGCGCGAGCGCTCTGGACTGCTGCCGACATTCGCCACTATCAAGCCAACTACCGTTTCGGCTGCTTCTGCCCCGGTCCACACGACATCGTAGTCGAGGTCGTCGACGGCAAGGTCGTCGGCGCGCGCGATCCGTCGAACGGCGATCGACTCAACGTCGAAGCAGGCCTTCCCTACTTGAGCGTCGCTGAAGTGTTTGACCGCATCGAACATCATCTGGACTCCGCATTCCGTCTCGACGTAAGCTATGACGATCAGCTGGGCTATCCGACCAACTTTGTCGTCGATCCGATCGAAAACCTGGCCGACGATGAGCTGTCCATTCAATATTCGAACATCACGGTGGTCGATGGCGGCGCTTGCCGCAACTCGTCAGATTGCGACCCCAGCGGAGGAGTCTGCGTCGAGCCCGGCGGTACGGTCGGCTGCGGTGTCTGTTTCGACTTCAGCGAGACCTCTTGTAGCATCGACATGGACTGCGAAGTTGGTTCAATCTGCAAGCCAGCCGGCTTCGACTCGTGCGCTTGCGATCCGAGCCTCCTCACCTGTCAGCCCGGCTGCGATAGCGTCATCCAGTGCTCACCCGGAGAAACATGCGACAGTGATCGTCACTGCCGCCCGATCGGCTGTCGGGAAGATAGCAGGTGTCTCGCCAACTTCGCGTGCAACCTGGGCGACTCTCGCACAGGTCGATGCGAACGCAGAACGTGCACGTCAGACAACGACTGTGCGGTCGACGCGGGTACATGTGTCAACGGGCGGTGCTATGAGACCGCCGGCTCATGCCAGCTCCCCCCGCCGTAGGCGAGCGCCGCCCCAATTGCCGCTGCCTCACGTAGCAGCCCCTCGTAGGTCAGGCTTTAGCCTGACAATCAACTTCGGAATCGCCCGTCCGCGCCGCGTGTCATCGGGCGCGCTTCGCGCGTCGGTAGGCTAAAGCCAACCCTACGAAACGACTCGGCCCGCCTTCGACCAAGCTCTACCGGACCGATGCTCCGTCGTTGGCGTCACAGCGGATTTCACCGGCGCTCGTTCGCAGCGGCTTGTCTCGATATACGACGACGCCGCCTTTCATCGACAGCGGAGCCTTCTCGAAGTTGCTCTTCGACAGCTTCTTCTTCGGATTGGATTCAATTCCCTCGACGGTGATGGTCTCGCCGATCGGCGCGTCACCCGGGTCCGCCGGCACTACCGCCCCGTCATTCCGATCACTCGCCAGCACCATTCCCGCACTCGGCACACCGCGCAGTACCGCCGGCTTGAGATTCGCGAGGACGATCACCTTGCGATCGACCAAATCCGCCGGCTGTAAATGCGCCCTTAGTCCAGCGCAGATCGTACGACTCTCTTCCTCGCCAAGGTCGACCTTGAGAACAAACAGCTGGTCGGCATCGGGATGGTTCTCCACCGCCTCGATCTTGCCCACTTTGATCTCCAGCTTCGAGAACGGATCGACATCCGCCTGCGGCTGTTTGGCCTTACCCTTTCCGGCCGAGACTCTCTTCTCGTCCTCACGGCGCGGAAACAGTGGCTTCGACGCGCTGACCTCGCACTCCATCTCGACGCTCATCGTCTCGACGCTCTCCAGAGGCACCCCCAGCGAGGCGGCGATTTCCGCCGCCACCGTCGGCATCACCGGGCTCAGCAAGTGCGCAACGATCCGCAAAGCCGCAACTCCCGCACCAAGGACCTCCGCAAGCTCGCCTTCGTCCTTGATCCGCCACGGAGCCCGGTCGTTGAGGTACGCATTCGTCGCTCGCACATACTCCCACAACTCCTCGAGGGCACGATTGTGTTCGCGAGCGTCGACCGCCTTCCAGTAGGCCTCGATCATGGCCTCTGGGTTGAGACGCTCGGAAAACTCTCGCTGCTCACCGCCGATCCGAACCCGCCCGCCCAACTTCGTCTGGACCAATTTGGCGACTCGCAGGATCAAGTTGCCCAAGTCGTTGCCAAGCTCGGAGTTGTAGCGTTCCTCGAGGTCGCTGACAGAAAATTTGCCGTCTTTGCCGCTCGAAAAAGAACGGATGAAGTAGTAGCGCAAGACATCGACCGTATACTCGTCCATCACCTCAACGGGATCGACGACATTGCCGACGTGTTTCGCCATCTTGCGACCGTCTTTGTCGAGAATGAATCCGTGAACCATGACTTGCCGCGGCAGCTCATAGCCAGCCGAAAGCAACATCGCCGGCCAAATCATCGTGTGAAACCACAGGATGTCCTTGCCGATGACGTGACAGTCAGCCGGCCAAAATCTTGACGTGATGTCCTTCGGTCGAACCAACGCCGAATAGTAATTCGCCAGCGCGTCGAACCAGACGTAGAGCACGTGCTCCGGGTCATCCGGCAATGGAATGCCCCAATCGAACGTCGAACGAGAGATCGAAAGGTCGCGCACGTCGTCGTTCAACCGTGACAAGATCTCCCGCCGGCGCTCTTCGGGGTAGATAAACTCCGGATGGGATTCGATGTGCGCCCGAACCTGATCGCGGTACTTGCTCAAACGGAAGAAATACGACTCTTCCTTCACGACCGTCGTTGGCCGCTCGTGGATCGGGCACTTTCCGTCGACGAGTTCTGTCGCCGTGAGAAACTTCTCGCACGAAATGCAGTAGTCGCCTTCGTAGTGATCCTTGTAGATATCCCCACGCTTCGACACGCGCTCGTAGAGCTCGCGGGCGAACTCATGGTGCCGCGGCTCTGAGGTCCGTATGAAGTCGTCAAACGAAATGTTCAGCTGACCATAAAGCCGCCGAAACACTTCCGCCTTTTCGTCCACGAACTCTTGCGGCGGATGGCCCGCCTTGTCCGCAGCCTCTTGGATCTTCTGTCCATGCTCGTCGAGCCCGATGAGGAAGTGGGTTTCGATCCCGCGTAAACGCGCAGCCCGCGCGTAAAAGTCAGCGACGACTTTCTCGTAAGCATGCCCCATATGCGGCACACTGTTGGGATAGTCGATCGCGGTCGTTATGTAGAATCGGTCAGCAGGCATCGCCGCCTACCGTTATCCCGGAACCCCAGAGCGTTCCAGACCACCACGATTCGGCCGCCGACGCACCCAATCGCACTGGCTACAGACGACGAATCACAAGTTCGCCAAATTCCGACAGGCCATCACAATATTCGGCGCGACTCCGTCCACGCACCCCAACCGTAAGCCACCCAACCCCAAGCGCCGCAAATTCGGAGACTCGGTCCAAGATCTCGGCAGACGCACCGCGCTGGTCGATGAGCGCGTAGCAAACCTCCAATTTTCGCACTCTGCCAATCTTGTCCGCATGGTCACGGGCATATTCGAGCCGATCGGCGAGATCCGCGCGTGTCACCATCACCGCAGAGCGGGAGTACTTTGCAAGCTTTGGCGGATTCGGGAAGGGCACCCAACCGTCCCCATGCTCGACGGCCCTGCGAATCGCTTTTCGGCTGTTCCCACCGATCCATAGCGGTGGGTGCGGCTGCTGGAGCGGCCGAGGCAGCATGGTATTCCCCTCGGCTGAGAATCCGCGGCCCTCGAACGCTACACCCGCCTCGCCCCAGGCGCGTTTGATCGCCACAAGTGCCGCATCGCTGTCTTCGTCGCGCCGTTCGTAATTCGCCCCGAGCGCTGCGAACTCTCCCTTCAGATACCCGGCCGCCACTCCGAGGATGAGTCTTCCGTTCGATAGAACATCGAGACTCGCCGCGGACTTCGCGACAAGAAAAGGATTGCGATAGGGCAAGACGGCAATATGCGTCTGCAGGCGAATCGTCGTCGTCGCGGCGGCAGCAAAAGACAAAGCAACAAAGGGATCCAGCGTGTGGTGACCACCGGAATCGAGCCACCGATCGCTCGGAAACGGGTGGTCGGTAACAAAGCACGAGCTAAATCCGGCCGCCTCGGCGGCTCGTGCTACCGTCGAAACTCCGCTCGCACTGACGAACTCGTCACCCAGATCGACTCGCTGCGTGGGTAACTCGACGGCAAATCGCATCGCGGAACTCTAACCGAGACGGTGCCGGCGACCAAACCAAATCCCTCCCGCCAACCACAAGCCGCCTATTCAGGCTTCCAATGACAGCGTCGTTCTGGGATACCAGGGCTACGTTTCCAGGGAGCCTGCTAATGATCCGCCCCAATCCGTTTCTCGCTATCGCCGCCGCGTCTCTGCTGGCCGCGAGTTCAGCCCACGCCACGACCGAGCCGTGCAACGAGACCTTCGATTCGACATTCGAGCTGATCCAACAGGCCATCTTCGACCGCAACGGCTGCAACAGCATCACCTGCCACAGCGCTGCTTCGCGGGCCGGCGGACTCGACCTGAGCGCGGCTGCCTCATACGACAACCTGGTCGACGCAGCGGTCGAGAGCGTTGCGCTTCGGGCCAATGTCAAACGAGTCTTTCCAGCCAAGAAGGAAGACAGTCTACTTTGGATCAATCTCGCAGCGGCAACTCTGCCCGACCAATGGCAGGCGCCTCTGCGGTCGATGCCGGTCGGCGGACTCCCGCCCATCACTCTCGACGAACTCGAGGTGATCCGTCTCTGGATCGAAAGCGGCGCTCCGCAAGCGGGGGTCGTCGAAGGCACCGGAGAACTTCTCGACGCCTGCCTTCCACCGCCAGAGCCACTCGAGACCAAGCCCCTTGCCCCGCCCGTCGCAGGCACCGGGGTTCAATTGCGCGCACCGACTCAGATAATCCCTCCCCATAGCGAAAGCGAAGTCTGCTTCATCACACCCTACGACGTCACCGACCAGGTCCCAGCGATGTTCCGCGGCGAAGGAGACACCTTTCGATACAAGCGAATCGAAGCACGGCAAGACCCGCTCAGCCACCACGCCGTGCTGGTCAACTACTTCGGCGACACACCGCTCGAGTCGCCGTCGTGGGGGCCCTTCATTTGTGGCGGCGGCGAACGGCACGGTGAGAGTTGTGACCCCAGCAACGCCGCGGCTTGCGGCGAAGGACTTTGCGGGAGCACGCCTCGACCATCGGTCGGTTGCTTCGGGTTTGGCCCGGGCAACGCCGGAATCGGCCTCGGCAACGAGAGCCTCTTCAACACGATGGCGACAGGTCTCGGAGCAACCACCGGCGTCTACGCCGAAGCGCCGCTCAAGGGGATTCTGGTTTGGAACTCCCATGCCTTCAATGTCAACGATGTCGACGGCAAGCTCGACATCTGGGTTAATCTGGAGTTCGCCCCACCCGCCGAACAAGAGCACCAGCTCCGCAGGTTCACCGTGATCGACGCAATGTTCGGCCTCGATATCCCGCCGTACGAGACCCGGGAAATCTGCGGCCACCATGCCATCAGCGCCGACGCACGCGTCATTGAGTTGAGCTCCCACAACCACAAACGCGGCGTCCGATTCCAGACCTTCGAAGGCGCATTTCGATGCCAGGGCGGCGACAACGACGGTGCCCCTTGCTCGCCGATCACAGACGACGACGACCTCGGAGCTCCAGACCTATGCGCCGGCGCGCCTTGCGCTGCTCGTATGCCCCCCGGCGCCGGCGACTGCAACGGCGATCTGGAGGTGCGCGTCGACGAGATCGTCACCGGCATCGGCATAGCGCTGGATCTGATACCGATCGTCCGATGCGAACGCGCCGATGCGAACGGCAACGGATCCGTAGCGGTCAACGAGATCGTGCTCGCAGTCCGTGCTCTGCTCGAGCCGACCCTTCGGGACGTGGCCGAGAGCACGCTGTACACAAGCCTGTCGTACGCCGATCCGGCGGTCACTCGTTTCGACCCGCCGCTCCAACTGGGTGATGCGCGTTCGGTCGACGACGAGCGGACCTTCACGTTCTGCGGGCTGTACGAGAACGGCGCCCTCGATCCGGCAACCGTCAAGCGCCAATCGACATCGCCTGAATCCGTGGGAGGATTTCCCGGTGGCCCCTGTCGAACACCCGTTGCCTGCGCCGAGGGTGCAGTCGGCCGCGCTTGTTCAACCGACACAGACTGCGACTCTTCCCCGGGCGCCGGCGATGGCGATTGCGACGCATGCGCCGTGGGTTTCGGCACAACCACTGACGACGAGATGTTCATCCTCCTGGGCGCTTCGTTCACTGAAGAATAGCCGCGCGCAGCCGAAGCTGGCGATACGAGGCAACCGGGGTGGTCGGCTCCCGACCACCCCGGTTGCCGACCCACACCGGCTGCGATCGGTCTGACAAATGAGCGCGAGCGACTCCAACACAACCCGCGCGGTGATCGCGGTGGCAGTCGCGATCTTCTTGTGGGGATTCTCAGGGGTCCTCGTGAAGTCGGTCGAGACACAGCCGATCCTCGCTTCCTGCTATCGACTCTGGTTCGGCGTGGCGCTTTTATGGACGGTTGCATTGTTTCGCGGCAAAGCGCTGAGCATCATCAACTGGCGCTGGCTGCGCCTATCGACCGCTGGAGGACTGCTCTTCGGAGTCCACCAGATACTATTCTTCACCTCGCTCGATGCAACCCGGATTGCCAACGTCACCATCATCGCATCGCTTCAGCCAGCTTTGGTCGCGTTCATTTCAGGACCGATCTTTTCCGAAGCGACCCCCTGGCGCGCTCTGCCGTATCTCGGAGTCGCGCTGACCGGCATGGTCATCGTTGTCACGGCCACAAACGGACTCCCCGGTGTGGAGACTTACGGCAACGCGATCGCGACCGCCAATCTATTCGCCTTCACCGCGTACTTTCTCGCATCGAAACGCATACGCGACCATCTCGGCTCGATTGAGTTCATTACGGGTATGACCACCATCGCGGCTCTGATGGTATCGGCGGTCGTGTTGGTCACCATCAGCAATCCGGTAACGCCATCTCAGTCCGACATCGCCAAGCTAATTGCCGTTGCCATCCTACCGGGCACCATCGGCCACATCCTGCTGGCGTGGGCCCACCCATATTTGTCGGCCTTCACGATCTCTACCACGATCCTCGCGATCCCGGTGATCGCCTCGGTCGCGGCATTCTTCTTCCTCGGGGAAGCGCTGACCCAATGGCAAATCCTCGGCGGTGGGGTCACGCTGGCCGGCGTTGCCATGGTCCTTCGCACCACAACCGATGCGAGTGCGCCGAGCTAGGTCGACTCCGGGCAGCCTAGTGTCAACGTGTGCGCCCGCTGCGCCGCAGCCGCCACAAAGCCGGCAAGGCGAGCGCCACGCAAAGAAATTCGGACACGCCGGCGACAAGGAAGGCCGCTCGGTACCCCTCCAACCATCCACTCCCGCGCGCCACGAACTCGCTGACGTAGCCCCCGGTCAGCGGCCCGACGATAAAGCCGAGCGAACCTGCCGCATTGAAGGCACCGAGTGCCGTCGTCCGCGCTTCTTCCGGCACCAACTCTGCCGTCATCACCATCGACGGCACGAACATCACAGCCGCCGCCATCCCGATCGCTGGCATCAGGAAACGAAGCTCGGTGAGTGAGCAATAGCCAACCGCCGCGGTCCCGATCCCGTACAGGAGACTACCGACACACAGCATGACTACCAGAGAACGGCCTTCCGCGAGCCGCCCAAACGGGTACGAGAGTAGTGCGAACGGCAGCATGAACGAGGCGATCAGCGCGCCGACAGTCGCCGGTGCGGCAAAGTGGATGCGGGTCAGATAGAGAGTGAGCGTGGTCGTATAGAACCCGACCGTGAATCGATCCGCGAAGGCAAACGCCAGAGGCACCATGACGCCGCGGTTCTTTCTCACCGCGTCAAGGATCGTCGACAGCCCCGGCCGCTCACGCTCTCGACCGGTCTCTCGCAAAGTCGCCGCCGCCAATGCCGCCGCGGCGAACAAGACTCCAGCGCCGAAGTGGAGTGGCAGAACAACGCTGCGATTGCCCAGCGCGCCACCGAGTGGCGCTCCGAGAGCAACCCCCAAGAGCAATCCTGCGCCGACCATCCCCATCGCACGCCCACGCTTGGCCTCCTCCTGAGAGGTCGAGGCGAGCGCCAGAATGAGAGACAGCGCAAGGATATGAGCACAGCCCTCGAAAAAACGCACCACCAAAAGAGTCGAAAAGTCGTCGATCAGGGGCAACGCAATGAAACAGAAGCCATCGACGACCAAAGCACCAACGATCAGCTCGCGGCGCCGCCCGTAACGATCGGCAAGGAGTCCAGCGATCGGCGCAGCAAGAAACGCTCCGACCATATTGATCGACATGAACCACGACGTCATCGCCTCGTCCACGCCGAAGCGCTCGTGCACCAGGGCCCGGAGAATCGGCACCGGCAAAGTGACCGGAACGAGAGTCAAGAGCGCCAGCAGGCCCAACAACCACAAGCGCCAAGACTCGTACGTATACCCTGAAGCTTCGGTTGACCGTCCCACCTGCACCATGACCTCAGACGGCTATAGGATATTCAGCCCACGCGCCACGAGCACCGGAGGACCGGAGCGCCGCAGCGCCGGCACATATCGTCACCCCGTCAGCGGAGATATCCCGAGCAAAACTGTAAGATGCCGCGCCCCCTAGGCCCAACCAATCGCGACCTCGAAGCGATCAAGTCGATCGATCGTACTTCCGCGACACGAAATAGCGCCCCCTCAGGCGACAGGATACGCGATCGCTTTGGTCTCGAGGTACTCGCGAAACCCCTCGATCCCGTGCTCGCGACCAGTGCCACTCTGACGATAGCCGCCAAAGGGGGTGTCTGCGCCGAACCACATGCCACCGTTGACTGACATCGTCCCGGTCCTGATGCGCCGCGCCACAGCCATCGCCCGATCGAGCGAACCACTCGAAACCGCGCCCGACAGCCCGTACTTCGAGTTGTTCGCGATGCGCACGGCATCGTCGTCATCCTCGAACGGCATGACCGCCAAGACCGGACCGAAAATTTCTTCCTGCGCAATGGTCGAATCCGGATCGACATCGGCAAACAATGTGGGTTCGACGAAGAATCCTCGCTCGAGATGACTCGGACGATTCCCCCCAACCAGCAATCGCGCACCTTCGGACTTCCCCGTCTCGATCAAACCCAGGACGCGCTCACGTTGCCGAGCGTTGATGAGCGGACCCATCAAGTTTTCGATATTCAAAGGGTCGCCAAACTTCATGTTCTCCATCGCCTTCGTCGCAACTCCGAGCCCCTCCTCGTAGCGAGATCGCGGCAACAACAGACGGGTCGTAATCGCGCATCCCTGCCCCGCGTGCGTACAGACTCCCATCGCCGCGCCCGCTATCGCCGCGGAGAAATCCGCGTCGTCGAGCAAGATACTCGCGGACTTGCCGCCGAGCTCCAGAAACACCTTTTTGACAGTGTCAGCGCCACGCTTGGCGATGTGCTTGCCGACTGCCGTGGAACCCGTGAAGCTGACCATGTCCACGCGCGCGTCACCGGTCAGAACGTCGCCAACCTCCGCCGGGTGCTGAGACGTCAGTATGTTCAAGACTCCTGCAGGGATGTCAGTATGTTCGGCGACCATCTTGCCGATAAAAGTCGCCGACCACGGAGTATCCGGAGCAGGTTTGAGCACGACTGTATTACCCGCCATCAGCGCTGGAACGATCTTCGACAGATTGAGCATGAAGGGAAAGTTCCAAGGTGTAATCGCGGCCACGACTCCCACCGGCTCGTGAACCACCCGCTTGCTACTTTTGATGCCGAAGAAGTCACTGTCGGGCAGCTGACGTTCCCACTCGTAGTTGGTGGCCACCTCGATATCCCACAGCATGTCGTTGATACACGTGTCTTGCTGCACCGCGTACGTAAGACCGATCGGCGCTCCGACTTCTGCGATGATCTGAGGCCGCAGAACTTCGCGATTCTCGTCCAACGCTTTGTGCAGCTGCTCCAGACATTTCTTGCGAAAAGCCAGGTCCGTCGCCCAGCCTGTGCCGTCAAATGCTCTACGCGCGGCAGCAATCGCCCGGTCGGCGTCGGACGCCGACGCATCGGCACAATTGCCGATGACCTCTTCGGTCGCCGGATTGATATTGTCATAGAGCCGGCCAGCTTCGGCCTCGCACAGCTCACCATTCACCAATAGCCTTGACTCGACGCCCTCTAGAGACATTTCAGCATACCTCGTCACTTCAGTTGAACCAATCCTTTGGTACCATCGATGCAGGTCCCACGGCTAGCTATCAGCGCCGCGCCAGCCAGAACGTCACTCCCACGCCGAACAGCACGCAGACCATCCCTGAGCCGGTGATCGCAGCCACAACACCGACCACTTTCGCCACCTCGCCGAGTGCCAGGGCGCCGATCGGAAACAATCCTCCCCAAGCCACATGAAAGAGGCTCATCACCCGACCGCGCTTTGCTTCGTCGACCACCTCTTGCAGCAGGGTTTGCAGACTCGTCATCACCGAAAAGTAGAAGAATCCCACCGTCGCCTGGGCCACCAATGCCCACAGAAGATTCGGCGACAACGCAAAGCCCATCAGGGCAACTCCGTACAAGAATAGACGAAAAGTCGAACGCCGCAGCTTCGGCCTACCCTCGACACCAGTCGTGATCGCACCGGCCATCGCGCCAACCCCGGTACTCGCAAAGATCCACGGAAACGCATCTCTCGCACCCAGGACCTCCTCTGCGAAGCTCGGGATCAATGCGGTGTGAGCCACTCCAAAGACCGACAGCATCGATGCCGTGATCAATGCCAGCATGGCCGGCCGGCGCTCGCGCGCGTGAGAGAATCCGCTGCGAACTCGGCTCCACATGCCAGCTGTATCCGAATCGCGCTCGTAGTCAGGGACGCGAATCGCATAGATGAATGCCGCCGCGACCAAACTCGACACGGCAAATACTCCGAACGATGTTGCATATCGTCCGCCGGCGATCAGAGGGGCTGCGATCGCCGGCCCCAGCACCCTCGTCAGGTTGTTCGCCGTAGACTGCAGCGAGATAGCCGAAGCGAGATCTTCCGTCTCGACGATGTTGGCGGCGACCGCGCTCGCGGCCGGGCCGGAGAACGAAAACGAAACTCCGCACGCGAATGCGAGACCCATCACCGACAGCGGATTCAACTGGTCCGTAGCTGCGAGAAACCCCAGCAACGCGCTGGCGACGGTCACCCCGAAGTAGCAAAGAATCATCACGCCTTTGCGATTGACGCGGTCAGCGACGACACCGGCAATCGGAGAAAACAGCAGGGCCGGGCTAAAGAGTGCAAAGAACAAGCGACCAACCCAGGCCGGATCGTTATCGGTGAGCTCGACCATCACGCCCTGGAGCGCAAGGTTTGCGAGCCAGAAGCCCATTTGGTTGGCGAGAAAGGCGCAGAAAAACAGCCGATACCCTCGATGTCGGAGGGCGCGGAAGAGCGGAGCGAAACGCGCAACGCGCCCCCTCGGATTCACGGGGTCCCGAGAATGGTGATACCGCAAGCCTGCGGCGCGCCACCGATATTGTGGCTCAGCGCGGTGGTTGCGCCCTTCACTTGCCGCGGCCCCGCTTGGCCGCGCAGCTGCAAGACATTCTCGTAGATCATGCGGACGCCAGTCGCGCCGGTCGGGTGACCGAAGGTCTTCAAGCCACCGTCGGTGTTCACCGGCAGCTCTCCGTCGAGTTCGAAGGTACCGCTGGCAATGTGCTCGCGCGCAGCCCCCTTCTCGATAAAACCCAGGTCTTCGTATGTCAGCAACTCGGTGAGAGTAAAACAGTCGTGCACCTGAGCCACGTCGATCTCGTCGAACGGCTTCGAGATCCCCGCCATCTCGTAGGCCTGCCGAGCCGCGTATTCGGTAGGCTTCCAGCGGAGAAAATCGAAGTCGGGATCGGTCTGGGGATTCTCCCCAAGCGCGATCGCCACGGCCTTGACCAATACGAAGTCGTCGCGAAAGTCCTTCGCCTTGTCAGCCCGCGTGATGATGGCCGCCGCCGCTCCGTCGGACTGTGCGGCGCAGTCGTAGAGCCCAAAGGGCCATGAAATCATCCGGGCATTGAGCACGTCGTCGACCGTGATCTCGCGCTTGAGCATGGAATTCGGCGCCAGCGTTCCGTTGTGATGATTCTTCACCGCGATCTTCGCAAGGTCGCTCCGATCTGCCCCGAAGGTATCGAAGTAGCGCGCCGCGCACAGCGAGAACCAACCCGCCGGCGTCGCCGGTAGCCCACGCACTCGATCAAAGGCCACCGAAGGACCGGAGACCCCTCGGTCTTTCGGCTTGTCGTAACCCAGCACCAGTACGGTGTCATAGACACCCGCGGCGACGCCAAAGGCACCAAAGCGAAAGGCATCGGTCCCTGTGGCGCAATAGTTCTGCACATGTGAGATCGGCCGATCGTAGAATCGCAGCGCGTCCGCGACCTCTCCGGTCGAGAAGTTCGGATAGACCACTCCACAGAAAACAGCTTCGATCTGCTTCTGAGGATTGTCGATTCCAGCGTCCTCGTACGCCTGGTACGCCGCTTCGACCATCATGTCTTCGCGCGACTGCCCCCAGTTCTCACCAAACTTGCAGCAGCCCACACCCACGATCGCAGTCTTGTCCCTCATCGTTTCAAACCGGCACAGCCTTCCAAAAATAGTTCGCCTTGCCACCAGCCTCGTGAATCTTGCGAAACGTGAAACGCACCGGCATGTCGAGCTGGACCTGGTCGGGGGCGACATCGGAGAGCTGGATATGAACACGTGCACCGTCGACATCTGCAACCGTCATGATCGCGGGCGGCTCCGGCGTGGGGAAGAAGTAGTCAAATGTATAGGCGAGCACCTGACCGGTCTTGTCAGACAGACGGTAGGGTTGCCAGCGGTCACGTACATGGCACTTCACGCAGACCCGAGAGCGGGGGAAATGGACCTGCCCGCAGGCTTCGCACACGGCGCCAATCAATCCAATGTCGGCGTCTCGCTCTCGCAAACGTATGGTCGCAGCGAGACCCGGGCCAGTCCCCGCTTGCCACTCTTTCTTATCGAGCCCGCGCGCACGCAAAAAACTGTCGTACGAGCGCAGCGGGCGACGCCGCTCGAGATGCCCACCGACACCAAGCCGTGCCGCCGCGCTATCGCCGACGACGGAAAATGAAAACGCCTCGGCACCATCGCCGTACCCGACCAACAAGATGCGTTCGCCTGCCGACGCCTGCTCCAATGCGGCGCATAGCAGGAGCGGGGCAAAGGCCGCACCACAGTTCCCAAGTCGCCCAAAGTAAGTCGGCTGGACCTGGGTCTCGACGACACCCAACCCGCGTACGACCGTGGCGTGACTTCGAGCATCGTGGCCGTACAGCGCAACCCGATCGTAATCCTGAATCCCGTTACCGGATTTTTCCAGCAAGGCCGTCGCAGCACGCGTCATCGACGGTACGTAGCCCTCCTGAACGACGAAACGCTCCTCCCACGAGTGCGTGAAGTCATCGGCGTCGGTGCGCCAAAGATCCTGCATCTCGTTCGCCACCGCGGCGCTGTCTTCGAGCACCGCGACGACTCCCTCGGAGCCAACCAGAAACGCAACGGCGGCATCTCCTAAGTTGCGCTCTAAAGCGCCGCGCGGCGCACCCATGCGGCAATCGCTGGCGACAACCAGAACCCGACCCGTCGCACCCGACGCCACCGCCCGCACGGCCGCCTTGAGCGCATCGGTTCCGGCGCGCAACGATCCACCGAAGTCCGCGGTTTCGACATCACCGCGCAGATCCAGAGCTTTGGCGATGACGACCGCACCCTGTTTCTCGCGCAGTGCGTACGATGTCGAGGCGAACATTACGGCATCGATCGTCGAACGCTCCTCTGAACCGAGACAGTCACAGGCCGCGGCGACGGCCATCGTTACGCTGTCTTCGTCGTAAAACGCGACTGCCTTTTCTGGCCCACCGTCTGCTGCAGGCCTGCCGTTGATCAACGACAGCGGCAATCTGGTCATGGGGATGTAGGCCCCGAAAGCGACGATCCCTACCATACTAACCTCAGGAGCTACCTCGATCAGGGTTCGACGACAACCTTGCCCATTGCCCGGCGCTCCGCCACTTCGCCAATAGCCGCAGCCGCTTCGGCCAATGGGTAGCGCGCCGTGACCCGCGGCCGCGCGATCCCCGAAGCCAGCATTTCCATCAATTCATCCTCGAGCTCGCGCATCGCGCCCGGCTCCTTCACAGAAAACGGCGCGATGTTGAACGCCCGAATCTCGGACCCCTTCAAGAGCGGAAGATTCAATGCAATCTTGGGAATCTCGCCCGACGCGAAGCCGACGACGACAAAACGTCCACGCCAGCCGAGCGCACGAAACGCGGCTTCGGCTAGATCGCCGCCAACGGGGTCGATGACGATGTCAGCCCCTTCGCCGCCAGTGAGTTCTTTGATCCGTTCCTTGAGCGGTTCGCGGCTGTAATCGATTCCCTCGACCGCCCCCTCCTCACGACATATCGCGAGTTTCGCAGGACTCGACGCGGCGGCGATCACACGGCCACCCATGCTCTTGGCGAGTTGTACGGCGGCGAGCCCAACACCTCCGGCTGCGCCGAGCACGACGACACAGTCCCCCGGTCGGATCTCGGCGGCCCAACGCAACGCCCCATGCGCCGTCGCATACGTCACGTAGAATCCAGCCGCCGCCGCAAACTCGACTCCGTCCGGGATTCTCTTGAGAGAAGAGCAACCCACGGCGACTCTCTCAGCGAAGCCACCAACAAACGTCATTCCGAAAATTCGATCGCCGACCGCCAGCGTCGTTACGTCGTCAGCGACGCTATTGACGACACCGGAAAACTCGCTTCCCGGCGTAAAAGGTAAAGAGGCCGACACCTGATAGCGGTCGTGCACCAACAACACGTCCGTGAAGTTGACTGCCGCGGCTCTGACTTCAACCACAACCTGGTCCGCGGTCGCTACCGGTTCCGCGACGTCTACGACGCGAAGATCGTCCAGACTTCCGTAATTCTCACACACTACTGCTCGCATGGCGGTACACTTCATATCCCTCTGCGTGGAGAGATGCACGCGACGCGGGCTGGACTTGCGGTCGCGCCCAGTGACCGCCATGTGAGGAGGGCTTTCCCACCGCCCGAACTGGAGGATTGAGATGCCCACGAGTATTCGAAGCGCAACACCCGGCGAGACGCGGCTCGGATGGATCGGCCTCGGAGTCATGGGCGCCAGCATGTGCCGTCACCTCATGGACGCCGGCTTCGCCATGACCGTTCACACCCGCACCTCAGCCAAAGCAGCGCCCCACGTCGAGGCGGGCGCAGCCTGGGCCGATACCCCGCGGGGCGTTGCCGAACGGAGCGACGTCGTGTTCAGCATCGTCGGCTTCCCATCCGATGTCCGTCAAGTGGTCCTCGGCGATGACGGCGTTCTGGCCGGAGCCAGCAGCGGGAGCATCCTGGTCGACATGACGACCAGCGAACCGTCCTTGGCCGTCGAAATCGCCGAACGAGCGCTGGCCAGCGACATACACTCGATCGACGCGCCCGTTTCGGGCGGTGACATCGGCGCGCGCGAAGCACGCCTCTCAATCATGATCGGTGGTGACGAGGCAGCAGTGCACGCCTTGGAGACCTGCTGGAACACACTCGGCAAGACCATCGTCAGGCAAGGTGGACCGGGAGCGGGACAGCATACCAAGATGGTCAATCAAACCTTGATCGCGACGAACATGATTGGAGTATGCGAGGCGCTGCTCTACGCGCAGAAGGCAGGACTCGACCTCGACGCGGTCCTACAGTCCGTGTCATCGGGGGCGGCTGGCAGTTTTTCCCTGACCAACCTGGCGCCGCGAATCCTCAAACGCGACTTCGCCCCGGGTTTCTTTGTAGAGCACTTCATCAAGGATATGGGGATTGCGCTGGCCGAGGCCGAAAGACTCGACCTGAAGCTCCCCGGGCTGACGCTGGCGAGAGATCTCTACTGCGAATTGCAGGAGCAAGGCCACGGGCGTGACGGCACCCAAGCTCTCTACCTCGCGCTGGCTCGGATGTCCGGATTGTCGGTCTGAAGCGCCGCTCTAGCCGAGACCGCCCGTCATGTGCCCTTCGGCTTGCAGCCGTTTCAAGAAATCTGGCGCGTAGGCTGCTTCGGGATCTTGCCGAACCAGTCGATCGATTGCCTCGGCGTCGTCTCCGACCAAAATTCGCCAGCGCCCAGCCCGCACACCATCGAGGATCTGCGTCGCTGCGTCTGCCGCCGAGAGCGGAGCGTTGTCGCGAAAATCGCGCGTGCGCTGCTCGATGAACTGCCGCAGCGTGTCGTCATCCAGACCTTCGTGGGCAAGCCCCTGACGCTCCATCGTCAGTCGAATTTGCGCCAACCGCTCGCTCGCAATCCCTTCGCCGCCCGGACCCGCGACGCTGTTGGCGGCGATCTCGGTCCCGACATGTCCCGGCATCACTAAGGCAACCTTCACGTGTGGCGCGTGAATCCGCAGATCAGCCAATAAGGCCTCGGAGAACCCCTTTACGGCGAACTTCGCACTGCTGTACGCGGTGTGCGGGGTGTCGGGCCCAAGACTGGCCCAGAAGCCGTTCACACTGCTGGTGTTGATGATGCACGCACTGTCGCTTGCTACGAGCGCCGGCATGAACGCGCGCGAACAGTGGTAGACACCACCCCAACAGATATTGAAAACTCGATCCCACTCGACGCGATCTCCCGCGACAAAACTGCCGCCACCGGAGATTCCAGCGTTGTTGAACAGCAAGTTTAGATGGTCGCTGGCGTGCTCCGACAGAGCCGCATCTCGAAAAGCCTCGACCTCACTCTCGACCGCAACGTCACAGCGATGAGCCGTCGTTTTCGCATCCGCCTTGGCCGTCGTTCCGCAAAGCCGGCGTGTCTCGTCCATGGCCGCCTCAGACACGTCACACAGTGCAACCGAACAGCCGCTGCCGCTCAACTGGATGGCGAGCTCACGCCCCATCCCGGTCCCACCGCCGGTGATCACCGCCAGCTTACCTGCAAAATCTTCCATCACACCTCTCCGTTATCAATTGCGGGAAACGAGACTCTCAATCGGCCAACTTCCCAACGTGCTTGGCCTCCAACTCACCCGCCTCGTAGAGCCATAGGATTGAATCGCGTAACGTCTCCTCGGGCGAACGAAAGCCGACCCCGAGCTCGTCCAGTGTCGCGCTACTGTCGCACGGCACCATCTTCGTAACGAATTCCACTGCTTCCCTTGTCAGGGGGTAGTCGAACGACGGTACCAGCCACTGGAGAAGGTCCACGCTTCGACCGACCGCGCGCAGAAGGATTCGTGGGCCGGGAACACGAACAATCTTTCGACCCGTCAACTCTTCGCAGATATCGGCTTCCAGCATCCAAGGAAGAAAGTTGCCACCAGCCATGTAGCGCTTCGGTCCCTGCCCAGGGCGGCAAGCGGCTGCCGCGATCGCCGCCACATCGCGAACATCCACCAGGGGCAATCCACCCGAGGTCTTCACCCAAGCGTAGCGAAGGCGATCCCGCAGCCCCTTTGTTCCTTCCGTGGGACCCGGATCCATCGGGCCGTTGATCGCGCCGGGATAGACCGTCACCACACTCTGTCCCTCGGCCTGCTTGTCGCGCGCGTAGCGCTCGCCCTCGGACTTCGATCGGCCATACATCGTATCCATGTCGACGATCGGATCGTTAACGGTAATCACGTCGCCGGGCGGAGGAAACATCGCGGCGATCGTCGAAATATAGACGATCGGATCGAGCCCCAGATCGAGGCCGAGATCGATGACATTGTGCACCCCCGCAACGTTTGCGCGCAAAGCCTCCTCACCTCCGTAGAGAAGCGCAGCGGTGTGGACGGCGGCATCGCAACCATCTAGTAGCTGCGCCACCGCTGACCGATCGGACATGTCGCCAACAACCGTCGGCAGCGGCCAAATGCCATGTGGCCGTAGGACTCGCTCGGCCTTCTCCAGGTCGCGCACCAGCAACACCAGCTCGTGCCCGGCCCTTTGAAGCGTCGCCGCCACGTGAGACCCGAGAAACCCGGTTGCCCCTGTCAGAGCAATCCTCATACGAACGGTCCCAGTATGCCTCGGCCAATTATCAATTGCTCGATCTCGATCACCTTGATACAGACAAATGAAATAGGAGTTAAGCCATGCTTATCCGCCAGGTACTGCGCGTTCTCATCGCGCTGCCCCTTCTTGCCGTTGCGTCGAGCTCTGCGCAAGAGTGTGACAAGGAGTTCGACAGCACCTACGACCTGATTCAAGAGGTCATCTTCGAAGGCAAAGGCTGCACCAGTGTCACCTGCCACAGCGGGCCAACACCTTCGGGCGGACTCGACCTGACCGCTGAGGTCTCGTACGAGCAACTCCTCGACGTCAACTCACAGACCGTACCCGGCGTTGGTAGCGGAGCACTCAAGAGAGTTGTTCCGATCAACAAAGCCAACAGCATCCTCTGGCTGAATCTCGCCGCACCACTGCTACCGGATCTATGGCAGGCGCCGCTCCGTGCGATGCCTCTGGGTGGTCTCGAACCGCTCACCTTCAACGAGCTCGAATTGGTCCGCATGTGGATTGAGTACGGGGCCACGCGCAACGGAGTCGTTCCCGGCAGCGGTGAACTCGTAGACGCCTGCACCGGCCCGCCGGGGCGACTCGAAGTCCAACCGCTGCCGCCGCCACCACCTGGAACCGGGCTTCAACTGCGCGCCCCTCATCAGGTGCTGGACCCGGAAAGCGAACGGGAAACATGCTTTGTCAGTTACTACAATGTGCGCGACGAAATCCCAGCCGAAGCGCTCAGCAGCGATGGCGAACGGTTTCGCTACAAGCGTATTCAAGCTCGCCAGGACCCGCTCAGCCACCACGCGGTCGTGATTGTCTACAGCGGTGATACGCCCATCCAAAGCCCCGTCTGGGGGCCTTTCGCCTGCCGCGGCGGCGCCATGGACGGCATTCAGTGCGACCCAGTCGACACTACTTTTTGCGGCCCGGATAGCGTCTGCGGTAGCCGTCCGGCCGCATCGTTGGCCTGCATCGGCTTCGGGCCCGGCGATGCCGGCATCGGCGTCGGCGACAAGAGCCTTTTCAACACCATGGCATCAGCTGCAGCCGAAAACGAAGGGATTTTCGCCGAAGCACCGGTCGAAGGAATCCTGGTCTGGAACTCTCACGCGTTCAACATTTCCGCCGAACCGGCAAAGCTGGACATCTGGGTCAACATCGAGTTCGCGGCTCCCGAAGAACAACAACACGAGCTGCAGCGTTTCGTCGACATCAGCAGCATTCAAAAGATGCGGCCGCCCGCCTTTGGCGCCGATCTGGTATGCCAACACAGGGTCATCCCCGATGGCGCCCAGTTGCTCGATCTCTCGTCCCACACCCACAAACGCGGCAAGCGCTTCGAGATTTTTGAGGGTCGCTTCGCCTGCGCCGGCGGTTTCAACAATCGCGCCCCCTGCACACCGTTCGGCCCGGACGACGACTTCCCTGTCAACGACCTCTGTGCAGGTGCCCCTTGCGAGTCGCGGCTCACGCCCCGCGTCGGCGACTGCAATCACGACATGAGGGTCGAGGTCAACGAGCTCGTCACCGGTATCCGTATCGCCTTGAATCAGCGCCCCCTCGCCGACTGCCCACGATTCGATGGAAACTCCGATTCGCGAGTCGCGATCGGCGAGCTCGTCGGCGGCGTTCAATCCGCTCTCGCACCCGAGGCACGCAACCCCCAAGATAGCCTACTCTACACGACCTTCACCTACGCGGATCCGCTCGTGCGTCAGTTCGTGCCGGCGCGCTACTTGGCTCCGCGCGGCGCAACCGCCGAAGAACGCACGCTGACCTATTGCGCGTTATACGACAACGGCTTTACGAACCCGGACGAAGTCAAAAGGCGGTCGACGTCTCCGCCGCGCAGCGGCTGCCAGCCAACTCATTGCGCCGAGGGTCGGGTTGCCGCAGCCTGCCGACGAGACAGCGATTGTGACACCAGTCCCGGTGCCGGCGACGGCGACTGCGACGCTTGCGCTGCCGGATTCGGCGTGACGACCGACGACGAGATGTTCGTACTCACCGGCTCCTACTTCCAGCCGTGAGCACGCAGGCGATAGACGGTGCCACCGCCTATCGCCTGCGTCAGATCATTCCAGACCCATCATCTTGGCGAAGCCAAAGCGTTGTCCAGCGGTGAAGCCTCCGTCTACCGGAAGAGCATGACCGGTAATGAACGACGACTCCTCGCAAGCTAGAAAGACGGCTGCGTTGGCAATTTCTTCGGGCTTGCCGAAGCGACCGAGTTGGTGAGCGTTTCGCACGCGGTCTTTCAGTTCTTCGAGACCTTCCATCCCCCAGACCGCGTCGAACATCGGGGTCTCGATAAATCCCGGACAGATGGCGTTGACCCGGATCCCCTTGCGCGCATAGTCCATCGCCATGCAGCGGGTCAGCAGGACGACCCCACCCTTCGAAGCATTGTATGCACTTCCGCCCTCGGCCCCCTGTAGACCTTCAATGCTGGCGATGTTGATGATGTTTCCGCTGCCCTGCTCGAGCATCACCGGCAGTACGTGGTGGCAAGGCAGGAAGGTGCCCGTCAGGTTGATTCCGATCACCCGATCGAACTCTTCGGGCGCGACGTCGTGCACGGCGCCCCCGCCGGCCGTACCCGCCGAATTGACCAGAACATCGACACCACCTAGGTGGCTGCACACTTCGCCCACGACCTCTGCGATCCGTGCCCCATCGCGCACATCCGCAACCGCGAACCAACTTTTCGGCGCCAACTCACACGCCTTCTTCCAACGCTCGTCACCTTCCTCGCTGACGTCGATGCCAGCAACCAGCGCACCCTCTTCCGCAAACCTCAGTGCACACGCCGATCCGATCCCAGATGCAGCACCTGTGATCAAGGCAACTTTCCCTTGCAGTCTTCCCACGTGTTGTTCCTCCGCGTGCATGGTCTAGCGAAACTCGACCATCACGTCTTCAGCAAAGCCCGCGATCTCATCGAGATCGTACGGCGCCATCAACATGAAGATGAAGTGCGTCACTCCGGCCTTCTGGTAGCGCTCGATCGTATCGAGACACTCCTGCTTGCTGCCCAACATGATCGCCTTGCGCGCTTCCTGTGGCGTCGTCTCCAACATGCCGGCGACGACCGCACAAAGGAACTCGTCCTTTTCCTTCGCGGCCTTGTAGCCCAGCGGCATCATCACCGTATTCTCGATGACAGACGTGTCCCGCCCGACATCATCGCCGTGGCGCCGAATCACCTCGACCAACTCCGCCATTTCATCCGGACCCTTGTTCGAATTCCACATGTCCGCATACTTCGCGACGAGTCGCAGCATGACCTTGCGCCCAAAGCCTCCCATCATGATCGGAGGGTGCGGGGATTGCACCGACTTCGGCTGACAAATCGCGTCTTTGACCTGATAGTGCGCTCCCGAGAGCGAGAACGGCTCGTCACTAAACATCCCCTTGATGATCTGACATGACTCATCCAGCGCCTCGAGTCGGCCGCGGACGGTCTTGAAATCGATCCCCAAGCTCTCGTGCTCGTGCTCGAACCAGCCGGCACCGATACCCAAGTTGAGGCGCCCACCGCTAATGTGGTCGATCGTCGTCGCCGACTTCACAAGCACACAAGGGTTTCGGTACGTGTTGCCATTCACGAGATGACCGATTCGGGCCCGTTTCGTGACCTGGGCAAGAGCTCCGATCAGCGACCACGCTTCAAAGCAGGGCCCAGTGGGCTCTGTGAAAATCGGATAGAAATGGTCGTATGCCCAAAGCGAGTCGTACCCGAGCGCGTCGGCCTTCGTCCAAACCTCCTGGATCTGTGGCCACGTGGCCATTTGCTGCCCTGTTTGAACGCCGAATCGAATCGGATGCTTCATAACACCTCCACCAGAATCAAAAAGCCGATCGACTGAACCGCTCGCCGCCGGCTGGCAAATCGAACGTCCAATGTCACCACGGATAAGCAGCCAAGCCAAGGGAAGTGCCTTTCCGACCGCGACGAGCCTACCCGACGCTCAGAGATGGCTTGCCTTTGCTCGGCAGGCGTTTAAGCTCGCCGGATTATGAAGCCAAATCGGGTACTCGCCGTTGACGACATCGACCTTTCCGACCTCGAGTTTTGGAAGCGACCCATCGAAGAAAGAGAGGGTGCCTTCGAAACGTTGCGCGAAGAGCGTCCGGTTTCGTGGCACGAGGAACCCGATCTCGAGATAATCCCGCGCGGGCCGGGCTATTGGGCGCTCACTCGCTACCAAGACATCCTGACGGCTAGTCGCACTCCGGAGGTTTTTTGCTCAGGCAAGGGCAGCAACATCGGCGACATGCCCGAGGCATTTCTCGAGTTCTTCGGCTCGATGATCAACATGGACGATCCGCAGCACGCGCGATTGCGACGAATCGTTTCGCGCGGCTTCACGCCCGGAAGGCTGGCGAAGCTCGAAGAGAACGTCGCCACGGCGGCAACAGACATCATCGATCAGGTCGTCGACCGCGGATCCTGTGACTTCGTCACCGATATCGCTGCAGCACTGCCGCTCCGGATCATCTGCGAGATGATGGGCATCCCCGACAGCGAGTATCAGTTCGTGTTCGACCGCACGAACATCGTCCTCGGCGCAGCGGACCCTGAGTACGTGCCCGATCTCATGCAGGCGATCCCCGCGCTGCTGACAGCCGGGTCGGAGCTCAACCAGCTATTCAGCGGATTGGCCGAGGCAAGACGCAAGAACCCGATCGACGATCTCACATCGGCTCTCGTCAACGCCGAGCTCGAAGGCGAGCAACTGTCGGATCAGGAGCTCGCATCGTTTTTCATCCTCCTCGTCGTCGCCGGCAATGAGACGACGCGCAACGCCATCAGCCACGGCATGAAGGCGCTATGCGACCATCCCGAGCAGCGCGCGGTTTGGCAATCCGACTTCGAAACCGTCGCCCCGACCGCCATCGAAGAGATCATACGTTGGGCGACACCGGTCATTCACTTTCGCCGCACCGCGACCCGCGACACCGAGCTCGGCGGACAGAAGATCGAGGCTGGCCAGAAGGTCGTATTGTTCTATTGCTCCGGAAACCGAGACCCGGCGGCGTTTCCCGACCCCCACCAATTCGACGTGCGCCGAACCCCGAACGAACACGTCGCGTTCGGAGGACCCGGGCCTCACTTCTGCCTCGGCGCGCACCTCGCACGCCGTGAGATCCGCGTCATGTTCAAAGAGATACTGACCCGACTGCCGGACTTACAAGTGACGAGCGAACCGGATCGACTCGTGTCGAACTTCATCAACGGCATCAAGCACTTGCCCTGTGAATTCAAAGCCGGCGGACTCAAGTGAGGAAACCGGCCGCTTCGGCCGCCGTTGCATTGCCGAGCTCGAAACTTCGCGAAGTTCCGGCGTAGGGAAGCCGCCGGCCTGGACAATTGACCATGGGATGAGCGCCTCCCCCGGGAGCTTCCAACACCAAACCACCCCCGGAGCTTCCATCACAAAGGCACCCGGGGTGCTGCCAACATGAAAGCACAGCCGCAGCTCACGACCGGATCGATCGCGCGCAACGCCCTGACCCTGGCGGCGCCGCTCCTGGCGAGCAATGCCGGCGCCGTCGTCTTCCAGATCCTCGACCTTTCGTTCCTGAGCCGACTCGGCGACGAGCCAATGGCGGCAGCGATCATCGTCAACCAGACAATCTGGCAACTGCTCATGATGCTGATGATGGGAGCCAGCTTCGGAACGCAATCCTTGATTGCGCGCGCCATCGGCTCGGGCAACCAAGAGCGCGCCAACCACACAGCGGGCCAGGCCCTCCTCATGGCACTCTGCATCGCGACGATGGTCGCACTGGCAGGTACTTTGGCCACCCCGGAGCTATTCGCACTCTCGGGCGCGCGATCTGAGTTCGCCGAGCACGGCATTCCCTACCTCTCGATCTTGCTGCTATTCAACATCGGCCTGGTCGGCGGCATGATCGCCCGCGGTATCCTGGTCGGCTCTGGAGACGGACGCACACCGCTCATCGTCTCGATGGTGCAGTTTCCGATCACCCTATTCGTCGAGTGGCTCCTGATCTTCGGCAATGCGGGATTTCCCAAGCTCGGGATACGAGGTGTCGCCATCGGGCTCGTGACCGGGCAGATCATCTCATTGGCGATCTACGCCACCGTCCTCGCCCGCGGCTGGTCGAATGTAACCATCCGCCCCAGACACATACGGCCACAACCGCAAATCATCGTCGAAATCGTGCGGCAATCCTGGCCACCGGCGCTGCAGATGCTCGGTATGGTCGCATCGACGTTCGCCATCTTGCGCATCATGCGCGACTTCGCTCCGGCAATTCAGGCGGCGTATTCGATCGGCCTGCGACTCGGGATGATCGTACCACTCATCTCTTTCCCGCTGGTCAACGCCTGTGCGACGTTGGTCGGCCAGGCCGTCGGAGCCAACAAACCGGAGCGGGCGCGTGCCACCGTATCGATGATGATCCGACTGCACATCGCTGTGATGTGGCCTGCCCTACTTCTGCTCGCCGTCTTCCGCCGGGAGCTGATGGCGACGCTGACCGCGGACCCCGAAGTCATCGCGATCGGCGCGACCTATCTGCTGTTCTTCGCAGCTTCGTTTTCTCTCGTTGCCATCTACTTCGTGCTCTTGCGATCCTTGCAGGGAGCTGGCGACTTCATCGTGCCCATGGCCATTTCACTCTCGAGCACTTTCTTCGTGACGATTCCCGCCGCCTATCTGCTGTCGCGCACGGAACTGGCCCATCTCGGCATCTGGACCGCCCTGCTCATGCACAACATCGTCACTCTTGTCGCTACGGGGTACTGGATGTCCAAAGGCAACTGGTT
Organism: Deltaproteobacteria bacterium; assembly: GCA_029262455.1. Taxonomy (GTDB): domain Bacteria; phylum Desulfobacterota; class Binatia; order HRBIN30; family CADEER01; genus CADEER01. Next base: position 7,247 of record JAJCZJ010000086.1, on the reverse strand, counting down.
GCGAAGGGCGTCCCTGGTTTAGCACTCCGTTGAGACACGGATGCGCGAGCGGGAATGAAGATCTTCGTGTCAGGGCAGAGGCCGAAAAGGTCATCCCGTAGGATGGGAGTTTGAGCGAGTCAGCCCAAGACGCCCCAGCGAGTCAGTGCAGCACGGCTATCGTCCACGCCTCGCACACATTCGGAGTGCAACCCGACACTCCGCGCCGCCTCGACGTTCACTTCGGTGTCGTCGAGAAACAGAATTGCTTCGGGGCGCAAACCGAGGCGGCTGATGACGAGCTCAAACGCCTCGCGCTCGGGCTTGACGACACCCAGTTCGAACGAGGCAAACACTTGATCGAACGACTGAGGGATTCCGTACGCCGTGAAATTCTTGTGCCAGTGCAACTCGTTCGTGTTGCTAAAGCACGCAGCCGGCAATACCTGACGTACTTCCGCCACCAACTCGCGTGCACCTGGATAGAAGTCGCCGGCCCACGACAAGAGCTGCGAAAGAAATTCCGGCCGGGAGCAGCGCAGACCCCATTCCGCGTCGAATCGCCCTGCAAACTCGTCTGGAGTCAATCGCCCCCGCTCGAAGCTTGCCACCGCAGGAGAAGCGATCCAGCGGCGCCGAACTTCGTCCGGCGACAACGGTGCCAGCAGCAGTTCTGGAAGCGACTGGAAGCCAGCGAAGTGAACCAACACGCCCCCCAGGTCGAACAACACCGTCTCAATCTTTGAGCCAGCCCTCACTTCCCGAAACCGACGAAACCATCGCGACCGACCTTCACAATCTTTGCGGTTGCGGTCGCGGTCGCGAGGAGATTCCCCGCTTCGTCGAAGATCTCACCGGCCAAGAACGCGATCGATCGACCTCGTTGCACGACCCGAGCCTCGGCGATGAGCCGTCCGGGTTTCGTGGGCTTGAGAAAATTCACCTTGAGCTCGATGGTCGGGCCGAACTCATCCGGCGCAAAGGTCGTCCCCAAAGCCGGGCCCATCGTATCGTCGAGCATCGCAGCGACGAATCCGCCTTGGATGTTGCCCATCGGGTTCAGGAATTCCCGTTTGCCCTCGAACGCAATCTTCACGCGACCACTGCCGGGCTCGGCCTCGAGCACGTCCCACCCCAGAGTCTGCGCGCACGGAGGCGGTGGCGTGGTCTTGCGGATCGCACCCCAGATCGGATGCTCTGTATTGCTCATCACTCGAAACCTTTCGGCAGGGTCTATTCTTCGACGAAACGATTCTCCGATTCGCCGGTCAGTACGTTCTTGAGTACCTTACCAGCAGCGTTGCGCGGCAGTGGCTCTTTTCGGACCTCCCAATGGGCCGGCACCTTGTACGACGCCAGTCTCTCCCCGACCCAGGCACCAAGGGCATCCGTATCGACACTTTGCCCGGCAGCGGGAACCACAATCGCTTTCACCTCTTGGCCGAGCTCTGGATGATCGACGCCGACAACGGCCGCTTCGGTCACACTCGGGTGTTCCTCCAACCGATGTTCGATCTCCACCGGGTAGATGTTCTCCGCGGCGCGCAGGATCATGTCTCGAGCGCGTGAGTTGATGTACAACCGCCCGTCGGAAAAGTAGCCGATGTCACCTGTGGCCAACCAACGTCCAGATCGAATCGTTTTCGCCGTCGCTCCCGGGTTCCGCCAGTACTCCAGCATCAAGTACGGCGATCGGACGAAGATCTCCCCCTGCTCACCTTCTCCGAGGCGAGTCTCGCCATCTTCACCGCGGATCTCGATGTCGTGCGTCGGCATCGGTCGCCCCACCGATGTCGGATGCTTTTCCAAGTCACTGCCACCGATCATCGCCACCGCTGTAACCGTCTCACTCAGCCCGTAGCCAAGACCGATGGCGCTGGCGCCGTTTGGAGCCGCGCGCCGCATCTTCTCCTGCAGCGCCGGGCTGGTCGGAGCACCACCTGAGCCGAAGTTTCGGATCGAAGAGAGATCGAATTTGTCCAGATCCGGATGCGACAGAACGCGCGGCGCCATACTACCGAGCCCCGACCAGTTCGTCACTTTCTCCTGCTCGATCAAGCGCAACACCTCGACCGGATCGAAGCGACCGAGCCGCCAAATCGTTTTGCCACCGACACCGAGCATCAGTACTGCGCCTGAATACAAACCCGACAAGTGAAACAGGGGGATGGTCATCAGCGAGACCTGCTGCGCCGGCGGCTCGCCCGGCGCGACACCGGCAGCTTGATCGGTCATCATCCGCATGAGGCCGCCGCAGAACGCCGTATGAACGAACCCGCAAATACTTCGGTGCGAGTTGACCGCGCCTTTCGGCCGTCCGGTCGTCCCACTGGTAAACAGAATCACCGCCGGGTCATCCTCGGCGAGCGGTGTGTCCGGCAGCGCCACGTCTTGGTCTTTTAGAAGCGCTCCAAACTCACTTTCGATCTCGACAATTGGAACGGTGACTTGGTCGCGGTTCACTCGCTCGAGACGCTTCCGATCAGCGATCAGGACCTTCGGCTCGCTCAGCTCCAGGCCGTACGAAATTTCGTCGCGCGTCCACCAACCGTTCAGCGCAGCGACGATGGCGCCCAGGCTGACGCTCGCCCAGAATGTAATCAGCCACTCTGGATGGTTTTCGGCCAGGATAGCGACCCGATCCCCCTTGGAGACACCGTACTTGGTTCGCAGGGTATGCGCCGCCGATGCCACCATTCGCAGGTGCTCGGCATAGGTAATGCGTCGGTCACCCAGCACAATATACTCTTTGTCGCCGTGAGCGGCCGAGTCTTGCAACATCTGACGCAGCGACAGCTTGCGATCCTTGAAGACCTGCATCGCTTCGCCCAGCACCTCTTGCTCGACGATCTCAAAAAAGGCCCCGGGGCCCGTCGTTTCGGCGAGAATCTCTTCGTACGTACGCATAGCTGCGCCCTATAACAGCGCGGCGTCCGCTGATCCAACGCGAGCGACAGACGGCTCGAGAGGCCGCAGCTGCTGCCGAGCCGTCGACTGCTCCGAACGCCGCCCGGATCGAGCTGGCCGCTGCGATCGGACACCTCAATGCCGACCTGCTACCCCCGCCGCGGTGACCGGGTAGCCGCATAGTGACGCGCCGCGCCAGTCTTGGTAGAACCAGCCGATGACGACGGCACCCGACACGAACCAAACCGCGACGCTCTTGGTCTGCTGCACGGACCGCAAGGGAATCGTTGCTGCGCTGGCGCAGCTGCTCTATGGCCATGGCGCCAACATCCTGAACTCGGACCAACACACCGACCCGATCGATGGCCAATTCTTTCAACGGATCCGTTTCGACATGGCGGAGATGCATACCGACAAGGTCGCGCTCGAGACGGCGGTTCGCGAAGTCGCCGACCGCTTCGGGATGATGTGGAGCATTCACTATGCCGACCGGCGCAAAAAGATGGCGATCATGGTCTCGAAGTACGATCATTGTCTCTATGATCTCGTCCTGCGTCATCGCGCCGGAGAGCTCACCTGCGACATCGCGATGATCGTCAGTAACCACCCCGATCTCGAGCCGATCGGAAGGCAATTCGACATTCCGTACCATGTCATTCCGATCACCAAAGAAACCAAGCGCGCCCAGGAGGACAAAACCGCTGAGCTCTTCGAGAGCGAGGGCGTCGATCTCATCGTCCTCGCCCGCTACATGCAGATCCTAACCGCCGACCTGACCCAGCGGTTCCCGGCGCGCATCATCAACATCCACCACTCGTTCCTGCCCGCCTTTATCGGCGGCAAGCCGTACCACCAAGCCCACACGCGCGGCGTAAAACTGATTGGCGCCACGGCACACTACGCAACCACCGACCTCGACGAAGGCCCGATCATCGAGCAAGACGTCATCCGAGCATCGCACCGCGATTCCATCGCCGACCTGGTGCGCAAAGGCCGCGACGTCGAGCGCAACGTCCTAGCCCGGGCCGTACGATGGCACCTCGACGACCGGGTCTTGGTACACGACAACAAGACCGTAGTCTTCGCCGCATAAACGATCGGAAGCCCTTCCTCTCAAGATCGCCCCTCCCTGGCGAGGGTGTCGATTTGGTGCTGCGATACCAGTACTTGCTAAAACCCTAAGAGCCTTCCACTCCACCTTCGGAGGCTGTCGATTTTCTCGAAATGACGGGCAAAGCCCAACAAGATCTCCTCTACCGCATTGCACGCGGGACGGTGTCCATTTCATCGAAACGACGGGCAAAGCCCAACAAGGTCTCCTCTCCCACATGGCGCGCGGGACGGTGTCCATTTCATCGAAACGACGGGCAAATCCCAACAAGATCTCCTCTCCCACATGGCGCGTGGGAGAGGATTAAAGGTGAGGGTACGTTCTTGAACGTTGCGCGAAAGCACTGCGGCACAAGGGCAAGAAGGATGTTGGCATTTCGATCCCCTCACCCTGACCCTCTCCCGGCGGGAGAGGGTCAGGGTGGGTTGGTCGATGGGGGTTGGAAATCTGCATTTATGGACAGTCTCCATGGAGGTCGGGGACCCCTTGGGAATCCGGCAGAGCTACGACTCCTATTTCGGACGCCGTGGCGCTGGACAACAATCCACCGCACAGACATCCGACCGCGCCGCCAATGAACCAAGGGCTCGACGTTCAGTCGCCGGCTCGATTCGTTCGAGGATGAGCTCGCGAATCATCGCCACGAAACGCGGATCGGTTCCCACTGTCGGCACTCTGGAGAAGTTCAAGCCGAGCTGATCCGCTCGCTGTGCCGCCTGCGTGTCGAGGTCGAACTTGACCTCCATGTGATCGCAAATGAAGCCGACCGGCAGATTGATCACGTCGGTCCTGCCCTGCTCGGCCAATCGATCCAAGACCGCGAGGATGTCTGGTTCTAACCACGGGACCGCCGGCGGCCCGCTGCGACTCTGGTACGCCAGTTCCCACTCGATCGAGTCGGTCAGCCGCTCGGAGACCAACCCACAAGCATCGCGAAGCTGCAACTCATAATCGCAGCTCCTGGCACTCCCGACCGGCAAGCTGTGCGCGGTGTAGACAATGCGCGTCGTCGACCGCCGCTCTCTCGGAATCGCGGCAATTGCTGCGTTGACACCCGCAGCCATCGGCTCGACGAAGCCGGGGTGATTCCAAAACGCCCGCAGCTTCTCGATCACCGGCGCGGTCGCTCCGACCTCAGCACGGGCCTTGTCGATGTTGTCGCGATACTGCCGACAGCCGGAATAAGAACTGTAGGCCGAAGTCACAAACGCCAACGCCCGCTGGATCCCGTCACGCGCCATCTCGGCGATCGTGTCGGCCAGATACGGATTCCAGTTGCGGTTGCCGAAGTAGATCGGGAGGTCCGGCCCGTGTTCGCGCAGCTCGACCTTCAGGGCTGCGATCAGGTCGCGGTTCTGTTGATTGATCGGCGACACCCCACCGAAGAGCGCGTAGTTCTCGGCGACCTCGAGCAGGCGATCGCGCGGCACGTCTCGACCGCGCGTGACGTTTTCGAGGAACGGCATGACGTCGTCGGGACCCTCCGGGCCGCCGAACGACACGACAATGATTGCGTCGTAGTCGACGTCAGCCAAGGCCTTTCCTCTTCGGCGGAAGCCCGGTGAACTTCGCCGCCCGTTTCTCCTGCTTGGCTGAAAACGCCTCGGCCATCTCCGTCGGCTGAAACATGCTGGCGTTCCAAATTCCAATATAGTCGAGGGCATCAGCGGTCGAATGATCGCGTGCGTAGTTGAGCATGCGCTTCGAGCCGTAAATCGCCAGCGGCGACTTCGAGGCGATCTCCGCTGCGGTCTCCATCACACCCACCAGCAAAGCCTCGGCGTCGGCGTAGAGGTCGTTGACCAACCCCACCTCGCGCGCCCGAGCCGCCGGCAATCGCGCGCCGATATAGGCCATCTCGCGCGCGATCCCGTCCGGGATGATCTTGGCCAAACGCGGAAAAGTTCCGACGTCCGCAGTCATGCCGATGTTGATCTCCTGGACACAGAAAAACGCGTCCTCGCTGGCGTACCGCATATCGCAGGCGGTAACCATATCGACGCCACCGCCGATGCAACCACCCTGAACGGCAGCCAACACCGGAATCCGACAACGCTCGAGGCAAGAGAACGTCTCTTGCAGGAGGTGGACGGTGTCGTACATGCGCACACCCCGCACCGCCTTCGGGACCCCGCCGTCTACGCCATCGCTCGCAAACACCGCGAGATCCATTCCAGCCGTGAAGTGCGGCCCGGTAGAAGAAAGCACCATCACCCGCGCCTCGCCGCTGTCGTCAATCTCGCGAACGATCTCCGGAAGCTCAGTCCAGAACGACGGGATCATGGTATTGCGCTTCTCCGGCCGACACATCTGCAGATGCGCAATCCCAGACTCCAACGTCACCTCAAAACACTCGTACTCTTTGGCCATAGCCGCAGGTTAGCGAGATGCACCCGATGGTCAAGAACGCCCCCAGGCAGCGGCACGCATCCTGACATCCAGAAAACGATATGATAGCCCAGTCTCGTGGCGATCAATGGATCCCCGAGATTAGGGATTCCAAGATCTAAGATTGGAACCTGAGATTCGAGACTTGGGACGTGAGACTTGGGACTTGAGACCTGAGACCTGAGACTTGGGACTTGAGACTTATTTGTGCGGCCGTGGAGGATTGATGAGCGCGAAGAAGGAAGACTGGCGCAAGCTGCTAGGTTTTAGCTGCACCGGGTGCGGCAACTGCTGCAAAGGGACGATTGTCTTGATCACGGCCGGCGACGTGAAGCGCATCATGGAAGGCACCGGCATGGCGGCGAAGGAGTTCGTGCACTTCTTCACCAGCGTCGACATGCCAAAGCGCGACTCCCTGTGGATCAAGCTCGGCAACAAGCGCGTCGCCATGGGACTCAAGTGGGCGACCAAGCCGCGACGGTGCAAGTTTCTCGACGCCGAAACGAACATGTGCGGAATCTACGAACACCGACCCGTCACCTGCCGGTCGCATCCGTTCGAGATCAAGACCACCGACACCTGGGCGGTCCAGAAACTCTCCCTCAGTGACATCGTCGACTGCCCCCACGAATGGGATGGCGAACATACCCTCCGCGAGCTCAAAGCAACCGAACGCTGGAACTGCGACCAGGTCGACACCTTCGAAGATCAAGTGAAGGCCTGGAATCGAAAGCGCAGCGGAAAGCGCACCGCCAACGAATTCCTGAAGTTCTGCGAATTAGCTTGAGTCGGGGTACGGGGTACGGCCTACGGGGTACGGTGAAAATATTCACCGCACTTGTACCCCGTACCCCGCACTTGT
>JAJCZJ010000085.1 GCA_029262455.1 Deltaproteobacteria bacterium | reverse complement strand
GTACCCCGTACCCCGTACCCCGTACCCCGCATCCCGTACCCCGTACCCCTGCCGCATTACACGCGAGAGAGGATGAAAGGCGAGGGATCGTTCTTGAACGAGTGCACGAAAGCACTGCGGCACAAGGGCAAGAAGGAAGTTGGCGTTTCGATCCCCTTACCCTTAACCCTCTCCCGGAGGTAGAGGGGAAGGCTTTCGGGTTTCCCGCAATACTAGTGTCGCTGCACTAATCGACAGCCTCCGGATGGAGAAGGAGTTGTCGCGGGCTCGATTCATCAGCGGCGGTCCCGAGAGCCTCAGCGCCAGTCGTCTGCGAGGCCGAGGTCCAGCGCGAGCTTTTGTGCGTAGACGATCTTGCCGTTCCACTCTTCGGCGCCGTCGTTGCTCGCGAGCCACGCAATGGCTGCGGCGGGGACTTCCATCGGTGCTCCCTTGTAGAGCTTCGCGAACTTCCCGTCCGGGTCGTAGAGCGACATCGCTTCGGTGATGACCAGACCGGGTTCGATGTTGTGGAAATACACTCCGCTTCCCGCGTGCTCGACCGCCAAGACCCCGACCATTCTAGTCAGAGCAGCCTTGGTTGCGGCGTAGACGTAACTCCAGCCGCCTTCGCCGGCGGGCGCCTTTGGGTCGTTGAGGCCCGCGTTGGAGATCATGTTGATGACCGATCCGCGGCCGCGTTCGAGCATACCAGGCAGCAGCTGTTTCGTGATGTGAAGCTGCGCGAAGAGATTCGCTTCGAACATCTTGTGGATCTCTTGTTCGTCGATCTCTAGAAAGTGCTGCAGCGTCGAGGGGCCTGTGTAGATGCCGTTGTTGAGCAACAGGTCGACGTGGCCCCACTCGTCGATTGCTTGTTGGATGGCGGCGTCGATTGATTGTCGGTCGAGCAGGTCGAGGCGGATCGGCAGCGCTTTTCGTCCGCGCTGGCGAACTTCTCTAGCAGTCGTTTCGAGGCTACCGCTGACCGAAGTGCCGTCGGCGGCTTGGCCTTCCTTGAGAGTTCTCGCTGTTGCGACGATGTCGAAACCCCGGTCGGCCAAGGCAAGCGACGTTGCGCGACCGATACCCCGACTCGCTCCGGTTACGAATGCTACTTTGCGTGTCACTGCGACTCCTCCCGCGGAAACCATGATGCTACCGCGGGGGGGATGGCAAGGGTGAGGTCGGAAATAGTGTTACCTGGCTTCGACCGAGGCTTGAGTTCCTTCCGCCTCGTTCCCGATGCTGAGCACGCCGCGAACGGTTTGCTTACCGCCCTCGACTGCGATCCGGCAGAAGGTCGTGAAGTCGATGGTGTTGGCGCCGATTCTCAGCGACGTGATTCCGTCTGGATCGAGGATGGCCGATGCCGATGCCAATGGCACGCTGCCTCGATCTTCTTCGATTTCACCGATCAGGACGATGTCCACGGCTCGGGTCTTGGTACTTACGTTGGCAACTGTGCAAGCTACTTCGTTGCCTGCGCTAGACAGTGGGGCGGTGGTGAGCGTCGCTGCGACCGATGATCCGGCGGTGAGTGCGATTCCGGCAACTGCGAGCCTGGCGATCCTAGTGATTGAGTACGTCATGGCTGTCCTCCCTCTTGCTGGTTTGCATGGACTCGCAACGCGAGCATGCAGGCGATACGCGTGGTGCGCGCCAGCGGATGCAGAGGAATGCATAATTTGTGGGTTGAAGCGGCTTCCGACCGCCTGGATTGACCACGCCTCCCCAGATTGCATATAAACGAGCGTTTGGTTGGTCGTCGCGGCTATGATTCTGATCCGCGAAATCCTTTAAAATTAGATAGTTGGGAGTTATCGATGGCGAAGAACCCGCTTCACACCAAGCTCTGCGACATGCTCGAGATCGAGTTTCCGATCATTGCTTTTACTCATTGCAAGGACGTCGTCGAAGCTGTCGTCAATGCGGGAGGATTCGCCGTTTTGGGCGAAGCGATGCATACACCGGATGAAATCGCCGCCGATATCAAATGGATCCGCAACAAGGTCGGCAACAAGCCTTTCGGTATCGATCTGGTGCTGCCGGCATCGGTACCTCCGACCGGCGACCTGGACGAGCTGCGCAAAAAGATTCCGCAAGAGCAGATGGACTTCTGGCTCGATATGAAGAAGCGCCACAACATCCCCGAACCGAAAGGGCAGATCGACTTACATCAGTGGGGTGGTCTCAACAAGGAGATCGCACGCTCGCAGCTCGATGTGCTGCTCGACGAAAAAGTTCCGGTCATCTGCTCGGGCCTCGGCAATCCAGCTTTCATCCTCAAGGACGCCCACGAAAAGGGCATCAAGGTCTTCGGGCTCGTCGGCAAGGCTCGGCAAGCCAAGAAAGAGGCCGAGGCTGGAGTCGATGCGATCATCGCGCAGGGCTATGACGCTGCAGGTCACACCGGACCAGTTGGCACATTGTCGATTGTCCCCGAGTGCGTCGCGGTTGCCGGTGATACGCCGATCATTGCGGCCGGTGGGATCACCCACGGCAAACATCTTGCGGCGTCGTTGTGTCTCGGCGCGGTTGGTGTTTGGACCGGTACACTGTGGTTGGCCTCGCGCGAAGGCGACAACGACATGATCATCAAGGATCGTCTGATCAACTCCACGGCCGACGATACTGTGTATTCCGACTGTATCTCCGGTTTCCCTATGCGTGTTCTCGATTGCACGTGGACGAAAGAGTGGCGTGACGACAAGGCGCCGAAAGTTCTGGGTGCGCCTTACCAGATGCTACTCAGCTCCGACTATATCCAGGCAGCGAATGATCACCGCCGCGAGGACCTGATGACGGAAGCGGCTGGTCAGGGCGTGCGCTTTATTGAGTCGATGAAGCCTTCGCGGCAGATCGTGCTCGACATGGTGGAGGAGGCGCTTGAAGTGTTCGAGAACCTCACCGGCATGGAGGCTTTCTAGCGCAAGGACTGGTTGTGCCGAAGGAACCGTTACCAACGACGAAGGGCTTTGACCCGGAGATGGCTGGCAAACGCGCCGAGTGCGACGGTGGCGGTCACTTCGGAGAGAAGTACATTCGGCGCGAGGAGTTCGCGGGTACCCTGTCAGGGGAATATGTCGACCACGGCGACCCGCCCTGGCGCTGGTATTTGTTGAAAGATCTCTATCAAAAGCCCGATCACTACGCCTTCGACTCGGTGTGGTGCGAAAAGGGCAACATTTACCTGGTCGGCGAGTAGCCGCCCGACATCCGAGGCTTCGAAATGAGAATCATTATTTGCGTGAAGGAAGTGCTCGATCCGGATGCTGTCGACAACTATGTGTTGCACGGCAAGCTCGAGATTGGCGACGACGGCAAGACGCTGACCCAAACCTCGATCCCGCGGTTGATGAATGCCTACGACGAGCAGGCGATCGAAGCCGCGCTGCGCTTGCGCGACAATGGTCTCGATTGCACGATCGATGTCGTTTGCATTGGCGCGGATCCAACGGCGATTTTGCGCCAGGCTGCGGCGATGGGTGCTGACGAAGTGTCGACGGTTCCGGTCGCTGACGGCAGTCTCGACGGACACGCGGTCGCCAAGATCCTAGCGGCGTATGTTGGTGCGAAAGGCGGGGCAGACCTGGTGCTGTGTGGGCGCCAAGCGTCGGATGACGACCAAGGCGTCGTACCGGCTCTGCTCGGGGAGTTGCTCGACATGCCGGTGGTGACGATCGCAAGGTCGGTCGAGCTGGATGGCGGCAGTGTGCGGGTTACGCGAGTGACGCCGAATGGTGACGAAATCGTTGAGGCGACCTGTCCGGCGATCGTTACGATTTCGAATGAGCTCGGTACGCCGCGCTACCCGACGACGATGCGGACGATGAAAGCCCGCAAGATCAATCCGAACCAAGTCACGATCGACTCGCTTTCTCTCGCCGACTCGGATGTCGTGCCTCTGGTGCGGATGTCGAAGCAGTATGTTTCGAGCGTGCAGGGGAACTGCACCTTTATCGATGGCGATTCGCCAGATGCCCAGGCCGCGACGCTGCTCAGCAAGCTGCGCGACGAACGCATCATCTAGGACTTTCGAGGAGAAGTGGTGTCCAATTCATTGGTATTCTGTTCGTTCGACGCTGGTCGCGACGGCCTGCCTGCGGGTGCGGAAGAAGTATTGACCCTGGCTCGCAAGCTCGCGACAGCGCGCGGCGTCGACCTCGATTGGTTGGTGATTGGGGCGCAGCCGAGCGGTGTCGAGGCCGCTGCGGCGAAACACGGTGTGGCTCACATCGACCACATTGATGACCCGAAGCTTGCCGAGCTCGAACCCGACGTCGTGGTTGCCGCAGTGCAGCAGTACTGTGGCCAACAATCTCCGGCGCTGCTTTTGATTTCGCAGACGTTTGACTCACGCCTGGTGGCTCCGCGGATTGCCGCGAGGGTCGGTGCGGGTGTCGTGATGAATGCCATCGACGTTGCCAGCGGCGACGGCGAAGTGAAGGTGACCGCGACCGCCTATGGCGGCGATACTCGGGTCGAGTACGATGTCGCCGGACCGGTCGTGATCGGTGTCGTCTCGGATCCGCTGCTTCCCGAAGCAGCGGCGTCTCCGAGTGCGCCCGAGGCGCGGTCCATCGCTGTGGACCTGGCCGGGGTCGATGAGCGAATTCGGACGGTTCAGAAGGCGAGCTCCGACGGTCCGCGGCTCGAAGAGGCTCAGATCGTCGTGGCTGGCGGTCGCGGACTGCAAGACGCGGAAAACTATCAACTGGTCGAGGATTTGGCTGCGGCGTTGGGCGGCATGGCCGGCGCGTCGCGTCCGATCGTCGATGATGGTTGGACGGATTCGTCCCATCAGGTCGGTCTCACAGGCAAGATTACGCGCCCGGTCCTATACGTCGCGGCCGGAATCTCGGGTGCTAGCCAGCACATGGTTGGATGCGCCGCGGCTAAGACACTGGTTGCGATCAATACCGACGGCGACGCCGCGATTTTCAAATACGCGCAGTACGGTATCGTCGGGGACTGCTTGGAAGTGCTGCCGGCGCTGACCAAAGCCGTAAAGGGAGGCTGAGAATGGCGACGAAACATGCGGTGGAGGGCTTGTTTGCCGAGACGGCGAACGGGCCACGCTTGCTCGGTTCGCGTTGCGCAACTTGCAGCGCCCCGTACTTCCCAAAGTCCCCTGTATGTCACAACCCCGAGTGCACGGAGTCGAAGATCGAAGACGCCGAGTTCGGTCCCACGGGCAAGCTCTGGGGCTTTACTTTCCAGGTGTTTCCGCCGCCTCCGCCGGCCAAGTTCGACGAGCCCTTCAAGCCGTACCCGATGGGGTTCATCGACCTCGATGAAGGTTTGCGCGTTTTAGGGCAGGTGACGACCGACGACATGACCAAGGTTGCGGTGGATATGCCGCTCGAGTTGGTGATCGAGCACCTCTACCACGACGAAGACGGGAACGACGTCGTGACGTGGAAGTTCAAGCCCGCCGCGTAGCATCTCCAATCTTTCGAAAGGATCACCATGCGAGAAGTAGCCGCCGTAGGATTAGGGATGCACCCGTGGGGGAAGTTCGAGGACAAGTCGGTCACCGAGCTATGCCGCCATGCTGTCGAGGCGGCGCTCGCCGATGCGGGAGCGCAGTGGCGTGACATCGAAGCGGTTGCGGCCGCGAGCTCGCGCTTCTCGGGTGGCAAGGGCTGGGGACTGAACGGCAACGACGTCGTCGAGGACATGGGCTCCACCGGTGTGCCGGTTTACAACATGTCGGCCGGCTGTTCTGCCGGCGCTAACGCTTTCAATATCGGGCACATGCTGGTCTCCAGTGGTGCTCACGACATGGTGCTGGTGGTCGGTGGCGAGAAGATGCCGAAGGGCTTCATCCAAACCTCGGGCGTCGAAGAGCACACAGATCCCGAGTTCCTGCGCCAGCGCTGCATCGGGATGCCGGGCCCGGCTTTTTGGGCGGTCTTGTCGCGTCGCCGCATGCACGATCACGGTACGACCGAAGAGCAGATGGCCAAGGTCGCGGTGAAGGCGCGGAAGAATGGCGCTCTCAATCCGAACGCCCGCTATCGCAAGGAAACTAACGTCGAGGAAGTTCTCAAGTCAGCTCTCGTCGTTTATCCGTTGCACCTCTTCGAGATTTGCGCGGTGAGTGACGGGGCTGCTGCTGTGGTGCTGTGCTCGGCCGAGAAGGCCAAGCAGCTGACGACGAAGCCGGTTTGGGTGGGGGCTAGCGCGGTTGCGACGGCGCGCTTCGATGACGGCATCACGCGCGGCATCGGTGGTATGTCGCCTACGGGGATCACGCACCACAGTGAAGCCGCAGCGGCGGTGAAGAAGGCGATGGAGGGTGCAGGTGTCGGCCCGAAAGACATCGACTTCGTCGAGCTGCAAGACAATACCGTGTACTACGAGCTCGCGTTTCCGGAGGAGTTTGGTCTCTGCGAGCCAGGTCAGTCTGAATGGTTGCTCGAAAACAACGAAACGATCCCGACAGGCAAGCTGCCGATCAATCCGAGCGGTGGCTTCATCTCGTTTGGTGAAGCGACGACGGCACAGGGCTTGTTTCAAATTTGCGAGGTCGGGTGGCAGCTACGTGGAGAATCCGGCGAGCGGCAGGTCCCGAATGCCAAGGTTGGGATGTGCCAGACCATTGGGCTGGGCGGTAACGCGACGGCGGTCGTGCTGAAGAGCTAGCTCGCCCCAGATCCAACTACTGATCCAATCGGGCGTAGGTTGCCATCTCTACGAGGTGAGATCGTTCGCCCCGGGAGGTCCCTCTCATGTCCAATTCGAACTCAGCCCCACTTGCTGGTGTACGTGTCATCGAAAGCTCGATGCTCGGACCCGCGGCGATCACGACGCACCTTGCGGACATGGGTGCGGACGTCATCAAGGTCGAATCACCGTCTGGTGACTATGTGCGCGAAATGACCTGGCCGATCATCGACGGGGTTTCGTTGCTGCATTTGCATATCAACCGCGGCAAGAAGAGCTTGACGCTGGACCTTCGAAATCCCGCTGCCGTCGAGGTCTATCTGGATTTGGTTCGCGGTGCCGACATCGTCGTCGAAGCAATGCGTCCAGGGGCGTTGGCCAAGCGCGGGCTCAGCTACGAGCGGATGCGCGAGGTCAATCCGAAGATCGTGTTCTGCAGCATCTCGGGCTACGGAGCGACCGGCCCGTATCGCGATCTTCCGGCGCACGGCATCGCGTTTGATACCTGGGGCGGGATTGTGAGGCCGGCCTATGACGACGAGGGTTTCTGCTACATTCCAGAACACGCCTCTGTCGGGCTGCACGCTGGACCGATGTTTGGCGCGTTGTCGATTCTTGCGGGCGTCATCCGAGCGCGCTCGACAGGCGAGGGTTGTTCTATGGAGCTGGCGCAATCGGATGCGACGGCCTATATGGACTGGTATCGCATCGAGAGCTGGAAAGCGTACGAGCGCCCGGAATCGGAAGTGACTGGCAACAAGGCGGACAATTATGAGCGACGCGCGCCGGGCACTGCCGGGATGAAAGAGGGCGTGCGCTATCAGATGTACGAGTCATCGGACGGCCATGTGCTGTTCATGGCGTCCGAGCAGGCTTTCTGGAAGAATTTTTGCGAGTCCGTCGGGCGCGTCGACCTCTTTGAGAAGTGGCCCGGTTCGAAATTCGCCGACCACGCGCGCCACAACCGCGAGCTCCAGGCGATGCTGCGTGACATCTTCAAAACCAAAACCTCCGACGAGTGGTTGCACGAAGGCAACGAAAAGAACTTTCCGATTGCGCCAGTCAACACGCCGAAGACGATCGCCGATGACCCGCAGTTCAAGGATCGCTTTCCGATGTATCCAGTCGACGGACATGGGGCCGAGATGATGCCGTACCCGGTGAAGTTCGCGGACGCTCCCATGCCAACGCCGTCAAAGGCGCCGACGGTGGGCGAGCACAATCAAGCGGTGCTCGAACGTGTGCTTGGCTACGATGCGGAGAAGGTTGCGGAGCTCAGCGAAGCGGGTGCGTTTGGGAGCAAGAAGTAGGCGTCTAGGCGGGCGGGACAGCTCGATCGGTCAAGTGCCTTCCGGCCATGCGTCCAAAAAAAGTTCCATCGGCGAGTGACAATCCACTGCTGTAACCTTGGGCGGCCAGCCCCGATGTCGTGCGTCCTGCCGCGTAGAGGCCGGGAATGATTTCGCCGTCCGGGTCGAGGACTTGTGCGGTCGGAAGTGTGTGCAGCCCGCCCATGGTGAACACTGTGTAGAGTGAGTTCTCGACGCGGTAGTCGAGGGCGGCGTAGGGCGGATGGGTCAGTGGTTGCAGATACTGCTTGCCCTTGTGGAAGATCGGATCGTCGCCGTTGGCTGCGTGCTCGTTGTAGATCTCGATCGTGTTCTGCAGGACGCCTTCGGGCATGCCGAGCGACTTCTCCAGATCGGCGACGGACTCCTCGACCGCTGCAATCTCGGTCGGCGCGAACGGTCGCTCGAAACACTCGTTGTCGCAGATCAGGTAGACGTGGCCTTCTTGGTGCAACAGCGCTGCCTCACCAACTGTGGTCTGGTAGAGGTCCTCATTGATGAACCGCATGCCCCGTTTGTTGACGAAGATGCCGTTCATCAGGATCTTCGGGACCGTATACGGCAGAACGATACATCCAGTTTCCATGCGCTTGGCTGATCCACCGGCGCCCATGCCCATGCGGATGCCGCGGCCGTCGTCGCCGTCGCTGGCGGCGCGATAGCGGCAGCGCCACAGTTCAGGCGCGTAGTGGTACACCATGTCGCGGTTGTTGATGAATCCGCCGGCGCACAGGACGATGCCCTTGCGCGCCCGGATGAGTTGTTCCTCGCCCTCATAGCGCACAACGCAACCGGTGACGCGCGTGTCGTCGTCCATCACCAGAGTCTTGACCAGGCTGTCCTCTTGGACTTTTACCGTCGTCTTGCCGACGGCTGCGATCAGGCTGCGCATCAGCTGTGCGCCTGCCTCGATACCATCTTGTTGGACCGTGTGGCCGCGCGGCGCCGGTTTGGCGATGTTGCAGTACGGGTACGACTGCTCGCTCCCTGAGTAGCTGAGGCAGTCGTCGGTCGGCGTGTAGGAACCGTCGCCGTAGTATGACTCTTTGAAGGGGACGCCGTGTTCCACCAACCAGTGGTAGTGGCCGACGCTTTGGTCGCAATACATGCGGATCTTGGCTTCGTCTTCACCGGGGCCGCACGTGGCCATGAGGTACTTGAACATCTCCTCCGGTGTGTCGTCGAATCCGCAAGCTTTCTGAATCGGCGTGCCGCCGCCGATATAGAGCTGCCCGGTGGACAAGGCAGAGGTGCCGCCGCCTCCGCTCATGCGCTCGAGCGCGATCACCTCGGCCCCGGCTTCCGACGCTTCGATCGCGGCGCATGCGCCGGCCGCGCCGAGTCCGACGACGACGACATCGGCTTCCCGGTCCCAATGCGTAACCTCGCGCGCCGGCCGCAACGAAGCCGCCTTGCCCATATCTCTTTTGATCTTCGGAGTAGCCATAAATCCAAGAAGCCAGTACCCCTCCTTAACAAGGGCTGTCGATTTTCTCGAAATGACGGGCAAAGCCCAACAGAATCTCCTCTCCCGCATTGCACGCGGGAGAGGATGAAAGGTGGGGGTTCGTTCTTGAACGTGCGCGCGAAAGCACTGCGGCACACGGGCAAGAAGGAAGTTGGCGTTTTGATCCCCTCACCCTTAACCCTCTCCCGGCATGTCCTCCGAAGCTCGCAGAGCGCAGGAGGGAGGTAGAGGGGAAGGCTTTCGGGATTCCCGCAATACTATGTCGCTGCATGAATCGACTGAGCCTCCGGAGAGAGAGGGGATGCGGGTGGGTTGGTCGATGGGAATTGGAAATCTGCATTGAATGGACAGTCTCGGTCAGGAGAGGGGATTTGTGCGGGTGCGCGTGTTCCGACGGGCTAATACCCCTTAAACACCGGCTTGCGCTTCTCAATGAACGATTGTGTTCCTTCTCGCGCGTCGTGGGTCGCTGCCGACATCGTCGAAGCGACCGCTTCGTAGTCGAGAATCTCTTCGAGCGTCGAAGTCAGTGACTTGTGGATGAAGCGGCGCGCCAAGTCGATGGCGACGCTCGGGCCTTTGGCGAGCTTTCCGGCGTACTCCATCGCCGCCTCGAGCGCTTTGCCTTCGTCGACGAGCTGGTCGATCAGGCCTTCTTTGTGGGCCTCTTCGGCGTCGAGAATGCGCCCGGTTTCGACCATCATCAGGGCGGTGCTGAGACTGGTGATGCGCGGTAGGAAGTAGGTGATCCCGCAGTCGGGGGAGAAGCCGAGGCGCACCATGGCTGCCGACATGCGCGTCGTCTTGTCGGCAAAGCGCCTGTCGCAAGCCAGTGCGTACGCAAGACCCGCGCCGACCGCCGGTCCGTGGATGGCGGCAATGACGGGTTTCTCGACCTCGATGATCATGCGGGTGAATTCGGCGAACGGACCCGCTGGTGTCTTGCGCTGGTAGCGCTCCAGGTAGCGATCGGGCTCGGACAATCCGGGCAGCGGGCGATCATCGCCGCCGCTCAAGAACTCCGCATCGCCGCCGGAGCAGAAGGCACGTCCGGCGCCGGTCAAGACGATGACGCGAACATCGTCGCGGAAACGCAGGTCGCGAAACAACTGCACGAGGTCGCTGGCGAGGTCCCAGTTGACCGCGTTCAGCTTGTCGGGTCGGTTGAACGTGACGACGCCAATTCCGTCCTTCACTTCGAATAGGTAGTGGTCTTTCTCAGCCATGGATTCTGTCCTTTTTGGGCGGTGCGCGGAGGCTCTGCTATGCTTTGATTGCTTTGATGTCTCGGACGATGTCCTTGACCCGGTCTTTGTCGCGACGCAGGTCGTGCGGCATGTCCAACATGACGGTGGTGAAGGCGCCGGGGCAACGGTCGGCGACTTGTTGGGCGAGCTGGTCGTAGGTTCCGATCAGCGCAAACTCATCGAGCATCTCGTCGGTGATGAGGCCTGGCATCTCCGCCCACTTGCCCTCGACCGAGTACTGGTGGAGCTTCGCCCCGACTTCCTCCCAGCCGTGGAAGTTGAGCACCGAGTGGTAGGTGCGGGTGGAGGCGTAGAAGGAGATTCGCTGTCGTGTTTCTGCCTTGGCCTTTTCCACCCCGGCTTCGTCCGGGGCGATCGCCAGGAACGGCGCGCCGATGATCTCGATGTCACTCACCGGTCGGCCGGCTTTCTTGGCACCGGCCTCGATCGTCGGCAGAAGGATTTCCTTGGTGTACTTCAGGGTAGCGATCGGGTGCAGCCGCAGGCCGTCGCACATCTCCCCACAGAGTCGCGTCATGTATTTGTTGACCGCGGCGAGATGGATCGGCGGAGTGGCGTACTCGATCGGACCCGGATTGAAGAACGGTGGGAGCATGGTGAATTGGTAGTGCTCGCCTTCGAAGCTCTCGGTTTTGCCGGACGCAAACGAGGCAAACATGGCGCGCAGGCAACCGACGTAGTCGCGCAACCTCGGACCCGGTGCCGCCGTCCACGGTGCTGCGTAGCGTCTCTCGTTGTGACCTTTGACCTGCGTACCAATGCCGAGTTGGAAGCGCCCCTTGGTGTAGTTCTGGAGGTCCCAGGCGAGTTGAGCGGTGACCATCGGGCTGCGTGGAAACGCAATCGCCACGTTGGTCGCGAGTTTCACCCGTTCGGTATGCTCGGCGGCGATCGCCACAGGGAGGAATGGGTCATGCCCGGCCTCAGCTGTCGTTAGATGATCGAAGCCCAGACTTTCCATCTCCCGGGCGGCCTTGGCGTAGTCCGCGATGCCGGGAGCGGCCTGTCCTTTGCCGGCGTATTGATCCGCCTCCAGGCTGAGGAGAATGGTTTCGACTTTGAGGCTCACGTAGCGCTCCTTATGGGGATCTGCCAGACAAACGATCGTTTGCCTGAGAATTTCGGCATGCTATAAGAACCTGAGTTTCCAGTCAAAAAGTCGGAAGAGGTATTGCCGGGTCCCTTGTCGGGCAGCCGGGAATGTTTAGGCTTTCCGGGAGTTCCAGCAACCCGTCAAACACAGGGCGCGGGTCGCTCGGGAAGGCAGTTGGGGGAGATTCGTGGGCTTCGCGACGCTTCCTCGGCAGGGAGGTACATCAACGTGGATTTCGAATTTACGTCGGAGCAGCAAGAGTACGCCAAGGAAGTCGACGACTTTCTCAATGCCAACGACGACCCCGATGTCTTCGATGTGACGCGCGAGAACATGGCGCAGATCGTCGATACGCCGAAACGCCGCGCCTTCATGCGCAAGCTGGGTCACCAAGGTTGGTTGGGCATGACTTGGCCGAAGAAATACGGCGGCAAGGAAGGCGAGGGGATCTACGAGTACATCCTCAATGAGGCGCTGGCGCGCCGCGGGGGGCCACAGATCGGTAAAGGTGTTGGGATTATTGGCAAGACCCTGATTCGCCACGGCAGCGACAAGCTCAAGGCCGAGTTTCTTCCGAAGATTCTAAATAATGACGTCGAGTTTGCGGTTGGCTACAGTGAGCCGCAGGCCGGCTCGGACGCCGCAGCGATGGAACTCAAGGCGACCCGCGACGGCGACGGCTGGCGCCTGAACGGGCAGAAGATCTGGACGACGTCGGCCCACTTCGCGGAGTGGTACTGGGTCGGGGCACGGACGGATTCAGAGGTCGCCAAGCACTACGGCATCTCGCTGTTCCTGATTCCGATGGATCACCCAGGTCTCGAGATTCAGGGGATCAACACCATTGGAGACGAGAGAACGAACTCGGTCTACTTCGACAATGTGTATGTCGGCGACGATTACCGTGTCGGTGAGCTCAATAAGGGTTTCCAATATATCTCGGAAGCTCTCGATCTCGAACGGTTCACGATGTTCACCTACTCGCCGATCGATCAGCGCATGGAAGTGCTGACGGAGTACGTCAAGACAGAGACACGCGATGGTGAGCCACTGAAAAACGACCCGATCATCCGGCAGAAGATCGCCCAACTCACCACTGAGGGGGAGGTCGCGCGTGTGCTTGGGCTGCGCTTCGTCGACAAGTCGATGAAGGGGGGCAAGCCGCCGACCTGCGAAGCTTCGGCTTACAAGCTCTACGCGACGGAGTTGTCGAAACGACTCGCGAACGCGTCGACCGACATTGCGGGTCCGGGCGGGCAGCTGCGGGTGAAGACGGAAGACGCGCCGATGAAGGGGCGCTCGGAGTCGACCTATCGGTACACGGTGATTGATACCATTGGTGGCGGCGCCTCTGAGATTCAGAAGAACATCATCGCGCGCCGTAAGCTCGGATTGCCGAAGAACTTCTAGCTCATGGGCAGCGAGGATTTCCTCGCGGGCGTGACCGTCGTCGATTTGTCGAGTGTCGGTCCCGCGTCGCGTGCGTCGCGCGTACTGGCCGACTACGGTGCGGAGGTCGTCAAGATCGGACCGACGCGCAAGAAGGGTGCTGTACAAATACGGCCTCCATACCACACCTATGGAGCCGGTCGCGGCATGCAGCGCATGCGGTTGGATCTCAAGAACTCTGACGGCGTCGATACGTTCTTTAGGTTGGTGAAGAAAGCCGACGTTGTAATCGAGAGTTACCGGCCGGGAGTCGTTGGCCGGCTGGGGATCGACTACGAGGCAGTGTCGAAAGTGAATCCTGGCATCGTTTACTGCTCGACCAGCGGCTACGGTCAGGACGGGCCTTATTCGAAGTGGGCTGGGCACGATATCAACTACCTGGCGCTCAGTGGTTTTCTGGCGTGTACCGAACCTCGCACCGACGGAGGTCCGCCGATTCCCGGCGCGACGGTCGCCGACAGTGCCGGTGGTGGCATGCAGGCAGTGCTGTCGATCCTGGCAGCGCTGGTGAAGCGTTCGTTGTCCGGCAAGGGCGCCTATCTCGATGTGTCGGCGACTGAGGGTGTCTTGTCCCTGATGTCGCTGAGTATCGATCAGTACCTGGCCACCGGCGAAGTCGCCGGGCCGCGGCAGGCTCTGCTCACCGGCAAGTACGCTTTCTACGACCTCTATGAAACGAAGGACGGCAAGTGGTTGTCAGTAGGTGCGATTGAGCCGCACTTCTACGCAGAGTTGTGCAAGCGGCTTGGACTCGACGAGTATATCGAGCACCAGATGAACGACGACAAGCAGGACGAGATTCGAGCTGCTTTTCGAATCAAGTTCAGCGAGCAGGATCGCGATGACTGGGTCGCCGAGCTGGCGCCGAACAACACCTGTGTCGCACCAGTGCTGACGATTCCTGAGCTGGTTGAAGACGAGCATTTTCAGGCTCGGGGCATCTTCATGACCGCCGAGCACGTAGAGGAGGGTCCCTTCCGGCAAGTCGGTCCGATCTTGGCTGGTGGTGTTCGCAAACAACCCACCCATCACGTCCCTGATCCCGACCAGACCGAGGCGAGGCAAATCTTGGAGAAGATCGGTGTCGGCTCGGCCGAGCTGGAACAGCTCATGGACAGCGGCGCCGTCGAGTGAATCGCGAGGAGTCTGAAGTGTCGTTACCCGAAGATGTTCAAGCCTGGATCGGTCAAACCCGGTACGAAGAGGAGACCGAGTTCCCGGTTGAGCGGGGCTACATGTATACGACGTGTTCGTCGGTGGAGAACGGCAATCCGCTGTTTTGGGACGACGATCTGGCTGCGGAGCTGACGGACGGGCCGATCGCGCCGCCGACGATGATCTCGGTTTGGTTCCGTCCTCACCTGTGGGCGCCGGGCCGTACGAAGCAGGCGCAACCGTTGCAGGTTCACTTCGATCTCAAGGAGGCGCTCGACCTGCCGGAGGCGGTCATGAGCGACAACGAGATCATTTTCTACGAACCCGTACGTCCGGGCGATCGCCTGGTGACGCGCCAGATCCTGCATTCTGTGAGCGAACCGAAGACGACGAAACTGGGAACCGGCCGCTTCTGGATTATCGAGGTTCAGTACCTGAATCAGAACGAAGTCTTGGTCGCAAAAGAGCTGTACACCGGCTTTGGTTACAAGAGGGGGGCGTGACGATGCCGAATCTCACCGCCGACCAAGTCACCGCTGGGCAGAAGCTCGAACCTTTGGCGTACGATGTCAGCGCAACCACGGTCATTTTGGGCGCGCTGGCAAGCCGCGACTGGCGACCGATGCATCACGATCGCGACTTTGCGATCAACCGCAACGGCACCAAGGACATCTTCATGAACACACCGAACTTGGCGGCTTGGTTCGAACGCTATGTCACCGACTGGACAGGGCCGCGTGGTCGCCTCGGCCGGATGAAGTTCCGTATGAAGGATTCGATTTACCCGGGCGAACAGATGATCTTTAGCGGGCAGGTTGAAACGGTCGAGAAGGACGATAGCGGCTGTGCGTGGGCGCATCTCAACGTCGAAGTATCGGTCGGTGACCGGCTTTGCACGAGTTGTGAGGTTCGCGTCGCTGTTCCGACGGACGCAAACGACAATCCCTGGAGCCGAAAAGGCAACGACTGGAATCCATAGAACGTATCTTCGTTACTTGCACGACCTTCCCTAGAGTCCCCTCCCCCCGGAGAGGGCGTGGTGAGGGGATCGCATGAACGAAGCCGCCAAACTAGAACACCCAAGCTGGGAGCAGAGACCATGGATCTAGATTTCACCGAAGAACAAGAAATGCTTCGCGAGACCGTTCGCAGTGTGTGCGAGAAGTACGCACCCGTCGAAATCGTGCGCAAACTCGAAGACGATCCGGTTGGCTTCCCGAGCGACCTGTGGTCGCAGCTCGGCCAGCTCGGTCTTTTGGGGCTGACTCTGCCCGAGCAGTACGGCGGTAGCGGTATGAGCATGCTGGACGCTGCCGTGGTCTACGAAGAGTTTGGCCGCTCTCTCGCTCCGACGCCACACTTTGTCAGCTGCATCGTCTCTGCCGGCGCGATTGTCGAGGCCGGCGACGACACGCAGAAGAAAGAGATCCTGGCGAAGGTCGTTACGGGTGAGACAATTCTGACGCCGGCTTGGTTGGAGCCGCAGAACGGTTACGGCGCCAAGGGAGTGCAGATGCGGGCCGTGAAAGACGGCGACGCCTATGTGCTCAACGGGGCTAAGCGTCACGTGCTGTTTGCGAACTCTGCGCAGCTCGTGGTGTTGGTGAGAACTGGTGACGGCGATAAAGACGTGTCTCTGCTGCTCGTCGATCGCGATTCCGCCGGGATTACGCTGACGCAACAGATGACGCTGGCTTCGGACACCCAGTATCGGGTCGATTTCAAGGATGTTCGGGTTCCGAGTGCGAACCTGATCGGTGCCGAAAACAGTGGCTGGGCGACATGGGACAAGGTGATGCACGACGCTATCATCTTAGCGGCGGCCCAGGCGATTGGTGGCGCCGAAAAGGCGCTCGAGATGACCGTGAAGTATTCGCTCGACCGCGAGCAGTTCGGCAAACCCCTGGGGGCATTCCAGGCTTTGTCCCACTACATGGCCGATGCCTCGACGACGGTCGACGGTGGCAAGACCCTTGTCTACGAGGCAGCTTGGGCGCGGTCGAACGATAAGTCGATCGCGCGATTGGCGCCGATGTCGAAGTTGTTTGCTTGTCAGACCTATCGCGACGTAACGGCAATGGCCGAGCAGATCCACGGCGGCATGGGCTTCACGATCGAGTACGACATCCAGCTCTACTTCCGCCGCGCCAAACAGCTGCAGCTCTCGTGGTGGGATTCGCGCTACCTCGAGGAATTGATTGCGGCAGACGTGCTGGATTAGCGCCCTCGTGCGCCGTCGTAGGGTAGGCTTTAGCCTACCAACAACCACGCACTTGGGTGTCGTTGATGGTGAGCCGCGATTGTCAGGCTGAGCCTACACGGATCCTCTCAGGGTGCGACGATCTTGTCTGCCAGTACCGGGTTGATCCGCCGAAAGTCTGACACGTTGAACGTGTAGATTCGATCGGCGGATGCTTTCTCGGCGCAGGCAAGATGGAGCGCGTCGTAGCCCGCGCCGCCCATCGTGCCGTTGTCCGGTAGCGAACGAATTAGGCCTGCGTACTCGCGCGACGTGAGTGCGACCACGTCGAAGTGTGCGACGAGGTTGGACGTCACCAGTTTCTCGGCGGCCACCGGGCCGATTCGCGGGGTGAGTGGCAAGCTGGTGAGGACCGCGTAGGTTTCGAGCAGGGCGTGAGCTGCAATGGCGCCGGTGTCCCGGCCGGCAAGGATTCCTTCGATGATGTTGGTCGCCCGACCGTGATGGGCATGGCTTGGCACGAGGGACGCTACCAGAACCGATGTGTCGCAGAAGACTTTCACGAAGAGAGTTTCTTCAGACGGTTCTCGCGATGTTCCCGAACAGCTGACGTGAGATCTTCTTCCGAGCCGCCTCGGTGGAGCCACCATCCGTTGCGTTTGACCAGGACAGGTTCTTCGTCTGCGGCGAAGAGTTCGAGATGGTTCTCGCGAAGTCTGAAGCACACGCTTGATCCCGGGCGGATGCCCAAGCGCTCCCTTACAGCTTTTGGTAAAACGACGCGTCCCGCCTTGTCGATCGTGATCGTACCATTATCCATTGCCAAATGGTAATTTTATGTGGGTTTTGTGTCAACACAGGGAGTTTTCACCTCGAGATCGGGCCGATGGGACTGGTCGAGGCCACGAATCGGCCGAACGACGAGGGCTCGCAAACGTTTGCGGCCCTTCCGTTAGGAAGGGCCGCGGGTGGCGCCATTCGCGACGCGCAAAACCTGGGAGAAGGCAGCCTAGCCGTTCTCTCCTCCCCATTTGTAGGCCAGGTCGAAGCCGAATGTCCGGGGTGGGCCGTAGGTGTTGCCGGCGAAGCCCAGCGTGTTGAAGTCGATTCCGAAGACTCGGTAGTTTTGGTCGAGCAGGTTGCGTCCCCAGACGGCCAGGTCGATGGTGCCGTTTGCCGCTGGAATCTCGCCGAGTGAAACGCGGCCGTTGACCAGCCAATAGTTGGTCTGGCGGATAAAATCGTTGCTGAACAGCAGGTAGTCCTCGTCGTCTTGCCAATAGGTGTTGGCCGCGATGGTGAGGACGCCGAAGTCGAAGGGCTCGGGCGTGTAAGCGGCGCCGAACGAGACCGTGTGTTCTGGGGCATTGGGGATCGCGGCGGTGTCCTTGTTCTTGCCTTCGCCTGTGACGTTGAGCTCGGTGTATTCGGAGAGCAGCAGGCCGTAGGCGAAGCGAAGATTGAGTCCCTCCGTCGGAACCGCGACAGCCTCGACCTCGGAACCCCAGAATCGCTGGTCCGCAGTTCGCACGAAGGTTACGGCACCGATCGCTGTACCGGCCACAAAGTCGGAGACCTGCTTGTTGCCGATCTCTTGTAGAAAGCCGGCCGCGTTCACCTGGAGACGGTTGTCGAACCACTCGGTTTTGAAGCCCGCCTCATAGGAGATCATGCGTTCTTCGGGGAATGGGACTTCGAAGAGTGGCAAGTCTCCGATGACGTTGCCGTTTTCGTCGACCTGCCCAAACTTTGCTGCGTCTTCGATGTTTTGCAGAGGCGCGCGGCCGTTGAATCCACCGCTCTTAAACCCTTGCGCGAAACGGAAGTATCCCAATGCGTCGTCGGTGAAGTCGTAGGCGATGTTTCCCATCGCGGAGTATTCTTGGAACCCTTCGGATGCGCTGGCAAAAAGTGCATCCCCGACGTCCTGTTCCGGGAATCCGAGACACGGCATCAGCGTACCCGGAGTCAGACATTTGAATCTGCGCGAAGCTCTCTTTTTTTCGTAGGTGTAACGAATTCCGGCGGTCAGACTCAATCGATCTTCGAGAATTGGCGGCCTGACCGTGAACTGGCCGTAGGGTGCAATCGCAGTGTTGTCAAAGCCGTTGAACGAATCGAAGGCGGTCGTTGCGAACCCCGCTAGGTCTCCGAAAATGACTTGTGGATTGTCTTCGAATCCGCGTTCCTCGAAGTAGTAGACGCCGGCCACGTAGTCGACCATCCCGTCGGCGGCCTCCCCAACGGCGTTGAGTTCTTGGCTGAACTGTTTCTGCTCGGCTTTCAGCTGAAAGTCGGTAATCCGTAGCGGGGATCCGTCGAGATCCTGATTTTCTTGGAGATCGAGATTGCGAAAACCGCTGATCGATTTCAGCGTAACGTCCCCGAGTGGTCCGAGGTCATCGAGCTCGTATGTCAGTGTGAGGTTATGCATTCGGACGTCGACGGGGTTGCCTGGACGGACAAAATCGGGGCCGGTCTTGCCCGGGATCCCGACGCCCGCGTGGGTGATGATCAGATTGTTCCCGATCGCGTCAGCTCGGCTGGTTCGAACGAACGACCCAGGCGGCGCTGCAAATGCTCCGCCTAGAAGGTCGACCGCTGAGCTGGGCTCTCCGTTGGGTCCGGGAACGTTCGGTCGCAGTCCACTGAGCTGAAAAGCGGTCGTATTTTCACGCGATCGGAAGTACTCGAAGGTGTAGTCGAAGGTCAGCTCATCTGTGATCTGCCAGCGCGTGCCCAATCGTGACGAAAAACGGTCCATGTCCTCGAAGTCGCTGGTGCCGAGGTTGTCGAACCCGACGTTATTGACGTCTCGGTTGTCATAGAAGCCATCCCGTAGCCGATAGGCGATGGCGCCGCGGACGCCGAGGCGGCCGAGCTTTGCCTCTGGGCCGAAGTCGTACATTCCGGAGTCGAGGACCGCGATTGTCTTGAAGGCGTTGAAGTTGCCTGTTCCCAGAGTGAGTTCCGCGTATGGGTCCTCGCCTGGCTTGTTCGGGATCAGATTGATCGCGCCGCCGATGGTGTTGCGACCGTACAACGTCCCCTGCGGACCGCGCAGGACCTCGATGCGCTGCAAGTCTGGCGCATCAAAAAGCGATCCCTTGGTTTTCGAGATGTAGAGGCCATCGACATAAATGCCGACCGCGGGCTCGAAGGTGATGATCGGGTCGCCGGTGATGGCGCCGCGAATCGAGACCGTCGTGCCGGTGTTGCCTCCGGTGTTGGAGTGCATATTGAGGTTTGGCACGAACTCACGGATGTCGTTGACGTTCTGAAAGTTCGTCTGGTTGAGGAAATCGCCTCCGATGGCGGTGACCGACAGGGCTGACTTTTGGAGGTTCTCCTCACGCTTTTGCGCGGTAACGACGATCTCTTCGACCGTCTTGCTTCGCGATTCCGACTGCGCCCGCGCTACGACGGCGTCGGCAACCAGTAGGGCCACGGCGGCACCCCAGGCCAGGGCCAGCCAAAGAAATGACCTGCGAATATCTTCCATACCCACCTCCCCACACCACTCACGTACTCAGCAGCAGTCTAAAACACGAACTGATATTTTGGGAAATAGCAGGGGGTGGAGGAGATAGTCAAACGAATAATTCTAAAGGGTTGCGAGGGGAACCTCGTGTATTGTCGAGATGTTTTACTCAGTAGCTCACCTTACCTGGCTGCAAAGAGATTTTATCCGCGGATGAGGCCGATGGACCCAGCCGGCCAGCGGCCGGAACCAAAACCGCGGATGAACGCAGGTGAACGCTGGTAATGCGGACGATGAACTTGGCCACGGATGAACGCGGACCAGCCACTGGCCGTTAATCAAACCGCGGATGAACGCCGATGAACGCAGATCGCGAAGAAAGGCTAAGGCTGAGGGTGGCGCTCGCTGCGCTCGTTGTTGATGTCGGTGGAGGTGTAGCGAGAAAAATGGAGGGCGAGGCTCCGCCCGAGCCGCGTAGCGGGTCCGGTTTTCTCTGATCGGCTCCTCGCGCGCCGACCAGAAACGAGATCTTTGCTACGCAGATCCAGAAAACAACGACTTGCCTGGCTTTGCTCCGTTGACAAACAGGCGCGCAAGCGAAAATGAGGATTTGAGCGTCAGGGCAAGGCGCGAAGCCGGCCTGTCCACCAAAGCCTTTGGCGGAGGTGGGAGGCAAGTCGGGACTTTTGTTGAGGATTTCGCAACGCAGCCATGGCGCTCAACGACCATTTGCAGCGCGTGTCCTGTTTTTCAACGGGCTGTTAAGCGCTGGCCTTCTGTTCTGCGATTGCGGCGCTGGCCAGGTCGCGGGCGACGATGTAGCCGAACGTCATCGCCGGGGCGATGGTGCCGCCAGCGCCTGGGTAGGTTCGGCCCATCACTGACGCCGAGCAGTTGCCGATCGCGTAGAGGCCGGGGATGGCCTCGCCCGATTCTTTGAGGACGCGGGCGGCTTCGTCCGTGCGCAGGCCGCCCTTGGTGCCGAGGTCGCCGGCATAGACGACGATACCGTAGTACGGTGCCGTCTCGATCGGCGCGAGGCAGGAGTTCGGTTTGACGTTGGCGTCTCCGTAGTATTGATCGAAGACACTCTCTCCGCGCTGGAAGTCGGGGTCCTTGCCGGTCTTCGCGTACTCGTTCATCTGTGCAACCGTCTTCTTGAGATTCTCCGCGTCGACGCCGAGCTGCCGGGCGAGGTCGTCAAGGTTGTCTGCCTTCTTCAGGTAACGCGTTTCGGTCAGCTTCTTCGGTAGGAAGAAATCCGGTTGCTGCGCACCTGGGAGCATCGGGCCGCAGGGATACTTTTTGCGATAGGTGGCGTCGAAGACCATGTAGCAGGGGACTGACGGTGATTCTTCCGAGTGGTTCTCGTACATCGCCTTGCAGATGTCGTTGTAGGGCATGGCCTCGTTCATGAAACGCTCGCCGCGTTTGTTCACGAAGACCGAGCCGGGCAAACCTTTCTCGACGACCAACATGCGTGCGCGGTCTTCGTCGGGGACGACGGTCGTCGGACCCCACCAGGCGTCGTCCATGAGGTCGACAGCGGCTCCGAGCTCCATGCCCATGTTGATGACCTCGCCGGTGTTGCCCGGGTTCGCCACGGTCCAACCGGCCTCGGTCGGATTCGGAAGGTACTTCTTGCGCATCGCGGCGTTGCTCTCGAAGCCGCCGGCGGCAAGCACGACGCCCCTCTCGCCCTTGATTCGGATCGGTTGGCCGTCGCGTTCGGCGAGAATGCCGACGACGGCGCCGTTCTCGACGATCAGTTCTTTCGCCGGCGTGTTCAGCCACAGCGGAATGTCGCGGTCCATCATCGAACGACGCAACATGGCGATCAGGGCGTTGCCGAGAGACAGGGTGCGGTCGCGCGTCGTCCGCATACGCCAGCTGGGATCGAGCCAATAGCGGAGCATCATCTTGACGGTCATGCTGATCCAGCCGGGTGCGCCGGTGAGAATGGTGCGCGCCTCGGTCGCGGTCATCGACATGCGGTTCATTACCAGCTCTTGCGGAGCTGGCGGGCGCTGCTTTTCGAATTCGTCTTCCAACAGCTTGGCGTCGAAATGATCCGCCTCGCACGATCGAGCACCGGGTTTCCCGCCGGGCGATTCTGGATAGTAGTCGGCATACTTCGGCATGCAAATCAGCTTGAGCTGGGTCTTGTCGGTCAGGTACTTCAACATCTCCGGCGCGACGTCGACGTAGGTTTCGAGCTTGGCGTCGGGCACTTCGCCGCGGGTGATGTGCTTCAGGTATTTCAGTGCCTCCTCGCGTGAATCGCTGACGCCTGAGGCTTCCATCAGGTGGTTGTTGGGTACCCAAAGAGAACCGCCCGACATGGCAGACGATCCGCCGTATTGATCGGTTTTTTCGATCAAGAGTGCGCTCAATCCGTGGTCGTGGGCATAGATTCCTGTCGTCATGGCGCCAGCGCCGGAGCCGACGACGAGAATGTCTACGCTGTGATCCCAGCCAGAGGAATCAGCCATAAGTCACCACACCTTCCTGAGGTCCTGTGTAGCCCGATTTGCCTTGATTTAGCGAGACGAAAAGTTTCCCGATAGGCCGCAAGAGTTCCCATGCCAAACGACCGTTTGTCAAGATGGGGTGGTGGTGGATATGGTCTGAAAATGTCGGTTGGTGTTCTGGCGGGCCGGCGCGTACTCGAGCTCGCGGATGAAAGTGGCTCATATTGTGGCAAGCTCTTGGCAGATTTGGGTGCCGAGGTGGTCAAGATCGAAGCGCCGGGTGGCGATCCCGGACGCTTTGCCGAGCCGCGCTGGCAGGGTGCAAGGTCCGGTGCGGCGGATAGTTTTGGCTTTCTCTACCGCAATGCCGGCAAGCGTAGCCTGGTCCTCGATCTCAAGGTTGCCGAGGAACGCGAACGCTTTGTCGAGCTATGCCGCGATGCCGATCTCGTCGTTGAGTCGTTTGCACCGGGAACCCTCGACGCGCTGGGGCTCGATCTCGATACTCTGCTCGAAGCGAATCCGAAATTGGTCGTCACTTCGATCACGGGCTTTGGTCAGTGCGGCCCGCACCGGGATTTTAAGTCTTGCGATCTGATTGCCAACGCAATGGGCGGCGTCGCGTACGTCACCGGCGCGGCGGATGATCCACCGGTTACGTTGCGCGGGGCGCACGCGCACGTCATGGCCTCGACTTGCGCGGCGGCCAGTTCGATCCTCGCCATGTTGCACGCCGGCGCGAGTGGCCGCGGCCAGCGCGTCGACATCTCGATCCAGGAGGTGGTTTGCGCGGTCGCCCACGTCACCGGCATTGGCAAATGGCGCGAAGACGGCATCGTGCCGCGGCGTATGGGGAGCGGTCTGTTCGCTTCGATTCCGTCGGGATCTTATCGGTGTCGCGACGGTTCGATTTATCTCATGGTGAACCGTCCGGCGCACTGGCGCGCGCTGGCTGGTTGGATTCACGAGACGACCGGCGAGTCGGCGATCCTGGACCCGATCTTCGAGGGTCCGTCGGCGAACCGTCTCGAACATCGGGTGCTGATCGATCACTTCGTCGGCGAGCTGACGAGCCGGCACACGGTCGCTGAGATGTACCACGAGGGGCAGCGTCGGCATCTGGCGTTTACTCCGGTGAACTCGGTGACCGATGTGGTCGTCGATCCCCATTTGCGCGACCGCGGCTTCTTCGTTGATGTCGATCAAGACGACACGGATGTACAATATCCGATGGAACCGTATCGCTTCGCGACGACTCCGTTTCGAGTCTCCGAGCCGGTGGTGCCGCTTGGAATGCATCAGACTTCGCTTTGGGGCGTCGAACGGCCCGAGAGCCCGCCACCCTCGACGGCTGAGCCCGATGCGCCGGCGCTCGATGGGATTCGCGTCGTCGAGTTCACTGCCGGCATGGCTGGTCCCTGGATCGGGCGTTTCATGGCGTATCACGGTGCCGACGTGATCAAGGTCGAGTCCAATGAGCGACCGGACGTGACACGGCAGTACATTGCCCCGGAAATGCGCCAGGCCGGGGCGCAGACGCAGCTGTCGCCGTGGCTCACGGACTGGAACGCCGGCAAACGCTGCGTGGCACTCGATCTCACGAAACACGAAGGTGTCGAGCTCGCTCTGAGATTGGTCGCGCAGGCTGACGTGGTGATCGAAAACTACGCCACCGGAGTGATGGACAAGCTCGGTTTATCCGATGAGAAATTGCGCCAGGCGAACCCCGACGCAATCTTGTTTTCGACCACCGGCTTTGGTGACAGCGGACCGTGCAAAGACTACGTCACCTGGGGGCCGAACATCGAAGCGGTCTCAGGCCTCAGTCGATTGACCGGGTTTCCCGGACGCGACTGCACGATGACACAGTATGCCTATCCGGACTCGCTGAGCGCGCTGCACGGTCTAGTAGCGGTTCTCGCGTGCCTGGATCGACGCCGGCGAACCGGTGAGGGAGAGACGGTAAACCTCTCCCAGCTGGAAGCTTCGATCGCTGTCGTCGGCGAATTGGTGATGGAGACTCTTGCGACGGGTCGGGCCCCGGCAAAGCTCGGTAACGGGTCGTTGCAGGCGGCACCGCACGGTTGCTACCGATGCCTCGGTGAAGATCGTTGGTGCGCGATTGCCGTCTTTGACGATACGGAGTGGCGATCGTTGTGCGAGGTCATGGGACGACCGGACCTGGCCGCGGACAGCAGCCTCGTAACGTTGAGTGGGCGCCAAGCTGCCGCCGAGACGCTGACAATCGAAATCGAAAAGTGGACGGCCGCACTCGACCCGTACGAGGTCATGCAACGGCTGCAGGCTGCCGGTGTTGCGGCGGGAGTGGTGCAGACGGCGGCGGACAAGTTCGAACACGACGAGCATCTACGCGAACGTGGCTTCTTCGAGACGATTGCCCACGAGGTCAAAGGAGACGTCATCGCCGACGGCATTCCCACCGGGCTGACGGTCAATCCGGGCGAAACTATGTTCGCAGGCCGCGCGATTGGTGCTGACAACCGTAACGTTCTGATCGGCGTCGTGGGCCTGAGCGAAGAAGAATACACACGATACGTCGCCCTGGGAGCGGTCGAAGAAGAGGATTGGCTGTAGCCGCTCGCCTAGTCGTCGGGGGCCTTGGGTCGCGCCCGAATAAGGATATAGTTTGGAGGACGATGGACCTTAGATTTACCGAGGAAGACGAGGCGTTCCGCAAAGAGGTGTCGGGTTGGATGGCCGATCATCTCACGGGCGAGTTTGCCGCGGTCAAAGGGCGTGGCGGTCCGGGTGACGAGCACTCGATGTTCGAAGAGCGTCGCGCGTGGGAGAAGAAGCTTGGCGAGGGCGGTTGGACCTGTGTCAGTTGGCCGAAAGAGCACGGTGGTCGCGACCTGTCCCTGATGCAGCAGGTGATCTTCTTCGAAGAGTACGCGCGAGCCGGCGGGCCCGGACGCGTCGGGCACATTGGCGAGACGTTGCTCGGCCCGACGCTGATCGCATTTGGCACGGACGAACAGAAGCAGCGATTCCTGCCGGGAATTGTCAGCGGCGAGGAGCTCTGGTGCCAAGGCTACTCTGAGCCCAATGCCGGCTCCGATCTGGCCAACGTACAGACCAAGGCGGTTCTCGACGGCGATCAGTGGGTCATCAACGGTCAAAAGGTTTGGACGTCGCTGGCGCAGTGGTCGGACTGGAGTTTCGTGATCTGCCGGACCGATCCGGACGGGCAGAGTCACCGGTCATTGTCGTACATCCTGGTACCGATGAAGCAGCCAGGCGTCGAGATCCGACCGATCGAGCAGATGACGGGAGACTCGGAGTTTAGTGAAGTCTTCTTCGAGGATGCTCGCGCGGATGCAGCGAACGTCGTCGGCGACGTCAACGGTGGTTGGAAGATCGCGATGGGGACCTTGGCTTTCGAACGCGGTGCGTCGACCCTCGGCCAACAGCTGCACTTTGAGAACGAGCTCGACGAGGTCTTTGAGATTGCCGAGCGCAATGGGGCGGCCGATGACCCGGTCATGCGACAACGACTGGCGGACGCCTGGGTCGGATTGCGCATCATGCGATTCAATACGTTGCGCGTCCTGAGCAATGCGATCGATGGTGACGAGCTGAGCCGTGAAGGGATGATCACGAAGCTGTATTGGGCGACTTGGCATCGCAGCCTCGGCAAGCTGGCGATGGATGTATTGGGGGCAGCCTCGGAGGTTACCGAAGGCGACCCGTACCAGTTGTCGAAGCTGCAGCGGATGTATTTGTTTTCGCGTTCCGACACGATTTATGCGGGGACGAATCAGATTCAACGCAACATTATTGGCGAGCGGGCATTGGGATTGCCGCGTGAGCCGCGGGTGGCGAAGTAGCGTCCTCACCCTGCCGCTTCTCTCCCTGGGAGTGTGTCGAAAGTCAAAATGGAGGGCGCAGCCCAAACAATACTCCTCTCCCGGGGGGAGAGGGGGAACTGTTTTGGATTCCTTGGAAGACCTCAGCGGGCGCGTTAACCGACACTCTCCCGGCGGGGAGGGGAATCCTTTCGAAACCTGGGAAGGAATGGAGAAGTAACTCATGCAGCAGGCACCAGAGTATCCGACGGGCAAGAATCTTCTTGCTGGGAAGAATGTGTTGATCACCGCGGCGGCGGGGACTGGGATTGGTTTTTCCGTTGCCAAGCGCTGCGCCGAAGAAGGCGCGCGGGTGATGATCAGCGATATTCACGAACGCCGCCTGGTTGAGGCAGTGGACGGTGTGGCCGCGGTATCGGAACACGCGGTCGCGAGTTGTTTGTGCAACGTCTCGAAAGAGGAGGATGTGCAGGCCCTCTGGGCGGCGGCCTCGGACGAGCTCGGGCATGTCGATGTGCTGATCAACAACGCCGGGCTCGGTGGTTTTGCGCCTCTGGTCGATATGACGGACGATCAGTGGAACGTCGTTCTCGACGTCACATTGAATGGGACGTTTCGGATGACGCGTGCGGCGATGCGTCACATGATGCCGCGCAAAAGCGGCGTGATCGTCAACAACGCTTCGGTCCTCGGATGGCGTGCACAGCCCGGGCAGGCGCACTACGCCGCCGCCAAGGCAGGCGTCATGGCGCTGACTCGCTGTGCGGCGATGGAAGCGGCCGAAGCCGGGGTGCGCATCAATTGCGTCGCGCCGAGCCTGGCGATGCACAAGTTTCTGGAAAAGGTGACGCCCGACGGATTGCTCGAGGAGCTGGTCGGGCGAGAAGCCTTCGGCCGCGCCGCCGAGCCGTGGGAAGTTGCGAACGTGATGGTCTTCCTGGCGAGCGACTACTCGACCTACATGACCGGCGAGGTAGTGGCGGTCAGTAGCCAACACCCGTAGCGTGAAGGATGGTTAGGCGTCCGGGGATTCGACGAACGGGTTTCTAATTTCCACGCCCGCGATTGATTGGCCATGCTGAAGGTCTTCAGTGACGAGAGTACGACAGCCGCTGTCGATAGCAGCTTTCAAAATCAGGGCGTCCCAAAACGATAGATGGTGTAGCCGGTGCAGATCGATTGCTCCGAGGATCGAATCCAGTTGGATTTGAACGACTCCGAGATTTGAAAAGATTTCGACTTTGCGCCGCGCTGTCTCGGCGGGCACCTGCAGTTTGCGGGTTGCGGCTACGAAGTATTCTTGCAGGACCTGGGTTGATAGAACACCGCTCCCGTTTTGTCGGAGTTCACCGATCAAGTTGAGGGCGATGGCTTGCTTGTCGGATGCTCTAGCGTCGTCTGTGTAGATCAGAATACTGGTGTCGATGAAGCTACGAACGCTCATGGAGTTCGTCACGGTTGAAACGCCACCCATTCGATCGACTCTTCGAGGCCAAGCTGAGACTTCGCAGCTCTTCGATGTCTTGCTCCGCTGAGCCGGGCGTTGCGATCGAGCGCAAATACGCTCGGACGAGTTCGTTTAGGCTCAGCCCCATTGCGCGGGCGGCTTTGCGCGCACCTCGGACTACTTTTTCGTCAATTGATAGGGTGATGTTCATGTCGCACAGGTTATGTGCGCACGTGTTCGGTGTCAATCGAATTTCCGTTACAGCACTCCGTCCTCGCGCAACTTGCCGATCGCTTCCCAGTCGTAGCCGAGGAGGTCGATCAGGATCTCTTCGGTGTGCTGGCCGTGTTGTGGTGCCGAGTTGCGGATGGAGCCGGGGGTTTCGCTCAGTCCGACGGGTATGCCGAGCATTTTCATGGCGCCGTGTTCCGGGTGGTCGAAGTCAGCGATGTAGTCGTTGGCGAGCATTTGCGGATCGTCTTTCAGATCGGTCACCTCGTTGACGACCGTGAAAATGAAGTCGCCTGCGTCGTCGCGTAGGATCTGCATCCACTCGTCGCGCGGCTTGGTGGCGAACGCTTCGTCGAGCAGGGCGACACAGGCGGGGGCGTTGGCACCGCGAGTTTGCGCGTCTTTGAAGCGCTCGTCCTCTGCCAGCTCGGGACGGCCGACAGCGCGCGCGAGGTCGGCCCAGTAGCGGTCGGGCTGGAGCATCGCCAGGGCGAGCCACTTGTCGTCGGCGCAGCGATAGTGGTTCCACAATGGGTTGCCGGCTTCGGCGCGGAAGGATCGCGGGAATGCGAACCCGGCCATCAGTAGGCAGGACACGGATAGCCCTTGGAGCCACGCCATCGAACCGAGATGGGAGGCGTCAACTTGCTGGCCGACTCCGTGGCGCTCGCGTGCGACGATTGCCGCCATCACGCCATAGGCGAGCATGACGGCTCCCATTTGGTCGGCGATTCCTCCGGCGATGCCGAGTGGCGGCATGTCGGGTTCGCCGGCCGCGTTCATGATGCCGGAGCGAGCGATGCCGAGATGGTCGAACGACGGCTCGCCGCTGTCGGGACCTTCCGGCCCGTAGCCGGTGGCGCTGGCGTAGATCAACTTCGGATTGATCTTCTTGAGGGTTTCGTAGTCGAGGCCGAGACGGCCGGCGACCCCTTTGCGAAAGTTCTGGACGAAGACGTCGGATTTCGCGACCAGCTCGTGAACGATCTTGGTGCCGGCTTCGCTTTTCAGGTTGAGGGCAATGCCGCGCTTGTTGCGATTGTTGGCCTCGAAGTAGAAATTTTCTCCGAGGCTCTTGCCGCCGATGCCGAAGAGGTGGCGACCCGGGTCTCCGGATTCGAGCTCCTCGATCTTGATCACCTCGGCGCCCATGTCGCCGAGCATCGTCGAGCAGACCGGGCCTTGTTGCCAGATGGTCCAGTCGAGTACGCGGATTCCTTCTAAGGGCGTGGGCATTGAGGGTCCTCCGGAGTTTAAACGTCTATGAAGTTGGCCACGGATGAACACGGATCAACACGAATGAACCTACCCCGGCCGATGGCCGGAACCAAACCGCTGATGGACGCAGGTGAACGCTGATAGAAAAGCCCAGGCTCGTGTTCGCTGCGCTCATGATTGATGTCGGTGGGGTGCCCCGAGATAGATGGAGGGCGAGGCTCCGCCCGAGCCGCGTAGCGCATCTGGTTCTCTCGGATCGTATCTGCACCGTCTTGGTATTGCTCCTGTACGCGCTACGCGCTCCGCTGACCTCGCTGCGCTCCATCGCCTGACGTCAGTCGGAGCTCCCAATCTTCGTTGCCGATGAAAATCTTCGCGCGCCGCGCAGAGACGAGATCTTTGTTACGCGGCTGCTGACGCAAGATGTTTTTTTCGCTGGTAGAGGGGATCTGCGGTGTGGTTTTGGGACTGTCTGGGATTGGGGACTCGTTGTTCCTGGCATGGTTGGGTTCCGGCCGGTTATTGCAGGTAGTTTGATCCGGATAGTCGTCGTGCTTTTGGGTCTATTTTTATGTGGACGACGGCGACTCGGTCTGCGGCTAGTGCTCGGTCCAGGGCGGGCCGAATTTGGTTTGGATCTTCTACGTGTTCGGCGTGGCCGTCGACCATTTCAGCGATCTTGTCGTAGCGCGCCGGCAGCAGGCTGGCGATCTTTGGTGAATCGGCCGGCAGCATGAAGTCTTGGATCATGTGGCCGGCGATGCCTTCATTGTTGGCAACGACGAAGATCGGCGCGGCACCGACCCGTGCGGCGGTCTCGACGACCATGGCGGCGGCGCCGAAGGCGTAGTCGCCGAGAACTGCGACGGAGGGGCGGTCGGGACATGCGAGCTTGGCGCCGAGTGCGTAGGGTGCGCTGACGCCCATGCACCCGGTCGTGCCGGCGTTCATGCGCGATCGGTTCTCGTAGCTGGGTAAGAGCGAGCGGCAGATCCCCATGATGGTTTCGCCTTCTGCGCAGACGATGCTGTTGCGCGGCAGTGCGTCGCGTACCTCCTTGACCAATCGATACGGGTTGATCGGTGTGCTGTCGTCTTCCAGCGACGCGCGCAATCCGGCCTCGTTGGCGGTGCTTTTGTCGGCCAGACTCTTTAGCCAATCCGAGTCGGCGCTGCGTAGTCTTCGGCCGCGCAGCGCTTGGCCGAGTCGCCCTGCCGCCACGCGCGCGTCGGCGGTTACGAGTTCGTCGATGGCTGCGCCGGAGTAGGCTTCTTCCGGCTCGACATCGATCTGGATGATCTTTGTACTTGGTGAGAGGCGGCGGCCGAGGCCGAAGATCCAATTGAATCGTCCCCCGAACATTACGATGACGTCGGCATTGCCCAGCGCCATCGAGCGCGCCGCGTTGGCGAAGCTCGGATGATCGTCGGCGATGGTTCCGCGCGCCATCGGCGAGCAGACGTAGGGGATTCCGAGATCGGCAATGGTTTTCAAGGGTTCGCCGGCGTCTGCCCATGCGGCGCCTTTGCCGATCACGAGTAGGGGTCGTTCTGCCTCGGCGAGAGCGGTCGCGAGTCGCTCGACGGTTGCATCATCGGGCGCCGGCGGCGTGATCGTCGGAGCGTCTCGGAGTTGCGCGCCATTTTCGTTGATCTTGGCTGCGACCAGCTCGCCGGGGAAGTCGAGATAGACACCACCCGGACGGCCGCTGGCGGCCTTGCCGAGGGCGAGGTGAATCCACTCGCCGATTCGATCGGTGGCATCGACCTGTCCCGTCCACTTGCAGGCCGGTTTCGCTAGGGCCATCTGGTCGGCTTCTTGAAACCCTCCAATGCCACGTGTGCCGGCGAAGGCCGATCCGCCGAGAACCACCAGCGGCATGGCGCTCTCGGTTGCGACATAGAGCGGTGTGATGGAATTGGTCATGCCGGGACCCGATCCCACGACCAAAACTCCTGGTCGCTTTTTCTGGTAGCCCCAGGCGGAAGCCATGAACCCGCCGTTCATTTCGTGGCGGCATCCGATGACCCGCAGACCCTCGTTCTGCGCACCGGCCAGGACTTCGATCATGGGGCCTGCGACGACCCCAAAGATCGTATCAATCCCGCTGTGCTTTAGTTGTTTGGCGGCGACCCTTCCGCCGTCGATTTCAGCCATGCTCGGGGGTGTAGCACATCCTGGTGGTGCGATGCCTACCCCACGGCTCTTGTCTGGAGCGCTCGATCGGTGGCATGACGTACTCCGAATAGGAGGTCGCCCGATGAATGATCTAATGACCAACCCGGCGTTTCAGACCTACTCGGTCTGTGTGGCCGTTCTCGCCCTGAAAATGATCGGTGCGGCGGTGTTTACCGGGATCCAAAGGCAAAGATCGGTTGGCTATGTGAATCCCGAAGATGCCCGAGTATTTGGCCGTGGCGCCGATGCAGAGCCGCTCGAAAAACCGGCCGTGGCCCTCGGCTTACGAATTCAGCGCAACGACTGTGAGAATATCCCCATCTTTTTTGCTCTCGGGCTGGTTTACGTTCTAAGTGGCGCGTCCGCCACGGGAGCGGCGTACTACTGTTGGACGTATACGATCACTCGAGTCTTGCACTCGTTCGCCTATGCTTTTGGGCTCCAGCCTTGGCGTGCGCTGCTCTTCGGCGTCGGGACTCTCTCGCTGATCGGGATGGCGGTGCAGATCATCTTTTAGGATCGGCCCGAGGGCATTGTGCTTTTTCTGACGAGCTAGTCGAACGAGGCAATGTAGATCCCACCGGAGAAGCTCGAGTCCGGGGTCTCGAATCGCAATCCAACCGCGACTTCGCCACTGTGGATCAGTTTGTCGCTGAGGCCGTTGACAAATTGAACGACCTGCCCGTTGATCGTGTCTCCAGGGGCGGCGATCTTCCCCAGTTGGCCATCGACCTCGGCGAATAGGCCTACCGGGTCGGTGCCGCTGAAGGTGATGATTCCGTCCTCGAAGCCGACGCCGGCTACCAGGTCGCGAAACAGGCCCGTCGACCCTGGAACGGTCGTGCGTGCGTCGGCGACGGTGACCAGCACGCCGCTCTTTGACGCGAAGATGCCGTCCTTGCGAAGTCCCTCGCCGGCGCTGGCCATCATCGCAACGTCGCCGCTGCTGTCGTCAAAGGCCGATCCGAAGAAGAATCGGAAGGACCCACGGTCGGTCGGGTGGGCATCTTCCGAGTTGGCGATCAACTCGACGGAGCCATCCGGGAAACCGAGATAGACCCCGTCGCGAACGTCGTCTGCTCCGTTGCGGAAAACGACGAGCGGTTCGTTACCGCGCTGGCCGATACCAACGAGCGTATCGAAGGGCCCAAAGGTCCCGTTTCCTCCGGGAATCGAGGTGTTTTCATCGATTGCGATGGGGAGTGGAAATGGACCGCCGCGCAGTGGGACGAAGAAGAGACCCACACCGCTCGCAACGCCTACGAGAGTCTGGTTTCGGATGTCGGTCACGAATACCGCAGACGCGCGCTCGCTGAGCATCTGTCCTTGTTCGAGGCGATCGATAGGTTGGCCGCCGACGGTTGTCAGGAAGACATGGCGGCCACCGCTTCCGCCGGGGCCGCCGGACTCGGCGGTGAACGCGATGTTGGTGCCGTCGAACATGACGTTGCGCGCCGTTCGGACCCGAATCCGCTCTGGTCCGTCGGTGCCGGGAAGGATCATGTTGTCCAGCCAGACAGTTTGCACCGAGGTTTCGTTGGCGACGAATATTCCACGCTGTTCGTTGAACCCGACCCTGAACGTGGCCGAAAAAACGATCGTTCCATCGACGAGTTTTGCTCTGCCCATGTCCCAGTTTTGAAAGGTCGAATCTTCGAATCCGGGAACCGCGGTTTCGACTCCGATGATCTTGCGGAAGCTTGGCTGGTCGAACGGTTGCGGAATCGTCGGTGTCGGACTGGGCCCGGCAGTCGGGGTGGGCGGGGGTGTGCTGAAGTTGCAAGATTCGGCGGCACGATTTCCTTCGACGTCGAATGCTTCGACAGTGATTGTGAAGGAGCTGGAGGGGATCGGGTTGGCAAGCCGAATCGAAAAGTTCGCTCGGCATATGGCGGTAGACTGCGCGCAGTTGAGGCTTTGCGTGGTAGGGGAGGCGAAGCCGGCGGGAATCTGTACCGCGATGTTGCGCATGGCAGTCTCGTCCGATGCATCCACTCTCAGCAAGACTGTCTCGCCCGGATTCACGATGTCGCCACAAGGAGTGGTGCTGAGACTGGGCGGCGTGCGGTCGGTTGTGTCGCGGACTGCGATGGTCACGGCGTCTTGGGAGAAGACCTCACCATCGTCGGCTCGCAAAGTCAGGATGTAGGTGCCGGGCGTCGGGAAGGTGGCGGTGGTTCGAGGGTCGCTTGGGTTGGCGAAGCGCACCTGTCCCGGTCCGCTCGCAGTCCAACCGATTGTCAGCGCACCCGGAGGGTCTGGGTTGCCGTCGTCCTCGGCGCTGCCTTGCAGTTGGACCTGCGCTTGATCGACCGTCTGATCGGGGCCGGCGTCGACGAGAGGCGCCGCATTCTCCGTACATTCGACGAAGAAGCTACCGACGAAGTTGGATGTTTCGATGGAGCTGAACATCCGGTTGTATGCGAGGATCTTGATCTCGACCGAGCCGCCGTTTTGCTCTGCGGCGTCGCAGATCGCAGGGGTCACGACGAACGATCCGTTGAGGGTGAAGTCGTTGGACGAATCCAGCGTCGCGAAGCTCTCACCATTCAGCCAGAGTTCGCCGGTGTGTGGGAAATCCTGATGCGGCGATCGGCTTGTGACGAACAGCTCGGTGAGGGAAAGGATGACAAAATCACGCTCGACCGTAGAGACGATTGGTACGGTCTGGCCCGGACTCACTTCGATCGGAACCGGCGAGACACCGCGCGATATCCTCTGT
This sequence comes from Deltaproteobacteria bacterium, assembly GCA_029262455.1. Lineage (GTDB taxonomy): Bacteria > Desulfobacterota > Binatia > HRBIN30 > CADEER01 > CADEER01. The sequence continues at coordinate 86,144 of JAJCZJ010000085.1, read as the reverse complement.
CCGTCCACGGTCAGAGTCTCTTCATTGAGAAGTCGGAACGGTTCGAGGAAGTGAAACGCAGTGAACTCCAGCAATGGGATATTGCGCACGCCGAGGAGTCCGAGTGCAGTCTGCAAGTACGAGTCGAAGGCGTTGAGGGTTAGGACGAGATCGCCGTTGAGGACGACATTTGCGGCGGCCTCACTGGCTTCGACGAAGGCGGTGCGGCGCGCGTTGTGCCACCGAGCATGAGCCTCGGGCCCGACCCGAGCGCGAAGAATGCGGATCTTCATTTTGTCGAGAACGGTGTCCACAGCTCCGCCCAGAATGCGACTCAACGGGAGCTTCTCGACGAGCGCTAGTAGGCCGCCGGCGCCGGCGACCCCGGCCTCGAGCGCACCGAATAGGCCGATTTTTCCGTCGAGGGTGATCTGCTCACCGCTGCCGTCAACAGCCCAGATTACTTCCGCATCTTCATTGGTGCGCGAGCAGTCTTCGAGAGAAGCGCACAGTGGTTCCCAACCGCTGTCAGCGGTGTAGGTTCCCCCCGTCCAGTAGGCGTGATCGAAGCCGAGGTTGACTCCGAAGCGCGCAGTCGGGCCGCCGCTGACGTTGACGCTGAAGGAAATCGAGGGGAAGCCTTCGAGATAGGGTGCGAGGACTAGTGCAAGCGGTCCGTTGATCGGAAAGATTTGGCTTTGTCTCAAATCGCCGCGCACCAGGTCGCAGGTGAAGATGGCTTGCACGCCGGGTGTGATCCGGAGCTCGGGGCTGAAGAACGCGCGTGCCTGCAGTCCGACTTTGAAATAGAAGCTCTCGATGGTGAACCGTCGCATGCGCAGCGTGCCGACCCAGATGGGACCGAAATAGGTGCTGGTGCCGACGGGTGGCTGGGTGAAGGTCGGGCGGACAGCGAGCAGTCCGGGTGGCTTGCAGTCGAACGGGCCGACCGAGAAGTTGAACAGTCCACTGGTCGCCGCGCCGGTGTCGTCGTCCTCTTCCCAGACTGAAGTGTCGTAGGGTTGCAGAAGTCCCTGATCGAGAAGCTCCTCCGCGCTGATCGAGAAATCGATATCCTCGAAGAGCTCCTGTGGCGGGGCCACTTCGATCTGCGCGAGGGTGAAGTTTCCGCGTCGAACGACCGCGATCACAAAGCCGGCGATCGGCGCCCCGCCACTGGCGAGTAGCCGCTGGCCGATCTGAGGGGGGACACCGGTGACGATGATTGGGTAGCGTACTTTGAAGTCGTCGGTTGCTTCGAAGTAGCTCGCGAGCTCGCTCTCGGAAAAACCTCCGAAGGATCCTTCGCCGCCGGGTGTCGATGCAGGAACGAAGTCGGGAATGCTCACGTTCGACAAGTCGACGCCGTCCGGGAGGTTGGGCGGTGGGAACACCACGACCTCGTCGGGGACCAGCTGAACTTCTGGGTGGAGCTTAGCGCGGGTGATGGACACCGGAGGCGAAACGATCTGGGGGTAGTCTCGTAGGCGTGCGAATGCGAATGCGGTGCCGAGGGTGTCGAGTATTTCGGCGCTGGCCGTGGACGGGTCCGTTGAACTCGGGACGATTTGGAGAATCCCTGCGTCGCTTGTCACCCATTCGATGCCGAGATCGTCAGTCCCGAGAGTTTCGCCAGCGCTGTCGAAGGCGGCGACGCGAAGTGTGCCTGTTGGCTGGTTCTCGTCGAGGAGCAGTGCAGCTGGGACGACTTGCAGCAGAACATCGGGTGGGGGCAAGAACTCCGGCGCGCCGTTGAGGGCGACGTTGACTGCGCGAATCAGTTCGGCGATGGACACACTAAAACTGCGATTGGCATCAAAGACAGGGCAGCTTGCCAAAGGCTTTCTTCCGAGCGCGATACTGACGCCGGTAACGAGCTCATTGATGGCTACGCGCAGGTTGCGGTTGCAGTCTCCGATGATCGCCCGTGCTGTCTGGAACCGAGGCCCCGGTGGTTTGGTGGGGGTCGGCGAAGCATCGGGGGTCGCCGAGGGGCCGGTGTCAATGGTCGGTGTATGCGTTGCGGCCGGCGGTGCCGTGACGGCCGGCGTGGATGGTGTGTTTGTGCCCGGTGTCGTGGCGACTTGTGATTGCCAGATCAGCGTGGCTTCGTTGTTGGTCTCGTCGTTCTCGGCGATTGCGTCGACCTCGTCGAGAGTCCAGGTCAGTGTGTGGACGCCCGCCGTCGCTGTCCAGCCTTGATTGCACCAGACCAAGGCTGAGCCGTTGCGCGGCGTCAATGTGTCGGAGCAAAAAAGTTCGTCATCGAGCGTGGCCTTGATTGTGAAGGTCGTGTTTGCGGGAATACCTGAGTCGCTCCTTTCGAGGTGAAAGAAGATCTCCTGGCCGAGGGCGGGGATGCTCACTTCCTGACCGCCATTCGGCGCGGTACGCAGTACGACGCGAATCGCTGCCAGGTCGACTTCGGTGCCGATGTTCCAGGTGCGCGATTTTTCATTGTTGGAGGTGTTGGCCTCGGTCAGGTCGAGCAGCGCGATCGTCCACTCGAGAACGTGTGCGCCGGCCGTGGCCGTCCAGCCGCTGTTGCAGCGGGCGATGAGATTGCCGCCGGTATCGGCTGTGCTCATGGTCGAGCAGAAGGTGTCACCGTCGAGCCTGGCGACGATCGAAAGGTTCGCCGATGGGCCCGGACCGTCGACGCGAAGCCGCAGATGAAAGAAGACTTCTTGGCCGGCGCTGGGAATCGCGACGATATCCCCGCTGCCACTTTCGGTCCGGAGAAAGGCGTCGATTGCTTCGATGTCCCACGCAGCCCCTCGCGGGCTGGGGCCCGCTTGCTCGGTCGCGGTGTTTTGGATGCTCGCCGTTTGCCGGGCGTTGGCTGCACCGGTGATGCAGAGGAGAGATGCCAGCCAAATAGACCAAAAGCCACGCATGCGGCGAACATAGAATGTTTGCTTTGTTATATGAAGGGCGATCCGACGTCAGTCGGGAAGTCCAACAGCCTTGGCAGCGACCCGGAGTTTCTTGTCCAGCGTTAGCAGCGCACACTGCAACCGATCCGCCAGTTCGAGGTAGGCGGCGTCGTAGGCTGAGAGTTTGTAACGCTCGGCAATCGTGCTCATGCGTTCACGGGCGAGAAGTGGCTCGTGGTCGAATGTCGTCCGTGGTATCTGGTCGATCAGCTGGTGACCCTGAACCAACTGCTCTCGTGTAATTCGTTTCCGGCGCTCCGCCGATATCAGGAGGTTCGCGAGTTCGTAGATCCAAAGCCGCGGCACGCAGAGCAATGCGTCTTCCACGAGGACGCGCTTGAGCGTCTTTTCGGCTCGAGCCGAGGCCTCGTCGGGCAAGAGCCACGCGCCGGCAAAACTGGCGTCGACAACGACTCTCACGTTACCGTCGCCCTTCTTCGATGAGATCGCGAAGTGACTCCGGACCGGCATTTGCGGCGCGGCGTAGAGCGCGAAACTGATCCGCTACTTTGCCTGTCTTGGCGCAGTGTGAATCAGCGTCCGTGGCGCTCGTCAGCAGCGCGATTCGTTTACCGCGACGCGTAATGTAAATTCGTTGGCCTTTTTCGACCTGTGTGAGGAGTTCGGAGAGGCGGTTCTTGGCCTCGAAGGTCCCGACTTCAATATCCATCTAGCTAAGTTAGCTAGCTAGGTGGAGAAGTCAATGACCGTGGTGGATTGGCCCGTTGTCGCGTGGGCCGATCGGCCTCGGATCTCTCGGATTCTCGGTGGACGGCAGACTCAGTGTTGCTAAGCTTCGACGATGCAGCGCGAGATCATGTCCCCAGAACAGAAGGGGGTCGTTGAGAGCGCGCTTGCGCCGGCCGATTGGCAGCCGACCGGGACGCAGGTTCTGGCTGTCGCGATACTCGTCTGGGGCTGTGAGTTGGTTTTGGCGCGCATCTCTTTCGACGTGCAGCCCTTGTTCGACATCGTCGGCTCGGCGATTGGTTTGATCGGCGGTACCTTCCTTCTGTTTGAATTGATGCGGCGGGCTACGCCTGAGGAAGGGCGCTTGCGGGTGTACGTAGCTGTCGCGCTGCACTTGCCTGTGGCCGTGGTCGTGGCTCGGCTGGTTGGCAACGCACTCTTGAATCGCGGCCCGGGGTTGGGGCCGATCCTGACGATGGTCGTTGCTGGTGGTGTGCTCGTCGGCGGAATGTTGCGGGCGCGTCGCGGCGGGCGTGTCATCCCTTCGGGTTTCGAGATCGCTACCGGCTTCGCGTTGGCCTCGATGTTGGCGCTCGTGATGCGCGCCGGCGGGCGGGTGGTTGCGATCGACGGGACGGAAGCCGCGGCGGGAATTGCGGCGGGTTTGCCGCCTTTCACGGCATGCCTGCTGGTCTTGGCGTTGTTCGCTGGCTTGGTGTCTCTTTGTTCGCGGCCGCTGTCGTTGCCCATTGCCGCAGCCTTGGTTGTCGCGGTCGGTATTTGGCCACGTGCTGATGTTGCCCCCGACTGGAGCGCTTCCGGTCCTGACTCTGCGCAGCCGGATATCTTTTTGGTCACGGTCGATACGTTGCGTGCCGATACTGCGGCGACGATGAAGAGCTATCAACGGCTGCACGCGGCCGGAGTTGCCTTCACGAGTGCGCAGGCCCCGTCGCCTTGGACGCTGCCTTCGTTGGCCACGGTTCTCACGGGGCAGCAACCGTCGGGGCATGGTGCCGTGTTGCTGGACAGAGGCGGGATTGCCGGAATTGATCCCGATGTGGCGACGCTGGCCGAACACCTGGCTGAAAGTGGCTACGATACCGCTGCGATTCTCTCGCCCAATGCCTTCGTGAGCCGGACCTTTGGCATCGATCGCGGATTCGCACACGTCGAGTACGCTCTCGACCGTACTTCCTACGCCGTACCGGTTTCGGCGACGGATCCGGTCGCCCGCGTGCTGGTGCCAGATCTACTCACCAGTGCCGGATTCATCGGCAGGCGGTTATTCGGCGATGCGAAGGTGCTGGCCGATAGCTTCGCACAGGTGCTCGACAGTCGCCGTGACCGCCCACTCTTTGTGTGGTTGCACTTTCTCGATTGCCACTTGCCGTACCGACATTCGGATGCGAGCGATCTGTCGCGCCGGCTGCAGGTGCAGTTGAGTGCTGGAGATGGTGTCGAGCTGGTTCGCGAACACGTCGTCGGCACGGACGAAGCTCGGCGGGTTTACGACAATGAAGTGCGCCACATCGACCAGGCGATCGACAGAGTATTGGACACGATCGACGCCTTGCCGGGCGACAAGTTGGTCGTGCTGACGGCCGATCACGGAGAGGAGTTCTCCGATCACGGTGGTTTTGAGCACGGCCATAGTCTCTATGATGAGCTCGTGCGCGTGCCGCTCGTGATCCGTGGCCTGGGCGACCGCGAGCCCGGCACGAGTGAAGATGCGCTCGTCTCGCTGGCCGACATCGCCCCGACCTTGTTGGCGGCCGCCGGATTGCCTTCGGCCGGCCAGAATCTCGATACGCCGATCACGCCGAGGCGACTGACTTTCTGGAACCTGCTCTACGGCGACACCCAGCGCTACGCGGTGCGCGACGGCGACTGGAAGCTGATCTCGGCGCCACAGGGGCGCTCGTACTTGTACAACCTGCGGGACGATCCGGCGGAGAAGGTCGACCTCGCCGCGGCCCGGCCCGACCTCGTTGCCCGATTGGATGTCCCGCCGGAAAAGAAGCCGATGCGGCAGGCGCAGACGCTGAGCCCCGCGCAGGAGAACGCGCTGCGCATGCTCGGTTACCGCGAAGAGCGTTGATTCCGATCGCCGCGGTGGCGCCTGCTCCGATAAGCTACTGAACCAACTCGATGATCTGTTGACGCAAGAACTCGTTCACAACGATGCGGTTGCCCGCGGAGTTGATCGAGATGCCGGTGAACCCGGCGGGGCCGACGGAATGGCGGATTCCACCGGAGTCGGCCGCGACGTCCGTGTACAGGACGCCACTTTGCCAAGACGAGGTGTCGATGTACCCGAGAAGGGTGCCATCGCGCTCTAGTGACGAGGCGACCGGATTGTCCAGGGTAAACCACAGTTGGTTGCCGCTCAGCTCAATCGAGTGACCGAACATGTCGTTGCTGCCCAACGGTATGTGAATTTCGTCGATGCAAGGGTTGTTTCCATTGGCGTCGAGAGTCTTGCAGGTATTTGGCGGCGCACTCTTGTCGAAACGAGCGACGCCTGCGTCCTGCCACTCGCTGAAGTACACGTAGTTCGCATCCTGTCGCACCTGCCAGATCGCCGATGCGTACAAGAAGGAGATTGGACCGGGCCTGCTGGACGTTGGCAGGGGGTAGCGGTCGATGCTGTCGGAGATGATGTCGTAGCGACCGAGAGAGTCGCCGTAGAATTCCGTAAACCAGATGGCGTCATTGACTTGGTCGTAGATCAAGTGCGACGGACCGAAGGAATTGGGCAGGCCGACGCGTTGAAAACAGCCGGTGGTCTGGCCGCTTTGGCAGTACTGGTGCGCGGAGTTGGGTTGCGCCTGAGAATAGTCCAAGAAATTCTCACATGGCAGCTCAGACGGAGCGAACGAGGTGATGCCGCCGTCCGGAAACGTCACGATGTCACCTTGGGCGATGCTTCCCGTAGCGCTCGGCTGCGACTCGGCGAACCAGATCCGAGTTTGGAGCCAGTCGGGGTTACCGTCCCAGGCGAGACCGATCACCTCGTTGCCGGATCCCGGAACATTGTACATGCAAAAGCGGTCGTCATCCTGGGTTGATGGATCGTCTACACCGTCCGCATAGAAGCGGCCGATGCGACTATGATTGGTTGCGGGTTCTTTCGAGAGTAGCTCGCCGCCTTGGGTAAACCAGATGTAACGCTCGCCGTTTGGTCCGACGCTCTCGATGATCCTTTCTCCGAGAATCGTGATCGGCGTCGGTGCTACCCCGAATCCGCCGAAGGGCGCGACTTTCCGGAACTTCGAGCCCTGCAACACGCGCAGCAAGGGGACCTCGTGACTCGTCATTTGTCCGTTGTCTACGTGCGCGATGGACTGACTGAATTCGCCCATGCTCCAGATGTCGTTCGTAGAATCAATCAGCGTGTCGAGGGGGAGACCGTGGAGTCCGAATTTCCAGGATGGATGGACGTTGAGGGACGAGAAATCATCGCTCCATGCTCTTGTTGTCCAAGATGGTTGTGTGCTCGAGACAATGAGTTGTTTCGTGTCTGTAATCGGATCGCCGACGTTGGGCGCGTTGCTGCACTCGCCGCCGCTGGTGAGTACACAGGTGACTAGGGTTATGTCATGAATCCCGGCTGGGAGGTTGGTCAATTGGAAGCTCGTTGGCCCGGAGACGAACTGCGCGATTCCGAGGGATGGGGACGAAATATGCCAAAAGTGGCCAGTGGAGCCCCAGGTTAGCGTGAAATCTGAGCCCGGGGTCAGGACCTCCCGAAAGCGGCCGTCGAATCGAGACGGCCCCTTGTAGACAATGGCCTGGGCGGGGGCGCTGCAAAGAAACTCCATCTCTTCAAACGATGTGAAGTCGGTGACGATGCAGTACCGGACTGTGAAGATGTTGTTGCCGAGTTGAAGGTCGTTTGGATCGATGTCGTAGCTCGTGGCGGACCAAAACGCTTCGTTGTCGGATGAGGGATTGATGGCGTTGCTGCCATCGGGTTTCTTGATCAGGACGAAGCTCGGACGGTCGTCCCACGAGAGAGTCAGAGGTGGGGGTGCGAACATGTCGATCGTGATTGGGTTCGCACTTTGGCCGCCGTCGGAAATTGTTAGCTGAGGCGGCTCGAGCGCAGGAATCTCAATTTCAATCGTCTTTGTCGTCGTTTCCAACGCTGCGTTGTTGACAACCAGCGTGTAGCGACGGATGCCGGCGCTCGGGAAGACCGAGGTGGATCCGTTGAGCGGTTGAAAGCCGATGTCTTCGTAGATGTAAGCGAGCCAGTAACCGCCCGAGGTGTTCCACGACAGATCGACTTTGTTCGAGCCTTCGGCGTTCACCGAGAGGTCGAGCGACGCGGTGAAGGAGTTGATCACAGGTGGCGCCGCATGACCTGCGTTTGCCGTAGTCAGCTGGACTAGAGTGGTGATCACGATCGTGGTGAAGATGCGTTGCGTCGTCGTCACGGCTGCTCCTGAGTCTGGATTACATCAATAAGTGCCCAGGCCCTTATCTTTCATTCGGCAGCTCAACGTCAACTTGTCTTTTCGTACCGGTGTTGCTTCCGTTTGTTGCGGCCAGTGTAGTTTGTTGGGGGTGGGTCGAACAGGGTGCTACTTTTCATCCTGTGATCGGGAGCTTTTTCCTTTGGTGGGGACGGTAGTCAGTGAATTCGCTCCGCGGTGGAGCAAGCTCGAGCTAGTGACTCGGCCATCGCGATCGATCATGCGAACCAGTTGCCGGTGGCCGTGCGCCATCTTTTGGACGAGTCCGGATTGGACGTGTAAGTGCTTGTTCGCCAGAGCGGCGCCCAAGTCGTACTCGAGCCGCATGATGAGTTCAGCTCCCTCGTCGCCCATATATAGGCGGACACGGGGATCCCCCAACGGCGTGTTGTCGACGCGCAATTCCAGCGATTCAACGGCGAAGTGCTCGAGATCCGTGGCCGCCCTTCGCAGCTCGGAATCACTCAGTTTGCCGTTTGCATCGTCGTCAAAGGGCACGAATGGTGCGACGTCCTTGGCTGCTACCTCGATGTGGGCCGTAATTGAACGATCTCCCCATCGGACGACAGCGGACGAGAGCCCGGGGTCATGGGCCCACGTTGTGACGGTGGTTGATGTGATCAGGGCGATCATCATTGCGCAGTGGGTTGCCACGTTCTTGCGATGTTTGATCATTGAATCCTCTTTGGTTGAGGGTGGGGCGGGGCCCCTCGGAGATGGGACTCCGCCCCTTGGGGGACGATCGTCTAGTTGGAGCCGTCGTGCTGATGGTTGCGACCATTCAGCGGCGTCGCGGCGTACGGAAACACCTTGTTGTAAGCGATGTCGTTGGCGTTGACGTTGTCGCCGGCGGGGCCGTTGATGACCAGGGGGTCGCTGCGCAAGTCGCTGATTGCTGCGGTTACCGCGATGTCCAGAACATCGTCGCCGAATCGCCGGCCGTTTGGCCAGCCACCTGGGATGGTTCCAGGATCGAATCCAGGCAGTCCGGCCTGAACGGTGGAGACCAACGCGTCGCCACCGAAGACACTGAGGCGTGAGAAGCCGGAATCATCGGGATTCGTTGGGTGATCGGCGCCGCCACCGGCGAGCCGTGCCGGCCCGGTCGAGAGATCGACTTTGATGACGTCGGGGATGAAGATCCCTGCGATGTCGGTCCTGTCGGTCTCGGCTGCTGGTCCGTCTCCGCCGAATACGATGGCGTTGATCAGCGCCGCCAGCTCGGGCTGCAGGGCGTACTTTGCAAACATCTCGGCATCGGCTGTCGGGGCGGTTCGGCTGTACAGGTCCTTGTCAGCGATTGCGACGAATCCCTCGTTGAAGAGTGGATTGCCCTGGCGTCCGACCTGGACGTATTCGAGTGGGATGTTCGGACACCCGTTGAGCGCGTTGTTCACCGCGAGGACGAGCTCGTTGACGCGCACTTCACCGTTGAGGTTGGCGTCACCGGCACACGTCGGGAGAACCGACATGCGCGGCCGACTGGTGCTGGCATAGACCGCGACGACTTGTTGGTCGCCGCCGATCTGATCGGTCGGGATGTCGAGAGCGATGGTGTGGACGTTGAAACCCTTCTGTGAGTCGAGACCGGGATCGCGGAGCTGCAGAAGATCGAAGACCGCCTGAATGTCAGCGTAGAAGCCGTCGTCGCGCTGGCCGGCGAATGCGCGTCCGCCATCGTCTAGGGAAGCAATCGCCTGCGTTGTGTAGCGGTCGAGGTCGGTGCTGTTGGCAACTCCATCCAGTGCCGGCATCTCTCCATCGACGTTCTGATTGTAGTACGGTGTCGCGATCCCCTGATTGTTTGGAGGCACGACACCTGAGCCGATGACGGTTTCGCTGCCGTCGCGGCGATCGATCTTGGTGACCGTGTAGGTTTGGGTCAGGTTCTGGTTGGCGTCATCGACGTTCTCGACGACACCGAGATACGACTGCAGGATTGTGTTCTGGTTCTTGAACGAGGTCTCGAACGCGAAGCGGTAGGTCAGCGTGGACCGGCCGCTCGCGACGTCGTCGCCGAGCAGGACGTGGATCTCGTAGCGGACCTGATCGTCGAAGTTGTACTTGTTGGGGCCGATGCCTGGGTCCTCGAATGGGTAGACGGCGACAGCGGTGGATAGATAGTCGACCCCGTCACTGCTGCTGCGGAAGGCGTAGACGTCGGTGGTGTTGGCGGCGTCGTCGAGGGTGATCAGCGGCGCATCCATATGGCTCGACGCGGTGACCACGGTTGGGGTGATTGCCAGCGCAAAGGCTAGAATCACAGCTGCGTATCTGGGGACTTTGTTGTGCATGAGAGGTTCCTCCGTCTCTGGTTGGGTGGGTTGTCTTAGCTCGCCGTCGGGCTGCTAAGCCGGTTTTGAAGGTCGATGAGCTGCTTTTGTTCTGATGGCAGGAGTGCCGGCCGACCTGGTAATGCACGGTTGAGATGTTTTGCGGCGGCGAGAAGATGCCCGCGATGCTCGGCGATGAACGCCGCGTGAAAGAAAATGCGCGGATCGTCAGTGCCCTCGGCGAGTGCTGACTTGATGGCAGCCTCGGCAGACTCGTATTTGCCGTTGGCGGCGAGCGCCCAAGCGAGGGCGTCATAGGAGTGAACGTCCTGTCGTTGTTCGAGTTCAGCCTCGGCTAGGCGTAGCGCCTTGACGACATCTCCCTTCGAAGTCGCGAGGTAGAGGGATGCCGTTCGTGGATCGTTTTGCGGCCCCGCGGCTTGCAGGCGACTGCGTACCGAGCCGGCTTCCGAGCCGGCTTCCGAGCCGGCTTCCGACACTTGGCCGCTCAGCTCGAGCGCCTCGAGCAACAGCCATTGGTAGTTCGGCATCGGGTTGCGTGCGACGGCGTTGCGCAGCAGTGGAAGCGCGGCGTCAAAGTTGTTCTGCGCCAGAAATGCCTTCGCCTTGATGAGGAGGGCTGCTGGATAGTCGGGGGAAATCTGCAATCCCTGTTGGGCGCTGCGTTGTGCGTTTGCCACGTCGCCGCTCATGAGCTGGTAGTGCGCCAAGCGGGAGTGCATCCATGCTGCCGACTCGGGGGTTCGCGGAGAGACAGCGCGCACCGCCATCTGCATGAGTTGAATCGCGCCTTTCAGATCGCCGCGAAGCCAGCGCATATGAGCCGCGCGGCTGTACGATTGCGGTCCGGGACGCACATCCATCATCTGCTGGTAGTGTTTGGCGGCTTGGTCGAGGCGACCGATTTCCATGAGGGCATCGCCGAGCACTGCATGATCGAACCAGTCGCCGCGGATCTGCACGAGGTTGGTAGCGACAGCCTCTGCTTCGCGGAAGCGGTGCAGGCTGTGCAGGACGTGACCACGCAGCAGCAAGGCCTCCGGCCGGTTTTCTTCGATCGAGTCGAGACAATCAGCGGAGCGCCCGGCCATCAGGTAGTAGCCGGGGTCGAGACTTTCGCGAGCCTTGGCGACAAACGCCCATCCCAGTCGTTCGAGTTGACTCACCGTTCCCTTTGCTCTCGTCGTAGTCGCACGACTTGGGATAGAGGCGGGGCCGTGTGTGTTTGCGAGTTCTGGACGGAGAGCTGCCTGATGAGCCCGAATCTCCTGGTCGATCTTGGCCTCACCGTCGTGACGGGTCAGCGCCAGGTCGCATGCCGTGATCTCGTGGCTGGTGTGTCCTGCCGCGGGGTCCGGAGGCAATAGAGCGCCCCAGCAAACGAGGCTGGCGATTGTCGTCGCGCATGTCGTGCGAATTGCCGCGGCGAAAATGGTTGTTCTCTGGGGGGTGATGGTGGTTTTCATCGCTTCCTCCGTCTGCCTCTTCCTACGGCGCGAAATTCGGACTGGATTGGGACAATCCAGCGAAAATTGCTGCAATCCAAAATCACCGCGGCTGCGTAGACAGGGTGTGAGTGTGACGCGAAGAATTGCTCGGGAGCCGAGACTTGCTAGATCCCGATCCCGGGTGGTACGGCTTCGCCCAGTGGTGGGCAGATCTCGACAACTGGACGATCTAGAAGACGTCGCCAAGGTTCGCTTGGTTGTGCGCTTAGCCTCGGGCGATCAGCAGGCGATGGCTGAACTCTATGATGCGACGCGATCCCAAGTCTTCGGGCTCGCGGTGCGAATCCTCGACGATCCGTCGTCGGCGGAGGACGTCGTCATTGAAGTCTTCTCGCAGTGTTGGCGGCGTGCGAGTACGTACGATTCAACGAAGGGCAATGTGATGGCGTGGCTGCTCAATATGACGCGGAGCAGGGCGATCGATGCCGTGCGGGCGCGACGCCGTCACGCCAACACGGAGCCTTTGGACGCAGCGGCGTGCGCGATTCGGTCCGATGAGCCGGATCCATCTGACGTGAGCATTTGCGCTGAGCAGCGCCGCCTCGTTCGCAGCGCCCTCATGACCCTCTCCGAGCAGCAGCGCCACGCGATCGAATTGGCGTTTTACAAGGGCCTGACTCATGCTCAGATAGCGGCACAACTTGGCCAACCCCTGGGCACTGTAAAGACGAGAATTCGTGACGGAATGATGAAACTGAGGCAGGCGCTGACTCCGCTCGCCGATACACCTCTACGGCAACAGGCATGAGTGAGAAACATACAGACGAGATGTTGGAGCTGGCGGTGCTGTCAGCTCTCGGACCTCTGGAAGGGGCCGAGGCCGATGCCCTCGATCTGCATCTGAAGACCGGCTGCGCTGTCTGCGTCAATGCGATCGATGCCGCGACGGGTGTGACGGGTGCGCTTGGCTACGCAGCTGAGGAGGTTGAGCCACGTCCGGAGCTTCGTGATGCCGTGCTCAGCAGAATAGCCGCCGAGTCTGCTCTCGATGCGACACCGGCGTTCGAAACCGATGGGGTGCGCTACGTCAGGGCCTCGGGGTTGGAGTGGGAAGGTTCACCGATTCCCGGCTTCGATGCCAAGCTACTGGCGTTCGATCACGGCAGCCGCATGAAGACGCAGCTGGTGCGCCTGCAGCCGGGGGCGGAAGTGCCAGCCCATCTGCACACCGAGGTCGAAGAACTCTATGTCCTCGAGGGTGATCTGGTGGTCAACGATATCGTCATGCAGGCGGGCGACTACTGCCGCGCCGAGGCGGACTCGGTGCATCGTCTCTCGCGATCGCCGAACGGTTGCTTGTTTCTGGCGATCTCGAGTGACAACGACAAGCGGCTCGAGATCAACTGACCGAGACCGTTTTCCGGCGAGGCAGGTGCGTGCTAGCTCGTAGCGTCACCGTATAGAGATTGCGCCGACTCAGGGGTTGCTGCTCATCCTCCTCCCATGTCAATATGTTGTAGACAGATCAGGGGTGTTGGATGTCTATATCGACTCGAATCTACGGTGGTGGTGCTATCGCCTTTGGCGGAGAGCCCGTCATTGCTGACCTCCAGGCAGCCGGCTACGACACGGTGATCATGTGGTCCGTACATGTGAGCGGTACGGATCACACGAGCGGCAAAGGCGTTCAGTACTACAAGGGCGACCTGATTCTGAACGACTCACGCATCGTCAGCCAGGGCGTCTACTCGGAGCAAGATCCGATGAATCTTCCGGCGAACCTTGCCAAGCTGCGCCAAGGGGGCAAGGTCCAGATCCTGTTCTCGGTGGGGAGTGGTGGTACGAGCGACTGGTCCAACATCCAGACTCTGATGGGTGGTAGCGTCCCGGGACCCACCAACATCCTGTACAAGAACTTCAAGGCGCTCAAGGATGCGATGGAAGCCGTTGGTGGTGGCGACATTGATGGCATCGACTTTGACAACGAGGACAACATCGCGTCCGGCGTAATGGTTGATTTCGGTCAGATGCTGGCGGACATAGGCTATCGTCAGGTGACGCTGTGTCCCTACAGTATCGCGGACAAGGAGGATCCGACCAACAATATCTGGATCGACACCCTCGAGCAGCTCGACACCAAGGTCGGAGCGGGTTTTGTCTCCGCGATCCATCTGCAGTGTTATTCAGGCGGGAGTTCTAACGCCACGGATGGTTTTGTCGCCAACTGGGTCAACCTGATCAATGCGGCCATGGGCCGCGGTTTCGATGGTGCTGGTCTGATGATTCCGGGTCTCTCCACTTCTCAAAATTCCTTCGACAGTAAGTGGTGGAACACACACACCACTCCAGCCTCGCCGGGGGCCTGCGTCAAGCAGGAAGCAGGCGTAGCCCAGTGCGCAAACTCCGACTGGAGCGGCTACCTCAAGACGGTGTCCAACACCAAGCCGGACGAGGCCATGCAGACCGCCCAAGGCGACGGAGCCGTGACCTTTTTCTTTTACTGCAAGCAAGGCTTGCAGATCGGTAGCCACGTGTTCTCCGCCAACGACGCGTTGTTTTTCACCGGTGCCCCGTCGTGGGGCAGTGCGCCGCAATGTGACGGATACTACTTAGGCTGTGACTGCTCGGGCTCGCTGAACTACGTTGGTGTGTCCTCATCCGGCTGTCCGTCGGCGTTGCAGTCCCAGTTTCAGGCTTGGAAGGCGTATGAGCACGGCTCTAGTTGTCCTGGCGGCGGCTTCATTTGGCTGTATGACTCGGTGATGACGTGCTTGACGTCGAGTTGTTGCGGCGGCTCTACTTCGGATCCTGTCGGCGACGCGACCGCGTTTCGCGCAGCTATCACGAGTGGCTTGAGTTGAAGCTGGGGACACTGCGACAATCCAACCGAAGGCCATGTTTGATGTTTGATCGGGCGTCCAATTCCAAACTGTCGCGCGCATGCTCGTCACTTTGCTCCCTGGTTCTCCGACCAGGAAAGCCAGACCTTCTTCGAAACAGATTTTTGGAGGGCGCATGACGGATCTCGGTACACCGGAACACATGAGTCAAGTCTACAGATCTGCTGACGGACGCAAGGTGTACGTTGGCGATGCCTACTCGGCGAATCTCGGGGATCAATTGGAGGCTCTGGGGGTCGTCGGTGTGCTCAACGTTGCCTACGATCTAGACGACAATCCGGTTTTCGCGACCGGCATGCACCCCATGGTGGAGGACCCGCATCGGCCTGCGCCGGAGGCGAGCGGTGAGGAAGCCAACGTCGCTGTCGGCCGGTTTTCAAAGCAAGTGCAGTACGCAAAAGTCGGACTGATCGACGGCACTCACAACCCTAGCGGTATGATGGGCCTGGCCGCTGCCGCGTTTATGGCAAACCAGCTCTGGCAGTTTCCCAAACCGAACATACCCTGCCCGCCCTTAGTAAATGTCTATCCGACCGACGGCAGTCTCCTTATCCACTGTTGGAGCGGCCGCAGCCGCTCGGTGACCGTCGCGGCTCTTTTTCTCTGGTACCAGTGGGGCGTGTCCGGCCAAGATCCAAGTCTCTCGAGCTTCCTGGAAACCTACGCGATGGTGAAGGAAGCGCGCGGCGACTCGACCGAGATCTTTGTCCACGGTCCCTGCCCACCACCACCTCACCGGGGACATGACGACTACACACAGACGCCGCCGACGGTGGGCATGCAAGAGGCCGCGCTTCAGCTCACCCAGACCTATGCCGAGCTGTTTCCCACTCCTAGCTGACCCACGCCCCGGCCGCGCCGCGACCGCGGCTCAAGCTGTCTGCTGCACCAGTATCGGCTGATCGACATCTCCCGGTAGTAGGTTCTGCGGGGCTTGCGAAAATTTGTAGTGCGTTCCTTTGGCTTCCAAGTCAAAGACCCAAACCAGATCGAAACGATCCGCGGGCCAATGGTTGGGTATGTCTTCGGGGTTGCTGGTCGGAATTCGACCTGCGATCGCTACGATATCCTGATGCTGCCAGGCAATGAGCACTGGGCCCGTTTGTTTGAGTGCCAGCGCCACCATTGAGGCGTAGTCTGCCTTGCCATTTTGCTCGCCGATATCCAACTGCAGTCGCTTGCTGAGTGGGGTGATTGTTTCGACAGGTCGTTCACTCTTGCTCTCGGAATCAGCAGGCGATGCAAACAGGAACTGCGGGGTGGCCAGATTTGGGTTTTGAAGGGGTCCTCTAAAGGGATCAAAAAGAACCACGAGAGCACCTGCACGCTGCCATCCTTCTACGATCAATGATTCCTTGTCTTTTTCGCCTTGCGTTGTTACGCCGTGGTACTTTTGTCCGCTCGTTGGGTCAGTATAAGGCTTTTCGGCGTGGCGAATGACCATGATTTTTGTCGCTGTGGGTCTACTCATCGGATCGACCACCTATTCTTTGATAAATCGTTCCAAAACGAGTCGCCGCAGTAAAGGACTGCGGCATGTCAGTTGGGTTGGGGTGCCGAACGGTTCCATTTTCCTGACAAGCAGCTCGAGACCTGATCACTAGCAGTCCGTTGAAAACAGGCGCCGTAGCCAGGGTGACGGATTTTTCGGCAATTTAAGGCGCCCCTTTGTGGCGCAACGGTTTCCCCGAGGAAGTACATCAATTCATGAATAATCCGGGCTCTAGGGCGACTCGTAGCCAACCTGAGTCAGCAGTGGATCGGTCAGTAGGGCGTAGGTCTCGCGAATCGCTGCGACTCGGTGCTCGATCCCGGCCTCTTCGAGAGACTCTCTAGTCGCCACTTCTTCGAAGGCGGCCCGGCTCGAAAAATTGTTTATGCGGAACTCGTCCCACTGTCGGCCGTCTCCGACGAGTTCCCCCTCGATGGCGAGCCAAAGACCTGGTCGAACGCCGAGTCCCAGAACGCCCTGATCCTGGCGTCCTTGCTCGTAGAGGGCGATTGCCTCCCGGCCGGTCAAGTCGGTCTCGCGCCCGTCTTCGTACTGCGCGATGTCGTGGAGGGCGATGAGGTGGACGATAGCGATTGGTGGATCTTCCATCGTCGCGGGAAACGGAGCGGTTGTCGGGTCGTAATTGCGCAGCGCATCCGGGATGTCAACTCCGATGTCGGCGACGAGCACCAAGCTCTTCTCGACGCCGGCTTCCTTGTGGACTGCGGCGTCGCGGAAATCTTGTCGCTCGAGCATTTCGAAGAACTTTGCGCGGCTCGCATAACGAACGACCCCGATTTGAGTCCAAGTTGCGAGGTCGTCGTCGATCAGTCCAAGCTCGACGTCGGCGACGTAAACCGGCTCAGCGCCGAATTCGGTCAGGATCGGAAAGATGGCGGCACCGTAGATTTCGTCGGCCTGCCGTCCGCTGAGCTCGGTGGCTCGACCGTCGGGATACTCGGCTTGTTCGCGGTGACGAATCAGATTGACCATGAAGAACGGTCCGTCTTCTTCAGCGGGCACGGTCATCATGCTTCTGACCTGAGCGCGATCGACGGTTCCGAATCCCGGCTCTTCCGGGAAGATCGCATTGATCCGAGCCTCGATTGGATCGACGACCGCGTCGTCATCACTGCCACAGCCCGTGACGAGAAGGGAGAGAACGATGAGCGCGGTTGCCTGAATACCGAGAGTTTTCATGTAGTGGCGGAATACCTGCCACTATGAGGTTTTGTCAACTGGAAGGTGGAAAGTAAGTCTCGAGCTGTCGGAGTGTGTGGTAGAGGGATATGAACTTGTTGGGTTGTGACGATTGTCAGGCTAAGCGCCTAGATTTGGCGCCGTAACCGGCTGGTTTTCTTGAGGCCAAGTGTGTGTCCATCACTTTCTATCATGAGGCGAAAAGTGCTGATCATTGACGACCCACACGCCGAAGATGCCCTACCCTTTTTACGACAGGAGGTCCTTGAGCACCTGGGCTATGAGTCCCTCAGTCAGAGAACGTTTCGGTGGGATGATCTGAAGTTTGAAGTCTTGGCTGAATGCAGCGACCACAGATACTGGATTTGGTCGGTATCTGATGATGAAGAAGAGTCGTACGCCTTTGTGGTCAAGCGCCCGCAAGGAGGAGCAACGATTGGCCTGATGGGCACGAGCGGGCTGAGCCCGAGCGAATTCGTTGAGTTTGTGCAAGAGAATTTGATTGAGCAAGCTGGGGTGTCGTGAGTGGCGGTGACTTGGAGATTTGGAAAGTGCCATAGCCTCCGCGTCGGTTTCACGAGCCTATGCCGGTCCGGTCCCCAGCCCAGGCGCGAAGCGCCGACAATACAATGTTTTTGATCTTGTCGAGTGTAATCTCGTTCACTCCGGATAGAACCGGCTGATCGTATCGACGACGCATGCGGGGCGATCGTTGCCTTCGATTTCCACGGTGATGCGGACCTTTGCTTGGACCGCGCCGTCTTTGGTGTCTTCGGCGGCGATCAGTTCTCCGCTGCCGCGAACCTTCGAGCCGACCGGGACTGGAGCGGGGAACCGGACCTTGTCGGCGCCGTAGTTGACGCCCATCCGGACTGCTTGCACTTCCAGCACTTGCGGAAGAAAGAGATTCGCCAGCGACAAGGTCAGATAGCCGTGCGCGATGCAGGCGCCGAACGGTCCGTCTTTTGCGCGCTCCGGATCGACGTGAATCCACTGGTGATCGCCGGTCGCATCGGCAAAGAGATTGATTCGGTCCTGATCAATCGTCAGCCATTCGCTCTGGCCGAGGTTTTGGCCGATGGCGTCTTTGAGGTCGGAGGGCTGCTTGAATACGGTTGGCATGTGGTCCCCTTGCTCGGTGGTGGCTCGCGCCATGTGCGCGATCTATTTTTTTGTCTGGTCTGCGTTTGACGCTTCCCAAAAGGCGGGTACTTCGCCGCCTCCGTGCAGCAGCAAGGATGCGCCGCTGACGTAGCGCGAAAGCGGTGAGGCCAGGTAGAGGCACGCGTCGCCGACATCGTCCGGATTGCCGAGGCGGCCGAGCGGGATGGTGGCGCCGACCGCCGCGATTCCCTCTTCGTCTCCGTAGTAGAGGTGGGCCTGCTCGGTGCGGATCATGCCGACGACGATCGCGTTGACTCGTACCTTTGGAGCCCATTCGACGCCGAGGGTTTGGGTTAGGTTGATCAGCCCGGCCTTTGCGGCGCCGTAGACGGCGGTGGATGGCGACGGACGTACTCCGCTGACGCTGGCGATGTTGACGATCGTTCCGCCCTGTTCTTGGTTCTGCATGACGCGGTTTGCGTGTTGGGAGAAGGTCAACGGCGCCAACAGGTTTAGCTGCAGGATCTTCTCCGAAAATCGCTGCGACGCGGTGGCGGTATCGGCCGGCGGTGCGCCGCCGGCGTTGTTGACCAAGGTGTCGAGCCGCCCGAAGCGATCCGTCGCGAACTTTACGACCGCTTCGACTTGTTCGTCCTTGCGAACATCGGCGGCGACGAAGTGCGCCGACTTGCCGGAATGAGTCGGCAAGGAGTCGGGCTCGTTGCGGCCGCAGACGATGACCTCCGCACCGGCCTCGAGGAATCGTACCGAGATGCCTTTGCCGATCCCCTTGGTGCCGCCGGTTACGATGACGACCTTGCCTTTGAAATCCAGAGCGGCGTCGAGTCTGGGTGATGATTCAGCCATGCTTTGCTCCGAGACCGATGCCGCGGGCGACGAGCTCGCGGTGATAGGCCGGCGAGCCGAGGAGGATCTCGCTCGACTTGGCGCGCTTGAAGTGGAGATGGACGTCGTACTCCCAAGTGAAGCCGACACCGCCGTGGATTTGGATGCTTTCCGCGGCGCACTGAAAGTAGGCGTCTGAACAGTAGGATTTTGCCAGCGATGCCAAGACAGGGAGTTCCGGGTCGTCGACCGACGCCGCCCAGCCGGCGTAGTAGCTGGCGGAGCGGGCCGACTCGACCTGCAGCAACATGTCGGCACACTTGTGCTTGATGGATTGGAATGAACCGATCTGCCGACCGAACTGCACTCTCTCCTTTGCGTACTGAACCGCCATGTCCAGGCATCGATTGGCGCCGCCCGCTTGTTCGGCGGACAGAGCGATGGCCGCGAGACTCAGTGTCTTGGCGATCGCCGGCCAGGCGCTATCGTTGCCGCCGAGGAGGGCTCCCTTGGGCACTCGGACCTGATCCAGTTTCACGTTGGCTTGTCGCCGGGTTCGATCCATCGTCGGGAGCGGCGTTCGGTTCAGTCCCGCGGAGTTGGCCGGGACAGCGTAAAGTCCGATACCGCTTTCGCCGACGGAGTCGGGCTGTCGTGCCGCGACCAGTACCAAGTCGGCCGCGTGACCATCTGGAACGTAGTGCTTCTCTCCCTCGATGACGAACTCGCCGCCGTCGCTGCGGACGGTGGCCTTCACCGCGTCCGCTTCCCAAGTGCCGTCGGCCTCCGTCAGGGCGAGTGTCACTCGCGTCTCTCCGGCTGCGATGGCCGGCAGGTACTCCTGTTTCTGTTCGTCGCTGCCGGCCTCGAGGATGGCGTTGGCGCCGAGGCAGATGGTGGAGAAGAACGGCGCACACAGCAGGTGGGCTCCCATTTCTTCGAGCAGGGCGATGAGCTCGACGTATCCCAGGCCGAGTCCGCCGTACTCCTCGGGGATGGTGACCGCGGTCCACCCCATCTCCTGCGCGATGCGCCGCCATAGCGCCTCGTCGTAGCCGAGATCGCTTTCCATGGAGGTGCGAACCTTTTCCGAAGACGACTGGTCGTCAAGAAAGGATCGCGCTGATTCACGCAGCGCTTCCTGGTCTTCCGTAAACGAAAATCGCATCAGCCCCTGTTGCCCCTAATTTCGTTGAGACGGTCGAATCTCTCGAAATGACGGGCAAAGCCCAAGAAAATTCCTCTCCCGCATTGCACGCGGGAGAGGACGAAAGGTGAGGGTTCGTTCTTGGACGTGTGTGCGAAAGCACTGCAGCACAAGGGCAATAAGGAAGTTGGCATTTCTATCCCCTCACCCTGGCCCTCTCCCGGAGGGAGAGGGGATAAGGAAGTTGGCATTTCGATGCCCTCACCCTGACCCCCTCGCGGAGGGAGAGGGGATCCGGGTGGGTTGGTCGATGGGACTTGGAAATCTGCATTGATCGACAGTCTCCGTTGGAGGAGGGGTGGCCGGAGTCAGAGACGCTCGATGATCGTGACGTTGGCTTGGCCGCCGCCCTCGCACATCGTCTGCAGGCCGTAGCGGCCGCCGGTTCGTTCCAGCTCGTTGAGCATGGTCGTCATCAGTCGCGTGCCGGTGGCTCCGATCGGATGGCCGAGTGCGATCGCTCCGCCGTTGACGTTCACCTTTTCCATGTCCCACTTCGTTTCGCGCTGCCATGCGAGTACGACGGATGCGAACGCTTCGTTGATTTCGACCAGATCGATCTCGTCTTGCTTCATGCCGCTCTTTTCGAGCGCGTAGGCTGTCGCAGGAATGGGTGCGGTCAACATCCAAATTGGGTCGGCGCCGCGAACGCTGATGTGGTGGACCCGTGCACGCGGCTTGAGTCCGAATTCTTTGACCGCCTTCTCCGATGCGATCAGCATCGCTGAACCGGCGTCGGAGATCTGGCTGGACACGGCGGCCGTCATCCGACCGCCTTCTTGAAGAGTCCGCAACGCGGCCATTTTTTCGAGTGTCGTGCCGCGGCGCGGGCCTTCGTCCGTCGTGACCTCGCCAAACGGAATGATCTCTCGATCGAAGCGGTTCTCGTCGATCGCGCGCAGGGCGCGGGTGTGGCTCTCGAGCGCAAAGCGTTCCATCTCGACGCGCGAGATGTCCCATTTCTCTGCGATCATTTCGGCGGAACGAAACTGCGACACCTCCTGGCCACCGTAGCGGGCTTGCCAACCGGTCGAGCCGGAGAACGGATCAGAAAATCCAAACGGCTCCGCCGCCGTCATCGCCGAAGAGATGGGAATCTGACTCATGTTCTGCACGCCACCCGCAACGACCAAGTCATTGGTGCCACTCATGACTGCCTGTGCCGCGAAGTGTACCGACTGTTGCGACGATCCACACTGTCGATCGATCGTGGTTCCAGGCACTTCGTCCGGATAGCCAGCAGCCAACCAACAAGTGCGGGCAATGTCGCCGGCCTGCGGTCCGATGGTGTCGATGCACCCGAAGATGACGTCGTCCACTCTTGCCGGATCGACGCCGGTGCGCTCGATCAATCCTTTGATGACATGGGCGCCGAGATCCGCTGGGTGGACTTGACTCAACGCGCCACCGCGCCGTCCGACGGGGGTGCGAACTGCATCAATAATGTATGCCTCAGCCATTGTACGCTCCGTTCACTCGTTGCGTGCTACTTCGTGACGACCACGGATGAACCGTGACCGAAAAGACCCTGATTTGCTGTGACTCCAGCCTTCGCATTTTCGACTTGCCGGCCCTCTGCTTGGCCGCGCAGCTGCCAGGTGAGCTCGCAGACCTGCGCGATCGCCTGTGCCGGTACCGCCTCCCCGAAACAGGCGAGGCCGCCACTCGGATTGACGGGAACCCGTCCGCCCAGGGTGGTGTGACCGTCGTTGAGCAGCTTCTCCGCTTCGCCGGGCTTACACAGGCCGATGTTTTCGTACCAGTCGAGCTCGAGTGCAGTCGAGAGGTCGTAGACTTCGGCCATGCTCATGTCCTCGGGGCCGAGGCCTGCTTCTTCATAGGCGAGCTTGGTGATCGAGTCTTTGAACGGTGTCTCAGGCGGTGCCACCGCGGCGGCCGAATCCGTCGCAAAATTCGGCATCTCGATCACAGTATTGGGGAAGTTGGGAGTTACGGTGGATACCCCGGCAATCTTCACCGGGTCGGTCGCGTGCTTGCGGGCGTATTCCATGCTGGTGAGTACCATCGCCGCGCCGCCGTCGCTGGTGGCGCAGATCTCGAGCAGGTGCAGTGGATCCGATACGATCGCAGACGACAGCACGTCTTCCTTCGCGACTTCCTTGCGGTAGCGCGCGTTTGGATTGTTCAGTCCGTGGCGAGAGTTCTTCACTTTGACCTTGGCAAAGTCCTGTTCGGTAGCGCCGTAGATCTCCATCCGGCGCCGCGCGTAGAGGCCGAAGTAGATCGGGTTCGTCGCTCCAATCAATCGGAAGCGCAACCAATCCGGATCGTCCGGGCGATCGCCGCCCTGCGGAGCGAAGAATCCTTTCGGCGCGGCGTCGGCGCCGACGACCAAGGCGACGTCACAGAGTCCGGCGAGGATCTGCGCACGAGCGTTGTTGATGGCTTGTGACCCGGAGGCGCAGGCGCCGTAAGAACTCGCGACGCGGGCGCCGCTCCAGCCCATGGCCTGACAGAAGGTCGCACCGGCGACGTAGCCCGGATAGCCATTGCGGATGGTGTCTCCGCCGGAAACGAACTGGACGTCCTTCCATTCGATGCCGGCATCGGCCAACGCGTCGCGCGCCGCTTTGACTCCGTACTCGACAAAGTTCTTTCCCCACTTGCCCCACGGGTGCATCCCGACTCCGAGAACCGCGACTTCTTTCGTCATCTGATTGTCCTTTCGAAGCCGGTCACGCGACCGGGCGCCATTTCCAGACGATGTATTCGTTGTCGTCGTCTTCGAACAACGTCTCCAAGTAGAGTTCCATGTCCATCCCGGCCGAGAGCTCGTTGATCTTTACGCTTGCCTCGACCTGGCCGAGGACGACCATCTTCTCGCGCTCGAGCTCGACGGCGGCGACGATGTAGGGGACGAACGGGTCCGGCGCCATGTAGGGTTTTGGCGGTGGATAGCAGTTGTTGGTGAACGACCACAGCTTGCCGCGTGGCGACAGCGGGGCTTCTTCGAAGTTCGTCCCCGAGCAATTGGGATTGCGGCAAAAATGGGACTCCTTTGGGAAAAAGTAAGTGCCGCACTCGGTACAGCGGCTTCCGAGTAATTGTGGTTCGGCAAAGTCCATCCGAAACCAATCGTCTATTGCGGGAACCTTCGTCTTCGCCATCGATCTATACTCCTGAAGCTGCGACTATTCCTCGACCGGCGTCTGCCGACGCCTGCTGTGAGACTCTTCTTGTAAGTGTATCGTGAATTTCGTGTGGTAACAGTTGCTAGCGCGCCTCGAATCCGAAACTGCGTGCCGGGCTACTCCCATCGATGATTGCGTCGGCAACACGTCCGCGGTGAAACGCCGCGCTGCCCCACGCGAGGTCGAGAGACCAGGCGCGCTTCATCCAGATCTGTAGATCGCACTCCCAGGTATAGCCGATCGCGCCGTGGACTTGCAGGGATGTCTTGGCGGCCGCGGTGGCGGCTTCTCCCGCGCCGGCCTTGGCCTGTGAGACGTCGGCCGATCGAGTATCGGCTCGGGTCGCCAGTGAGTTGGCGGCTCGATAGAGCAGGGGCTTGGCGAACTCGATCTTCACCTGGACGGTAGCGAGTGCGTGTTTGATCGCTTGGAACGAACCAATGGGCTTGCCGAACTGTTCGCGTTGCGTTGCGTAGGTAACCGCGATGTCGACGAGCTGCTGCGCGACGCCGACGAGCTGGGCGGCCGTTCCGAACGCGCCGCGGTCCAATGCGTCGGCGATCAAGCTGCTCGCTGCTTGTCCGCCGGCGATGCGGGTGTCTGCCGAGCCCGAGGAGACGTCGACCTTGAAGAGTCGCCGGCCCGGGTCGTTTGCCGGCTGGTGAGTCAAGCTCAATTGATCGGACGGAAAGAGATGGAGTTCGCTACCCTGTCCGACCAGGAGTGCGTCGACGACATCGGCGTCGGCGACGAGGTTGTTTGCCGCGTGAGCGAAGCCGAGAATCGTGTCGCCGCTCGCGACACCGGCTAGCCAAAGTTCCTGCAGAGCTTCGTCGCCGAGGTCGCGCAATGCTGGGACCGCGACGGCCGCACATTCGACGACCGGGCCCGGGAAGGCGGCTCTGCCGGTTTCGATGAGCGGGAGGACCAGATCGACCTCGTTCATCGCCAGTCCGCCGGCGTTTTCCGGCGCCATCATGCCGAAGATGCCGAGCTCGGCGAGCTTGCCCCAAAGCACACGACTCCCGGGCGAGTCGCTTGGTTGCCAAAGGGTTCGGACTCGTTCCGGCGTGCACTCGCGTTCGAGTAGGCCGCGAACGCTGTCGCGGAACATTGCGTGATCTTCGCTGAAAGTGAAATCCATTTGTCAGTCTTCGCTGTTGGGTTTGGCGGTTATCGAGGCAATCCGAGCAGGCGCTCGGCGATGACATTGCGTTGAATTTCGTTGGTCCCGGCGTAGATCGGACCGGCGAGCGAAAAGAGGAAACCGTCGAGCCAGCTGCCGACGTTTCCGGCCTCGGGTGCGTGCGGCAAGAGTTGCGAGCGAGCGCCGAGCAAGGACAGGGCTGTCTCGTGCATGTGGACGTCCATTTCGGACCAGAAGATCTTGTTCAAGCTGGCTTCGGATCCGATACTGCCGCCGGCGATCAGGCGCGACGCTGTTTGGTAGGTGTTCAAGCAGTACGCTTCGGCGCTGGTCCAAGCTCTGCCGACAGCGTCGCGCAGGGCCGGGTCGGCGCTGTCTCCGACTTCGCGGTAGAGCTCGACCAGGCGCGCCGCCGTCGCTTGAAAGCGTGCGGGTGAGCGCAACATCAACCCGCGCTCGAAGCCGGCCGTCGCCATCGCGACCTTCCAACCTCCGCCTTCATCGCCGAGTTGATTCTCGACATGCACCTTGGCTTCGTCGAAGAAAACCTCGGCAAAGCCGGTCTCGCCGTCGAGCTGGGCGATCGGTCGTACGTTGACGCCGGGAGCGTCGAGCGGGATCAGGATGAACGTGAGGCCGCGGTGCCGCTCAGAGTCGGGGTCGGTGCGGAAGATGCCGAACAGCCAATCGGCGAAAGCGCCGCGCGACGCCCAGGTCTTCTGTCCGTTGAGGACGAAAAAGTCTCCTTCACGACGGGCGGTCGACCGAATCGCCGCCATATCGCTACCGGCGTTGGGTTCGGACCAGCCCTGCGCCCAGATCTCTTCGCCGGACGCCATTTTGGGCAGAAAGCGCGCTTTCTGCTCGGGCGTACCGTATTCCATCAGAGTCGGGCCGAGCAGGAAGATGCCGTTCTGATTGACCCGCAACGGCGCGCCGGCGCGGTAGTACTCCTCTTCGAATACCAGCCACTCGATGAGGTTGGCCCCGCGACCGCCGTACTCGACCGGCCAAGGCACCATCGCCCACCGGCCTTCGTTGAGCTTGCGTTCCCACCCGCGGTGAAGGGCGAACCCTTCGGCCGTATCGAGCGAAGGCAGCGCCGGGTCGGGGACGTTGGCGTCTAACCAGGTCCGCGCTTCCGCGCGGAATGCTTGTAGCTGCGGACTAAACGACAATTCCATTATGAATTCGCTCCCGTGCGCGCTTCGCGCTCCGATGAGCTCGCTTCGCTCATTTCTCGAACTTGGCTTCGCGCTTCTCGACGAAGGCGTCGCGTGCCTCTTGGGAATCTTTGTTGGTGTAGAGTTCGAGAGTGAAGCCCTGCTCGTAGCGGTAACTGCGCTTGATATCGAGCAGCTCGATGCCGTTCAGCGACTCCTTGGCGAGCCGCAGTGCTTTGGCGCTCTTGGCGGCGATCTTTTTTGCGAGCTCGTGTGCGGTTGGCATCAACTGGTCGGCGGGCACCACCGACTCGAGGGCTCCGAGGCGATAGGCTTCCTGGGCGGTGATGGGTTCGCCCGAGTAGAGCATGCGGCGGACCTTTTGAATCGGGAACATCCGCAGCAAATGGGTCGCCGCGCCGAGGGCGCCGCGATCGATCTCGGGCAATCCGAAGGTCGCGTCCTCGGATGCGATGATGATGTCCGATGCACCGACGATGCCGATGCCACCGCCGAGGACGAAGCCGTGAGCAGCCGAGATGACTGGGACGGGGCAATCGTGAATCGCGGCGAAGGTCTCGTAGCAGCCGTGGTTGACCTTGGTGATGATCGTACCGTCTTTGGCGAGCTCCTTGATATCGACGCCGGCACAGAAGCCGCGGCCTTTCGCCGAGATGAGGATACAGTTGACGTCTTCGCGCTGTCCGATGGACTTGATCTCCTTGGACAGGTTGATCCATCCGTCGCTGTCAAAGGCGTTGACGGGAGGGTGATCCAGTACGAGGTCGGCCAGACCTTCATCTACGGTAGTGTGAAATGACACGACATCCTCCTTCTTCAACGCAGGCGAGCGAGCGCTTCTTCAGCTTCGCTCATGATACGCGACAGCAGTTCTTCGCAGCTAGGTTGGTCTTCGATGAGCCCGGTGACCTGGCCGCTCGGCAGAACGCCCTCCGAGGGGACGCCTTCGACCATCGCGCGGCGGATCAAAATCGGCGCGTTTGCCGCCATGATCATCTGCGCGCGGGTGAGTTTGTCGTTCTTCTGCATGGAGAACGCGGCCGATAGTAGCTCGCTGATCGATGCGCCGGTCATCTTCCGATACTCGAGAGCACTGCGCAGTGCGCGGATCAGCAGCGTCGCCGAGTTGCTCGCTTCGAGTTCTTGCACGAGCTCGTTGCGTACGACCCGTTGCGGTAAGCCGTCGACTTGTGTGGTGATCGGGACGTCCATCACCGAGGCGGCGAAGTATCGTTTGGCCGTGTCTTCGGGGACGGGGCTTTCTTTGGTGAGAAGGAAGCGAGTGCCCATCGCAATGCCGACCGCGCCATAGGCGAGTGCCGCGACCAGGCCCTGGCCGCTGTGAAAGCCGCCGGCAGCGACGACCGGCACCTCGACGGCGGCGACGACTTGCGGAAGCAGAAGCGAGGTTGGGACGCTGCCGGTATGGCCGCCACCTTCGCCGCCTTGTGCGACGATCATGTCGGCGCCGAGTTCGACTGCCTTTTCAGCGTGGCGCGCTGCGCCTACGGTTGGAACACATAGAATGCCGGCGTCTTTGAACTTCTGGATGAAATCCTTGTTCGGCGAGCGGCTGTAGCTGGCGGCCTTGGCGCCGTGGCGGATGATCGAATCGACGATCGCAGCCGCGCCGGGCTGCTCCATGAGGAAGTTCACTCCGAACGGCTTATCCGTAAGATTCTTAACCTTCTCAATATCCGCTTCGGCCTGCTCCGGTCTCGATGTCGCTGCAGCGAGGAACCCGAAACCTCCGCCATTGCAGGTGCCGGCGACCAACTCGGGGGTCGCTACCCAACCCATCGCGGTCTGGATGATGGGAAATCGACAGCCGAGCGTTTCGCAGAGCGCGGTGTTGAGAACCGCTGACGGCATCTAGGCTTTCACCGTTGCGGCGCGCTGCCCGTGCGGGTCTAATTCGTTGAGGATTGCCGTTTGCTCGGCGGATGGTGTGGGCGTTTCGCCAACATTCTCGGCAACGCACAGATCGAAAGCGGTCTGCTCCTGAACTTGCTGGACGCTGACTCCTGGGTGGGTTGAGAGGATGCGGAGGCGGTTGTTGGGCCCCTTGAAGTCCATGACCGCCAAGTTGCTGACGACCAGGCGTAGATCCATCCAATCGCGCCGCGTGCCCTTGTCCCATCGGGAGTCGTCGAATCCGACTCCCGAGGCCATGTCGACCCGTTCGACGAAGGTGCGCTGCGTATGGCTGGGGACAAAGAACGAGCAGGCGTGGTTGATCGTGTTGCCCGGAATGCCGCGCGCGCCGAGCAGTTGCACCTTTGGTCGCTTGGGGTCGCCAATGAAGGAAATGTTGATGTTGCCGCGGCGGTCGAGCTGCGTCGGGCTGGTCATGGCGTGGCGGCGACCGCTCCATAGAATGTCGAAAACGCGGCGAAACGGCATCCAGCCTTCGACCTTTGGCTCGTAGCCGTCGCGCGGGCCGACGGGGACCGGCTCCGAGACCAGCACTGACTCGCTGTCGGTCATCATGAGGTCCGGACTATGGGTGCGCCACGCCAGTCCGGCGGCGAGGCGGGGCACGATGCCGATACCGGATGCGAGGATCTCGCCGTCGCCGCGCCAGGCCTCGGCGGCGGCGGTGATACAGAGATCGGCCAGGGTGTAGTCAACGTTTGCCATGGAGTTTCTCGCCTTTAGAAGATCGTGTGCGGGATCGAGGACACCTTTTCGGCGCCACCGACAGCGTTGACATAAGAAGCGTCGTCTACATCGACAAACTTGGCTCGATAATCGGCCCAGCCGGTTTCCTCCTTGGCCGACGCCGAGTAGGTGCGAAGATGCTCGGCGTCGATTCCGTAGTTCGGCGAGCACGATGTCGGATGAGCACCGAACGGTGCCTCGACGACGCCATCGACCAGACCGCGGTCGAGCAGGAGAGTGTGGACGCAGCCGGAGTCGGTCATTGCGGCGGTGTCGACGATACGTTCGCAGCTCACGTAGCGTCGCTTCGCGGCACCGCAGTACAGGTCGTCGAAGTATGGGTCAGGTCCCAGGACCTGGCCGTTGCCGCGTTCGTCGGCTTGATCGACATGAACCAGAGCAGCATCGAGATTCAGCGCCGGCATCGCTAGAAGAGTTTCGCCGTCGGCGTACGGAGACTGTACCGTCCGCAGCTCAGTGTTGAGGGTCTGGATATCGGTTGCCAACCCAGCGCGAATGGGCAGAAAGGGGAGGCGATAGCACGCAGCGCGCAGTCCCCATTGAAGCATACCCTCGTCCAGTTCCATGACCTCGATCTGGCCGGCTTGGCGGGCCTTTCGGAAGTGTGCTTCGAGGGGGATGACGTCGAGCGAAACGAACCCGAAGATGAGTTTGCGGACCTTCCCGGCGGCGCAGAGCATGCCGACGTCGGGACCGCCATAGGCGACAATGGTCAGGTCGGTCACGTCAGAGCGGACCAGCTCGCGCACCAGAGCCATCGGTTTGCGGCGTGCGCCCCAACCCCCGATTCCGATCGTCATGCCGCTTCGCAGCTCGCTGACGACATCGGCGGCCGACATCCGTTTGTTCACCAGATTACCCCTGTTCTGTTCTGGGACGAGCCCGAACCAGGACGTCACAGACGCTTGCATTATTGTTTTAAAACACGGCCTTGGCCCGGAATCGGGGAGGCGCGCTGGGACTTCTGTGTCTCGCAGACCGCCCATATCTTGTCAAACGGTCGTTTGTCTCGCTCCGCGGCTTGCGTGGAAAAGTGTCAACGGTGCGCCACCGGCGGAATATAAGGTCGTAGGCCAGTCCCTGGTTTTGTCGTTTTTACGACCCCGGTAATGACATTTGATGTTGCCAAGTGGGCTAACTTAAAGAAGGATTGTCAGTCTCTCGTTGATGTTCGCCAGATGTGGTTCGGCGACTGAAAACACATCGAGTCCAATTCGCTGAAGAAGATGAACCAAACGTGACTACAAGAACGCCCATCCTTGTCGGTGTGCTATTGTTCGCGGCGCTTGCTGTGTCGGTCGTGCCGCGACATGTCGACTCGATCGAGCGCGATTTGTCGCAGAAGATCGAACTCAGCCTGAGCCAGCAAGGGCTGGCGGCGCGGGTCAGCGTCAGTGGTCGCGATGTCTACTTGCGCGGGCGAGTGCAGGGCGATGTAGCGCAGCAACGCGCTGGGGAGCTGGTGCGCGAAATCCGGGGAGTGCGTAGGGTCTTCAACGAACTAGGTGTCGGCTCCCGTCACAACCCGGGGCCCTTAGCGTCGATTGCGCCGTTGGGAGAGGAAGTGGGGCAAGCTCGGCCAATTCCTCCCAAGCCGGCCGTTGACCAGGGGCCGGCGGCGCCGCGGGCTTCGTCGGTTCATCGTGTCACGGCTGAGTTGAGCGCCGATCGCACATTGACGTTCACCGGCCACGCTCCGTCTGAGCGCGCTAAGGACACCTGGCTCGCCAAGGCACTCGAGTTGTTTCCGGACGGGCAGCTGCGCGATCGCTTGATGGTCGAACCGACCGAAGAGGGCGAACGCATGGTGGTTGCGGTCACTGCGGGATTGGCATCGCTGCGCGACCTGCAAGAGGGCCGTTTGAGTGCCACGATGTCGCGCCTGCGCGTCAGCGGAAAGGCGTCGACGGAGGAAACCGAGGAAAAAATCCGGGAGAGTTTGGCAGCTGTGTTACCTTCCGGCATGAAGTTGGCCGTGGATGTATACTCGCCGGCTCCGGTGGCCGAAGTGCGGACGACTGTCGTGCGTTCGATGCTTTCGCGGGGTCGCGATGACTCGGTAATCCTCAGCGGTGTGGTGGCCAGTGAAGACATGAAGCAGGCTTGGCTCGGCAAGGCCGGCGAAATCTATTCTCCGGCGCGAGTTCGGGATCGCCTTCGTGTCGCTTCGATCAAGCCGCCAGCAGGTTACGGTACTTGCCTGATGAGTGCGATCCCGTGGGTCGGCAAACTCAAAAACGGCAGGGTAGAAGTGAGCCCCAAGGTCGTTCGCGTTTCGGGCAAAACGGCGAATCGCGAAGACTACGACAATCTCCGGTCGGATCTCGAGGCGGTTGGTTGCACGCTGGACTTGGCTAGATTGGCTGCGCCGGCCGCTCGGCGGGGGGACGGATGATAGCAATGGGTAGTTTGGAGTCTTCATGTTGTATCTAGTCTGGCAAATCGTATTTTCGCTGGCTTTGGCGTCGCTGATCGGCGTTGCGATCGGTTGGTGGATGCGGGCGCTGAGGGCCAGTGCGGGGACAGGTGACGCTCGAGAACTTCGGCGCGCCAAGCGCGACGTAGCGGAGCTCGAGGCGAAGCTACGTGAAGTCGGGCCACAGTCGCTGCTGCTCGAGCCTCGGGTGGCGCAGCTCGAGACCGAAAAGCGCGAGCTGGCGTCAGCGTTGGAGTCCGCCGAGACTGCAGCAGAGCGAGATCGAAAGGAATTGGAGGCGCAGCTTGAGCAGGTCGAAGAGCTCCGACACTCCTATGAGAAGGCGGCGCAGAGCCGCGAGGAGGCGGGACAAATCCGCAAAGACGCGGAACGATTGCGGGCAGAGGCGGTCGCTGCCGCCCAGCAGGCCGAGCAACTGAAGATCGATCTGGACGAGAGCCAGCACGAAGCCGAGCTCTTGCGGGTACGATGCGCCGAGGCGGAAGGCCTGGTTGCGGAGTCAGCCGAGGCGACGCGCTTGGCCGAGGGGCGCATCGCTGCACTCGCCGACACCGTGGCTGAGAGTGAGACGCGGCTCGGCACGATGAGCGAGGAGGTTGCTACTCTGCGCGCCGCGAGTCTTGGAATCGACGTCGAGCGATCTGCCCACGAGAGCACGAAGGCGCGGCTAGAAGAGCTCGAATCTGTGCATGCGGATTGTGACTTTGCGTTCTCGGCGCTACGTGACAAGATCCTCTCTCTGCGCGACGAGGTTGCAGCGCTCAAGGCGGCCAGCGCAAAAGCCGAAGAGCCCGCAGAATCGGCGCCCCCGGCGCCAAGACCGACCAATGGTCATCGCAACGGTTCGGTGGTAGGCTCTGGAAGAGCGGCGCGGCGCGGTAAGCGCACACCGGACGACCTGAAGCAGATCAACGGCATCGGCCCAAAACTCGAGCGAGCGTTGAACGCCTTGGGCGTCTTTTACTTCGAGCAGGTGGCATCACTCGGGGCCGATGAGGCTGAGCATCTCGATGCGCAACTTGAAGACTACCAGGGCCGTCTGCAGCGCGACGCCTGGATCGCCCAGGCGAAAGACCTGTTGGAGGGTCGTCCGCATACGAAAGATTACTGATCGGTTGTCCTGGTCACGATTCCGCCGATAGATCTTGCGCTAGGATTGTCATCAACGGATCGGCCCCGGCGATTGTCGTCTGGCTTGGCCCGACGTCATTTCTGTGGTGGTGTTGCTCGCTATGAAGCTGGGAATCACCATGTTTGCCACGGATCGATCCATGAATGTGGTCGATCTCGCGCGAGCCGTTGAAGAGCGTGGCTACTCGTCGCTCTACCTGCCCGAGCACACGCACATTCCGGCGAGTCGGCGTACACCGGCGCCGACCGGTGATGCTGTGTTGCCGGAGGAGTACCGGAGAACCCTGGATCCTTTCGTGGCCCTGGGGGCAGCAGCGGCGGTCACCTCGAAGATCGAGTTGGGGACCGGTATCTGCCTGGTTGCGCAGCGCGATCCCATCTTGCTGGCCAAGGAGTGCGCGACCCTGGACCTGTGCTCGGCCGGGCGTTTTGTGCTCGGTATTGGCTTCGGATGGAACCGCGAGGAGATGTCTCACCACGGCGTTGAGTTTCGCAGTCGTCGGGCGATGGTGCGCGAGAAAATCATCGCGACGAAGAAATTATGGACGGAAGAAGCGGCGTCGTTTTCAGGCGACTTCGTCCACTTCGAGGATAGCTGGTCGTGGCCGAAGCCGGTGCGGAAACCACACCCGCCGATTCTCATTGGCGCTGCCGCCGGGCCGAAATTGTTCGAGCACATAGCCGAGTACGCGGACGGCTGGATACCGATCGGTGGCGCCGGCGTAGCCAAGGCGTTGCCCGAGCTGCGGGCGGCGATGGAGCGGGCGGGGCGCGACCCGAAGGACGCGCGCGTCGTTCCGTTTGGAACGGTGCCGAAGCCGGAAAAGCTGGACTACTACGAATCACTGGGGATCGAAGAGGTCGTGCTGCGACTTCCGTCTGTCGGTGCGGACGGTGTGATGCCGCTTCTCGACCGATACGCGGCCTTCGTTGCGTGATTCGTGGTTGGGATGTGAGGAGAGTTGAGCAATGTCCACTGAAGTAGATCTATCGAAAATGACGATCCCCGGTCTGGCGATGGCCGCCGCGGAGCGCTTTGGAAGTGCAAGCGCGATCGAAGACGGGGAGACGCGTCTCAATTTCGTCGAACTCGCCGATGCGGCTGTCGAGTCGACCCGGGCGTTTCTCGCCGCCGGCATCAAGCCAGGTGATCGGGTCGCGGTTTGGGCTCCCAATATCCATGAGTGGATTCTCGCGGCTCTGGGATTACAGGCGGTTGGGGCGGTGTTGGTACCGCTGAACACACGGATGAAGGGCAACGAAGCTGCTTACATTCTGCAGAAGAGTCGCGCTCGGATCTTGTGCACGGTCGGTGATTTCCTGGATACCGATTACGTTGCGATGCTGCGCGGGCAAGATCTGCCTGCGCTCGAGAAAATGGTCTCTCTGCGGGGTGAATCTTCGGGCGCGGTTTCTTGGCAAGCGTTCCTCGCTGGCGGCGCGGCTGTCGGCGAAGATGAGGCGCGGCGCGCGCTCGCGGCGGTTCGACCTGAGGATCTTTCGGACATTCTCTTTACCTCGGGCACCACCGGTAAGCCGAAGGGTGTCATGACGACTCACGGGCAAAACCTCAAGGCCTTCGCTTCCTGGACCAGTGTGATCGGGATGCGTGCCGGAGACCGCTATCTCATCGTCAATCCTTTCTTCCATGCCTTTGGTTACAAGGCGGGGTGGATGTCTTGCCTGATGCGCGGTGCGACGATTCTGCCGCATGCGGTGTTCGATGTTCCCGCCGTGCTGGCCCGCGCCGGCACCGAGCAGGTGAGCGTCCTGCCCGGGCCACCGGCGTTGTACCAAACCATCCTGGCGCATCCGGATCTTGCGAAGTACGACATCTCGAGTCTGCGCCTTGCGGTGACTGGTGCGGCTCCGACGCCGGTCGAATTGATCCACCAGATGCGCGACGTGCTCGGCTTTGAAACAGTGATTACCGGCTATGGCCTGACGGAGGTGTGTGGCATCGCGACAATGTGTCGCTACGACGATGAGCCGGAAACGATTGCGACGACTTCGGGGCGAGCGATCGACGATGTCGAAGTGGTTTGTGTGGACCCGGAAGGGAACGAGGTTGCCCGTGGGGAACCCGGCGAGATTGTCGTGCGTGGCTACAATGTCATGCGCGGCTACTTCGAAGATGAAGAGGCGACGCGCGATACGATCGATGCCGATGGCTGGCTCCACACCGGGGACATCGGGGTGATGGACGAGAAGGGGTACATCCGGATCACCGATCGCATGAAGGACATGTTCATCATGGGCGGTTTCAACTGCTATCCGGCCGAGATCGAGAACCTGCTCTTCAACCACGAAGAGGTCGCGCAGGCGGCGGTGATTGGTGTGCCGGACGGGCGCATGGGTGAGGTGGGGATGGCCTTTGTCGTGCCGGCGGCAGGTTGTGCTCCGAAGGCAGATGCGATCATCGCCTGGTGCCGAGACAACATGGCCAACTACAAGGTGCCGCGCTATGTGGAAGTGGTGACTGATCTGCCGCTGAACGCCTCCAACAAAGTGATGAAGTATGTGTTGCGCGAGCGGGCGACTGAGATTCTCCAAGAGTAGAAGTCGCGTGCAGCCTTGCGTTGCAACGTGTATGGCAGGTCGATGATTTTGGAAGTTGCCGTATTAGAAGTTCGTCCCGGCTCGGCGCTCGACTTCGAAGCAGCGTTCCGAAAGGCGGAGTCGATTATCTCTTCGATGAAGGGATATCAGAAGCACGAGCTGCGGCGGTGCCTGGAAGCGGACCACCGGTACTTGCTACTGGTCTGGTGGGATACCCTCGAGGATCACACCGAAGGGTTTCGCGGTTCCCCTGAGTATCAGGAGTGGAAGGCTCTGCTGCACCACTTCTACGACCCGTTCCCCGTGGTCGAGCACTACGTTGCTGTGGGAAGTGCCGGACACTAGCACCTGGTTTCTTTGCCAAGGGGCAGGAGTGGCGGAGACAACCTGATGAGCAGCGGGTATCTGACGCCGAACCCACATGGCTGGCGCGTCAATGAGGACGTGCCCGTAGATCTGTCGTCGTCGTAGGTCAGTTTTCGGCCGGATTCAGCCTGACAATAGCGGTAAGCCAAGTCCGGTCGCGATGCCGCCGGACTAGCAGGGTTTGCGTCGCACGTAGCGGAGCCAAACGACCGGTAGTAGCGCAAGCAAGACGTTCAACATTGCCCGTGCCGGTGGGTCCGGATCCACACTGCAACTGCAGCTACCGCCACCGCCGCCGACGACTGTCGGGGTTGGCTCTGTGCATTGGTTGTCGATGCAACGCTCACCGCTGAGGCACTGTTGGTCGTTCTCGCAAAAACCGATCGGTGTGGGCGTGATGACCTGGCATCGGTTCTCCACGCAGAGTTCGCCCTGATCGCAGCTCTCGTTGCTCTCACAGAAGCCTTCCGGAGTCGGAGTTGCGCAGCTGTTGTCAACACAGACGCCGCCATCCGGACAATCGCCGTCACCTTGGCAAAATCCTTCCTGCGTCGGTGTCGACGTCGGCGGCGGAGACGGCGTTAGCGTCGGAGTGAGAGTCGCGCAGCGTTCGCCGAGACAAACCTCGCCGACGGGACAGTCGCTCGTGTCCCGACAGAACCCGGGTGGTGTCGGCGTAGCGCATTGGTTACCGACACAGACTTGATCGTCCGGGCAGTCTCCGTCTTCTTCGCAGAATCCTTCGGGCGTTGGCGTGCTGGTCGGGGTCGGGGGGTCGGTGATTTCGAGCTGACATCCCATCGCCGTGGCTGGCAGGCGATCGCCTGCTGGATCACTTGCGATAGGATCCAGGATCTCGACCGAGCTTGTCCCGAGCGGCGCGTTGGCGGCGACTTGTAAAATGCACGAGTACAGTGCGCCGTCGGGAATGGCGGACTGATTGTTCTGCGCAAACACGATTCCGAGGACATTGTCTGGTGTTGCGGGAGGGAAGCTGCTGGCGAGGATCTTGTCGGGGCCTGTGCCGAAGCCGATGTCCGGGTTGATCTCGCAGTTTGGTGACCCCTCGTTAGGGGCCGAAGCGTCGAGAATTGTGTTGTCAAAGGAGAGAAGGTTTTGGGTGCCTCCGACGACCTCCCCCTCTTGGCTAGCAACCCGAATCGTAACAACGATCTGGCCACCTGCCGGGCCGGATGCTGGTTCGCAATCGATGACGACCGCAGCCGCCGGCATGGCAGTCAGGATGAGTGCGATGAGTCCTGCGGTTGTCGAATGACATCGGCGCATTGGCGCAACCTCCGTAGATGCTGTGTGGCGGGTGAGTGCCGCTTAGAGCGGGCAGCAGATCCCGATGATTACGTCGAGCGGAAGTTCTCCAAATCGGGTGCACCCGTTGAGGCTATTGCCGACCGCGCGGATCAATTCCTCGACGGTGATTGAGCAGTCTCCGTTGGCGTCGCCAGCTGGGCAGGCGGCGACGGTGCCGTCGCCGCAAATGCTAATGCCAAGGGCGATGTTGGTCATGCGAACGAGTTCGCTGATGCTTACGTCGCCGTCGCCGTTGCAGTCGCCTGTGCAGGCCGCTGGGCCCGGAGTCGGAGTCGGAGTTACTGTCGATGTCGGTGTTTCCGTTGGCAGGGTCAGGGTGCAGTTTTCAGACTCGAAGGGGTTGCACGCTACGAAGGCGTCGACTTGGTTGTTGATGTCGTTCTCGGCCAAATTCTCGGCGGCGGATGCGAAGCCGATCCAGTGACCGTTGCCACTCATGGTGACCGGGAAGTCCGGCACGTTGCCGCCGGGTCGTGGTGAAGAGGTCAATTCGATCGTGACGCGTTTGATCGAGTCTCTGTCCGCCTCTCGGTCGACGACAAACACATCGGAGAATCCGTTGCCGTCGTCGGGGTCGAAAGTGGAGTCGAAGGACATGAACGCAACATAGCGGCCGTCGTCACTGATCCCGGGTCCGCCGCCCAAGCCGTTGGACTGGTTGCCGAAACTATCGACGCTGATCCGCTCGGTGGTGCCGTCGGAGCGATCGTGCACAAAGACGTCTGGGACGCCGTTTGTGTCGTTGGCGACTAGGTTCGAGCCAAGGGACTTGAAGGCGACAATTCTTCCGTCACCGCTCAAATCTGGCAGGAAGCAGTCGCCGTCGGAAGCTTCCCCGATGGTGGTTACGCTGACGATCCCAGTCTGGCCCGACTCCACGTCGTGGACGTAGACTTGCTCGGCCCCGTTTGTGTTGCGTTCGACCAGGTTGGTGGCCTCCGAGATGAAAGCGACGATACGGCCGTCGGCGCTAATAGCAGGCGTGCGGCTGCTGCCATCAGCTTGTGTGCCGTCGGTGGCGACGCTGACGCGGCGGATGGCGCCGCTGTCGCGGTCGACGAGGAAGATGTCGTTGGACTCGTTGTCGTCGCCGTCGACGAGATTGGCGGCTTGCGATGTGAACACCAGCCAGCGCCCATCGGCGCTCAAGCGCGGAAAAGAGCTACCAGCGTCGGGCTGACCGTTGACCCCCTCGATGCGGGTGGTCGTACCGTCGTCGCGGTTGTAGACGAAGATGTCATCGGCGTCGTTGTCGTCGCCATTGACGAGGTTCGTCGCGCCGGACGAGAAGGCTACAAATCGGCCATCGTCAGAGATCGACGGGGCGAACCCACCGACCTGGCTGGCTCCATCGACTTCGCCGTCGATGCCAACCACAATTCGCTGGGTGGAAGCGCCCTCGCCGCGGGTTCTGACAAACACGTCGGAGCGGTGGATTTCACGGGCCGGCGCAACGAGATCGAGCCCTGTGGAGCCGAAGGCCACCACCCGGCCGTCGAAACTCAGCGACGGAGCATTGCTGCGTCCCTCGGCGCTGGTGCCGCGAAAGCTCTGGCTGACAATCTCGATCGATTGGGCGAAGGCGGAACCGCCAATAAGGGGAGCCGAAGCGAGCGCTCCAACAAGGCAGCAGGCCAGCCATCTTGCGCCGCGCGAACGCCGCCACCACCCGTCGTTACTCAATGGGACCATAAGTTGTCGAAACATCCTTCCCCTCACCGGCGCCGCAGCGGGCAGTGTCCTTAATGTTGGCGGCCAAAGTCAAGTCGCCGCGTCGCCACTTTTTAGCATCAGAGGCGCTGAAAGCTGCGATGGCGTATCTCAATTGGACTGGAGCCGCTTGCGTAGGATCTCGTTGACCAGCTTGGGATTTGCCTTGCCCTGTGTCTTTTTCATGATCTGGCCGACGAAGAATCCGAGCATTTTCTCTTTGCCGGCGCGGTATTCCGCGATCTTGTCGTCCTGGCCGGCGAGCACGCCGTCGACGATCGACTCGAGCTCGGCACTGTCGCTAACCTGGCTCAGGCCCTTTTCTTCGACCACGGACGCGGGGCTCTTGTCGTTGTCGAGGAGGTCTTCAAAGACCGATTTGGCGATCTTGCCGCTGATGGTACCGTCGTCGATGAGGGCGATCAGGCCGGCGAGCTGTTGGGCCGATACCGGCCAAGCTTCGATGACCAGCTCCTGGTCGAGCTTGCGGTCGTTGACGATACGTAGGACCTCGCCCATGACCCAATTGCTGACAGCCTTTGGGTTGCGATGGATGCCGACAGCGGCCTCGAAGTAGTCGGCGACGTCCTTGCGCGCGGTCAGGACCTCGGCGTCGTAGGCCGGGAGCTCGTATTCGGAGACGAAGCGGGCGCTTCGCTCATCGGGTAACTCGGGCAGCTCGCCCTTGACGCGTTCGATCCAATCGGCGGAAACGTCGAGTGGCAGCAGGTCAGGCTCCGAAAAGTAGCGATAGTCGTGCGCCGACTCTTTCGATCGCATCGAGCGGGTCACTTCGCGGTCGGTGTCCCAAAGGCGGGTTTCTTGCACGATGGACTCTCCAGCGCGAATCGCTTTGGTCTGGCGCTCGATCTCATAGTCGATGGCGCGCTCGACCGAGCGGAACGAGTTGAGGTTCTTGATCTCCGCCTTGGTTCCGAGCTCGGTAGCGCCCTGCGGCCGGATCGAAATGTTGGCGTCGCAGCGGAAGCTACCTTCTTCCATGTTGCCGTCGCAGACCTGGAGGTACTGCAGGATGGCGCGCAATTTCCGGAGATACGCGCCCGCTTCGGCGGACGAGCGAAGGTCTGGTTCGCTGACGATCTCGAGGAGCGGCACCCCGCATCGGTTGTAGTCGACCAGGCTGGCGTCGGTGTGTGCGTCGTGAATGTTCTTGCCGGTGTCCTCTTCCATGTGGATGCGCGTGAGAGGGATCGAGCGATCTTGATCTTCGCCTTCGAGTCGGATGTCGACGTGTCCGCCGAGGCAGATCGGCAGATCGTACTGGGTGATTTGATAGCCTTTCGGCAGATCTGGATAGAAGTAGTTTTTGCGCGACCAGCGGCTGCGTTGCTGAATTTCGCAGTGGATCGCCAGGCCAGTTTTAATGCCGAACTCGACGACTTGGCGGTTCAATACCGGCAGGACGCCTGGCATTCCGATGCACAGCGGACACGTGTTCTCGTTTGGAGCTGCGCCGAACTTGGCGGAGCAGCCGCAGAAAATCTTCGACGCTGTGAGTAGTTCGGCGTGAACCTCGAGCCCGATCACCGCTTCGAAGTCAGTCATGGGCCTTCCCCTCGGACGCTGACCTCATTGAGGCAACCTCGTGTGCCAGTCGGTGTCGCGTTGATAGGCGTCGCCGGCGCGAAGCACAGTTTCTTCATCGAACGGCTTGCCGATGAGCTGGAAGCCGATCGGCAGGCCGTCGGCGCTACTGCCGCAGGGCAGTGCCAATCCCGGTAGGCCTGCGAGGTTGGCCGAAATGGTGAAGATATCCGTCAGGTACATTTGGAGTGGGTCATCGGTTTTTTCGCCGATCTTGAATGCCGGTGTCGGTGTCGTCGGCGCCAGGATCAGGTCGTAGTTGGCGAAAACAGAATTGAAGTCGCGCCGAATCAGGGTCCGAACCTTCTGTGCCTTGGCGTAGTAGGCGTCGTAGTAGCCCGCCGAGAGAGCGTGCGTGCCGAGCATGATGCGGCGCTTTACCTCCGGGCCGAAGCCGCCGGCCCGGGTCTTGCGATACATACCGAGTAGTCCTGAATCGTTGCCGAGGCGCACGCCGTAACGCGTCCCGTCGTAGCGGGCGAGATTCGAACTGGCTTCGGCAGTGGCGATTAAATAGTACGTTGCGATGGCGTACTCGGTGTGCGGTAGTGAGACATCCTCGAGCGTCGCGCCGAGCGACTGGAGTTGCTGTGCAGCGGCCTGGACCGCGCGGCGAACATCGTCATCGAGCCCGTCGGCGAAGTATTCACGTGGCAATGCGACACGCAGGCCGCGCACGTCGCCAGTGAGAGCTGAGCAGTAGTCGGGCACCGGATTGTCGACCGAAGTGGAGTCCAGCCGATCGTGACCGGCGATCGTCCTGAGCAAGTGGGCCGCGTCGCGGACGCTGCGTCCGATCGGGCCGACCTGATCGAGCGACGATGCGAAAGCGATGACGCCGTAGCGGCTAACTCGCCCGTATGTTGGTTTGAGCCCGGTCACGCCGCAGAAGGCCGCGGGCTGTCGAATCGACCCACCCGTGTCAGTCCCGAGCGATACAATACATTGTCGGGCGGCAACTGCTGCCGCAGAGCCACCGGAAGAACCTCCTGGAACTCGATCGGTGTCCCACGGGTTGCGGGTTAGGCCATAGGCGGAGTTTTCGTTGGACGAACCCATTGCGAACTCGTCGCAGTTGAGCTTACCGACCAAGACTGCGCCAGCGGCGCGCATGCGGGCAACGACCGTCGCGTCGTACGGTGCTTCATACGATTTGAGAATAGCGGAGGCGGCGGTGGTGCGTGTGCCGCGCGCTAAGATGATGTCCTTGACTCCGACCGGGATCCCGCAAAGTGGCCCGGCGTCGCCGCTCGCGATGCGGCGATCCGCTTCTTCGGCCTGAGCCCGCGCCATCTCCGGAGTGGTCGAAATGAAGGTATTCAGCTTGCCCTGCGTAGCCTCGATGCGCGCCAGGAAAGCTTCTGTCAGCTCGAGCGAGGAAATCTCGCGCGCATCGAGCCGTCGCCGCGCCTCGTCGATCGAAAGGGAAATCAGATCGCTCATCAGCGGACCCCCCTCCTGGCCAAGAGACTGTCGATCAATGCAGATTTCGAAGGGGCTAGGGGGTGCTCGTCCCGAGAACCCAGACCCGTGGTCCCACGAAGAAACGTCAAACCACTACCCATCATTCGATGATTTTCGGCACTCGAAAGTGCCTACCGTCGGTCGCAGGGGCGTTGGCCAGCCAGCGCTCGGTGTCGGGTGTCGTCGACACGACGTCTTCGCGAAAGGGAGTCTCCATCGGCGTGATGTAGGACGTGGGTTCGACGTCTTCGGTATCCAATTTTTCGAGAACCTCAACGTACGCAATGATTTGGTCGAGCTGCGCCGCGAGCTCCTGCTCTTCGTTTTCGGTGATTTCCAAACGAGCGAGCAGAGCGACGTGGCGGACGTCGTCGCGGGTGATGGGCATCAGCGTCAGCTAACACAGGGGGTAGGGCCGTTCAATGTGGTGTTTTCCGTGAGGATTTTGCGCATTGCACGGCGCCTACGTACGCTCTGAGGATGGATCGACGCGATTCCGGCAACGCCGGCGAGCGGGCGGCGGAGCGCCATCTGCTGGCACAGGGATACTCGGTCGTCGAGCGCAACTACCGCTGCCGGGGCGGCGAGATCGACCTCGTGGCAATCGAACGCGGGACGGTCGCCTTCGTCGAGGTGCGTCGGCGAGCCGCAACGAGCCTGGTCCACCCGGTCGAAAGCATCGACGGCAACAAGCGCAGGCGGATCGTGACGGCGGCGAAGCATTTTGCGTTGCGCCGTCGTCTCCACGATCACCCGATGCGCTTTGACGTCGTCGCGGTGATTGACGATGTAGGTGTGCTGACTTGCCAGCTAATGCGGAATGCTTTCGATCTCGACGATTTGCCGCCTCCGCGCCGGCCCTGGTGATCGGACAGTCGTGGCCCCTGGCCCCTTTTCCCTGCACCCCATGCGTGGTACCGGCATCGGATGCTCGACATTCGTCTGATTCGAGATTCCCCGGACCCGGTCAAGGCCTCACTGGCTACCGTAGGAGTGGATGCCGCCGAGGTCGATGAGGTTCTCCAGCGCGACGCGCGTCGCCGCGCGCTGATCGGCGAAGTGGAGCAGCTGCGCAACGAGCGTGGCGAAGCTTCGAAGCGCATCGGCAAGATGTCAGCGGAGGAGCGCGAGCCGTTGGTTGCCGAGATGCGGGCCCTCGGGGATCGTATCGGCGAACTAGAAAAGCAACTCGCCGTCGCCGAAGAAGAGTTTGAGGCGGCCATGCTGCTGTTGCCGAACATTCCCCATCCGGATGTTCCGGTTGGGCCCGACGAGTCGGAGAATGTCGTCCTGCGCGAGGTCGGCGATGCGCCGGGTTTTGATTTCGAACCACAGCCCCATTGGGATCTCGGGGAGAAGCTTGGGATCATCGACTTCGAACGAGGTGTCAAGGTCTCGGGATCGCGCTTCTACGTTCTGCGATCTCAAGGTGCCCGGCTTCAACGGGCGCTGATCAACTGGATGTTGGATCTGCATACGACCGAGCACGGCTACTCCGAGGTGTACCCGCCGGCAATGGTGCGTAAGGAGTGCTTGGTTGGGACCGGCAACTTGCCGAAGTTCGGCGACAACATCTACCGGGACGTGGAAGAAGACTACTGGTTTGTGCCGACTGCCGAAGTGCCGGTCACCAACCTCTATCGCGACGAGGTTTTCGAGCCCGGGCAGCTTCCGGTTCGCCACGTCGCCTATTCTCCCTGCTTTCGCCGCGAGAAGATGTCTGCGGGACGGGATGTGCGCGGCATCAAGCGCGGGCATCAGTTCGACAAGGTCGAGATGGTCAAGTTCGTCGAGCCTGAGACGTCGGACAGCGAACTGCTCGCGCTGCTCGATGACGCCGAGGATGTGTGTCGCCGCCTTGGACTGCGGCATCGGGTCATTCAAATGTGTACGGGCGACCTGAGTTTTGTGGCTGCGCTCAAGTACGACGTCGAGGTCTGGGCGCCGGGCTGCGACGAGTGGCTGGAGGTCAGCTCGTGCTCGAACTTCAGGGACTTCCAGGCCAGGCGAGCGCGCATCCGCTTTCGGCGTGAGGCGCGCGCCAAACCGGAGTTGGTTCACACGCTCAACGGATCTGGCTTAGCCCTGCCGCGTGTTCTAATCGCGGTGTTGGAGACCTACCAACAGGCCGATGGGAGCGTGGAAATCCCCGAGGTGCTTCGCCCGTACATGGGCGGTGCGAAACGCATCTCTGCCTGACCTAATGGCAGGCCGCTGAAAAAACGGGGCACGCGCTGCAAATAGTCTTGTCGTGCCACCGCGGCAGTGGTGAATCCTCAACAGAAGCTTTGGGCTTTACCTCGCGCCTCGGTCGAGGCTTTGGTGGATAACCCGGTTCGCCGCCTAGCCTTCGCAAGAAGATCCCCGTTATCCCCATAGTCCCCATACTCCCCATACTCCCCATGTTCGCCCGCAGCCTTATTCTCAAGGGATGACCAAACCGGCGGATGGGGTGCAACGGCATCGGTCCTCGCCCCAGGCGAGATTCTAATGACCATTCCAAAACAATGTTTGCATGCCATAGGTATCGGTTTTTAGGGCTTTTTCTGTCGATCAAGCGATCGACCGAGACCGCGTTTCGGATAAAAACAGTTGCCCCACGGCTGAGTGCGGGTTAATGGCGGGCTGTGGTTGCTTGGAACGGTGGTGAGCAAATGGTAGGTTGTGGGCTGAGCACAGGGTGCGCCGGTCACGGCGCGCATACCGGGTCGATACGCGACCTCCCGGCCGATGCGGCCGAATTCAAAAATGACATACATCGTGCGGAGCGTGTGTGGATCAGTCCTGGGTGTTTGCAGGAACCTGGTCTGGACGCGTAGCTGCGATACCTGCTTCGGCTCCGAGTGGGCCGACGCCTGGATCAAACCGGGCGCGAGGAGGGATAATGGCGGATCCATTGATCGATACACCGGGCGAACCGCGACTTAGGGCTGTTAAGCCGGAAGTGACCGAAACGGCCAGCCGCTGGTCCGAGCTGGCCACTGTTTTAGAGAGTAACCGCGACAAGAAGCTATTGGTCGTGTTGGTCGGATACCCCGATCCGGACAATATCGGGTCCGGATTGGCCCTTCAGCTGCTGGCGCGCGATTTCGGCATTGAGACGAATATTCTGTCGTTTCACGAGGTCAGCCACCAGGAGAATCGCGCTCTGGTCAAGCAGCTCGAGCTCGACATCTGGCTCTACGACGAGCGCACGGATCTTTCCGGCTACGACATGTACGCGTTGGTCGATACGCAGCGTTCCGAAAGCACTCCGATCGAGGATGATCTCGCAAAGATGAGGCTCGTCGCTGTCGTCGATCACCACAAGCGACTCAACGACATCGAGGCCGATTTCATTGATGTGCGAGAGGATGCTGGTTCGACCTG
Source organism: Deltaproteobacteria bacterium (assembly GCA_029262455.1). GTDB lineage: Bacteria > Desulfobacterota > Binatia > HRBIN30 > CADEER01 > CADEER01. The sequence goes on along the minus strand of JAJCZJ010000085.1, from coordinate 41,432 downwards.
CGGGATCTTCGCCGAGTATCTGCGCGAGGCCTTCCCAGATGGGTTGAATCCGAACGAGCCCGAGCACGAGAAGCTGGCAACCGCTTTGATGCATGGAGTTCGCTCCGACACGCACCTGTACCTCGAAGCTTGCCAGCTCGACTTCATCGCATCGGCCTATCTGTGGCCAGCGGTCGATCAAGCGCTGCTGCGCAAGATCTCCGCTCAGTCCCTGAGCCCCGCGGTTATGGACATGATCCAATCGGCGCTCGAACGACGCCGCGTGTACGATAACTTTTTGTTCAGTGATGTCGGCTTTGTGCGCAAAGAGAACCGCGACGGCATTCCGCAAGCGGCGGACTTTTTATTGACGCGTTCGGGGATTGATACGGTGTTGGTCTTCGGGGTCGTCGACGGTCGAACCATCGATGGTTCGTTGCGTACGCGCAGTGACACTGTAAACCCCGATGCCTTCCTAAAGAAGGCTTTTGGCATCGACGAGGAGCGTGGATCTCACTACGGCGGCGGCAACGTTCGCGACAAGGGTGCGTTCCAGATTCCGATCGGCTTCCTCGCGCAACACAACGACCGCGAGCAGCTCTATCGGTTGGCGTGCGAGATCATCCACGAAAAGTTTCTCGAAGCGATCGGACAAGAATCAACGACGTAAGAGACCGGTAGTTCGGGAAGGCGAGGCTTCGTCCGAGCCGCGCGCTCAAGCCAACGCGGCTCGGATGAGCCTCGCCTTCCCTATTTTTCGCAGCGGCGTTGTTCGCAGGCGTCATCGCGCAGGCGACGCAGGCGACATTCGCGTAACCGACATTCGCGTAACCGTCATTCGCGTAACCGTCATTCGCGTAGCCGTCATTCGCGTAGCCCACTTGGGGTGACCCAGCGCTCGACTTGTCCGAGAATCCAGTCGAGCGCGATGGCCAGGGCGGCTGCCGGGAGTGCACCGCACAGAACGAGTGCGTAGTCGGTTGTCGCCAGACCGGTGACGATCGGGTCGCCGAGACCGCCGGCACCGATGAATGCGGCGAGCGTTGCTGTGCCGACGGTGATGACGGTCGCTGTGCGGACCCCGGCCATCAGCACTGGGGCGGCGAGCGGCAGCTCTACCTGTTGAAGGATTTGGCTATCGGTCATGCCGAGGCCGCGACCGACATCGAGCAGCCGGTCTTCGATCGAATGAAGGCCGGTGACGGTGTTTCGCATGATCGGCAAGAGGCCGTAGAGAAAGAGCGCGACCAACGCCGGTGCAACGCCGATCCCGAAGAGTGGCAGCATGAAAGCGAGCAGAGCGATCGATGGGATGGTTTGCAGCACACTGGCGAATCCCAGAACGATCTTCGCCAGGGCCGGCCGGCGGCTGACCGCGATGCCGAGTGGGATGCCGATCAGACAGGCTGCGAGAACCGCGCCGCCGGCCAGCATCAAATGCCGGCTGGCGAGGTCGAGGGTCTTCCATCGACGTTGGTACAGCAGGCGGAACACACCCGTCTCGCGCTCGCTGTGAACCTTCCGGTCGGCGACGATCCCCAGTGATCCGAGGAAGTCTGCGGCGACGGCGGCGGGGGCGCGGCGCTTTTGCTCGACTTGGAAGTTCATATCGCGCATTGCGGCAGCATCGATACGTCCGGCGAGCAGGCGGAGGGCTTCGTACGCCTCCGGGACGCGTTCGGCCAGATCGCGGCGCGCCAGTGGCGCGGCTTCGTACGGGGGAAAGAAGTGGCGGTCGTCCGCGAGTGTGGCCAGGCCGTAGCGCAGAATCTTGGCGTCCGTCGAGTAGCCGTCGGTGACGTCGATCGAGCCTTCGACAAGACCTTGATAGGCGAGGTCGTGCGCCATGCCGACGGTATGGCTCTCCTGGAAAGTGTAGACCTTGCGCAGTCCGGGTAGGCCGTCGGGGCGGCTGAGGAACTCGTGTGAGACCCCGAAGCGCAGCGGGTGTTCGCTGAGATCACTCACCTTGGTAACTGCCAGCTCGGCTGCGTGTTGCGGGCGCATCAACAGGACATAAGTGTTGTCGAAACCAAAGGGTGCCAGCCACTCGAGATCGAAGCGGCGGGCGAACTCTTTGGCGACCGTCGCGAAAGCGAGTCCGGGCGAGATCCTTTCCGACTTGTCGCCCAAGATGTCGCGCAGGCCGGTCCCGGTGTATTCGGCGTAGAGGTCGATTTCGCCGCCGCGCAAGGCGGCGAGGCAGACGTGGGTTCCGGCGAGGTTGAGGCGTCGCTCGACGACGATGTCGGTGTAAGCTTCGATCGTCTGCGCCATCACTTCGGCCAAGACCGCGCTTTCTGTAAAGGGCTTCGCGCCAACCGCAATCTTGGTTGTTTGGCCGGCGGCGCCGTCCGAAGTCACCAGCAAGTAGACCGCTATGGCGGTCGCCCTCGCGACCCTTGTGAGCCGGCAACTCATCTACGCATCGCCTCCGCGCAGGAAAGTGTTGACCAGGCTGCTTTCGGTTGCCCGCAGGCCTTTTGGAGTGCCGATCTCCGCTACGTGCCCGTCGACCAGGATCGCGACGGTATCGGCCAGACGGAGAGCTTCCTCGACGTCGTGGGTAACCAGGACCATGGTCTTCTTGAGCCGGGCTTTCAGGTCCAGGAAGTGGGTTTGCAGCTGCCGTCGGGTGATCGGGTCGAGGGCACCGTAGGGCTCGTCCATCAGGACGACCGGAGGATCGGCGGCCAGCGCGCGGGCGAGTCCGACTCGCTGTCGTTGGCCGCCGCTGAGTTGGTTCGGGTAGCGATCGGCCAGGGTCGTGAAGTCGAGCCCGACGAGCGCGAAGAGCTCGCGGCTGCGCTCGCTCCGCCGTTGGGGGGACCACCCGAGCAGCCGGGGCACCGTTTCGACGTTGAGCCGCGCCGTCATGTGGGGAAAGAGGCCGGCCTCCTGCACGACGTAGCCGATGTTGCGGCGTAGCTCGATCGGGTCGAGGGTCTCGATGTCGCGACCGCCGATCGAAATCCGCCCTGCGCTTGCCTCGATCAGCCGGTTGATCAGGCGCAGGGTCGTGGTCTTGCCGCATCCCGAGGTTCCCAGCAGTGCCAGAGTCTCGCCGTCGTTGATTTCGAGACTGACGTCGGACAGCGCCTGATGACCGCCGGGGTAGGTCTTCGACACGGACTCGAGAGCGATCATGGCGCGTATTGAAACCACAGATCGCGGCGCGAGGACACGGCAACGCCGCGATACCCGTTGGCGATCAGAGCAGAATGCTGTGTCAGAGCCTCGGCTGGGAGTATTTCAGGGAGACTGTTTCCGGCGGTACGAATTGCCGGCTCGGCCGGGGTTGTCGCGCACAGAGAGGGGCCGCCCTTGCGCTGCCCGGGGCGCATGCCTATTGTCTTTCTGCGGTCGCTTGGCGCTCTTGGGCTGGATTTCCCTGTTCCGACTTCGTTTTGAAAGGCTGCAATTCAATCGCCAGAGGCGACCCCGTGGGCCAGATACGACGAAAACAGGAAAGTGACCGGCTAGGCCGTGGCCGTGATTTGGCGGCGGCAGGGCTGCGTGTTGATGCCTACACTCTTGGCGACCGCCGCGAGGCGATGATCGCCGATGTACGACGTGGTCTGAGTGGATTTCCGAAGACGCTGCCGCCGAAGTATCTATACGATGAAGTAGGTGCGCAGCTTTTTGACGAGATTTGCGATCAGCCGGAGTACTATCCGACGAGAACCGAAGATGCGCTCTTAGTGGAGATCGCGGGTGATCTGATCGACAGGTATCAGCCGGAGCAGTTGGTCGAGCTCGGCAGCGGTGCCTCGCGCAAGACCCGTACATTGCTCGACGCGCTCGTCGGCAGTGCCAACGACCCGAGCTATGTCCCGGTGGACGTAGCGGAGGAGATGCTGCGCGGCAGCGCCAACGCCCTCGCGTTGGCATATCCAGCGCTCCAGGTTCACGGCATTGTTGGGGACTACGAGCACCATCTGCGCCACTTGCCGCCATCGCAGGACCGGATGGTCGCGTTTCTCGGCAGCACCATTGGCAACTTCTCGGATATCCAAGCGCGGCAGTTTCTGCGCGCCGTGCGAGGCCAGCTGGCAGAAGGGGATGCGTTCTTGATCGGCTTTGACCTGGTCAAAGCGACCGAAGTTCTGAATGCTGCCTACAATGACGCTGCCGGGGTCACGGCGCGCTTCAATCTCAATGTCCTGAACGTGATCAATCGCGAACTCGACGCGGACTTTGACGTCGCCGCTTTTGAGCACGAAGCGTTCTTCAACGAGCGCGAGTCTCAGATTGAAATGCACCTGCGGCCGACGCGCCGCCAAGAGGTTCGTATCGAAGGGGCCGATTTATCGGTGAACTTTGCCGCGGGTGAGTCGGTGCGGACTGAAATCAGTCGCAAGTTCACTCGCAGCCGCGCCGAGACCCTATTGCGGTCTGGCGGATTCGCTCCTGACCGGTGGTATGAGCCGGAAAACGGGTATTTTGGCCTCGCGCTGGCGCTTGCCGGCCCGGTCGTGTAGCTCTCTGGCCACCTTGAGCAGCCGGACCCGCAAGAGTAGCTCCCCCGAGGAGCTCCCTGTTGTCTACGTTGATAATGCGAAGGCTTTAGGGCAGATCTGCGAGCACCTCTCCGGGGTTCGACGATTCGCCCTCGACACGGAGTTCGTTGGTGAGCGCACGTATTACCCGAAGCTCGAAGTCATCCAGGTGGCGAGCCGCGAGCAGGTGGCGATCATTGACTGCCGAGCGGTGGATAAGCTCGATCCGTTCTTCGAGCTCCTCGCCAACCGACGTATCCAGAAGGTGCTGCACGCGGCGCAGCAGGACGTCGAGTTGTTCGAGAGTATTACCGGCCAACTGCCGAAGCCGGTGATCGACACACAGATTGCCTCCGCGCTGGCTGGTTACGGAGCACAGGTTGGGTACGCACAGCTGCTCGAGAAGCTCCTCGGAGTTACGCTGGAGAAGAGTGAGACGCTGTCCGATTGGTCGCGGCGTCCTTTGACCAAGGCCCAGGTTTCCTACGCGGTCGACGATGTGCGTTATCTGCTGCCGCTCTACGAGAAGCTGCGGGCGCGGCTGACCGAGCTGGAGCGCTGGGACTGGGTCAAGGAAGAATGCGCACGTTTTGAGAAGCAGTCGCGCGGTCTGACGGTCGAGCCCGAGGAGGCCTACCTGCGGGTGCGCGGTCGCGGTTCGCTACGCCCGAAAGGCTTGGCGGTGTTGCGCGAACTGGCCGCCTGGCGCGAGCATTTGGCACGCGAGCGCAACAAGCCTCGTGTCAGTGTCGCGCGCGATGAGGCGTTGGTCGAAATATCGCGTAAGGCGCCGACGGCGGTCAGCGGCCTGCGCGGTTTGCGGGCAGTGCGTTCGCGCGAGGTCGAACGGCAAGCCGAGGCTGTGATCGAACGCGTCCAAGCAGCTCTAGCGTTACCCAAGGAAGAGTGGCCGCAGCCGCAGCCGTCGCAAGGGCCTTCGGCGGCGCCTGGCGTAGTGGAGTTGTTGCAGTCGGTCGTACGACAATTTGCCGACGAGCACTCGGTGTCGGCGACGATGTTGGCAACCCAAGCCGAGCTGCAGCGGCTCGCCGCTCGCCACAACCAAGGCGACGGCGTGCACGAGCTGCGCCTGATGCAGGGCTGGCGCCAGCAAATCGTCGGCGCGCACCTGGTATCCGTGCTCGAGGGCAAGGCGACGGTTTCGGTCGATCCCTCGACGCGCCGTTTGCGCGTGCGCGGCCGCAAGTCTACGGCCGCGGCGCCGAAGTAAAACCAACCCGAGGCGGGTGGCTGCGGTTCGCAGGACGCCGTTTCCCCTCAGCCCTTTTCCCAGGGGTTGATCAGAAGCGCTCCCGTCGGCTCGAAGTCGGACACATTGCGAGTCATGATGTGGAGGCCGTGGCGGCGGGCGGTTGCGGCGATCAGGCCATCGACTGCGCCAACGGCGCAGCCCTTCTTTTTGGCGGCAGCTGTCAGCTCGCCCCAGATCTTTGCTGTGTCGGTGTCGACATCGAGGATCCTATCGGCGTACTCGCTCTGCAAGCTGACAAGCCAATTGAGCAGGCTGTTTCGTCGCTTGGTTTGGTTGAGCAGCGCGATGCCCTTGGCTATTTCGCCGAGCGTCAGAACGCTGACGAACAGGTTCTCATCGGGCAAGCTGTCGATCGCTTCGACGACCGGGGCGTGGGACTGAGGTCGGGTGAGTTCCGAGAGAACGCAGGTGTCGAGCAAGACTCTCAAAGCTCGGGATCCCGCATTGAGGATGGATCGCGGGCGAGGTCGATAGTGGACAAGTCAGGTGCTTGGCGTAGAAAATCGACAAACCCTAGCCTTGTACCGGTCAGTTCTTGGAAGTCCTTTTCCGACATGACGACCACCGAGTCGTGGCGGCGGCGAATGCGCTGCGGCCCTTCAGCGAGAGCGCGTCGCACAAGCTCGCTGAATCGATTCTTCGCTTCTGAAAGTTGCCAGTCCATGAGATTCTAAATAATCCAGATCGTCTAGATTTTTTCCCAGAAATCCGAGAGGCCGTCAAGTGCGGAGTGGTGCTTGCTTGTCGAGTTCCTGGAGGGAGATACTTCTGCGCCGGCGGCGATTGGAGCGCGTGCGCTGCGGTCTTAGTCGCGGCGCCGGTTCTTCGCTTGGGCTTGCGCCAATCTACCGAAGACGTCGGCGAGCTCAGCGTCGCGGATTCGCGGCATTGCGGCGGGTTTGGCCTTGGGCGCGGTCCTGACGATTTCCTGTTTTTCGGGCGCCTTTTGGATCTTGCCGCCCGAGACGAAATAGATGTCTCGGATCAGCGGTTCGCCGAGGCGCTGGTTGAGGCGGTCGCGCATACTTTCCTTCTGGAACTGGAGTTCTTGCATCCAGGTCGGGCTGTCGACCCTTACCGACAGCACTCCTTCGCGAAAGCCGGCCGGCTCGGCGTGGGCGGCGACCGATTTCCCGACCTCATCGGCCCAAAAGGTCCAAACCTTGTAGGCTTTCATCCGTCGATGCGGGTCGTAGCGCTGCAGAACTCGCTCGAGCGTCTCGTTGACCCTCGTTGGTCTTTGTCCGGCCATCGCAAAAAATCTTACATTTTTGCGGCGGTGGCGGAAAGGCCGCGAACCTTGCTCAGACAGGGGTGAATGAACATTCTGTTCGGTCGACTCGGTCCGATCGGCGGGTTGGACGTTCACTTTGTTCTTGACAGCCAGGCCGCGACGATTGTATCTCATACCCCCACATCTTGTGGGTCGGGACTCCACCGCGCTACGATATGTGGATACCTGCGAGTGTAATGGGGAGGGGTGTTGATGGCAGAACGCGCGACAAAGCGGACGAAAGAGGCGAGCCAGCCGGCAGGCGAAGAACAGGCGAAAGCTGGCGGTGTTCAGATCACCCGTCTCTTCTCGACTCCGGGGTCGGATCCGTTTGACGAGGTCGAATGGAGCACGCGCAACGCGGTCATCCAGGACGAAAAAGGCAATACGGTTTTCGAGCAGCGCGATGTCGAGATCCCGGAAGCCTGGTCGCAACTCGCGACCAACGTCGTCGTCTCCAAGTACTTTCGCGGCGCCCTAGGCAAGCCTGAACGCGAGAAGAGCGTGCGCCAAATGATCGGTCGCGTCGTCAACACGATCCGCGGCTGGGGCGACCAGCAGGGCTACTTCGCGTCCGAAGAGGATGCCGACGCCTTTTCGAATGAGCTCAAGCACCTGTTGCTGCATCAGAAGGTATCGTTCAATAGCCCGGTTTGGTTCAACGTCGGCATTGAGGCCCATCCGCAGTGTTCGGCATGTTTCATTCTTTCGGTCGAAGACACGATGGATTCGATCTTGGGCTGGTATCGCAACGAGGGAGTCATTTTCAAAGGCGGATCTGGCTCGGGGGTCAACTTGTCGAAGATTCGCTCTTCGAAGGAGCACCTCGCTGGCGGAGGCACGGCTTCGGGACCGGTTTCCTTCATGAAGGCAGCCGACGCATCGGCGGGTGTCATCAAGTCTGGTGGCAAGACGCGGCGCGCCGCGAAGATGGTCATCCTTGACACGGAGCATCCCGACATTCTCGAGTTCGTGCGCTGCAAGTCTGAAGAGGAAGCCAAGGCGTGGGCGCTGATCGAAGCGGGCTACGATTCGTCACTCGACGGTCCGGCGTATGGTTCGGTCTTCTTTCAAAACGCCAACAACTCGGTTCGGGCCAGTGACGAGTTCATGCAAGCGGTCGAAGACGACAAGCCGTGGAGTACCCGATACGTGATGGATGGGTCAGTGGCGGACACGTTTTCGGCACGTGCGCTGTTGCGCGAGATTGCCGAAGCGACGCACCTATGTGGTGACCCGGGGATGCAGTTCGACTCGACGATCAACGCGTGGCACACGTGTCCCAACAGCGGGCGGATCAACGCCTCGAATCCATGTTCCGAGTACATGCACCTCGACGATTCGGCGTGCAACCTCGCATCGCTCAATCTACTCAAGTTCATCAGCGAAGCGGGGGACTTCGACAGTGACGCGTTCCGTCACTCGGTCGATGTCGTCATTACGGCGCAGGACATCGTCGTGGACAAGTCGAGCTACCCGACAGAGAAGATCACGGAGAACGCCAAGGCGTTTCGCGAACTCGGACTAGGCTACGCCAATCTCGGTGCTTTGCTGATGTCGCTCGGTCTACCGTACGATTCCGAGGCCGGTCGGCAGTACGCGGGCGCAGTGACCGCTCTGATGTGTGGAGAGGCGTACGCGCAGTCGGCGCGCGTTGCCGAGCACAAGGGTGCGTTCTCGGGATACGAAGTCAACGCTAAGCCGATGCAGGAAGTCGTCGGCAAGCATCGTAGCCATGCCTACAAGATCGATCCGGCCTATGTTCCGCTGGACTTGCTGACGGCGGCGCGCGGCGCCTGGGACGATGCTTACTCGTTGGGCCAGGCCAGTGGCTTCCGCAACTCGCAGGCAACGGTTTTGGCGCCGACCGGTACCATCGCCTTCATGATGGATTGCGACACCACCGGAGTCGAGCCCGATATCGCCCTAGTCAAGTACAAGAAGCTAGTTGGCGGTGGAATGCTGAAGATCGTCAACAACACGGTGCCTCGAGCGTTGAGAAGACTGGGCTACGAGAGTTCCGAGGTCGAGGAGATCATCGACTTCATCACCACCAACGACACGATTGAAGGCGCACCCGGTCTGCGCGACGAGGACTTGTCGGTTTTCGATTGCGCGTTCCAAGCGGCGAACGGAACGCGTACGATTCATCCTCTTGGCCATCTGCGAATGATGGGTGCCGTACAGCCGTTCATCTCGGGTGCGATCTCGAAGACGATCAATATGCCGACCGATGCGACGGTCGACGAGATCATGGATGCGTACCGCGAGGCGTGGCGGTTGGGCGTGAAGGCAGTCGCGATTTACCGCGACGGTTGCAAGATGACGCAACCGCTCAATACCTCTAGGTCGGAGACCACGGAGTCTAAGCGCGGCGCGACGCCGGAAGCAAAGCCGACGCGGCGGAAACTGCCGCAGGATTGTCGTTCGCTGCGTCACAAGTTCGATATCGTTGGCCACGAAGGCTACATCCACGTCGGAATGTACGAGGATGGAACCCCGGGCGAGATCTTCATCAAGATCGCCAAGGAGGGGAGCACGATCGCCGGGCTGATGGATACGATTGGCATCCTGACATCGATGGCAATGCAGTATGGGGTGCCCCTGGATGTCTTGGTCAACAAGTTCAGCCATGTCCGCTTCGAACCGTCTGGGTTCACGAAGAATCCGGAGATTCCGATCGCGAAGTCTCTGATCGACTACGTCTTTCGTTTTCTCGGGTCGAAGTTCCTCGACTCCGATCAACGCGCTGCTGCCGGCATTCACCCCCAAGAAGGCGACGTGATCGCTGAGGGAATTGTTGATGCGGTCAGCGACGCCGCCAATGCGGCGCTGGGCTTTAGCCCACAATCAGACGCGCCAAGCTGCGCGGACTGTGGCGCCATCATGATCCGCAATGGCAGCTGCTACAAATGTCTCAATTGCGGCTCGACGAGCGGGTGCTCATAGAGCTGCTGGAAAGGTTCGAGGGCGTTGTTGGGTTGGGTTGAGGAGTGGGCCCTCGAATTGTGGTGTGGTGTGGTGGCCGGGTGGAGAGCCGGCACGGGGCGCCCCTAGGGGCGCCCCGTGGGGGTGGTTTCCCACCGGCGGCGGAGTATAGGGCTAGACCTTAGCCGCCGCAAGTAAAAAAGGGCAAAACCGGCCAAACGGCGTTTTGCTGCGGCTGTAGTGTAACAATTCCCAATACTTAGCTGTTCGTCCTGATGGGACTTTAGTGCCTGGGGTACGGGGTTCTACTGATCTTCCGAGTGAACGCCCATCCTGGTCTCAACCCGATCGAGGTGGGTCAGGAGAGAAGTCGTTCGAGAGCTGTATTCTTGAGATGCTCGAGGAGCTCTTCCGAAGTGTTGGTCGGCGTTGCCTGGTTTAGAAACTGCTCCATCAAGATCCCGTCGAGTGCCGTCAGGATGAGCGCAGCGTCGAGATCCGGCCGTACATCGGAGCGAAACCGGCCGTTGTCACGACCTTGGGTGATGGCTTTGGTGAGCATTTCTCGAAACAAGGAATAGAGTCGGTTGACGTGGCTGGTGACCTCGTCTGGGGCCGACTCGCTGACCATCATGTCGAGGATGAAGCGCACTGAGTACCCGTTGGCTCGAACGAACTTGAAATATAGATCGACGAGCCGCTTGATCTGCTCGTATTCGTCGAGCGAGCCGATATCACCGACATCGATGTAGTACGGCTCGAGCGTCCGGCCCAGCGCGGCGCGGAAGAGATCCTGTTTCGACTCGAAATGCCAGAGGATTAGCGCCTTGCTGACCTCGGCTTCCCGAGCTACGAGTGACAGAGGTGTATGGTCGTACCCGTGCTGAGAAAAAAGCCTCGCGGCGGTTGCCAGAATTCTGTCTCGGGTTCGATTCCCCTGGGGCGAAGCCTCAGTCACTGTCTTCTCATGCCCTGTCAACGCCAATACCCGTAGAGGAAAGCTGAAGTCGATGTCAAACAGTGGCGCCGCCGGATTGCGGCTTGTCCTGGGCTTCGTGGTGTTGGCCACCCTGGTTGTCTTTGCCGTGCGCGGCGGTGACAACCGCCGCTCGGAGACCACGGTGGCGGAAGTGGCGCCACTTTCTCCTCCGCCGGCAATGCCTGCGACAGAATGGGCGGTCGGCGTTGATGGTTGGCGCATCGAGGTGGACGGAGTCGTCGTAGACCGCACGGCGCTTTCCGGGGCGGGTATGGCCGATGGTGAATGGGGCGATCTGCGCCTCGATCGATTGGCGCTGTACGCCGACTCGATCGGGACCTATGCCGACGAGGAGTCGATCGACTGGCGTCTGGTCGCGGCGGTGATTTCCGTTGAGTCAGCCTTCATGCCTGGTGCCTTGAGTACTGCCGGGGCGTTCGGGCTGATGCAGGTGAAGGAAGAGGCGGCGCGCGAGGTGGGGGTTTTTCCGTACGACGACCCGGATTCCAATATAAAGGCCGGAGTGCGCTATTTGGCGGCGATGCGAGCCGCGTTTCCAGGAGCTACCTCGCCGGACCGAACCGCCATGATGTTGGCGGCCTACAATATGGGGCCAGGGCACTTGCGTGACGCGCGTGCGCTGGCGGCGGACCTCGGGTATCCGCCGCTCTCCTGGGAGGGCTCTGTAGCCTCGGTGGTGCCTCTGATGGAGCAGCCTGCAGTCTACGAGGAGTTGGCCTACGGCTTCGCCCAGGGCCGCAGTGTGGTCGAATACGTCGACAGGGTGATGGATCTCCACGGTGCTTACCGTCGCCGTTTCCCTGCGGTGATGATGCCGTCGGTGGGAATGATTGCCGACATTGCGAGTCGGTGAGGACGGCTGATAGGGCCGCGGCTCGAGTGTCGCCCCTACGGGGTCAGTGGTAGGGAGTCGCGCCCCCATGGGGCGCGACTCCGGGACCTCGTCGCTCGCGATCGCGGCGCTACTGCTTGGACTGCTATGCGGCGCGGGGCAGGTCTTGTGCCTGATAAGAGACTTCGCCGTTTTCTGCGTCGATCGTGATCCGACTGTTGTCGTGAATGTCGCCGGCGAGGATCTTGCGACCGAGCACGGTCTCGAGCTCCTTTTGCAGGAGGCGTTTGAGCGGGCGAGCTCCGTAGACCGGGTCGAATCCCGCGGTTGCAAAGTGGTCGAGGGCTTGGTCAGTGAGAACCAGCTCGATCTTGCGCTCTGCTAGTCTGCTGCGCAGTCGCCCGAGCTGGATCTCGACGATCTGCTTGAGCTGCTCGCGAGTCAGAGAGTGGAAGACGACCACTTCGTCGATTCGGTTGAGGAACTCGGGACGGAAGTGTTGGCGCAGCGACCCGAGAACGTCTTCGCGCATCTGCGCGTAGCCTTCTTCCGTATCGCCGCCCCGCGAGTCGAGGATCAACTGGCTGCCGACATTGGAGGTCATGATGACCACCGTGTTCTTGAAATCCACCGTTCGCCCTTGTGCGTCGGTCAGCCGCCCGTCGTCGAGGAGCTGCAGGAGGACGTTGAACACATCGGGGTGAGCCTTCTCGATTTCGTCGAACAACAGGACGCTGTAGGGCCTGCGGCGCACGGCCTCGGTGAGCTGCCCACCTTCGTCGTAGCCGACGTAGCCCGGCGGAGCACCGATCAGTCGGGCTACCGCGTGTTTCTCCATATACTCGGACATGTCGATGCGGACCATCGCTTGCTCGTCGTCGAAGAGGAACTCGGCGAGGGCTCGCGCTACTTCGGTCTTGCCGACTCCGGTTGGTCCCAGGAAGATGAACGATCCAAGTGGCTTGTCAGGGTCGTTCAGGCCGGAACGTGCCCTGATCACCGCGTCGGAAACTGCACGAATCGCTTCGTCTTGGCCGACGACTCGGCGGTGTAGGTGAGAATCGAGGTTGAGCAGTTTTTCCACCTCGCCCTGCATCAGCCGGCTGACTGGGATCTTGGTCCAGCGCGCGACGACCTCCGCGATGTCCTCTTCGTCGACCTCTTCTTTCATCAGGCGGCTGGCGCCATTTTGTTCGGAAAGGTCGGATTCCTCTTGGTTTAGTCGCTTCTCTAGCTCGGTCAACTTGCCGTATTTGAGCTCGGCAGCGCGGTTGAGGTCGTATTCGCGTTCGGCGTGTTCGATCTCGCGCCTCGTAGTCTCGATGTCTTCACGCAAGGTGCGCAGAGTCGTGATGCTGTCCTTTTCGCTCTGCCATCGTGCCTTCAACGAATTGGCTTGTTCGTTGAGCTCGGCGAGTTCTTTCTCGAGTTTCGCGAGGCGATCCTTCGACGCCTGATCGGTCTCCTTCTTGAGAGCCTCGCGTTCGATCTCCAACTGCATCACGCGGCGCGAAACCTCGTCGAGCTCGGCCGGCATCGAATCGATTTCGGTGCGCAACTTCGCACCAGCTTCATCCACTAAGTCGATCGCCTTGTCGGGCAGAAACCGGTCGGTGATGTAGCGGTTCGAAAGGACTGCTGCGGTCACCAGCGCGCTGTCCTTGATGCGGACGCCGTGATGGACTTCGTAGCGCTCACGCAACCCGCGCAAGATCGAGATCGTATCTTCGACTGAGGGCTGATCGACCGTTACCGGCTGAAAACGGCGCTCGAGCGCCGCGTCCTTCTCGATATACTTGCGGTACTCGTCGAGCGTCGTCGCTCCGAGGCAGTGGAGTTCTCCTCGGGCGAGCATCGGCTTCAACAGGTTGCCAGCGTCCATTGCCCCCTCGGCGGCGCCAGCGCCGACCACTGTGTGAAGCTCGTCGATGAAGAGAATGACTTCGCCGGCAGCCTCCTGGACCTCTTTCAGTACGGCCTTGAGGCGTTCCTCGAATTCCCCACGAAACTTTGCCCCGGCGATGAGCGCCCCCATGTCGAGCGCAACGAGGCGGCGATTTTTGAGCCCTTCCGGGACATCCTTGTCTACGATACGTCGGGCCAAACCCTCGACGATCGCCGTCTTACCGACGCCGGGCTCACCGATCAGGACAGGGTTGTTTTTCGTGCGCCGTGACAACACCTGGATCACGCGGCGGATTTCCTCGTCTCGGCCGATGACAGGATCGAGCTTGTCTTGGCTTGCCAACTTCGTCAGGTCGCGGCCGTACTTCTCCAACGACTGGTAGGTGTCCTCGGGGTTTTGCGAGGCCACACGTTGGTTGCCGCGGATCTTTTGTAGGGCGGCGAGGATCTGGTCGCGTTGGACTCCATTCGCGCGCAGTAGTTTGCCGGTTGCGCCGTTGTCGGTCGTGGCCGCAATGAGAAAGTGCTCGACGCTCGTGTAATCGTCTTTGAGCTGAGCGGCTTCCTTTTCGGCGTTGGCAAACAGGGCGTTGAGTCGGGGCGTGATGAAAACCTGCTCGGGTGAAGCTGCGGGGCCTGATACCTTCGGTAAGCGCTCGATCTCTTTGGTGAGGGCGTCGGTGAGCTGATCGATGTTGGCCCCGGCCGCTTCGAGGACAGGGCGGGAAATGCCTTCGCCGTGCGCTAGAAGCGCAGACATCAAGTGCTCGACATCGACGCCTTGCTGCTGGGCTCGCGAAGCGATGGATTGTGCCTCGCGTACAGCGTCTTTCGAGCGGTCAGTCAGTCGATTGAAATCCATTCGATACTCCCAGAAAACGTAGTTGTTTGCTGCCTTTGTGCTGAGTCGGAGAGAAACCTAAGCACGAATTGGGGATGTGCAAGTTTGTCTCCTCTGAGCGGTGGGCTATTCTGGGAGTACGGAGGGTCTGCCGATGGGAAACGACAGCAAAGACCGGTTGGGCGATAAGTTGCGCGACCTCGAAAAAGCGCGTGAGGATGACTACTTCGCGCGCCGTGATCGCGAGCTACTCGAGAAACTGAAGCGCGATCAAGACGGCAAGACTGAGGGCGAAAAAAAGGGGAGCGGTCATCCGCTCCCCCTTTGATCTGCCCCTGTGACTGACGATCAGTCAGATAGCCTGGTCAGCGTTCGCAGGGTGAAGTAGTCGCTTGGATAGTTTTCCTCGATGAACAGCGAGCTGTAGCGCCCGGCGAGACAAGCGCGGTTGGTCTTGTCGTTCACCCCGACCACCATGTTCGGTGATACCGTCTTGAAGGAGCCGTCCGGCGTCTGCGAGAACTGGTACGCGCACATCGCGTTGTAGAAGTACTCTCCGGCGCGGTTGTGCACCAGCTTCCACCAAATGCGGTACATCACCTTGTCCATGTACATGATGACCTTGCCGAAGTTGTAGTACGGATCTTCAGACTGGCCGTGCAGGATCCATACTTCACGCGGGACCATCTTCAAGTTCTCGACGACTAGCCATGGAATCCCCTTGGCGCCTGGGGTTTCGTAGGCGCCTTTGAAGTAAGGAATTTCGACGTCCCAGCGAGTTTCGCTCGCCTTCTTCATCGGGATTGGGAACGTTTCGAGCACTGGCGCGAGGATTTTCCCTTCCCCGGCGAGTTCCCACTTGTAGTACTCGATCTTGCCGCCGTAGCAGTTCAGATCGTCGGAGAAGATGTCGAGTCCGGCTACTGGATCGGACCGCGTCGCAGCGTTGACGCGTCGCACACGGCGCGTTGCCGGGACGAAGAACCAGGACTTGTCCTGCGACTCCCAGTCGTTGGAACGCTTGGTCAAACCGCCGACGCCATCGACATCGAGAGGCTCGAGAACGTTGGTCAACGTCGTGCCGCGCAGTTCATCGGGATTCTCGAGCGGCTTCGGACGACCGAGGTAGGCCAAGGTGTGGAGCCAAAGCTTGATGCGTTTGAACTCACCGCTGCTGTCGATCCCGTTTAAGGTAAAAGAGGCGCCCTGACCGCCGCCCATGCCGTTGGCCGATTGAAAGTTCCACGCCATCTTGCATGCAGCGAACTTCTCGTCCTTGCTCACATTCGGAAACGGGAGGCCGTAGTAGTAGGTCGGAACCTTGCCGGTCTTGACGTCTTTGAGACCACACGTGTCCGGATCGACATCGAACTTGCCAGCGTTGGCTTCACTCGCCGCCCAAAAGGCTTGCGAGTAGTTTTGCTTGAACTTGGCTGGATCGACGTCATACACGTCGTAGGAATAGTCGCCGCTCTTGACGCGATTGAGAACAACCTCGGGCAGTAGATCCTTGCCCTGTTGCCAATTGTTGCTGTCGAGAACCCAAGTTGGGTCCTCCGCCATGGCCGGTGTCACCGCGCCGATGGACAAGGCCAAGCCGAGTGCTAATGCCCATGTCCTTTTCATGAATGCCTCCTTTTGGTCGCCAGCGTTGCCGACGATCCGTCCTCTTCGATCAGCCTAGCGAACGGGCACCTGTCGTGCCAGTCGCTACCGTCACTTGTGTCGGACTTGCTTATTATTGTCTTAATGCCCTTCAAAAGAGTGATTTACGCCCTGTTCGGTAGATGTTGGCCCAGGCGCTGCGGCACTCTTTTCGTGAAAAATGTCGGTCGCACAACCTTAACCCACGAGGGGACAACGACCAATCCGCCGAATGTGTTGAATGCCATCAGCAGGGCTAGCAGGAATCCCATCTCAGCCTGGAACTTGAGCGCCGAGAACCACCAGAAAATGGTTCCCGCGATCATGGTCGTAGCGGTAAAGATGATGGCTTTCCCTGTCGTCGCCGTGGCGTGGTCGACCGCTTCGTCGAGCTCGCCGATCTCGTCGTATGAATCGATCATACGTGAGAAGTGGTAGATGCCATAGTCGACTCCGACGCCTGCACCGGCCGCTGCGATGGGCAGCGAGTTCACGTTGAGGTCGATCTTCATCATCACCATCAAGGCCTCGGCGACCAACTGCGACATGATCACCGGGATCATCAGGATGGCGCAGCAAAGGAAGGTGCCGTAGGTCAGATAGAGACAGATGTAGACGATGAACCAAATCATGAAGATGTTGGTCCAATACGAACTCTCCACCGCGTCGTTGACCGCCGCGAGAATGCCGAAGAGGCCGCCGGCGAACTTAAACTCGACATCGCCGGTCTGATTGTGTTTGGCGAATTCTTTTCCGTAATCGATGGCCTCGGTGATGATCTTGTGTGAGTAGCCTCGGAAAAGTGTCAGCACCGTCGCGTAGCGACCCGACGTGTCCATGAATCGGTTGAGGTCACCTGGCGCCGAGGAGTTGGTGAACACGTAAAAAAGCTGTCCGATTTCCTTTGGATTGTCGGGAATCAAACCCCAGCGCGGATCGCCGTCGTGGTAGAGGCGTGCCAATCGCTTCACGATATCAATGATGGTGATCGACTCGCTGGCGCCTTCGGCGCCGAGCATGTAGTTCGAAAATTCTTCGATCGCTTGCAGCGGTTTGGAATCTTTGATGCCGTCCGGTCGTTTGGTGTCGGCGATGACGATGAGCTGGCTCGCGCCGAGGAACTTGTTATTCAGCTTTTCCCAGCCGACGTTGTACGGGTGGTCGGGGAAGAGCAGCGCCATACCCGGCGACATGTCGCCTACTTTCAGTTGGCGCGCCATCCAAGCGCTGCCGACCAGTAGCACGACCGTCAAGATGACCATGGCCCAGCGGCGCCAGCCTTCACTACCCTGAATGACGACCCAGGTGATGGCTGCGTAGATCTTCTCTGCGTAGTAGAACCAGAACCAGCAAATTCCTGGTAGGCACCAGAGCAGAAAGAACCCGCCGCGGAAGCTACCGACCCCGCCCATCACGTCGGGTGCGGGATAGGTTACGTTGATGGCGGCCAACACTGCCACGATCAGAAAGTTGAGACCGACGTACATCGCACCGCGGGACATCGGAATCGGCCCGACCTTGATTTCATGTTCTTCAGACGGCGGGTCGATCACCTTGAGAATAATTGGGTGCAAAGTCACCACGGAAATGAAAATTGAAACGACCCAAAAGCTCGCGAAGATGGCAACCTTTTGAATCAGTGGAATTGGTGCGACGGCCACGACCAGTAGGCCGATCCCGTCCGTGATGATCGACGCGATTGCCGGCGGAAATAGGTGACCGTAAGAATCGATGATCGCCTTTTCCTTGTCGTGGGACTTGTAAAACTCCTCGTGGTACCGGTCCATCGACTGCACCGAATGCGACAGTGCCCGGGCTGTTAAAAATACTGGAATCACCAAAACCAGCGGATCGAGGTTGAATCCAAGCAGCACAGCAATGCCGAGGCCCCAGATACTCGAGAGGAGGCCTGAGAAAATTGGGACCCAGACGCCGGTCCAGGTACGGAAATACACGAAAAGCAGGAATGATAGGGCCACCGTCGTTGCGACGAAGACCATCAGGACCTGCGGTGTGTAGCGCAACACCGACGTGTATAGCCACGGAAAGCCCGTGATGTAGAGCGTGTGGTTTGGGTTCTTCTCGACCGATTCTTTCAGTTCATTGATGTGCGCGTAAAGGGAGTTGAAGTCGAGTTCTTCCTCCCAGAACCCCGCGTGGACCACCGCTGCAGTGTCGTCCATGGAGGTGTAGAGACCGCGGACTCCCTTGGTCGAATAAACGCCGAATCGGACGCGTTCGGCATCCTCTTGGGTCTTCGGAACGCCAGGGTAGTATAGCTCTCGAATTTGCAGTGCACCGGCACGCGTCGTCAACGAGCGAACCTTGGGGTGAGCGATCGAAGCAATCTGGTACGGTACCACGCCCTTCGCTTTGATGATGTGTTTAGTGATGCGATCGACCTCTTGCAGAGTCTCGGGGTTGTAGATGTCGCCTTCGTTCACCTCGAGGATGATCGCCATGGTGTTGGCGCTTCCGAACATCTCCCGGAAGTCGTTGTAGATCTGGATATAAGGGTCCGGTCCCGGGTTGAAGATGGCCCCGCCGAGGCACGACAAAGCGCCCTTGTCCGTCTCTTCACGACAGTTCTGGTAAGCGTCGTATGAAGTGCGGAACTTCGGATAAAAGTCGAAGAACTCCGTGTGGAGTCGTAGATCGCCCAACGCCAACATGAAGTACCCGGTGATCAGCGCGACGACGACTGTCGTGAGCCCGCTGTACTTCAAAAGGAACTTTAGGTACGCGTCAATCCAAGATTGAGGAATCATTGGTCACCCTCCGGTATTGCGCGCCTGGAGGCGCACCGGCTTGAGCCATCGCCTGAGGGCGATCGCATTTTATTTTCCCAATTTGCGGTACTGGTCGCCGGTGGTGGACATCATGATGCCGCTACCCCCAACGATCAGACCTTGCTGTCCGTCGGCGGAGAGCTCGATGCCGCGGAGCCAATTGGCAGCTAGCTCGATGGGCAGCTGCATCCGCTCCCAACTCCTGCCACCGTTGGTCGAACGCAGCAGGAACCCGCTGTCGCCCACAGCCCAACCAAAGTTGCCCTTGACGGCGACGTTGTAGATCCCGAGTACGAAGCCTTTGCGCTTGGGCACTCGTTGCTCTTTCCAAGTGGCGCCGCCGTCTTCGGTTTGCAGCAGTACTTCTTCGATCCCAACCGCCCAACCGCGCTGCGCGTCGGCAAACGAAACGCCGAAGAGCGTCGTTTCAACCGGACTTTGCTGCGCAACCCAAGTAGCTCCGGCGTCGTTGGTCGTTAGGATCACCCCGAACTCACCGACGATCCAGCCTTGTGTCTCGCTGATGAAGTCGATGCCGTAGAGAAGTACGTCTCCGGGCTCGATGATCTCGGCGATATCTTCCGGAAGCGGGATATCGGTTGGCAATGGGACCGTGTTCCAAGTGTCACCACCGTCCTCGGTACGCACGATGGTTCCGTAATCTCCGATCGCCATACCGGTATTCTCATCTGAGAACGCGATCGCGAGCAGGGTCCGTTCGGTCCCTGACTTGACTGGCTCCCAGCTCGCTCCGTCGTCGCGAGACCGCCAGATCTTGCCGTGCTGTCCGGTGACGAAGAGTGACCCGCTAGGCGGGCACGCGATGTCCAAGAAGGCTTCCCGGCTGTTGGCGCTGGTGCGGACGACGGTCTGTCCGTTGTCCTTGGTGTTGAAGATACGACCGAGTTCACCGACGACCCAGCGCTGGCCGTCGGGGCCCGTGCAGGTCGAGAAGAGGTTTTGCCGAATGTTCGTGTGTGAGACTGGTTGGGCCTCGACGACACCGGCTAAGCCGAAAGAAAAGAGTGCTGCGATCAGCCAGACAGTTCGCTGTGTCACGATTTTCCTTTTCGTTGTCTTGAATAAAGCCGAAGAGGTTGGCTCAAACTAGATGACGTACTCGATCTGAAACAGAAAGCTGTCGCGGTCGCGGAGCAGACTGACACCGGCGTTGCCTTTGAGGCTGTTGGCGGTGAGATAGCTGTAGCTGAACGTCAACCGGAAGGGGTCGTAGAGGAATGTAACCTGCGGGATGGCCGCGAACGCCCCAGACCAGTCGTAGACCATGGTCAACGTTGGAACGACCTGACTGCTGGCATACGCCGTCGAGATCAGCAACGTCTGCAAGAATTGATCACGCGAACTGTGCACGAGGACCGGCTGGCCGGCGACTGGCGAAGCAGGCGCACGCGATGATCGGACACGGTAGGCCGGGACAGGCAACACCTCGCCAGCGTAGATCGGATTCTGCGGATCTCCGAATGGGGTGAGATCGGCGACGTTGGCTACGCCCAGCCTGTCGAAGCGCTCGTTGAGCGTCTCACGCTGCGACGCTCCGTTGAGATGCTTGTAGAAGAACTGTGTCGTGATGAAAAACGAGTTGCGATCGTTCAGCCAGCGGATGAATTGGTTGGTATCGACGCCGAGTACAAAGTTCCACGAGTCGCCCGGCCTTGGGTCAACGGTACACAATCCCTTGTCATTGATGTAGGACCCGATCGCGGTTCGCGTCTGACCTGTGGCCGGGACACATGTGTCGCCGAGACTGTAGGTGAAGGGATCGAGCTGTTCTTGCTGGTGCCGCGGCTCGTTCTTGAAATAGGCCAGCTCGGTTCTGACGATCGGCTCACCGCTAAAGCCGAGCAAGCGGGCGAACGTGGCCGGGACCGCGAACGTCCCGGTCATGCCGGTCACCTGTGTTCTAACCGCCTCTTGCAGGGTAATGCCCAGGGTTGGTCCCTGGGTTGGCGCGGCGACGCCGGCGCCAATTCCCAAGGGGAACTGTTGCCCTACAAAGCTGCGCACCTGTGGTGTGTCGAAGAAGGTGTAATAGTGTGCGAAGCCGAAGGTGGCTTCTTCGATACCCGGTAGCTCGGTGTTGAACTTGAACTGAACGCCACCGCGCGAGTTTTCGATCGTACGCGCTGGTGCCGCTTGCAGGTCAAACTGCGTGGCACTCGGTTCGCCGAGGTTGGGAAGCGCCCAAGGCGATCCCTTGATGTTGATGCCGGGGAACCAGCCAACGGCGTTGTCCACCGCCCAGTATGCTTCGACGTAGGCTTCGCTCAAGCCCATCGAACGCAAGCCGATCTTGTCGAAGTCGCCGAGATAGTAGTTGAGTCTCAGCATGTCGAGCGGGACGCGGCGTTCGTCGAGTGGAATGAGGAAGCCGCCGAAGCCGTTGTCGACCGGGTTGATGTTGTCGATCAGCCGAAATGCGTCTGTTTCACCCCAGACCAGGATCTGACGTCCGGCGCGGACGAATAGATCTTCGATCTGGAAGTCGATGAAGGCTTGGAACAACCGGTTGCGATTTGACAGCGTGTCCCGCAGTTTTCTGCGGAAGTCGGCCAACCGCACGTTTCCGGTGTTGGGATTGATCGATGCTTGAACTGTGTTGCCGGAAAATTCTGGGACGTTGTCGTTTGGCTGTGTGATGTCTCCCGCCAGGTGATACTGATCCGTGGTTCGGAAGGCTCGCGAGCCGAAATCGTAGTTGAGGTCACCGTCGCCGCGGTAGATGGCTTGCACGCGCATCCGCTTGATGTCGAATGGCAGCATGTGGAGCAGCGCGAGGGGACCGAAGCCTTCCTCGTAGAGGCGCTGGAGATTCCACTTCGCCTCGACTTCGATGAAGTATCGGGCCTGGCGCAATTCGCCGGCCGAAGAATGCGGGAAGGTCAAGTTCCGCAACAGCTGTGGTGAGTTCTCCGCCGGGCCATCTTTGATGATAGTACGGTCTGTATCCTCAGCCTGGATTCTCGCCGAGGCGTAGGCTCTCATCCCGAGGCTGATTTCGCCGTTCTTGTCGAGACTGGCACTTTGGGCAGGACTTGCGAAAACTATGAGTCCGGCTAGCAAGACTAGGTAGGTAACTGCCCGAAATTGCAACACGCGCCATACCATACAGATGACCCTCCTTTTGAGACCTCGTCGCCCAAACCCCCCCGGGTTTCGTGGCTCGGTCGCCGCGCGACCCATATTCGAATGGCTTTGAAGTTGTCAACCCTTTGGCCCTTGATGGCCTTTGTTTGTTGGTCTTTGGTGTTGCCACCAGGGGCCGTCGCTGGCCAATGGAGGGCGGTTGTTCTGCCAGCCGAAACGCTTTCGTGTCTGCACGGCGCGAGTCCGGAGAACACAGCGGTCTTCGCGTGCAGCCGCATCAGTTGTTTGCCGATCCGCTGGCAACTCGATGAGCGCGATCCCACGGGTCGCCGAGTGTATCGTGAAGGCCCGCGTGCCACGGAGGATTCCGACAGCGGCCTGATCGACGCAAATGACGAGATCTCGTTCATGTGGGCAGACGCTGCCGAAGATCGTAGTGCCCTCTTGCCGGAGGGCGCTCTATGCACTCAGGAGCTGCGAATCGATCTATCCGGGCAGCGCCGTCGGGCGCGAGTCGCCCGCTTCGCCACGGCGGCTCCTCGCGCCGAGGGCGCCTATGTGGCCTATGATCACACGGGCGATCGGATGCGCGGTCGCCTCGCGGATCTGACGTTTGGCGGCCCGACGCCGCGCGGGATCGCGTTGCGCACCGGCGTAGCCACCGGGCGGGACTTGCTCGATCGCCTAAAGATCCGAGCGACTGCAAGGTTTTTCGGCGTATTTCCTCTTTATCGAGATGAGGACGACATCAACTCTGTCTACGAGGCTTGGAGTACCGGTCCAATTCGGATCATTCGATTGGAGCGCCGCTGGATGGAACTCGCCTTCGGTTTCAGGACTCCGTACCTTCGATCGGAAACAACGTTCTATCGGGATTACGTTCAGTTGCCGGTCCGGCTCAAGCTGAACTTCGCTCCGGCTCAATTGCTCTCCCATATCGAGGTGCGTGCTGCACTGGACTTCGTCAATTTGGAAAAATGGCGCTTTTGGGTCCCTGACCTGCCATTCCAGGTCAGGGTAGGAAAGACCGGTGCGGCGGAATTGGAGCGGCTTTCGGCAATCGAGACAGGCGTGTTGGCGCTCGAGGGGGGCGACGCCACGATCGCACTCGTATTGCGCCTCGGTCCGACTTTGGAGTCCGTATCGAAGGGGCTCTATTACAGCGAATCGTCCGCCGCCGACGGGCCCGAGAGCCACGCCGGGCAGCGTCCTGGCGTCGGGTATTCTCTGACCGACTGGCGGGGCGTTGACGCCGGGAACCACTGGTTCGTCGCCGAAAGCTTTGTTTTGCCAGCAGGATACGATCTTGGCAGCTTCGCCCAAGAACTCGATGCGAGCCCGTTGGTCGTTGCCGGGCCGCTCCAAACTGGCGGATCGTTGTCGCTGCGTCGCACCACGGGGCCGAGTGATCGTCGTCGCGGCGCCGCGCGGGAGTAGCGTCGCACTCCGGGTTGTTGTAGTCACGGTCGGCCGAGCCAGTTTGGCGGGCTGCGGGGAGAGCATTTGACCAGCCCTGCGGTCTTCCACTAGTGAATTGGCGCTTCGATCATGGGTATCTTGTTAAACTCTGAGACACCGACACATGCGGTGGCGGTCGTCGGTGGGGCAACCGCCGGCGCCGAGGCTGCTTCGATCTTGGCCGAACGCGGGGTGTTGTGCGCGGTCTTCGAGCAGAACCGCCGACCCTATGGCAAAATCGAGGACGGTCTGCCGCGTTGGCACGACAAGTTGCGGCTGAAAGAATACGGAGCGATCAACGGCAAGCTCGACCATCCGCTGATTCACTTCGTGCCGTCGACGAAGATTGGGCATGATTTGGACTTGGCTGAAGTGGCGGAGGCCTGGGGTTTCTCTGCGGTTATCCTCGCCAATGGAGCCTGGCGTGACCGTCCGTTGCCGATCGATGGAGCGGAACGATTCCTTGGCCAAGGCCTAATTTACCAGAATTCGTTCATTTATTGGTTCAACCACTTTCTCGAAGCCGACTATGATGGGCCGAGTTACGACGTGGCCGCAGGGGCGATTGTCATTGGTGGCGGATTGGCTTCGATCGACGTGGTGAAGGCTTTGCAGATCGAGATGACGCGCAAGGCGCTGGCTGAACGAGGGATCATCGAAGATTCTCTCGATATCGAGCACAAGGGGGTTGTCGCGACGCTGGCCAAGTACGAGTTGACTTGGCCCGATCTCGGCTTGCGCAGCGCCGCTCTTTACTACCGGCGGCGCGTCGAGGACATGCCCTTGGCCGATCTTGCGGCGGATGCCGACGAAGCGCGGCGCGCCAAGGTCGAATCGACGCGGCGGAAGATTCTCGACAAGGCGAAGCAGAAGTATTGCTTCGAGGTGCACCCCTTGCATGTTCCGGTGGAAATTCTGGCCGACGGCGCTCGTCTCACGGGGATGCGGTTCCAGCGCACCGAAGTTCGCGACGGTGCGGCGGTTCGGATTGACGGAGCGTTCGAAGACGTATCGTCACCTCTCGTGATCTCTTCGATCGGCAGTATCCCGGAGCCGATAAAAGGTGTGTCGCAGACTGGGCAGCTTTACGACTTTGCCGATCGGGACGTCGGTCGGCTGGAGGGCTTCGAGGGCGTCTTTGGCACTGGTAACGTCGTAACCGGCAAGGGCAATATCAAAGTCTCGCGCAAGCACAGCATCGAGATTACCGAGTACGTTGTTGAGAGTTTCCTCGGATTAAGCGGTGGCTCACGCGATGGTGAGGCCGTATTGCTCGACGGCGCTACCGCTGAGGCGCGACGCACCGGCCAGAATGTTGCCCGATGGGTCGAGGCGAAACCGCCGCTAGAGCCCTCTGTGGTGGAGGGGCTGCTGAAGCGGATCCGTGCGCGCCAAGACGAAGTTGGGTACTCGGGCGGCTATCGCGAGTGGATTCAACTCGTGGCACCCGCCGAGGTCGCATAGTCCAGGAGCATGTGAGTGCTGCGTAAGGGACTGATCGGGCTCGCCCTGGTGATTGTCGTCGCCGGCGCGGTCCTGACATACCTTCTGAACGATCGTCCGAGTCTCGACACCTATTCCGATTCGATGGCGCCGGCTTGGGCGGGCGAACCTGGTGTCCAGGTGACGTTTCTCGGTGTTTCAACCTTGTTGATTTCTGACGGTGTGACGCACTGGATGACCGATGGCTTCTTTTCTCGGCCCGGTTTGTGGGATCTCGCCGTCGGTTCGATCGAGCCGGATCTCGATAGGATCTCCGCTGGTCTGGCCATGGCCAACATCGACGAGCTGTCCGCTGTTTTCGTGCTGCATTCACACTACGACCACTCCATGGACGCGCCAGCCGTCGTCGAGAGAACCGGGGCGGTGCTGGTCGGCTCACCGTCGACTGCCAACGTTGCGCGCGGTTGGGGGTTGCCTCGCTCCAAGATGATCGTGCCGGAACCCGAAGTGCCTCTGAGCTTTGGTGACTTTGTCGTCACTCTGATCGAGTCGCGTCATTTTCCACACGGTATGGCGGAAGGGACGATAGACGAGCCCTTGATTCCACCGGCGAGTGCGACCGATTATCTCGAAGGGAAGACTTACGTTCTTCACGTGGCGCACCCGTCAGGTGAATTGGCCATCGTCGGTAGCGCCGGTTTCGTCGAGGGATCGCTGAGCAACTATCGAGCGGATGCTGTGTTGCTGGGAGTCGGAGGTCTTGGGAAAAAGGATGTTGGATATCGATCTTCCTATTTCGGGGAAGTTCTTGGCCACTTACGTCCCGCGGCCGTTTACCCCATTCACTACGATGATTTTACACGACCTCTGACGGAGCCTTTGGCGATATCCCCTCGCTTGCTCGATGACTTCGATGTGACCATGTCGGAGTTGGATGTGCTGGCGCGGCGCGACGGGTTCACGCTCGAGTTGTTGCCCCTCGCCAAGCCGGTTTCGGTTCTTCGCTGATCGCGGTGCGCTGGCGGCGCTGAGCGTCCCGACATAGGGTTGTGCTGTGAAGTTCCTCCATGCCGCCGACCTTCATCTCGACAGCCCATTGTGCGGGTTGGAACGCTACGAAGGTGCCCCCGTCGAGCGTCTTCGCGGTGCGACGCGTGGTGCGATGGAGAATCTCGTCGACCTCTGCCTCGCCGAAGAGGTCGACTTTGTGCTGCTCGCGGGCGACCTCTACGATGGCGACTGGCGCGACTATTCGACGGGTCTGTTTTTCGCTGCGCAAATCTCGCGGTTGCGTCAGGCCGAAGTCCCGGTGTTGTGGATGCGCGGCAATCACGACGCGGCGAGCATCATCACCAAGCATCTCCGTCTGCCGCCCAATTCAATCGAGTTGTCGTCGCGCAAGGCGGAGACGCGCATCCTGGAAGATCTTGGGGTCGCGGTGCACGGGCAGGGCTTCTCAAAGCGAGCCGTCACGGATGATCTGGCCAGCGGCTACCCGGAACCAATCGATGGATTGTTCAATATCGGGTTGCTCCACACCTGTGTCAGTGGACGACCGGGGCACGAACCGTACGCCCCCTGTCGGCTCGAGACTCTCGTTGCCAAAGGCTATGACTATTGGGCGCTCGGTCACGTGCACGCTCGGGAAGTCTTGCACGAGCGACCGTGGATTGTCTTCCCGGGGAATTTGCAAGGTCGTCATGTACGCGAGACGGGTGCGAAGGGTGCCAGTCTCGTGCAAGTCCGTGATGGCGTTGTGCAGAGCGTCGTCCACCAGGCGCTCGACGTCCTGCGTTGGGCTCGCGTCGAGGTGGACGCCGCCGAGGCGGTCAGTGCCGATGACGTCGTCGACTTGGTGCGCATCGCATTGGAAAGCGAGCTTGTCGATGCGGAGGGGCGTCCGCTGGCGGCACGTGTTCGCGTTTCGGGTGCGAGCCGGGCTCACGACGAATTGATGCGCGATGTCGAACGATGGCGGAACGCGCTTCGGTTGTCCGCGACCGACATTGCTCCGGACTCGGTCTGGCTCGAGAAAATCGAAATCGCGACCGACCCGCTGCTCGATCTGTCTGCGCTCGGCGGGCGCGAGGATGCGATCGGAATGCTGGCGCGGTCGCTACGCGATCTTCGCGCTGACCCCGATCGGCTTGCGGCGCTTGCTGAGTCGTTCGCGGACATTCGTGGCAAGTTGCCGCCCGAGCTGCGTTCGCCGGAGGACGACCTGCTCGGAGAGAGCGCATTGTCTGCGGCGGTGGATGACGTGGAGCGTTTGTTGTTGTCGCGCCTCGTCGGCGGTGGGGACAACGAATGAGGTTTCGTCGTCTGAGGCTGCTAGCCTTCGGTCCGTTCACCGATGTCGACATCGACTTCAGCGATGGTCCGGCACTGCACGTGATCTATGGGCCGAACGAGGCTGGCAAGAGTACCGCGCTACGCGCGATTACAGGGTTGCTCTACGGGATCCCGGCGACGACGAGGGATGCGCACGTACACGAGATGCGTGATTTGCTCATCGGCGGGGTCTTGGCCAAGAACGGAACCTCTATCGACGTCCTGCGCCGCAAGGGGAACAAGAACACTTTGCTCGCGGCGGACAGTCGCGAACCAATGTCCGAGTTGACCCTGCGTGGAATGTTGGGCGGCGTAGACGAGGCCACCTTTCGTGCGATGTTTGGACTCGATCACGTCACGCTGCGCCAGGGTGCGGAAGCGCTGTTGCACGGTCGCGGGTCGGTTGGCGAGAGTCTTTTTGACGCCGGCGTGGGTGGTCGCGGGATTCAAAAGACATTGCACGAACTGCGCGAGGAGGCCGATGCTCTATTTCGGCCGCGCGGCCGGACCCAGAGTATCAATGAGGCCCTTCGTTTGGTTCGCGAGGCGCGCGAACGTCGCAATCGCGACAGCGTGCGACCCGAGGCTTGGGTGTTGCAGTCCGAGGACATCGCGAGACTGCGCAAGGTGAGCCAGGAGGCCGTCGCAAAGCGTCGCGAATTGGCGGCCGAACAGAGCGCACTACAGCGTGCTCGCAGAGTGTTGCCGTTGCTCGCAAAGCGCGCTGGAAGGATCGCGGAGCGAGAGGCTTTGGGTGATGTTGTACGGCTGGAACGTGGTGCGTCGCAGGTACGGATCGGCTTGCAGCGTGAGCTCGAGCAGGCCCAACGGGATGTGCAGCGGCTCGAACGCGAGATTGAGGAGCGCGAGGCCGCCCGCAACGGCTTGGAGATCCCTGAGGCGCTGCTCGCGGTCGGCGTGGATGTGGTGGAGGAGATCCAGGGGCGGCTCGGAAGCTATCGAAAGGCGCAGGCCGATATGCCGAAGCGCGTGGCCGAGTTGCGCGCCCTCGAATCGGAGGTGGCGCGTTTGTGCGTGGCGGTCGACCGCGATCCCACGCCGGAGGTGTTGGCAGCGGCGACCGTCGGCGTGCGGGTCCAGGCGTCTGTTCGGAGGCTCGCGACGAAACGCGCGGCACTCGACTCCGGGGTGGAAGATCGAACACGACGGCTCGCCGAGCGCAAAGCGGCTGGTGCGGACCTCGAGGCCCATGTGGCCCGCAGTGCTGAGAGTCCCGATACGAGGGCCTTGTTGAGCTCCTTAAACCAATCGCGTGGAGCGATGGATCAAAACGCCGACCTCGATCGACTCGAAGCCGAATTGCTGGGTTTGGAGAGCGCCTTGGACCGGAGCCTAGCCAAGCTCGACCCGTTTCGCGGCGGCGTTACCGAGCTGCGCCGCTTGCATCTCCTGTCGTCGGAAGCGATCGAGCGGTTTTCCCGCGACTTTGATCGATTGTCGGCGGCCGAGGCTGACATCGGGCGCAGGCGCAACGATCAGCAGCGACGCGAGCGTGTGAACCGTCGCGATTTAAAGGCGATGTCGGAAGGCGGATCCTTGGTGGGAGAGAGCGACCTGGCGTCGGCGCGCTCGTTTCGGGAGGAGCTGTGGAGCAAGATCCGCGACAGTGAGAAGGCTGTCTCGGCTCGCAGTGCAAAGGGTTTTGAAAACGCGACGCGCGCAGCAGATGAGGTTGCGGATCGGCTTCGACGGGAAGCCGATCGCTGCGCGAAGCTCGCCTCATTGCAGGCGGATGCGGCGCTGCTCGATGAGGAGTCAAAGGACATCGATCGCGAGGCGGAGGATGTGCTGGCGCAACGCGAGGAATTGCAGAAGAGGTGGCGAGACCAGCGCTGCGTATCGGTCGACAAACCAGCGGAGATGAAGGACTGGCACGCGCGAGCTGTGGATGTACTGCAACGTGCCGACGAAGTTGAGGGATTGGCCGAAGAGCGCAGCGTTCGATCGGCCAGACTCGAGCAGAGTCGCGATGACTTGCGCGCGCAACTGGCAGCGGTTGGCGCGAAGGCGAAGAGCGGCGCGACTCTGCCGGACCTCGTGCAAGTGGCCGCTGCCTGTTGTGAAGATTGGAGCAAGGCTACGCGCGATCGTGAGTTGTTGTTGCGTTCGTTGGATGCGGCAGCAGGTGAGATCGCCCGCGAAGAGCGCTCGCTCGAAGAGCAGAATACGTTGCTCGAGCAGTGGCGTGGCGAGTGGAACAAGGCGATGGCTGACCTTGGGCTGCCCGAAGATGTGCCGGTCGAGGAGGGAGTTGCCGTCCTCGACAGCCTCGTTAGCCTCTCATCCAAGGCGACCGAAGCCGAGGCGATGCAGCAGCGAGTGGCGGCGATCGAATTCGATTTGGAGCGATTCGAGCGAGACATCGAAGAGCTTGTTGTTCGACATTCGCCCGAGCTCGGAAGCCTGTCGGCAGCGGAAGCGGCGGAGCATCTCGTGCGGCGGTACCATCGTGCCGTCTCCGATGACGAAGCACGCCGCAGAATCGATACGGAGATCGCCGAGCGACGCGAGCAGGCCAGCGAGTTGGCGGCCCAGAGCGATGACCTCGTAGGGCGGCTCGATGCGCTGCGACTCGAGGCCGCGGTGCCGAATGTAGCTGGGCTCGAGGAAGCTGAGCGGCGTTCAGAAAAGGCCGCTGAGCTCGATAGCGCGATCGAGGAAATTGAGACGGAGCTACTCGAAAGTGGCGATGGTGCAGATGTCGATCAGTTGATCGAGGAGACGAGTCGAATCGAGATCGATGAGGTCTACGCGCGCATCGATGAATTGGCGGATGAGCTCGACGCTCTCGATGCGGAGAATCGCCGTACGGACCTGGAGATTGGATCGAAGGAAGAAGGACTACGAGTATTGGAGAATGAGCGTGGGGCGGCTGGTGCGGCAGAGGCGGAGCAACAGAGCCTGGCGCGGTTGCGTTCTCACGTGCAGCGCTATGTGCGGGTCAAGCTGGCCGCGGAGATATTAGATGCTGAGGTCGAGCGATACCGTCAGCTCAATCAAGGCCCGATCTTGATCGGAGCGAATCAACTGTTTCCCAAGCTGACGCTCGACCGCTACAGCGAGCTACGGGTCGGCTACGATGATCGGGACGAAGAAGTGCTGCGCTGTGTGCGGGCCGACGGCGCCGAGGTCGGAGTCGAGGCATTGAGCGATGGCACGCGCGACCAGCTCTATCTCGCATTGCGCTTGGCGACGCTCGAATACTTCGGCAAGAACAACGATCCGTTGCCGCTGGTACTCGACGACGTATTCATCCACTTCGACGACGAGCGTGCCGCGGCGGCGTTGCAAGTCCTGGGCGAGTACGCGGCCACCAACCAGGTACTGTTCTTCACGCACCACGAGCGGCTCCGTGAGCTGGCGCGCCGCGTCGTCCCCTCCGAGCGCCGGGTCGAGCACGACCTCGCGGCGATGCGGGCAGGTGACAAGCGGCTTTAGTTCCGAGGTCTGTGGGTGTGGCAAGATTCCTTCCAAATTGGCGTCGCGGGCTGTCGCTGTGCCCGTTGGTCATGGTTGCTTCCTGTGCTGTCTCTGCGGCGCCGGAGGTGGACAGTGACCCGGGCGTGTCGCGCTGCGCACGCGCGTCGGCGCCCCCGGAGATCGATGGACAGCTGGGCGACGCAGCTTGGCGGGCAGCCTCGGTGATCGAGATGCTTCCGGTCCCGCGGCGCCCAGAAGCAAGGAACGTTAGCCAAGGGCACGTGCGACTGTTGTGGGATGATGAAGGTCTCTATTTCTTCGCGATCATGGAAGACGAGGATGTCGTGGCCGGATCGCGCAGGCACGACGACAAGTTGTGGTTGGGGGATGTCTTCGAAGTATTCCTCAAGCCGCGGTCGGACCGGCCGGACTACTACGAGTTCCAGGTGAACCCGGCAAACACGCACCTCGACATGTACCTGCCGCGGCGCGCCGCCGAAGCGTACGAGCGTTGGGCGACGGCGAATGAGTTCCACTGGCAGACGGCGGTGCGCCGGGATGAGGCGGGGTGGAGCGTCGAGGGGCGAATCCCGTGGACGGATTTCGCGCCGACGGGTAGACGCCCGCGACCGGGCGACGTGTGGCGGTTCAACCTTTGCCGATACGACTACCGCAATCGGGAAGAGTCCAAGCCAAAGCTCAGCTGCAGCGCCCCGCTATCGCGCCCGAGCTTCCACCGACATGAAGAGTGGCAAGAACTGAGGTTCGAAAACTGAGCCGTGGCGCGTACGTCAAAGGTTCGGATTGCGGAGCAACAAGTAGGCGTTGACCCCGCCGTACCCGTAGCTGGTGATCAAAGCATGCCGAATCTCAGCAGGTCGCGGTTCACCCATCACCAGATCGAGATCACATTCAGGATCCGGATTCTCGAGGTTGGCTGTATGCGGAATTAGGGAGTGCTTCATAGCCAACGCGGCGGCGGCAGTTTGAAAAGCGCCTGATGCACCAAACGGGTGACCCAATACGCCCTTGATGGAACTGACGGGGATCTTGGCCGCAAATTCTCCAAACGCCTTCCGCAATACGATCGCCTCCTTCCGATCAAACGCCGGAGAGGAGTTGGCGTGCGCACACACGTAGTCGATTTGGTCGGGAGTGATTCGGCTCCGAGAGATCATCCGGTGAATCGCACGTGCTCCAGACTCACCGGATTCGTCGATCCCGAACATTCCCAGCGAGTCACTTGAACTCGCTGCGCCTGCAATTTCGGCGTAGGCCTTTGCCCCCCGATTGCGTGCGTGCTCGGCTGATTCTACTACGACGGTACAAGCGCCCTCACTCGGGATGATTCCGGAATGTCCGCGATCAAAAGGCCGCGACGCTTTGTCCGCCGACCGGCCTTGAGCCAGTTCGTCGGACTTCCCCATTGCGGCCAGAAGAGTCGGACTCAGCGGGCTTTCTGAGCCGGATACCAAGCAGACCTCGACTTCGCGCTCTCGTATGAGGTTAGATGCCAGGGATAAGGCTTGGAGCGATGCGGCACAGCTTGTGCTTACGGTATGTTGTGGGCCGAGCATCTTTTTGGACTGAGCTATTTCCGCGGCGGCTGCATGGCATCCGCTGCCACTTACGAGTAGCGGGTTGACGCGCCCGGCTCCCTTTTCCCGAATCGTTGCGAATTGCTTCTCAGCGTCAATCCACCCGCCGAGTGCGGTCGCGACTACAACTCCGATGTTGTCCCCTTGGGGTGAATCGAATCTCGCATCGGCAAGCGCCTGATCCGTGCTGATCAATGCAAGGCGCGAGGCATGGCTTGTTGTCCTGAGTTTTCGCGGGGGAAGGAGGTTGGCGATCAAGTTGTCCGCAACTTCACCCGCCAAGTTGCAAGGAAAAGTACTAGCGTCGAATCTTGTGATCTGCCCGACCTTGCTTGCGCCTGCGAGCAAACAAGCCCAAAACTGATCTGTTCCTAATCCAGTTGCCGCAATCGTGCCGATCCCGGTTAGGACCGGCGTATTCGGATCTTGGGTTGTGCTGTTGAAACCCATGTCTAACTTCCCCCGTCCGAAACTTCCCGCGCCCGAGTGCGAAAAAGTCGATAATAAGCGGACCGCTTGGTCGCTGTCCAGAAAGTTCTTTACCGTTGTGTCCGTCGAACCCTACGCCGCTTCGAGACCCTGTTCTATTTCGCGTGGTTTCAGTTGCCTTGTCGGTTGACAGTGCGCCTCAAACCC
This sequence comes from Deltaproteobacteria bacterium, assembly GCA_029262455.1. Taxonomy (GTDB): domain Bacteria; phylum Desulfobacterota; class Binatia; order HRBIN30; family CADEER01; genus CADEER01. The sequence goes on along the minus strand of JAJCZJ010000085.1, from coordinate 8,457 downwards.
CTATTCTGACTTCACATTTGCTGTGGTGGACTGACTTTTTGAACCAGGTGGGGCCGAATGCTACCAGAACGATCGTTGTCTTCACAGGATGTTCAAACTTGGCTCTTTACTTTGGTCTGTGAGGTCTTAGGGCTTCCTGTTGACTCTGCGTACGAAGATTTCTCCATCAGCGAGGACCTCAATATCGAATCAGCTGCGCTCATGGAGGTTCTTGTTACCGTCGAGGAGGAATTTGACGTGGAACTGGACCCGGTTCGTGTGATCGAACTTGATCGCTTGGGACTAATTGCGGCCTATGTTGGAGATGCGGCTGTTGGACGCCAGTGAATTGTCGGTTCGCATTACGTGAGATTCGATGAAGTGGGGCTCGACGAGCTGCGCCGTCCGTAGCTGTCGCCGAAGTGTTTGTCGGAGGGGCGGGTGTTCGGGGCGTTAGAATTCCGGGAGGCCCTGGGTGAGGAACGCAGCTTGGCGATTTCTCTCTTCCGGGAAGTCTATATTGCGGACGTCGGTTTTGTGCCGACGGACTCTATGGACTCGGTTGCCCACCATCTTGTCGCTTTAACTCCTAATGGTCGGATGGTTGGAACGATTCGCTTGATTGGAGCTGAGGCCAGGCCGTTTCCAGTAGAAGATCATGTGAATTTGGCGGCGATCTTGAGCGCTGACCGAGCGGTCGGACTTTTGGACCACTTCGCCATTGCGCCGGAGTTTAGAAGAATATCGAAGAATCTGTTCTTGCAGTTTGCCCTCCTTAAGCTGGCTTTCGAAAAAGCTCGAGTACTTAAGCTTACTGATTTAGTGATATACTCCTTACCGAGCCTCCAGCGCCTGTACCGGTCCGCCTCATTTGAGTTGACTGAGCTGAAGTTCGTTTTTCCGAGTTTTGGTCGCGAGATGTCACTTCTGAAAATGGATATCACAAGACTTGAGGCTGGCGATGCGAATGCCGTGAACACACCTCTCTTAGAAGCCTTGCTCAAGGCGCCTCCGCCAAGTTTTCGCCTATGAAGGGAGTGGTTGGTAGGTGATTCTGCCTTGGCTAATCCCCGGGCTTGCGGCTGTTTTGTGCTTGCTGCTGTCGGTGTTTGTGTTCGTCAAGGGGAGGAGGACTGAACTCGGCCAGGTCTTCGTTTTCCTTGCGTTTGCTTGCGTAGGGATGAACCTTTTCAGCGTTGTCTTGTACTCGGCGACTGACATCTGGTGGGCGTTTGAGGCTACTCGAGTGTTTCGGGTGGGCACCATCTTTGTTCAACCTGCGCTCTTGCATCTGGTGTTTTCCCTAACCGGTGCCACGAAGAGCCGTTTGCGCGGCCTACTGGTCGCGGACTACATGTTGGCCGCGATATTTACGGCACTGAATGTATTTGATGTCTTTGTGTGCTGGCTGCACCCCGACGATTGGGGCTTTGCGACGGTACCGACCCCATACTATCACATACTCACAGTATATGCCGTTTCGAATATATCTGGCGCAATAGCATTTCTCCTCTATAACTACGGCAAGATCATCGACCCTTCCACTCGCCTGCGTACCAAATTTTGGATTGTTGGTGCTGCTGGGAGCGCAGTGTTTGCTCTGACCAATCTCTTGCCGGTTTACGGGGTCCCGATCTATCCTCCCGGAAATCTGGGCACGGCCAGTTGTCTTGGGTTAGTGGCTTACGGCATCGTCAAACACCGCCTCATGGACATTGACGTGTTTCTCACGAAGGGATTGGCCCATCTGGCGGTGTCGATTGCGCTCGTCGCGCCAGCCGTTGTCGCAGTTACTTATCTGCAGACTGTATTCTTAGGGCCGACGAGTGTCGAGTTTACGCTTCTGGTTGGCCTGGGAATGGTCGCCCTGACCTTGTCCGCGCCGAGAGCGACGGCTTGGACAGAGTCCTTGCTTGAGTCCTCACTGCTTCGCGTTAAGCAGGCGCAACGGCGACGCTTGCAAGCCTTCGCGCGTTTAATCGTCAATGTGCTGGACAGAGATCGAATCCTAGATCTTCTTACCGAAATGGTGCGCGAGGAGTTTGACCCTGTTTCGGTAAGTGTTTTCTTGCGGTCCAGAGACCGAGTTCTGCGTCGCGTGCGAAGCGTTGGCGAGACAATCGGAGATGACGTGATTAGGGTCGACGATCCCTTTGTAGACTGGATCCGCAAGCGCCACGAGCCGGCATTGAAGGGGGAGGTGGATGATTTCACTTTCAAGAAAGGATTAATTGGGCAAGGTGCCAGTGAGTTGTATCTGCGAAACGGATGGGAGCTTTGTTTCCCGCTTCAAACAGCAGATGGGGCGATCGATGGGCTCCTGGCGCTTGGACGAAAGTGTGACCTCAATCCCTACGTGACGACCGATGTTGATACTCTCACTACGGTAGCTGCCGAGGCGAGTATCGCCTTGTACAACACCCGTCTGAATGAGGAGTTAAGGAAGTCCGAGAGGATAATCAATCGTGCGGACCGACTCGCTTCGCTGGGGACACTGGCCGCCGGGATTGCTCACGAGATCCGAAACCCGTTGGTCACAGTGCAGACTTTCTTTCAGCTGGCCCCAAAAAGGCTGGATGACGAGGAGTTCATGAGCTCCTTTCTAAGCTTGGCCGATAAGGAGGTCGCGCGAATCCGTCGACTGATCGATGATCTCTTGTCGTACTCGAAGGCTGCGGAACCCGAACTCGTTGAAATCGATCCGTCTGACACGATAGACAGAGTGGTTTCACTCCTGTCTCCGCATGCGAGGGAGGGTAAGGTGGACTTGAGGTCCGATGTGGATGACAGCGTTCCCTCGGTTCAAGTCGATGCAGACCAGCTCCTGCAGGCGGTTATCAACCTCACCCTCAACGCCCTCGAAGCAACCGACCCGGGCGGGGAAGTCGTAGTTTCGGGATCGACGCAATACCGGGGCGAACGCTGTTACGCTGAGATAAGAGTCGCCGATACTGGGCGGGGAATCCCCGCGGAGCGTCTTGAGGCGATTTTTGATCCCTTCTTTACAACCAAGGATGAGGGGACCGGTTTGGGGCTGGCGATAACGCACAGGATCATTCAAGACCTCGGTGGATTTATCAATGTGGAGAGCGTGGAGTCAAAGGGCAGCCAGTTTGTTGTACACCTGCCGGCTATTGAGCAGCCGTTGCGTGCTGCTGGTGTGTTGTAAGGAAAGCCGCTTGACCTAGCGGGGACGAGGTCTCGATTATGACGGACGAGGACATTGAGACGAGCGTGAAGGCTCTGCTCTCGGATTTGAGCGAGAATGAAACTGGCATGAACGCCACCGACAGATTGAAGGACGATCTTCGCCTCAACTCTGTGGACCTTATGGAATTAGTGGTTGCCCTCGAGGAAGAGTTTTCAATAGAGATCTCTCGAGACCAGACCGGCTCTGTAGTGACTGTGGCAGATGTTCAAGGGTTGGTTGAACGGTTGGTGCGAGGCGACTCATGACGCGTGGCTTGCTGTCATGGTGGGAAGATCCCTCGACTACGACTGGAATTCGATTTGCGGATGACGCGAGCGGGTGGGAACATCTCCCGTATACAGACATCTCTACTCATGCCAGGTCTGTTGCTTGCCTACTCTTGGACGCGGGGCTTTCTCCGTCTGATGTTGTGTGTACGATCCTACCTTCTGCTCCGTCCTTTGTTGAGTCGATTATTGGAACTTGGCTTGTCGGGGCCACAATTTGTCCGATCGTTCCGCCAAAGTTGTTCGAGGAAGAGGACGAATATGTGGGCCACCTGTCGCGGATCCTGGTCAAGGCCCAGCCTGCGGCGGTCGTTACGGAAGGTCAGTTTTCGCAGGTTGTCAAGCGTGCCTGCGCGATGGCCGAAATTGACGGCAAGGTTGTCGAGATCGTTGAATGCGATGGCAATTTCGAGAGATCCCCTCTTCCCGAAATAGCACTACTTCAGTTTACGTCGGGTTCAACCGGTAACCCTCGCGGAGTCAGGGTTACAACCGAGAACCTAGAGAGGAATATTGATACGATCATTAGGTGGCTTCACCTCGGGCCCGGTGACGAAGTGGCGACCTGGCTTCCAATGCATCATGACATGGGACTCATTGGTACTCTGCTCATGCCGATCGTAAGTCAGAGTGGGGTGAGTATCCTTAGGCCGGATCAGTTCGTGCGGAATCCAGGTAGGTGGATCGATTGCTTTGGTAGAAGTCAGGCTGTCTTTACCGCTTCGCCAAACTTTGGATACGGGTACGCTGCCAGTAAGGTGTCGAGGGAGTCGCTGGAGGGTAGCGATTTTTCGAATGTGAAAGCGATGGTGGTTGGCGCCGAGGCTATCAACCCGGTTGTGCTGGACAGTTTCGCTTTGCTCTTGTCTGACTTTGGTTTCAAGCGTTCGATGATAATGCCATCATATGGGTTGGCCGAGGCGACGTTGACTGTCGCGGGAGCAAGGATCGACGAGATCCCTAGGGCGGCGAAACTGAATTGGTCAGAGGCGCGGTTCGGACAGGCTGTCGAAATTGTTCGATTTGAGTCACTTGGGCATCGGGATATCGACGAGACGGGAGGATGGCTGACTTCCTCGGGGCGCGTTCATGAACCCGGTTCGATTCGTGTGGTTGATGCAGACGGTAACGATCTTCCCGACGAGTACCTTGGAGAGATAGTGGTGAGCGGCCCGTGGGTCGCGGACGGATATTGCGAGGTGGATCCGGTCGCAAGTACGAGATTTCTTCACGGCGAACTCTTCACAGGAGATGCTGGCTTTTTGCGGCAGGGCGAGGTTTTCGTCGTCGGGCGAATCGCTGACAGTCTGAAAGTCCGTGGACGAAGCATCTACGTTGAGGATCTTGAAGCAAAGATCACGGGAGCGACCGGAATTAGGAGCGGGCGTTGCACTGTGATCAGCTGTCCTGGCGGTGACGCGAGCAGCGTGGCATTTCTTGTGGAGTTGGACTCTCGGGATTGGGTAGACACGGCTGCAGCTGTCTTGCGAAGTGAACTCGGACAGCATGTCGCTTTCTTCATTCTGGCTGGTCCGCCGGGGCTTATCATGCGCACCTCAAGCGGCAAGCCGCGGCGGCGTGACATGTGGCTTGCGATTCAGAAAGGTAGCGTCGCAGCGGAAGTGATGTTCGACTCTCGGCAAGACTCGCTACGATCGTAGGCGGTGGATTCATCGAACCTCCCAAAGGGTTGTTGTTTCGGGATTGTACATGCAGCTTCGGCCGGTTCTAATCGAGTGATCAAGGTGACGGGCCAGACTTTCATCGGATTGGCGAATTCTCTTGACTGCGGCTGTGATTGCGTTGCGCACGTTGATCCTGGCACGTTCCCAGTTCGATCCTGTTTGGCGCACTGTTCCGAAGAGGCCGGTCTCGCTTTCAAGAAACGATTGGATCTTTGACTGTTCCTCTCTAATTCGCTCTGCATGCCCGAGGTCGCCGTTGGTTTCCAGATCCTCGAGTTCAGAGGAGATCTCAGCCAGTCGCATCTGACATTCCCGGATTGTCCGCTTGTCGACCGTTGGCTCAGTCCGCTCGATTTGAAGGGGTGATCTACCGGCAGGAAGTTGGCCGGTTGTGACCAATTCTAAGCTGAGAATTTCTCGACCTTGGCATCGGATCAGCGAGTGAAGGTGCCTAATCCCTTTCGTGTCCTTCAATCTTGTTTGACGGTTTTCGAAGGTTATCGTCCAGTATTCGCCGTTTAGCTCAAAACGGTTAGGGCAGCTCGCTGCGAGGTTTAGTTGGCGCTTCGCGCTCGAGACGCTGGTCGAAACTTGGCCCTGGTAGAGTTCTTTAAATGATGGTGTCGGTAGGCCTGCGCTTTCAAAGGTAGCCCGGGCTTGTTCAAACGTGGTTATCTCCTCGTCCCCAAGACCCTCCCTGCGGAATACCGCAGCCATAGCGACCTGGCTTCGGGCAGCGAGTATCGGAAGGTGAGCCTCGTTGTTGACCTCAATTGCTTTTGCGAGGAGCCTCTTCGCAGCTGAATGGTCACCTTTCGCGACTTTGATTAGGGCGAGGAAGTGTGCGATCGACCCGTCGAGGACCGTGCCCCAGCCCGATACTGCCATTTGGTCCTCGAAGGGCGACAGACGCTCCTCGAGTTCATCCACCCACTCGGCGGTGCCGAGAAACCGCAGCAAGTCGGCGAGGATGCATAGCGCTTGGAGTGCGAAACCGTCCGGAATTATCGCCTTAAGATCGGGCAATACTATCGGAGCCAACGTGAACTTTGCCTTCGCGCAATCGCCCGTGGCTGCATAGAAAAATGCGAGTCCTGTCCGCGGAAGCGGATATTCGGGAGCGATCAAGACCATCGCTTCGATTTCGGTCATGATGGGCCTGTATCTCTGTCGAAGCCTAGCCTCGTTGAATTGCGCCAGCATAAAATGTTGAAGGGAGGTGGGGTCGTGGAAACGTTTGCCCCGCTCTCGGGTTTGTTGGTAAAGGCGAGTCGCGTCCTCGACTTGGCCGCGGCAAATCGCGAGAGCTGCTCGGGCGAGGTGGACTTGCCATAGGTACCTTGGGTGGCGCAGCGATTCGGCGAGATTAGTGCAGGTCTCTAGTTCGGTTGAGGCACTTGGATCTTTCAATTGGCAGAGCGCCGTGTATTTGAAGATCTTGGACCGGAACACAAGATCCGGGAGGCTGGTTTTGTTCCCGAGCTCCTCAAGTTCATGGCAGTGGCTCAACATCTCGTCGGCGCGGTCGTAGCGGTACTCGGCCACGATTTGTGACTCGATTGCGTCGCCCAACACCAGGGGGTCTTCGGACTTTTTCGCGTAGCTTACGGCGCTAGAGGCAAGGCTCGCCGCACGATCGCGGTTCTGGTCGAAGTACAGCGCGGTCGAGAGAGCCGTATAGAGCCTTGATTTCGTGACGAACTCATCATCAGGGACGAGCAATAGAGCCTCACGTAAGGCTTTGATAGCAGACAAATCTGGAGGGAGTGTGCCCCGGGTCATACCCTTCATGCCGATTGCTGCGTGTGCGAACTTTTGATGTGAGCACAACTGTCGGGATATTCGGAGAGCTTCCTCGAATGTTTTTCGCCCTTCTGTCCACATCCCGGCTTTGGTTTGGGCCTCACCGAGCAGCAGTTGCAGTGTGCACTGATCTCCTAAGTTGGCCTCTCCAGGCACAACTTCTTGAGCCCGAAGAAAGTGCCGCACAGCGCTCTCGTATGCTAGGTTGTCGAGGGCTCTGCGGCCGGCCTCCAGTAAGTGAGTAAACGTTTTTTCCGGGCTGACATGAGGACCGGCGAAGTACATGTGATGCGCCAGCTGGTCGTGCCCCTTGTCAGTATTGTCAGCGCGTGACTCAAGGCAGTCTGCAGCAAGCTTGTGGAGGCTTTGCCGGTCGCCGCTTGGGGTCTCAAGGTAGACGCTCTCATGAACAAGGTCGTGCGCAAACCGGTGCAGTGTTTTTGGAAATGAAGGGCGCCTTACCAACCCATGGTCGATCGCCATCTCGATGTCTTCGGAGACGATCGAGCTTTTTCCTGCCAAAATCTCATGGACCATCCGGATATCAAACTCACTGCCTAACACTGCGGCGGCGCTAAGAAGGGCTTGGGTCGAGGAGGGTAGTCTAGCTAGGCGGCTTCGAATCAGGGAACGAATCGTAGCCGCCGGGGCGCCTAGCTGATCGGATTGGGGGTTCTGCCGGTGGTACAAGCAGGTTTCGACGATGAAGAACGGGTTACCCGATGTGCGCTGATAGAGCGATTGCGAGGTTTGTTCATTCGGCGCGAAGTTTGGGGTGAGCTGGGATGCGATCTGCTCGACTTGAGTTGGCGACAGACCCGCCAATTCGATTCGTGTTGGTCGGCAGTTGCGAATAATTGGCAGTACTGCTTGATCGAATCCTGGCCGCACGCAGACCTCCTCGGTGCGGTAGCAGCATACGAGCGTAAGCGCTGCTCGATCGAGGTCTGACGCCAGAAACTCCAGGAGCGCGATCGATTCCGAATCAACTGAGTGAAGATCATCGATCCAAATTGAAAGAGGGCTACCCGTGGTCGCCTCGCGAATGATCGCTGCAATCTCGTCGAGAAGCTGAAAGCGGGCGGCCGATGAATAGTCAGTACTTCTCTGAAGTAGGTGTCGGTCTTCGGGGGCGTGCTTCGGGGCGCTCTTGTTCAGAAATAGATCTGCCACGAAACTCGGTTTGCTCGCAAAAAAACCGGCCTGGGCCATAGCCCGGACTACTTGCCGCCACGGCCAGAATGAGGGGGCACTTTGGTCCCCTGGCCGTCCCCAAATCGCCGGCATGCCGGTTGATTCGGCGTAGCGGGCGGCTTCGGTTAGGAGGCGGGTTTTTCCTATCCCGGGTTCGCCGCTGACCAGGACCAGGCTTCCTTTGCCGGCGCGTGCTTCGTCGATGCGCGTTCGCAGGATTTGCATCTCGCTTTCGCGACCGACGAATGTTTCGAGTTGGCTTTGCCAATCGGACGGGGTCTCGCCGCGCTCGGGCGCATCAGTCAACGGCTTTGCGAAT
>JAJCZJ010000084.1 GCA_029262455.1 Deltaproteobacteria bacterium | reverse complement strand
CGAGCTTGAAGACGGCGCGCGTTATCCCGTTCGCGCGGTCAACGAACAAGCGATCACGGCCATTCTGCTGCGGTTGACCCGCAAGACCGAGAGACGCGTCTGTTTCGCGACCGGCCACGGCGAGGGATCACCTGCCGATCGCGATGAGCGTTTGGGCTTTTCTGGCCTCAGCGACGGAATGCGCCGCGAGGGATTATCGATCGAAACGCTCCTCACCATCGGGCGCGACGGACCACCAGCGGAATGCACGGTCCTCGTCTTCGCGGCGCCAAGTCACGAGCTGGCGGACGGTGAGGCCGAATCTCTGGAGACTTACATTCGCCAAGGCGGCCGCGTTCTATTCTTGCTCGACCCAGGCACGCCGCAATCATTTGACGATTTGCTCGCCGCCGTCGGTATCGCGGCAGGCAGGAACGTCATCGTAGACGAGTCCAATCGCATGCTCGGCGCTGACAGCTTCGTCCCACAGGTCGATCGCTTCCGCTCTGACATCTTCCGCGACCGCCTGCGCGCCGCGGTCATCTTACCGGTCGCGCGAACCATGCGAGCGATCGCCGACCGCGAGCAAGAAACGAAGATTATTTCGCTCGCTGGCACCAACGACTCGAGCTGGGCGCGTATGGACACCACCGAGGCGCCCAACCAGGATGTGCAGTTTCGGCCGTTGACCGATGAACCCGGCCCCCTCTCAGTTGCGGTTCAGGCGACGATCAACAGCCCGAAAGCGTCCGGCCAGGTCATCGCCGTCGGCGATTCCGACTTTGCCACCAACGCCCACATAAAGACCCTCGGCAATCTCGACTTTGCTCTCGCTCTGGTCGGAGTTCTCGCCGAGGACGCCTCGATGATCGGGATGCGCAACGAAGAGTCGGCCGACCCCCAGCGCCCGCTGACGCTGCGCGCGGATCAGACGCGCAACATCTTCTGGGTCGGGGTCGTCATTCTGCCCGGACTCTCGGTGCTAGCGGGGATTCTCGTCGGCGGGATACGCCGTCGCCAGCGCGGCGGACGATGAGCTGGCGTGCGACGCTCGCTCTCTGCCTTATCACCGGCACCCTCCTCTGGGTCGCGTACCGGGACGTCATCACCGAAGATCCCAACGCCGGTTGGAGCAAGGTGCTGGAAGAACAGCGCCCGACACCACCCGCACAGGGGATCGAGAGGCTGGTCCGCTTCAATTCACGCAACGTAACGAAGATCACCATCCAACGCGACGGATCGACCGTGGAGTCGCAAAGAACCGCCTACGGCTGGACCGGCACGACCAATCCCCGCGCCGTCGAAGAGTTCCTCGATGCCATCGCTTTACTTGCCGTGATCCTGCGGATCGAAGAAAATCCACAACCGGAGGCAATCCAAGCATACGGACTTGCCGACGGCTTGGGTCTGATCGAGCTGCACCTCGAGGACGAGCGAATTCGCATCCTACTCGGCCAACAAAACCCGAGTGCAACCGGCATCTACGCCCGCGTCGAGGGCAGCAACGACGTCATTCTCACAGGCGCAGTAGCCCTTTGGGAAATCGAGAAAGTTGTAAACCTGCTAGCCCCAGCCACGCCAACCGAGAATTGAAGGGGCTTACATGTGCCATTCACTTGACTTCGCGAAACTGCCCTCTAAGATTAGCAAAAGTTATGCATATCGAGACCCTCAAGGTATTTTGCGATGTCGTCGAGACGGGCAGCTTCTCACTCGCCGCCTCTCAAAATTTCATTACCCAGTCCGCGGTTAGCCAACAGCTCCGCGCTCTCGAGACGAAGTACCACTGCAAGCTCCTGGAGCGTAGCCGCGGTGGCGCGAAGCCCACACCCCAGGGGACCATTCTCTACAAGGCCAGCCGCGACATCATCGACAAGTATCAAGATGTCGATGCTGAGCTGCAACATAGCAACGACGTCATCGGCGGCCATCTTCGCGTCGCGATCGTCTACAGTGTCGGACTCCACGAGCTCCCTGCTTACTTGAAAGAATATCTGCGCAGCTACCCCGAAGTGAACGTCCACATCGAGTATTCGCGCCCCAACAAGATCTACGACAACGTCATCGCTCAACAAATCGACCTCGGCATCGTCGCCTACCCGCAAAAGCATCCGCAGATCGTGACGATTCCGATTCGCGAGGACAGACTGGTGTTGGCCTGTCCGCCCGACCACCAGTTCGCAACGTTGAAGAAGGTTCCGGTGTCGAAACTGGAAGGGGTTCCTTTCGTCGCATACGAGAAGGATATCGCTACGCGGAAGGCGACCGACCAACTGTTCAAGAACAATCATGTAACCGTGCGCTACGTCGCCGAGTACGACAACATCGAGACCATCAAGCGCGCAGTCGAGATCGGCCAGGGTGTTGCGATCGTTCCGCTCCCGGCGATCCGCCAAGAAATCGAATCGGGAGCGATCAAAGTAGCGAACTTGGCAAACGAAAATCTGCTGCGACCACTCGGCATCATTCACAAACGCGGCCGCCATCTGTCACCGGCCGCGGTCAAGTTCATCGAAGTCGTCAAGCGCGAAGACATCCACGTTTGACGTCCGGCAGGTAGCGGAGGCAGCGGACTGGCGAAAGTGGAGAGCTACCCAGCCTCGAGTTCGCGCGCCAGCTTTTTCAGTGCCTCAATTCGCTCCACAGTCGGCGGATGAGACTCGAGCAGCCGAGACCAGCGCCCTCCGTCCCCCTCCTTGGCCTGAATCATCTCGAAGAACTCGAGTGCGCCGCTGGTGTCGCCGTACGCCGCGTAGACCAAACGCAGGCCAATCTGGTCCGCCTCGCGCTCCTGCTCACGCGAGTAGCTCAACTCACCAAACATGAGGAATCGATTTACGAACTCACCGACCTCGCCGCTCACCAGGACGAACGGCAAGGTCACCAGCAAGACGCGTCCCAATCGCTTCAACACGTGGCGAGCGTCGTGATGACCGAGTTCGTGCGCTAGGACCATCGCGAGCCCCAGCTCGCCTTCGACGCCGTCGAGAAGACCCGTGGTTACGCCGATCGTGCCGCCCGGCATCGCAAAGGCATTCGGCTCGGGTGAATCCAACAACACGAGGCGATAGGGGAGCTCGCGCACGGGAGCGTGCACCAGCAACCGATCCAAGATGATTTGCGGCCACGTCAGCGCCCCGGAGTCCGGCGTACCGACAGACCAGGACACTTTCCCCTCCCAGGATGAGGGAACCCGCGCAGCGACGACGTCCGCTACCAGCCCGAGCGCTAGATAGGCCAGCACCAAGAAGACCAGAATCGGTACCGCCTCGGCGAGAGCTTCGCCCCGCCTCCTTTCACCGCGCGAAATGTCGGCGGTTCGGGCTAAGCGTCGTGGGACGTACTTCACGAATCGGCAAACCGAATCGCCGTCGCGTAGGCGACGATCTCGACGGAACCCGGATTTTTCCCACGGCCGCTGAACAACGTCGCCGTCTCCATCCGGAAGTTGAGAAACACATCTGCCTCCGGAAATGATTCTCGCATCCGGAGGAGCGCCTCGCGCCGCGCCCGATCGATCAACGATGAGTACCCGCGGGCCTCGCCGCCAACCAGATTGCGCAAACTCATCGCAAATCTCTTGTAGGCATCGATCGACACCACCACCGAACCTGTCACGAGATTCGCCTCGGCCACCGGGCGATCATCGTGCAGGGTACGCGCCGTCACCAACGGCACGTCGGGCATCGATTCCTCGCGCGCGTGGATACTGGCGTAGTGAGTCCTCTCTGCCGACCTGCCGGCGAAGTACCCAAGCCCCAGTACGAGCAGAGGGACCCACAACTGCGCCGACGCGAGAATCAAGTCAGTCAACATTCCCTACTCCACCTTGACTGCGGTCCCGTAGGCCAACAACTCGGCCGCCCCTTGCGCCACCGACGACGTCGCGAAGCGCACATTGACGATCGCATTCGCACCGAGTTCTTCGGCCTGCGCGACCATACGGCTGGTCGCCTCGGAACGTGCCTCCATCAGCAGCTCCGTGTAGCCTCTGAGCTCGCCGCCGATGATGTTCTTCAAACTTGCCATGAGGTCGCGGCCGATGTGCTTCGCACGAATGGTCGACCCTTGAACCAACCCATAATGCTCGACGATATTGCGCCCAGGTACTACTTCGACATTGGTCAGAATCATGCCTCCTTGTACCACACAACCGCAGCGCTCCAAGAGACAACCGCACACCAACGATCTTGACACCAGGATCGATTGACCGGAAGTATCAGCGCCGACAGCCAACAAATGACGCCCGGTCGCAAGCCACCCAAATGCCCCGACAACCGATAATTCTGGTCGCCCTACCCCGCGGGGTGTTGGGCGTGCGTGTGGGTGGGATCTCGCCAACGATTCGCCTCATCCGTCAACTGCGACGCGTAACAGGAATCTCAGACGTGCTGGTCGTCGCCAATGCTTCGGAGATGGGACGTTGGCAGCCCCTGGTCGAGCGCGAGCGACTGCGCATCGTCTCAGTCGACGAGTACTCAAAGCAAACAGGGCTGGCAGAAAGACCGACCGTCTGCACCCGGGGCGATGTCGTACTATCGGGAGACGGACTCGATTCTGTCAGCTGGCTCGACCCGACCCGCGCACTTTCGTTGGTCACCACGGCAGACGGTGTTCCGCTCAGCATCGCGACCTCGCCCCAAGGCGATGTCCGAATCAACGAGTGGATCATCGCCACCGCAGAGGGACGAGCTTCCGAGCTCGAGTTTGCGGAGACTCTACCCCTGCCGCCACAACGGGTTGCTGCGATCGTCAATACAAACAACGCTGACGCCGTCGATGCCGAAATCGCAGCATCACTGGGAAGACCGCAGGACCCGAACTTTCCCCGTCTGACAAAGCGCCGATTCTCAAAGAAAATCAGTGTGCCAATCGCACGCCTCGACATCTCACCCAACTGGGTAACGACCGCCGCAATCGCCGTCGGACTCGGCGCGGCGGCGTTGATCAATCACGGCGGCTACGCGATGACACTCGCCGGATCATTGCTTCTCGTTTTCTCCCGGCTTCTAGACGACTGCGACGGCGAAGTGGCGCGGCTGACGCAGCGCCAGAGCCGCTTCGGTGAGATCTACGACATTAGTGCGGACATCACCGTTTATACCGCGATATTCTTGGCGATCACGGCGTCCTTACATCGATCCGACCCCGCGGGCGGCTACGTCACGTCGTTCGTGGTACTAGTCATCGGCGCTGCATTGACGACGACACTGATCCTCGGGTTCGTCACGGACAGCGAGTTGGCACAGCAGTCTACGCTGGCCCGACGACTCGAAACGACATCAAGCGGTGACTTCGCTTACATCTTCTTGCTCGTTGCCATCGTCGGCGACACGGGCTGGTTCCTCCACCTCAGCGCGATCGGGTCGCACATCTTCTGGATGATCCTGCTGGTTGTCATCTTGCACCACCGACAACAAACGAGCGAAGAAGCCAACCGATGACACGGCGAGTGTCGGCGAGCACAGTAGAGCTCGGCCTGCTGGCGACTGGAATTGCGCTCCTGGCCGTCCTCATCCTGCGTACCGGGGTCAGCGGACTGATCGACGACATCTCCCTCGTCGGTTGGGGCTTCTTCGCAGTCCTCGCCTCCGAGGTCCCGATCATCCTCGCCAGTGCGATCGGCTGGATGTTGGCGATCCACCCTTCGCACCGCGACATTTCACTGGCTCGCCTCTGCCTCTTCCGAGTCGCAGGAGAAGGAATCAATCATCTAACCCCAACGGCGACGATCGGCGGGGAGTTCGCACGCGCGCGCCTGGCCGCGCCCTACATCGGCAACGAAGAGAGCACCTCGGCGGTCACCCTGGCGAAATTCACTGAAACCGCAGGGCAATATCTTTTCGTCGCGATCGGGCTGCTGGTTCTCATTCCGACGGTCGACGCGCTCGAACCGTACCAGGCAGCCCTGACCGCGATCGTCACGGCATCGATCGCCGCCGTCATCGGGCTCGGCTTTCTCCTGCGCCGCGGCTTGTTTGGTCTTGCCGCGCGCCTGCTGTCGCGCGTCGGGCGATTGCGGCTTACTGTTGGAACTTGGCGGTCGCAAATCGACGCGATTGACGGCGCGATCGAACGCAGCCTGCGACAACGCCCCGTCGACCTGATTACATCGACGTTGGTTCTCGCCTTGTCCTTCGGTGGGAGAACCATCGAGATCTGGATCCTATTGCGCTTGCTAGGAGTCGACGGGTCGCTCATGACCTGCCTCGGGATTGAAGTCCTGTCGGCTCTGATCAACAGCTTGTTCTTCTTCATGCCGGCCAAGATCGGAACCCAGGAGGGGGGCAAAATGGTCATCTTCAGCTTGCTTGGTCTCCCCCCACACAAAGGCCTCGCACTCGGCCTAGTGCGGCGCGCCCGTGAGCTCGCCTGGGACACCACAGGTCTCGCCATCTACGCAGCCGAGCAGCGGAGACAGGCAGCCGAGCAGCGGCGACAAGCAGCGAGGTAAGGGCGATAAGCCACGCACCAAGCGGCGACAAGCGAACGAAGCGCGGATCAACTCAGAGCTGGAATGACTTTCTCGGCAAACAATTCGAGGCTTTCCGGGGCGTGAAAGTCGCCCGACAAGAACGTGAAAAACGTAACTCCTTGGGCCACCCGCTTCTGCAGTTGCTCCACGACCTGGTCAGGAGTTCCGCGAAACGCCGTCGCCTCCAGGTCGAACCCAGCACCGAGCATCATGTTGGCGACCTCCCACTTCTTCTTGAAGTCAGCCTCGTCCTCACCAACGATAATAAACGCTTGCTCTGAAACCTCGATTTCAGCGGGGTCGCGACCAAGGTCATCACAGTGGCGACGTAGAGCGGCCAACCGACTCTCGAACTCGAGCGCGTGGTTGTTCGGCAGATTCCAAATGTCGGCGTGGCGCGCGACCACGCGCAGCATGTACTTCTCGCCACCGCCACCGATCAGAATCGGGGGATACGGTTTCTGCACCGGTGCTGGCCGATTGTAGGCCTGATCGAGGTGATAGTACTTGCCCTGAAAGTCCGCGCACTTCTCCGTAAAAAGTCGCTTGATGACTTCCAGGGACTCGTCGAGCTGGGCGATTCTCTCGAGGGTCGACGGAAACGGATAGCCGTAGCCACGATACTCCTCATCCATCCAACCAGCGCCGATACCGAGAGTAACGCGCCCCTGGCTGACGTGGTCGAGACTCGACGCCATCTTCGCCAACAGCGCCGGGTTGCGGTACGAGTTGCACAAGACCAGGGCACCGAGCCGAATCCGCTCAGTCACGGCGGCCAATGCCGACAACAACGTCCAAGCCTCGAGATGGTCGACCTCAGGCAATCCGCGTTGCCACATGTGGTCGACGCAGAAGACCGAATCGTACCCTAGTTTCTCAGCGAGCAACGTGCGCTCGCGAATCGTCTCAAAAGTCTGCCCGACCTGGGGATAGAACAACCCAAACTTGACCGCACTCAACTCGTCCTCCCTAGCGGGACCAGCCCGCGCTAATGCGGCCGCACCGTACCCCAAAGCGTCGGTCGAGCGCCAGCAGGAAAAATGCCCCAGCAGCCAAGATGGCCGAATGAAGGGCGCAGCCCAAACAGAACCCCTCTCCCGCATTGCCGGGACTGTCGATTTTCTCGAAATAGCGGGCAAAGCCAAACAAAAACTCCTCTCCCTTGCCGACGCGGGAGAAGATAAAAGGTGAGGTTTCAACTTTGTAGGCACCGCAACCGCGACACCCGACAATCCCCACCCAGCGCTTGTCCGAGCGCAATTGCTTTGCCAAAGTCCGGCGCTTATGGCGCGCAATACAGATTCCTATCGCAGCGGCGATCTCCCGGCTCTGCCCGGATCGTTCTGGGACCTCGTCGGCCCGGGCGCAGTCTTGGTAGGGCTTTCGATTGGAGCCGGGGAGCTGATCGTCTGGCCGCGGGTGACGGCGCAGTACGGTGCGACCATGACCTGGGCCGCCATCCTCGGCGTGTTCATCCAGTTGTGGCTCAACATCGAAATCGGCCGATACACCCTGGCCACTGGCGAGAGCGTGTACTCCGGCTACCGTCGGGTCTCGGGCGGCTTCGCTTGGGTCTTTCTCGCGCTGAACGTCGTCGGTTGGATCGTTCCCGGCTGGGCGCGAGCCTGCGGTGGCGCACTGAAAGTGCTCTTCGTCGGCCCCGAGGGACCCGGCTCGGCAACTGCATGGACGGCCCTCACGTTTGCCGCCGTCGCCGCCGTGCTCTTTGGACCGCGCTCCGTATACAAGTCGGTCGAAAGAACTGTACAAGTACTGGTCGTCGTCGTTACCGTCGGACTGATTGCAATCGCCGTCTCAGTGACGAACACAGAGACCTGGAGCGCGCTCGCCGCTGGCGCGCTGAACTTTCCGTTCAAGGATCCACAAATGCCGCGCTACGAGCTGTTCTCGGCGTTGGTCTTTGCGGGTGCCGGCGGAACCGCGAACTTGTTCTTCTGCTTCTACATTCGCGACAAAGGCTGGGGCATGGGTGCTCACATCCCAGCCGTCGTAAACCCCCTACGCGGCGAGACCGCGGACACCTCAACCGCAGCGTACTCGATCCGAGACACCCCAGAAAACCGCAGCCGCTGGCGCGCCTGGATCCGCCATCTCACGACCGATCAAATCGTCTTCTTCTGGCTGCTCAACACGTTCACCATCATCCTCTTCATCGTCGGCTCGCTCGCCGTCCTACATCCCCGGGGCATTGTTCCCGGAAGCGAGCTGCTGGTCTGGGAGGAGGCATCGATTCTCGGATCGGTTTGGGGTTCGACCGGCAAAACCATCTTCCTGCTGGTCGGCGTCGCCTGCCTGTTCTCAACCCAGCTGACGCTCATCGACGGAGTGGCGCGCAGCTGCGTCGATATCCTGCAAGGATCGTTCTCATGGGCGCGGCAACACTCGACGAGCTCGCTCTACGGAACCATCGCATCCCTATGGATGGTCGTAGGGATCGCCCTGACCTACGCCTACGAAGCCATTCCGCCGATCATGTTCCTTCTCAGCGCAGGGTTCTTTGGCGGCATCGCGATGGCCATCTACGCACCGCTCACTCTTTGGATCAACTTGCGCCTGATTCCAGAACCATTCCGCCCCGGCCCGGTGCGCGTCGCGATGGTCTCGGTGATCAGCCTGATCTACATCTCGTTTGGAATCGTCGCGACCGTGAACCTGTTCGGCGGATAGGCGCTACGAAGTCGCGGACTCGATCATCTCCCAGATCGCCGGAACCCCTTCGCCCGTCGTCGCCGAGCACGCGATCAGTGAATGAACCGGCAAGCACTCTTCAAACTCCCGCAGCTGCTTTGCGCGCTCGCTCCGCTTGAGCTTGTCGATCTTCGTCACCGCGATGCAACAAGGCACTCCGATCTCACCCAGGTATTCAATCAGGTCGCGGTCTTCCTCCATCACACCGCGCCGACTGTCGATCAACACTACGACGCAGCACAAACTCTCGCGCTCACGCAAGTAAGATTCGACCAATTTCTGCCAGGCGTGCTTGACCGGCAGCGGCACCTTGGCAAACCCGTACCCCGGCAAGTCGACGAACGTCAGCCGATCGCCGACGGCGAAGAAATTGATTTGCTGAGTCCGCCCCGGTGTCTTGCCAACCCGCGCCAGGGCATGCCGACCGACCAACCGATTCAGCAGCGATGATTTGCCGACGTTCGACCGACCTGCAAACGCGACCTCCGGGGCCACCGCAGTCGGAATCCGCCCCGGTGAATCTGCTCCAGCGAGAAAGCGCGTATCACCGCGCTTTTTCACTATCGATGCTCGACGCGGGGCTCAACCACCATGCGATCGCCGGGGCGCTCGTAGGTTTCACCACTGAACAAGATCGGCCGGCGACCATTCAACATTTCCGGGCTGAGAATCCACGTCCCACCGAGCGAAGGACTCCAGATATTCTGGGCCGCTTCGAGATTGCCGCCGGTCAGAATCCACCCCAGTCCGCCGACGATGCCGCCACCGGTGGCATACAACATCTTCGCCGGAACATAGAAAATGTTCGAAGCGATCGCCGCCATGCCCAAACCCAATTCCGCGATATAGCGATCACTCGCCGCTGCCGGACGCACCGGTAGCGCCACCATCAGAACCACACCAACCACACTTGCCACCAACCATCGACGCATATCCACACCTCACTCCTGCCGCACCACGGCCTCAGCTGGTAGCAGCTCGAGTAGCCGCCCCAGCGCATTCTCCAAATAGTCGGAGTCTTTTGACTCCAACGTCAGTCGTACTTTGTATTCTGGGTTGTTCAATTTCGGATACGAACCGAGAAGCAAGTCCGGAAACGCTTCCAGCGTCTGATCCAACCAATCGGCAATCGTCGTCTCCTGCTCGCGAACGTATACGACGCGAAGAAAAAACGGATCCGTCGCAAAGCGGTTGCGGATCGCGCCCACCTTTTCGCGAAAAATCTCGGGTATCCCCGGCAGAACGTAGATATTGTCGACCAGAAACGTCGGGAACTTCAGATTGCCGTCCTCGACCAATTCCGTGCCGTCCACCACATCCGCGAGCCGCAGCTTGGCCTCGGTCACCGACTCCCCGAAAAAATCTCGCAGAGCGCGCTCGAGCTGAGGATGGCGCACCACGGGACGACCGACCGCCGCCGCCACTCCGGCAATGGTCAGGTCGTCGTGGGTCGGCCCGACCCCACCAGAGGTAAAAACGATGTCGTAGTCGCGGCTATACTCGCCCACGGCGGCAGCAATAGTCTCGATCTCGTCAGGAATGATGATCACCCGCTCGAGAGACACCCCCGCCGCGCGCAATTGCTTCGCCAGAAAGGGAGTATTTGTATCCGTCACCTTGCCGGACAGGATCTCATTACCGATGACAACCATCCCCGCCGTCGTCGTCCGCGCCATAACCCACAAAGTATACGAGCCGCCGCAGCTTCGCCAGCCTGACCACCCACCGCATCGGTGAAACGCAGCCTCCCGTGTGAAGTTGGTGGAGAGGCGCTCGCTTCGCTCACACGGGGCCCCGGCGCCAACCAGATCGACCTGCCGCCAACAGGGCCACCAGCACGAGTAAAAGTCCCGATTGGTCTCCGTGCGGTCCGACGGCGCAACCGCCACCCGACCCCACTTCGGCCATCGCATCGGCCGAAGAGCTGTCGGAATCGCTCTCGCATCCACATCCGAGCTCGCACGGGCGGTCGCACGGTGCGACCGGTCGAAATCCACCCGCGCACGGGGTTCGCACCGGACAGTCGAAGCATTCACAGCTGCTCGGAACATCCGTTGGCAGCTGTCCCGCCGGGCACGGCTCACACGCGAAACACTCACACCGACCACCACAAGAGTCGGCTGTGCAGCGGAGGCCCTCTCCCAATTCACAGAGCGGCGGTGTCGCCGTCGCACACGGGGTGAACGTAAAGACGGGTTCGGGTGTCGGCGTCGGCTCGTTCATACAGACGGCCGTTTGAACGTCGCCATCGACGACGGAGATCGGACTGCCGCGCCAACAACCAAACGGATTGCAGCCGGCGACAGACACTACGTAGTCGCCAGGCGGCACATCCGAAAACGAGAACTCTCCACCGTCAATACTGCTATCGGCGGAAAGGCCTATCGGTTCGAGCGTCACGCCAACCCCGCGCATCCGGCCGCTACACGCCGGGAACTCAGCAACGTAACCGGAAACCGTATAACCCGGTTCACGCTCGACGGGCGCCAACTCGATGTCCAGCGTCGGGAACACCGCGTTGGTAAACAGGCTCGCCGAATACGGTTGGTACCCGATCGCCGAGACAACGATCGAATACAAGTAGTCCAGCTGACACTGCTCCGGACGCGTGCCAGCCACCAAGTACGATCCATCCGCACCGCTGAACACCGGGTCGAGGTCCAGAACCTCAATCGCCGCGCCGACAATCGGATCGCCGCTTGTCGCATCGTGAACCGATCCACGAGCGCCGTACTCGAGCACACACGCATCACCGTCGGGGGCGCAACAGCCCGATCCCGTACAGCAGCTCGGCTGCGCCCACGACGGCGTGACACCACCAAGACCAAACCCAACCAAGACCAAGACAACTCGAAACATCCACTTCGTGATCATCCTAAGACTCCTCTCGTTCCTAGCCTTAACGATGAAAACATCGAAACATATATTGCGTGATTTACGAACTAAATTTGTTTTCCCTTATTTTGGCCGCGCGGAAGTTGGTAAACACCCTGACCAGGCTTCAAGGTCCAAGCAAGACTCACCGCCTCACCGACGACCGCAAGAACGTCGGGCGGGCCCTCCTCCGCGACGGGCCCAGAGCGCCAGCCAAACCGGTCCGAAGCCAAGGCGGGCCCCAGCACCACACCCAGCGCGAGCGTCACGAAATGTCGAACCCGATTCCCTTCGTCCACCAAAAGACGGCTACCCCACCTCGACCTGAAAAACGCAGGAACTGGGCAGGAAGTTGGTAGACACCCAGACCAGGCTTCAAGAAAACCCACTAGCTACGGGCGATTTCGCGGCGAATCACGTGTCCAAGTAAGACTCACTCGACGCCCTCTGGGCCGGCGAGTTCAACTAGCCTGGTGATTGGTGAAATGTCGAGCCGGCATCCCTCACCAGTCACGAACCACCCGTCGCCGATCTCCTACAGCTTGCAGATGTAGGTCAACGCAATGTTCGCCGGGCGAACTTCGGTCGAGCTTGCGCCCGCCGGTGGGGCCGCGGTGACCGATACACTATGCGAGTGGCTGCCGGCGGAAAGGGTCTCGTCGCAGAGACCCCCATCGATATCACTGTCCTGGCCGCATTTCTCGGGGTCCTGACGACCTGGTCCGTTCAGTGCCGGCAGAACACCTACTGAGTTGGATTGGTCGACAAAGACGAAAGGATCCTCCGTCCTGTCGTCGAGCAGCATCGGGTGAGAGTGGACTCCCGCAGTATTGGTCACACCAGAGGCTTGGGCTGCGATCGTCGAGACATCCTGTGTCGAGCCGACTGCGTCGCCGCCTGTGCGATCCGTCGCGTCCGGGTCGGTGCCTGCGCCAGCGTCGACCCCACGCAAAAAACGACCGCGCAGGTCCGGCACGTTGAACACATTGCCGCTACCGCCGAAGCTGGTGCCGATCGCGGTGAACAATCCGGCGTACGCGGGATCGGTTCCGTCGTACTCGGCCCCATCGCAAATCACCCAGCCAGGCGGTGCCGTGGCGCCGCTGAAGGGCACGATCACACCCGGCGGCGTCAGCACCTTGCGATCGATCTTCGCGCCCGTCACCGCGCCGGCGGCGAGCTGCTCGGTCCCGATCCCGCCCTCGACCGCGGTGTCGGCGACGTTGGCGTGGAAGTGCGGAACGAGCTGACGACGCGGCACCATTTCCTGGTTGCCGATTGAGCCCACCTTGATGCCGAGGTAGCGCGGAAACGCGAACGAAATCGCGTCGTCCGTAGTCCCGTCTCCGTCGGGATCATCAAGCGACGTAAGCCCTCCGAGCAAAACATCGATCAAGCCGTCCGAGATACTGACGTTATCGTGAGTCTCCACCCATCCGTTGAGAGGAGTTCCTCCGGTGGCCACCTCGTAGATCGCAAATGTGATTCGGGATTCGCCGTTGAAGGGACCGCCACCGCTGTCTGTCAAGCGAGCCTGAAACGGGATCAGGCGCGGCTGCGCGAGCGCAGGGTGCACCACCAACACCGCGAGCATTGCAACCATGCCAATCGTGCCAAGCTGTGCGGTTCTATTCATGCGTGGTCCTTTTCGAAACCGACTCTGACTCTCGGCGATTCGAGCTGACTGAACTACAGCTTACAGAGGTAATTGACAGCAATGTTCGCTGGACGAATCTCGGTCGAGAGCGCGCTCGCAGAGGGAACGACCGTGACCGTGACATTGTGGGAATGGGCGCCAGCGGACTGCGTATTGTCACACGGGTCGTTGAATTCCCCAAAGCATTGACCATCAAAGGTTCGAGCGGGAAAGAACCCTGCTCCCCCACCCGAACCCCCTTGAAATCCGCGCCTTGTGAGTCGCAAGTCGTGGAGGTGCGCCCCGCCCGTGGCGGTGCTTCCTTGGCCTGCGAGCGCAATCGTTGCGAAGCCTTGCGTCGAGCCGACCGCGTCGCCACCGCCGCGGGTCGCCGCGTCCGGGTCGACACCCGCTCCATTGTCGACGCCACGCACGAACCGGCCGCGCAGGTCCGGGACCTTGAACATCTCGCCGCTACCGCCGAATGTCGTACCGATCGTTGCGAACAGCCCCGCATACGCCGGATCGGTTGCGTCGTACTCAGCCCCGTCGCACATCACCCACCCCGGCGGCGCCACGGTGCCGCCATAGGCGACGATCGTGCCCGGTGCTGTCAACGCTTCGGGCGCAAGCTTGTCGGCCGTCACGGCTTCATCCGCGAGCTGCTCGGTATCGATGCCGCCTGCCACCGTCGTATCCGCGACACGCGCATGGAAGGACGGAATCAACTGATGGCGCGGCACCAACTCCTGGTTGGTGCCGGCACCGACGCGAATACCGAGGTATCGCGGCGCGGAAAACGAGAGGGCATCGTCCGGATTGCCGTCGCCGTTCGGGTCATCCAGTGCTTGGATGCTGCCGAGCAACACGTTGATCTGGCCGGCGATGATGCTGACGCTTGGGTGAGTCTCTTGCCAACCGTTGAGCGGATCTCCTCCGGTCGCCGCGGCGTAGATCGTGAAGGTTACATTGGTCGCTTGGGTAAAGGCGTTGCCATCACCGTCTACGACGCGGCCTTGAAACGGGATCCAGCGCTGCTGCGCCAGCACCGGGAAGGCTACCACTGCCATGAGCAGCGCGAGCGGCAACGCCCGCGACAGCTTCACTGGTCTATCCATGAGGGATCCTTTCAGCGCCACGCATCAGCTCGGCAGAGGAGGGAGATTCGGGAACGCGAATGTGGGCGGTTTCCCGGCTACATACGTAATGACGATCTCGATGTCGTCGAGATTTTCGAGCAGCAGCGTGCGGTTGTCGCCGTTGCCCATGTCAATCAGCAAGACCCAGCGCGAAACTGCTGGGCTGCGATTGGCCAGCTGGTTATTCGGAATGAAGCGACCTGCGCCATCGATCGTTGCTTCAACCGCAGCGAAAAATGGCGACTGACGGAAGGAGCGAGCACTTTCGAGGTCGAGAACCAGAAGATCATCGTCACCCTCGTCGAAGTTGTGAAAGAAGGTGCGAATAAGCGCCTCGTCGCTCATCACCAGGTCGACCAACGGTGGGTTCTGCGAAGCCGACGAGCGCAGCGAGCGCCCGGGCGCGGGGATCAGATTGACACCCGCAAGCGGTGCAATCCCTCCCTCCTGCCCAGGTCTTCCAAGCGTAAGAAGCTTGAGGTTCGCCAGCGCTGGTAGCAGGCGCTTATCGCCGATCTGAATCGGGAACTCAATGATCAGGTCCGGCTGGTCCGCATTGCTGCCCGGAAAGCGGTGCTTGGCAATGAAGTTGCGAAACGCCAGTCGGTTGAACAACCCGTCTTCGCTGTCGAAGCCGAGCAGGTCGTTTTTGAGCGAAAGAACGACACTGTTGCCTTCACCTCGTTCGAGCGTGCGATCCTGCCGCAACCGGGCGTCCCAAGCATCGAGCGCCCGCATGAAGGAGTGCAGTGTCGGCGTCGCGGAACCGGCAGTACCAGCCGAACGCACCGCGAACACAGATTCGGCTCGGATGATTCCGGCAAACACTGCGGGATCTTCCCCAATAGGAATCGGGATCGCTCCGTCGCGGGTTTGTCGTACCGGGTTCTCCAACCGCTCGGCCCATTCGTATTCGAGCGCCTTGGCAGCATTGTACGCGGCGATCATCGCCGCCCGGAACGACCCTTCCGCGGTCTGCTGCGCGAGCTCGAGCTGCAGCCGATAGGCCGGATTCGTCAGATAGGCCTCACCGAGGTCAACGCGTGCGACCACGAAGTTGCGCATGGCGCGACGCAGATCGGCTATCGCGTTCGTATACGTGGCCCGGGCCTCGACGACGGCGAGCGAGGCCCGCTCGACAGCGATCCCCTGCGTTGCGTGCTGAAGCAACAGATTCGCTATGACGGCCCGTGACCCTGTCGCCTCGAGTTGAACGTCCCTCGCCGTCGAAACCCGGGACTTGTCGCGCTCGAAAGCCCCCTTTGTGATCTCACTCAGGGCGAACTGGGTCGTTACATTGAAGCCCTCCGTACCGACCTGGAAGGCAACATCAGGCGTGAATGCAACCGCAATGCCCTGTGTCAGCTCCAGGGCGGAGAGGCTTTCCCCACTCGAACTGATGGTGCGTGTAATCGCTCCACTGCGGCGCTCTTCGATACGAACTTGCTCGACGATGTTGAACAATACGGTCTGCGCTTCGCGCAGGTCGATCCGAGCGCCTCGCCAAGAGCGAAAAGATTTGCAGATCTCATCGTCACACGAGCGCAGGTAGGATTCGTCTTCCGCCAGCGCCTCGATCAACGCACGGTCCTCGGGTTTCGTGAGGTCACAGTTGTTCAAGTCGGGCGGTTGGCAGACCCCGTCGGACGTGTTGGGGACGAAGCCGATCAGATCCTCGATGTCGGAGAGGTACCGCACAGTCTGATCGCGCAGCTCGGTACTCAAGGCAGCCGCGTCTTCGTCGTAGCGCCGCGCAAGGGTCTTGACGTCGCGCTCGTCGCGCTGCGCATCCACGACCATATTCCCAGCGATGCGAATCAACTCGTTCGTCTCGTTGAAGGGAACGAAGTCGCCGCGCAGAGTGAGAGGATTGAACCCGGAACGAATGTCCGAAAACGACTGCTCGGCATCATTCACATTCCGCTTGAGCTCGGAGCCGAAATTGTTCTGGAAGTCCGTCGAGCTCTGCACCGCCGCAAGCATCACTGCGTTCAGGTAGACAGCATTGGCGGCGTTCTGAAACTCGACGGCCGCCTCGTCGCGTCCGGCACCCCCGTTCCCTTCGGTGGCAACGTTGTTGAAGAAGAATTTGCGTCGCCCCAGGGAATTGGCAGCCAGACCGTAGCGATTCACCAGATCGGTGAATCGGTAGTACTCGCTCTCGACGAGCTCACCATCGGCGCTCGGCGTTGTCGGGACGTTCTCCACGAAGAAAGGAAAGCCCGGGTTGACCACGCTAGCGGCGCGAAAGCCTTCGGGCCGCGTGCGAATCTCGTCACCCGCCAGTTTGAGAGCGTCGCGGAACGCCTCGGTACTGCGCGTCAACAACGTGGTCTGATCGGCATCCGGAGGGTCAGGGGCGGCGCCACCAAAGGGATAGCGCGAGCGCAACCCCTGCAGCAGCAGCTCGTTGGCGACCAGCGCCTCGCCGGCCATAATTTCGTTCAACGTTTCTTGAAAACCCTGCACCGCCTCGGCAGCCTGCAAGCGGTCGGCGCTGCCAATGAAGCCACGGAATCCAGCGAGGACTTCCGGCAGCTCCTGACGCGGGATGCGCCCATCGACTTCGCCGACCTTGTAGTCGCGGATCACGTTGGCGTGCGACTTGAGAGCTTGCCCCGCATTGACCAGACGACGCCGCGAGTTCCCCTCCCTCGCGGCAAAGTCGCCGCGATAGAAATTGCGAATCCGGTCCAGTCTCCCCCACAGTGGGGCCAGATCGCGCGACTCGCGCTGCATCGCCATCGCACCGCTGGACAGTCCGATAGAGCCGACCAAGACCAACACAACCAAGACGCCGAGCCTAAATCGACTTCGTGCCACCGCTCGCCTCATGGGTTCGCTCCGATAGCAAGCCGCAGATCGCCCTGCACACTGGTTCCGATGATGGGCATCCCGATGTTCACAAACACCCGCACCGAGTTTGGCCCAACCGGACCGTCGATCCTTGTGTTGAGACCCACCGCGTTGGACATCGTCGAGATGGCGGGCGGCGACGGCGAATCGACGACACCGAGAAACGCGTTGGTGTCTTCCGGTCCCGGTCCCCCGACATTACCGAGCGGCGGCCGGTCGACGTCGAAGGTCGTCGCGTCGAGCACGTACTGCAACTCGCTCGTCGGCGCGAGCGCGCCGGATCCTCCGGAAGTGGTAATCGCAAAAAACATCCCGTCCGGACCACTCGGGTTGCCAGGAACGTTCGGCACTGGAGGTTCGACCGCCTGTGGATCGAACACCAGGTCAGGTACGTCCGCACCGGCCAGGACCACCTCCGCCGAAACCGGCTGGAAACCCGGCTGTAGCAACTTGACTCCGTAGACGCAGTCGATCAGATCGCGAAAACGAAAGTTGCCAGAGGCATCAGTAGTCGCCACCGCGGTCGCACCGCACCCGGTCAGGACCAGGGTCGATCCCGGCGGGACTTCATCGCCGGCGTTGCCGGCGACGTCGTAGACATTGGTTCCGACGATATCGAGCTCCCACCCGAGTAAGGTACCGGTCGAACCGGGCGCCTGGTCTTCGACCCGTAGCGTCCACAAACCGGGCGCTAGCTTGCCGTCGAAGATGGCAAGGTCGTCGAGCGGTGTCGCAAAGTCGTCGTAGACAACCAAGCCGACCTCGGCGCCGCTTCGACTGCGCAGGACGGCTTCAGTGTCGTCGGGACCGATCAAGGTCACAACCAGGTCCGACGGCCGTGAATGGGCCAGGTTCACCGAAACGTCCACCTCACTGATGAGAAGGCGCTCGGTAACATTGACCGTTTGTTCGAGAACGGAAGTGTCCGGAATATCCTGGCTCGTTGCGTTCTTCGGACTCGCACGGTCGCGGATCGTCCCGGTTCCGCTAAGTCGCTCGCCGATGAAAGTCCCGGAAAGGTAGATCGGCTCTTCGAGCACGTTGCGGATGGTCTCGAAATACTCGCCGCGCAGATCGAGCGGGCCGAGAAGGAGATCGCGCGGGTCCGACAGATCGCGGCGGTCACCGCGAATCGTGACATCGCGCCGAACGTCGGTACCGAACGGATTGGAAGGATGTCCTGCGGGCATCGCAAAGCTCCCCGACAACTCGAAGCGGCTGGTATCCCTTTCGTAGATGGCGCCGAACATACGCAGTCGCTGCGGGATCAACAGGGTCAAGTCGTCACTGACGATGGCTTTCAACCCGTTCGCATCCTCGTAGAGGCTGAGAACGATCCGTGGATTCGGCAGATCCGCGGGCTTGCCGTCGACCGTGTCAATCTCGACCCGCAGCCGATAGTCTCCTTCCAAACCAGCGACCCGCACGCGGACCAGAATCGATCGCACAGGCTCGCTCGGTGGAGCGGCGACAGCGCCACTGCTGGTTAAGATCACCCGCGCCGTATAGTCGCCGGGCGCCAACCCGGTCCGATCGACGACCAGGTTGATCAAGTCGGTTTCAGAAGCGACCGTTCCTGATTCCTCGACCCTCAGCACCGGAGCACCGCCGTCGGGCGACGCGACGCTCAAACGCAGCCAAGGGGTCCGGTCCGGCTCGTCGACCGCCAGAAGCCACGACAGAACACCGGCACCCTCATTGAAAATGCTGATCGGTTGCAGCTCCTGGTGCTCGCCGAAATCAATCGCGCGCTGACTCGCGGTTCGATCGTAAGAGCCGTCGCGGCCAATATCGATGTCGCCGGCAGTTAGAGGTGCAAAGCTGACCGCCACCTCGGTGGAGGCATTCGGCACCAGGGGCGGAAAGTCGACATCCGGCGGCAAGCCGGTACCGAGAAGCGGCGCGATCGAAGTCGACTCGGCGGCGAACAACCAATAGCCGCGCCCGGGCTCGATCTCGCGGAAGTCCTCACGGGTGACCATGCCTTGCGGGTCGATCACAACGCCGCGGAAATCCCCCGCTGAAGCGTCAAAGGTCCAGATCTGACGAATCGCGGGGTCAGTCAGGACCCGTTCGTACAAAGTAGGCTCTTCAACCGGGAAGCCGACCAGGTTCCACTCGGCCGCGATCTCATCCGGTCCGACCGGAAAGACCTCCGTAACGCCATTGATGTCGAGGGTCGTCGCTCGTTGCACGCGTAGCCAGTACCCCACCCCGGTCTCGACCGCGCCAATCGTGGGCTTGGTCGGCGCCGCCGCTGGAAAGCTACGCCAGACTCCGGCAGCAGCATCGTACGCCCACAGGGCCTCGAAGTTGTTCGCTGCGATCAAGGGCGCGAAGACCGCTGCCGGTTGCGCATCCTGCGGCACCACCGCAAGCGAGATCAGATTCCAACCGGCGCGCAGCGGCAGTCGTTGCGATTGCGCCGAAACCGCGGTCGCACAGAGGATCATCAGCACACTGATCGCCAGCAGTCGTCTCCAGCAGATCATCGGGCCGGGGCTCCAACGGGAAAGGACGGCGGTCGCTCGCCGGCGGCGAATTGACCCGGGCCGATCGTCTCGAGAGCCTTGAGATCGACCTCGATGCGATGCCGCTTGCGCAGCTCCTCGTAGACCGATTGCTCACGCGCCTCGATACGCTCAGCGGACAATCGCGCGCGAACCTCGCGCTCGACCAACGCAAACTCAGGCACCGCTCCCCCTTCCCGCGCACTGAGGCGGGCGATGTACAGGCCACGGTCAGTCTCGACCACCGGCGCGACGCCTCCTACGGCATCGACTTCGAAGAGCGCATCGACGACTGGCGGTGGAATGCGGAAAACCGCGGCGCCCTGCACGATGAAGCCGGTGTCGCCGCGTCTACGGCGCGCCGCGGGATCGTCTGTGTGCTCGTCGACCAGAGCGGCGAAACACGCTTCGTCGCAGCCACCGGCCTGCGCCCGCAAGCCTTCCGCCTCGGCTCGTATCTCGACGCGCTGCTCGGGCGTCGCGTTCGAAGGCCACCGCAAAAAAATCAAGGCGCCGCGCGCACGCTGTGGCGCGACGAAATCGCCGAGATGGGAGTCGTAGTACGCCCGCGCCTCTTCCTCGGTAGCGCGTGGGATCGGCTGCTCTGCCAGACTGTCGCGCCAGAACTTCTCCGCGAGCAGCCGATTCAGGCTGTCGACGATCTCCGGATCCGCGGCGTACCCCTGCTCACGCGCCGCGTGTGCAAGAACCTGAATCCGCACCAACTTCTCGACCAAGGCCTTCTTCTCGGCAACGTCAGTAAAGCGCGGCAGGAAGTCGGCTCCCTGGCGAATCATCTCCTTGCGCACCTGGTTCGCATCGATCGAAGCACCATCCACCACGGCAACCGTCGGATTATCCGGCGCGGCATCAGCACGAGCAGCACCGCCCTCGCCGGAGAGCAGGATCATCGGAGCAGCGGCCCAAGCCCAAAGCCTTCTTCGGCGCGCCAAAGTCACGCATCCTCCGGGCAACCATCCAGGGCGTTACGCACCGCCCGGATGAGCTCGTTGATGGCGACCGTACCGTTGCCGTCGGCATCCATCGCGAAGCACTGATCGACCATCGCCCTACCCAGCGCGATGTTGACACCGCGGATCAATTCGCTGATCGAAACCTGACCGTTGCCGTCACAATCGCCGGCGCAATCGAACGCACCGGGAGTCGGGGTCGGGGTTGGCGTCGGGGTGCTTGCTTCCGGGGTCCCCTCCGTCGGCGTCGGCGTGAACATCGGAGTAATTGTCGGCGTGAACGTCGGTCCGGGAGTCGGGATTTCCGGTTGGATACGCGGCGGGTCCAGCATCGTCTCCGGTTCGGGATTCGACACCGGATTGGGAATGTCCAGCCGGTAGATTGCGCCGCGTTCGTCGAGCGGCACCTGGCCCTGCGCGACACCATCAACCGAAACCGTGGCTGAGTCGCCGACATAGGCCACCCCAGCAGGTGCCAGCGGTGGGATCGTGTCGCCCAATGGCTCGACCAATCGGACGGTGAGGACAAAGGAACCCGAGGAGTCACTCGAGGTCACATCGAGTCGCCCAGCCGCATGGTCGATCGCGATCTCCGTTCCAGGCGGGATCTCGCCCACATACGTGATGTCGGGTTCGGGAAGAAACTCCTGAGCCAACATGGACCCACTAAGC
Source organism: Deltaproteobacteria bacterium (assembly GCA_029262455.1). Lineage (GTDB taxonomy): Bacteria > Desulfobacterota > Binatia > HRBIN30 > CADEER01 > CADEER01. Next base: position 50,676 of record JAJCZJ010000084.1, on the reverse strand, counting down.
AACCCGAGAGAGAGAGAACAGAGGCCGAGCCGCAGCCACCGAGGTACCGGTATCCCCAATTGCGCCGGAGAGAATTGGATTTGAGAAGCAATCACGACTCAGGCCGTACAGGCCGTGATTTGGGCGACGCAAGATCAAAGCGGCCGTTATCCGTTCAATTGTTGTTCAATACTTGCCAGAGGGTCGTCAACCGTGGCGCGAGCCCCTGTCTCCAGCGAAGCTTGCGGCTTCGTTATCACGTGTATTGCGTCGTTGTATCGTATGCTAATGATCAGTCTCACCGGTACTGCCGCGGCGAGGATCAGCCCTGCCTTCTCATGCGATCTCTGGAAATGCCCCCCTCGCCTCTTCCCTCTGAAGTCATCTGCTTCGGTGATTTCCAGCTCGACCGGCGCTCACTTCAACTCCGCTATCGAGGCGACGAGCGCCGCCTGCGTGCAAAGTCGCTATCGGTCCTCCGGTGTCTCGCCGAGAACCCTGACCGCCTGATCAGCCACGCCGAGATCCTGCACGCGGTCTGGCCAGATACAACGGTGAGTCAAACGGTATTGCGGGTCTGCATCCGCGAGATTCGCGTTGCACTTGCCGAGGAGGCAGATCGTTTCCTCACAACGGTACCCCGGCGCGGCTATCGTTTCACCGGCGCAGAGGTGGCGGTCGTGCCGCCGGCGACCAACACGACCGAACGACGCCAGCTTACCGTCATGTGCTGCGACCTCGGGAGTCCGATCCATCTGGCACAGAGCCTCGACCCCGAGGACCTGCGACGTGTCGTGCGCGCCTATCAGGACTTGGTATCGGAGGTCGTTCTGCTCCATGGCGGGCACATCGCGCAATACTTGGCGAATGGCCTGGTAGTCTACTTCGGCTACCCGAAGGCGAACGAGGACGATGCCCAGCGCTCGATTCGCGCCGGGCTCGATCTCCTGTCCAAGATGGGCGAGCTCAATGCCGAGCTGCAGCTCGCATCCGGGATCCAGCTAGCCTCGCGCATCGGCATTCACACCGGCCTGGTGGTCATCGGCGACATTGGCAGCAGCGACAAGACCGAACCTCTTGCGCTTGGCAACGTACCTCACATCGCTGCTGCCGTGCAGAGTGCTGTCGAGCCCGGCCAGGTCGTCGTCACCGACGCGACGAGCCGACTCGTCACCGGCATGTTCGTGATGGAAGACGGCGGCTCACCGGTACTCGAGGGAATGGACGAACCCCTTCCGCTGCACCGGGTAGTGCGGCCAAGCGGTGTGCGTGGGAGAATCGCGGCCACCCCAGGACACCCAACCCCATTTGTCGGGCGGGAGTCGGAAGTCGCGGAACTCACCGAACACTGGGAAGCGGCGCGAAAAGGCACCGGGCGGTGCGTCCTTCTGTCCGGTGAAGCCGGCATCGGAAAGTCGCGTATCGTGTATCAAATGCGCGCACACCTCGCGGGCAGCGCACACACCTGGATGGAATCCGGAGCAACTCCGTACAGCACCGGAACCTCCTTTCACCCAGTCGTCACCCTAGTCGCCCAGGGACTCGGCTTTGCTTGGGAAGACTCGACCGCAACCAAGCTCGACAAGATCGAACGCGGTCTCGGCACACTCGCCTCGCGCGAGAATGTGACGCTGGCCGCGGAGCTTCTCGGTCTTCCACCGGCCACCAGTTTGCGCTTCAGCCCCGAGCTCCGCAGGCAAAAAACGATCGATCTCCTTGTCGAGTGGCTGCGCAGAATCAGCACCGACGAACCAGCGGTCGTCGTCGTTGAAGACTTGCATTGGTGCGACCCATCGACCCTCGAGTTGCTCGTTCAAGTGACCGCTCAGCTCCCCGCGACGCGCATCCTATTGTTGACAAACGCACGACCAGAGTTCACCGCACCTTGGCCAGCTGGAGATCACTGTTCGACGATAGAAATCAAACGACTCTCTCCTGGCGAGACGCGCACAATGGCAATGAGCTTTGCCTCATCCGGGCTCCGCGAGACTACCCTCGACACCCTGATGACACGCTCCGATGGCGTGCCTCTCTTCGTCGAAGAACTCGCCAAATCAATCACCGACTCCGCAGGAGTTGCGGCAGCCGAAGCCATCCCCGCAACACTCGCCGACTCACTGATGGGACGCCTCGATCGGCTCAAGGGCGCTAAAAAAGTGGCACAAGTCGCGTCGGTACTCGGGCGTGAGTTCGACTATCGCCTGCTGGCCGAGGTTTCGGATCTCACAGAGGACACTCTGCGGCGCGAGCTACAACATCTCGTCGAAGCCGGCTTGTTGTTCGTGCACGGCGACCCACCCGAGGCCACCTTCGCATTCAAGCATGCGCTGATTCAGGAAACCGCATACCAATCCCAGCTTAAGCGCACCCGCCAGCAAGAACACGGGCGAGTCGCCGCCGCACTGGAGGAGAGGTCGGGAGAGCTCCTTCCTGTGCAGTCTGAGCTAGTCGCCCGCCACTACGACGAGGCGGGCGAGCCCGCCAAGGCGATAGCCTACTACCAGAGGGCCGGCGAGGAGGCCGCCGACAAGTCGGCCAACGAAGAGTCGATGAGTCATTTGCGGCGCGCCCTGGCACTGATCGAGGATCTCCCCGAGGACCGCGAACGTCAACAGCGCGAGCTGGCCCTGCTGATGGCAATCGCGACCCCGCTCAGTGCAGCGCACGGATGGTCCAATCCGGAGTACGAGGGGATCTTTCGACGCGCTCGCGAGCTTGCCACTGCAATCGACGCTGCACCGGATCTGCCGCGAGTGATCGAGGGAATGGCGGCAGCAGTGCTCATGAAAGGCGACGTCGCAACGTCACTCGAGATCGCCAACGAGGTCCTGGCGATCGCCGAGCAGACGGGAGATTCCTTCGACCTACTCATCGGCCATGTTTCGGTCGGTACCCCCCTGCTCTTCCAAGGAAATTTCCGCGCAGCGCTCGAACACCTCGAACAGGGGATCGCACTCTACCACCCAGACGACCATCCAGCGTTCGGCTACTTGGTAGGCTTCGATCGGGGCGTCGCTGCCCATGCCTATGCTGGACTTTGCCTGGTCTACCTCGGCGAGACAGATCGCGCCCTCAAAATGAGCGAACGGTCGATCGCGTTGGCGCGCCACTTGGACCATCCCTTAACGCTCGCGAATGTCCTCTTCGAGGCCGCGATTGTTCGCTTCGAGCGCCGTGAGTTCGGCGCTATGCGGAAACACCTCAGCGAGCTGATCAACGTCGCCGACGAATTCGGGTTTCCGTTCTGGCTGAGCGCGGCGAAGCTCTTCGAAGGCGCCGCACGAGTCGAAGCGGGCGAAAGGGACGAAGGCATCGCCGAGATTCAACAAGCCGCCGACGCACTAGCACAGATCGGCAACGGGCTTGGAGCACCGCCGGTTCTATTTGTGTTCGCCGACAGCCTGATCAAAGCCGGTCGCCGCGACGAGGCATTACTGGTGATCGAGCTGGGTCTCGGCCAAGCCGCCGAACTGAATCAACACTTGGCGGACGCCGAACTGTTTCGACTACGCGCCGAGATCCTCCTAGACGCAGATCCAAGAGCCACATCCGAGCCTGAGACACTCCTCCTTCGGGCCCTCGAGATCGCCACCAAGCAAGGAGCGAAGCTATTCGCGCTGCGTGCGGCGATCCGCTTGGCGCGGCTCTGGCAGCAACAGGACAACGCCCGGGCCGCGCAGGATCTCCTCGCGCCGCGCCGCGCCCTAATCGATCAAGGCCAGGCACTGCAAGACTTCGAGCAAGCAACGACACTGCTCGAAGAACTACGCCTGGCCGCGCCCGCCGCCGAGGGCACGGTGATCGACCGGACCACATTGTCGTGCTGTAGAAGGCCCAAAGGCTGCAATGCGCTCAAGAAGAGGATCAAGCCTGCGCGTGTCCCGATCGAACAGAAGGACAGCGTGCGCTCGATACACCGGGTCTGTGGTGCCGAGGCATCCCATTTCGGCGAGGTGGTCGTGGATCTTGGGAGCGACATCTCTTCGGGAAAAAGTACGTAGGCCATCAGCGATCTAACAGCGAACCCCCCTGCAGAACCAGATCAACTCCCCGCTCAGGGCCCGAGGCCCTCCTCGATGTCGCCGACCTCTTCGACGAGGAAGGCCTTCAGCTTCTTCTTGATCCGCGCCTCGATCTGCCGCACGCGCTCGCGACTGATGCCGTACTCCTCGCCTATTTCCTGCAGTGTCAGAGGCTCGGAGGAGACCAGCCGGCTTTCGAAGATTCGCTTTTCTTTGTCCTTGAGCGTCGCGCCAAACTCCTGCAATGCAGACGATACGCGGGATTGGAATTGCGCATCGGCGACCTCAGTCTCGGTATCGACTGTGCGATCCGGCAAGATATCCAGCAATGAGCCGCCCTCGCCGTCGCGCCGCGGCGCATCGACCGAAAGATCGCGGGACGACATGCGCTGATCCATCTCGATGACCTCGCGCTCCTTGACGTCCAAGCGCTGCGCGATCAGCCGCGCCTCGGGGATGATCCCCTGGCGTTCGAGCTTCTCTTTTTCCTTCTGGAGATTGAAGAACAGCTTGCGCTGCGCCTGCGTCGTACCGACCTTCACCATCCGCCAATTGTTGATGAGGTAACGGATGATGTAAGCGCGCACCCACCAGACTGCATAGGACGGGAACCGGACACCGCGATACGGGTCGAAGCGCTTCAAGGCCTCCATCAAGCCGATGTTGCCCTCTTGCACCAGGTCGAGGAGGTTGCGACTGGCCTTTACGTACTCGCGCGCCACCATGACCACCAGCCGCAAGTTGGCAGTCACCAAGGAATAGGCCGCGTCGACGTCTTCTTCCTCGACGTAGCGTATCGCGAGCTTTTTCTCCTCTTCCCGTGACAGGACCGGGTAGCGCCGCGCCTCCGTCATGTAGCGCTGCAGCAGATCGGTCGTTACGATGCCGGTACTGGAAGATTCTTCTGCGACATCGAGGTCGTCCGCAGAGTCTTCGGGATCGTCGAGCAACTCGGAATCGATGACCTCCGGTTCGATCGACTCGGAGCCGTCGATCCGATCCTCCGACTCTTCCGAAGCGGTGAGTATCTCGAGGTCGACGATCTCCGGGTCGCCGGCTTCGCCACCACCCTCAGACTCGACCAGCTCAGGCTCGATCGGTTCCGCGGTCTTTTTCGGAGGTTCAACCATCGTCTTTTTTCAAAATCCGCGCACCGGCAAAAAAACGCAAACAACAGGGTTCGACGAGTTCGCCAAACCCATCGCGCCGATCACTTGCCGCCGACCTGCTTGCGGAGCTCGCGGACCAACGTCGCGACGACCTCGTCGAATTGGCTGCGCATCGAGATCTGTTCCTGCCTCATGTGCAGGATGACCTCGGCGCCTGCCAGGTTGACACCCATCTCGCGCATCAAAACGACGATCACCCTCATCCGGTCCGCGTCATCTTCGCTCACGACATCTTCGGATTCCGCCAGCGGTCGATGTACTTCGACGAGGCCCTCCTCGACGATCTCGCGCAACATCGCCTCGTCGAGCTCGAGGTGTACACAAACTTCCCGCACTTTGACGTATCGGGTCATCGATATTCCTCAGAAGCGCAGCTCTGCGCGAACGTCGCTATCGTAAGCGCTGTCCAACTCACTCGCCGCCGCCGCTACCCCTTCGCCATCCGATTGTGGCACGTGAATCAGCACACGCAAAAAGAGATCGCCCTTTTTCTTGTTCTTCAGATTCGGCATCCCATGACCTCGAATCCGCAGCTTGGCTCCGCTCTGGGTGTAGGGCGGCACCTTCACCCGGACTTTGGCGCCATCCGGGGTGGGAACTTCGATCGCCGCCCCGGCAATCGCTTCCGAGACCTTGATCGGCAGGTCGACCACGAGATCATCCCCTTTGCGCTCGATCCGCGCGTGCGGTCGCACCGAAACACGAATGAACAAGTCACCCGCTCGGCCACCGCCGTTACCGGCGCCGCCCTTGCCAGCGATCCGAACACGAGACCCGGTATCCACGCCAGCGGGAATCTTCACCGACAGACGCTCCCTGCGAGCCGTACGGCCCACACCGCGACAGGTCGGACACGCGGCCCCGCCAGCTCGGCCGGCACCACCACAACGCGGACAAGCTCTCATGAACGGCACCGGCCCTTGCCCAACCTGGACCTTGCCAGTCCCACTGCACTCCGGGCAGACCGGTGCATTGTCGAGATCGATCCCGCTTCCCTGACACGGTCCGCACGCCTCTTCTCGCTCGAGGGCAATCTCCGTCGTCAGCCCGCGCACCGCATCGAGAAAGTCGATGGTCAACGACGATTCGATGTCGCCACCTGCAACCGGGCCCCGATGCGCGCCCGTGCCGAGAATATCGCCAAAGATATCGTCGAAATTTTGATAACCGCCGAATCCCGAGTGGCGACTGGAACCAGCGCTTTGCCAGCGATGCTGGGCCTGCTGCGCCGCGCGCGCCTGGTCAGCATCGAATCCAGACTGCATGCCGACCATGCCGAACTCGTCATAGAGCTTGCGCTTGGTCTCGTCGCCCAGAATATCATGAGCCTCAGAGACTTCTTTGAATTTCGCCTCGGCTTGATCATTTCCCGGATTTACATCCGGGTGATACTTGCGCGCGAGCTTGCGATAGACCTTCTTGATCTCGTCTGATGTCGCGCTGCGCTCAACGCCGAGGGCCGCGTAGAGGTCTTTATCCTCCATGCTCGGATCCTTCTGGCTATCGGTGAGGGATCCAGTTCGAACCCGGAACGGCTACGATTCCTCAGGTTCTTCCGGCGGGTACCTCATGAGCACCTCGCCTGCAGCGACCTCGCGTAGCGAAGTCACGACTTCTTTGTTGTCCGAGTCGACGAGAGGCCGGGCGCCTTTCAGCAACTGCTTGGCCCGGCGCGCCGAAAGCAACACCAGCTCAAAGCGGTTGCCAACATTTTCAAGGCAATCTTCTACAGTAATTCTAGCCATTCTTGAGCACCTCTCGAACCGCCTAGACTAAGGGGATCGGGTCCAATAGGCAACCGGGCCACACCGGGCCGCTTGACTCCGATAAACCCTCTGCTACGTTCCGCCGGATATGGCCCTGTTGGACACTTTCCGCGGCTTTCTCGAAAGCCAGGAACAAGCAGATCGTCGGATCAACGAAAAGCTGAAGGACCTCTATATCGGCTTTCTCCTGCGTGCCGAGCTGCTCCGCGGGATGGCTGCGACTGCGCCATCCGACGCCACTGAAAGCGACATCAGACGGCTGGCCGACGACCACGCTAAGCTGGCAAGACTGGTCGGCGCAGCGATTGAGGCGAGGACCACCTCGGTCCCGAAGCATTTCGATCAACTCGAGCCAGCGCACGGGATCAACCACTGGGCGCGACTGGTCGAGGGCCTCGTAATCTTCCAACACGGTCGCGACAAGCTGATGGATCTCAGCCGCGATCTTCTCGAGACCTACCCCGAGTTCACAGATCTGTTCGACGTGCTCACGATGTCGTTCGAGGATCACATTGCCCGCCTCCGCGGCGAGATCGCCCGCGCCGACCCACAAGCGCACAACTAGCACGCCCGGCACCCCTCATCGAGGCGCTGGCAGGCTAGTGCCAACCCGACGGAGCTGATCGAGGCGCTGGCAGGCTAGTGCCAACCCGACGGAGCTGTTTGTACGACAGCGTAGGAAGGACGTCGGTCCACCAGTTCATTGGTACGCTGGTAGGCTAAAGCCAGCCCTACGGAGCGGCTCGACGACAGCGTAGTGGGAAGTTCAAGCCAACCCTTCTGTACGGACGTGGCGTGGCGCTCATCGCGCCGGCATCCGCAGGTGAAGGAAGAACTCTGTGTTGCCTTTCGGTCCCTTCAGGGGCGAGACACATTCGCCGATCACCTGAAACCCAAGCTCGACCGCGGCCTCGCGCACCGTCGCCACCACCGTCGCGTGCAGGGCCGGATCGCGGACCACGCCGCCCTTCCCGACCTGGCCCTTGCCGACTTCGAATTGCGGTTTGACCAAGCCCACCACCTCGCCCGCCGGCGCAAGCACCGCACAGATCGCCGGCAGTATTAACCGCAATGAAATGAACGAAACATCGACGACCACGAGATCGGGCGGCCAGGGCAAGTCCGCACTCTCCAAGTAGCGCGCGTTCTTGCGTTCGATCAGCGTCACCCGTTCGTCCTGACGCAGCTTCCACTCGAATTGCCCGTAGCCTACGTCGACAGCAACCACGCGCAACGCCCCGCGGCGTAGAACGCAATCCGTAAACCCGCCCGTCGATGCACCAATGTCGAGAACACTGCGACCCTCGACGCCGACGCCGAAGGCGTCCAACGCGCCGACGAGCTTGTCACCGCCGCGGCTGACGAAGGAGTCATCGCCCTCTACATCGATCGCCGCCTCGGTCGCGATCAGAGTGCCGGGCTTGTCGACGACCTCCCCACCAACCCGCACTCGCCCAGCCATGATCAGGCGCCGCGCTCGCTCACGACTCGGCACTTCGCTGCGCTCCGCCACCAGCTTGTCCAGCCGATCCTTCACCGTGACGCGCGCGCAACCCGGCCAACGACGAATTCCGCGATTCCGCGCAGAGGATCGGCAGCCGCTCCGAGCGATTGCACCGAGCCCAGCGCTACGTCGCGCAGCTCGACGGCGCGCTGGACGGCGCCCTCGACCCCGAGGATCGCCGTGTAAGTTCGCTTGCCGCGCACCTCGTCACGACCCTCGGCTTTTCCTGTCGTCTCGCTCGACGCGGTTGCGTCGAGAACATCGTCGACGACTTGAAACGCAAGGCCGAGGTTCCCCGCATATCGCGTGAGGCAGCCGACTACTTCATCGGAAGCTCCGGCCAAGATCCCCCCGGCGCGCACCGAGGCGCGCAACAACGCTCCCGTCTTGCGAGCGTGAATCGACTCCACTGCTGCCAGATCGGCGTCCGTCCCCTCAGCCGCAATGTCATCAGCCTGCCCGCCGACCATCCCGCGCGCACCAGACGCCAGCGCAATCTCGCGAATCGCAGCGATCGCCACCGACAAATCCGGGTGCGACGTGGCCGCAACTGCCATCGAAGAGAAAGCCTCCGTCAACAGGGCGTCGCCTGCCAGGATCGCCAAGGCGTCGCCATATCGCACGTGGCTCGCAGGTCGTCCGCGCCGCAATTCGTCGTCGTCCATCGCCGGCAGGTCATCGTGAATCAGCGAGTAGGTGTGGATCATCTCGACACCGCACGCGTAGGGCACCAACAAGTCGCTGTCGCAGCCGACCGTGTCGCCCGCCGCCAACAACAGAATCGGACGAATTCGTTTGCCACCGCCCAAGAGGCTATAGCGCATCGCCTCAACCACCGCTGTGCCGTCGGCAGGCAAGGCCTCATCCAGGGCCCCTTCGATGAAGGTCGCGCGTTCCTTCAAGTAAGATCGAATGTCGATCACTCAGAGTCGTCCTCATCTTCCAGGGTTTCGGTCACGAGATCTCCCGCGGCGCTGCGAGATAGCAGCTCAACTTTCTTCTCGGCCTTGTTGAGCTGCTCGTTGAGCCCGCGAACCAAACCCACTCCGGTCTCAAACGAGGCCAATGCCTTCTCGAGCGGTAGCTCGCCCGCTTCGAGCTCGGCCACGAGACCTTCGAGGGTCCGCATGCCGTCATCAAACGTCGCTGCGGCTTCTTTTCGCTTCGCTGCCATAGATCCTCTCACTCCGATGCGTCAGATAACGCCGATAACCGCCAAGAATGCGCGCCTGTTCTTCAACCGAATGCCGAACAACGCCTCTGCCCGAAACTAGCGGAGTGCATCCTAGTCCGTCTCCTCGATGCGCGCCGTCGCCTTCCCCGTTCCGAACAACAACTCGATCGCGTCGCCCCGCTCGAGCTCGGCCGCAGAGCGCACGACCGCACCGTCCGGAGCTTTGCGTGCGATCGTGTAGCCGCGCTTCAGTACTGCGAGCGGCGAGAGAGCGTCGAGACGTTCCGCGCCGCGCAACACCCGCTCCCGCGATAATGACAACTGCCCCTGCAAAGCACGCCGTCCTCGCTCGCCGAGCTCATCGATGCGCAACCGCTGCGCGCGCAGAGCAGCGCGCGGATCGCGCAAGCGTCCGGCACTCCCCGTCAACCGATCGCGCTGGCGTCCCACAACGGCCATCATCGCCGCCCGCAGAGCACCCGTAGTGCGGCGTACAGCTGCTGCCACTGCGCGACAATCGGGAACCACTGCTGCGGCTGCGGCGGTCGGCGTAGCGGCACGAAAGTCGGCCACTAAATCAGCCAGGGTTACATCAATTTCGTGTCCCACAGCGGAAACCGTCGGAATCGAACAATCACCAATGGCGCGCGCCACGCGCTCTTCGTTGAAGGCCCAGAGGTCCTCAGCCGATCCACCGCCACGACCGACGATCACCACCTCGGCTTGGCCATGTTCCTCGATGTCGCGCAGAGCCCGAACAATCTCTCCACCGGCTAGCTTACCCTGAACCGTGACCGGACGCAGAAGGATGCGAACACCTGGGAATCGTTCCCGCAGCGTCACGACGATGTCGTGAATGGCGGCTCCCGAGGCAGCGGTGATGACACCGACAGTAGCCGGCCAAGCCGGCAGCGGCTGCTTGCGATCGGCGTCAAAAAGCCCCTCTGCCGCCAGCTTCTCCTTGAGCTGCTGTAGGGCGAGCTGGGCGCTGCCAACTCCCTGTGGCTCCATGGCGTCAACGTAGACCTGAAGATCCCCACGAGCTTCGTACAGACTGACCCGCCCGCGCACCAGGACCTCCATGCCGTCGCGCGGTTGGAAGCGAATGCGACGCGCACTCGACCGAAAGACGACCGCCGCAATCTGACTCTTGTCATCCTTCAAACGAAAGTAGACATGTCCCGAGGCCGGCACGCGCAGATTGGAGATCTCTCCAGCAATCCAAACCGAAGAGTAGTCAGCCTCGAGCTGGGTGCGCAGGCGCCAGTTGAGTTCACTCACACTCAACACGGCGACGCGACGCTTCATCACCGCGTCGGTAGACATGACACAACGCTATCGCCGCCCGCTTCGCATGTCGAACCGTCTCGAAGGCGCGGCCGCTCGCAACCCGAAATGCTCACACCAGCGCGCTGGCATCGCCGATCAAGACTCTCGTCCCGTCGGCTTTTTCTACCCAAACATCACAAGCAACACGCGTGCGGGTGCCCTCGGCGTGCTCTTCGCGCACCCGAGCCCTGGCGCTGAGCGTCTCATCGACCCAAACGACATTGGTCAAGCGCAGATCCATCGATCCGCCGGCGAGAAATCCCATGCCGAAGCGATCGAGCATGACCTGCGCCGCAAAGCACGTGGTCATCATCCCCTGGACGACGATCCCGGGAAATCCGAGCTTGCGCGCTTCTTCCGCGTCGTTGTGGTAGTTCGCCGCTGGGCCTGAAAACATCCAACAACGGCGTTGATCGATCACCTTCTCGATCGCCGGCAACTCCTCACCGGTGGCAGTCGGAAACGGCGGGCGCGGCGGCTTCTTGGCGGCGCTGCCCTTGTCGACGACGAACCCATCGTCCGACTCCGAGCGCTCGGGCAAGAACGACTGATGGGTGCGGCCGCGCACCAACAATGCGCCACTCGCCGCATCGACCACATCGGTCTCGTTGACCACGTAATCGCGCCCGCGCTTGTGGTAGCGATCGATGATTGTCGACCGCGTCTTGACCCGAGCACCGACGGCAATCGGAGCATACATCTTCCACTCTTGCCGACCGTGCAGGTTGCCGATCAGGTTCTGCAAATACCACTGGCCGAGAAAGCGATAGCACTCAGAATGGTACAACAACGGCGGCGCAAACTCGCGGTAAAGTGGGTGGTCGTCCGACAGCGCCTCGCTGTAGAAATCGACCACCTCGCGCGCGACGAGATACTCGGAGCCGCCACAATGAAGCCCGACGTTGGCCGGTTGTCCGTGTAGATTCATTCGCTCCCGCCCTACTCGCTCAACGAGCTGTTACGCAGCCGGGCGGGTTGCGACACCGACCAGCTCCGATACCTCGACGACATCAATCTCCGCGCGTCGCCAATCGCTCAGCATCCGACGTACGCGCGCCAGCTCAGCTTGCCCCGCCACCCAGGTCACCCCGATGGCTCGGCCGCCTTCGAGCGCATGGCGTGTCATCGCCTCGACGACGCGGTCCAGGTCCGCACCCGGGGCGATCGCAAACACGGTCGGCCCACCATTCGAATCGACCCGAAGCGGAAACAGGCCACGGTCCCGCATCTCACCGACCAGACTTGTCTCGACAGCGGCAGCACCTAGGTGGACCGCGAACGCACCTGGCACAGTGCCAAGCATCGCCTCCAGGTCGTGGCGCTCGGATGCAGCGGCGCTCCAGTCCAACAACACGTCGCGCTCAAAAAGCCGGGCCAGCTCGGCCACCTGTGCCGAGAACGGTCGGAACGGCAGGATCGCAATACCCACCGGTGCCTTGAGCTCAATGACCTCGCGGGCAAATCTCAAGTCGTCACCGAGGGCCGCAATCACCAGCCCAACCCGCGGACGCGTTGGTTCGTCGGCCCAAAAAATCCGTACCGTGTGGGTCAGCAGTCCGTCGAGTCCGATCAACACCTGCGTGCCGTTGAAGGTGTCTTCCGAAACCAAATTGACCCCGTCGTCCACCGTCCGCAGCTGATCGAGCGCGGCCTCCACTTCGGCTTGTCGCTCGCGCTCGACGGTTAGCTCGACAAGGCGATGCTTCCAGCGGTTCTGCCCCGAACCTTGAGCCGTCTCACCTGCAACCGTCGTATCGAGAGGCGCTGCAACGACCGCAGCGTGCAAGACCTCGACCCGTTGTGCAAACTTCTCGCCCCAATCGGGACTGTCCGCGACGACCGGAACTGTGGCCGCGGAGAGCGGTTTGGCAGGCTGCGAGATCTCCTCGGCTGAGAGAAAAATCATCGCTGCAAAAACAGCCATCAGGGGGTAGGAGAAGACCCAACCGAGACTCAACCAATCGCCACCGGCCGCGGTCCCCGCGCCTGTCTTCTTAGCCACAATTCAACTCGCGAAACTGATGAATTTCAGTCGCGTCGCAGGCAAACCCCACGGGCCTCTCGCAGTCCGGCTCAATCGAGCAGCCATCGAACGACCCGCGACCCAGCCAAGCCGCAACCGGCTCAGGCTGCCTTTTGAGCGACGACAGACTTGAAGACGTTCCAGCTCTTGAGAAGTTCTAGCGCTCGGAGCAGCTGCGCATCCTCAGCAGGCGCCTTCTCGGGATCCGGGGCCGTCTCCTTCGGAGCCTTGTCCGACTCCTCGTCCTCACCCTGCTCCAAATGCCGCGGCAAGTTGCTCTCGCGAATCATCTCGGGCGTATCTTCGTCGCCGGCGACTGTGGGTCGAGGCTCCATGACGATGTCCGGCGTAATTCCGGTTGCCTGAATCGACCGTCCGTTAGGCGTAAAGTACCGCGCCGTCGTCAAACGAATCGCCGACTTCGACGTTGGCTCCTCGTTTTGAATCGGCAGGATCGTTTGCACCGAGCCCTTGCCGAAGGTCTGCGTCCCTAACACGATCGCTCGCCGGTGGTCCTGCAGCGCACCGGCGACAATCTCCGAAGCGCTGGCACTACCGCCATTGACGAGCACGATCATCGGAAAATCTATTCGACTATTCGACTTGTTCGCAAAGAACTTCTGCGCCTGGTTGTCCAGACGACCCTCGGTATAGACCACCATGCCGGAGTCGAGGAAAATGTCCGAAACGCTAACGGCTTGCGACAGAAGTCCACCAGGGTTGTTGCGAAGATCGAGAACCAAACCCTCCAGTCCGCTCGGCGATTCGTCGATCATCGACTGAATCGACTTCACCGCATCGCGCGCCGTGCGCTCTTGGAACTGGGTCAGGCGAAGGTAGCCGTAGCCGGGCTCGATCAGGCGATGCTTGACGCTCTTAATGCGAATCACCTCACGAACGATGGTCAGGTCGATCCAATCCTGCTGCGATTCGCGGCGGATGGTCAGGTCGATCCCGGTGCCTTTCGGGCCGCGCATCAGCTTCACGGCCTGCATCAGCGTCATGTCTTTGGTGAATTCGTTTTCGATCTTGATGATCTGGTCGCCGGCGAGGACACCGGCGTGAAAGGCCGGCGTGTCTTCGATCGGCGAAACAACCGTCAGGATGCCATCCCGCAAAGTGATCTCGATTCCGAGGCCACCAAAACTGCCGCGTGTGTCGACCTGCAGCTCTTTGTAGGCGTCCGGCGCCAAGTAGGCGCTGTGCGGGTCGAGTGAGTTGAGCATGCCGCGAATCGCGCCATCGACCAAGCGTCGGGTCGTCACGTCGTCGACGTAATTCCTTCGAACCATCGCCAAGATGCTCGCGAAGTCTTCGAGGTTCTCGTAGTCTTCCTGGCGTGCCGAAACCTGTCCGGCCAACCAACCGCTCGCCATCGTCACCAAGGTAATGACCAAGACTACACTCGCAAATCTCGCTCTTGATTTCACTCGTTCGCCTCCAGCACGAAAGTATAGCGCACGCTGCGAGCACCGGCCAGCCCGCAATCTAACAAGTCACATGCGCGAATATCGGCCGAATCCGTTGGCACACGGGGAAACGATGTCCCCGACGGATCAAGCCAACACCCCTCAGAGGGGCCGATCTCGTCCCGAAAGACGAGGATCGAAACTACCCGGCAGTGGCTTGCTCCGGCCCAGCGCCGGTCGGGCCTATGCCCATGATCGGGGGGAGACTGCCGTCGGCTTTCGCGTTGCGAGCAACGACGATCGTGAACAGCGATCTGCGCGAGGTCTTGTAGACCCGGCTCAGGTCTAGCGTCAGACCGTCAAACACCTCGGCTCGACCCAGCGTGTGCCACCCGACTCGTCGCGTGATCGGCTCGATCTTGCGATCCAAGGCGGCCAGCACTTTCTTGTCGCTGCGGAAGTGATTGATCACCACCACCTTGCCGCCAGGCTTACAAACGCGTTGCGCCTCGGCCATGAAGCGATCGGCATTGGGAACCACGCTCACGACATGAAAGGCCATCACATAGTCGAAGCTCGAATCGTCGAAGTCGAGATTCAGAGCATCCATGCACTGGACATCAATGTGCGACCAACCGCGCCGGGCTATCCGCTCGCGCGCTCGTTCAAGCATGTCCGGGGCTAGATCGATCCCCGTGACGTGGCAATGAGGCGGGTAAGCCTTCAGCGCCATCCCGGTGCCCACCCCGAGCTCCAACACACGCGCTCCGGCCGGAATCCGCAAATCCTTGATGACCGCAGCGATTCGCGGATAGAAGAATCGCGCGAAGATCAGGTCATAAATACCTGAATACTCGCCATAAAGCTTACTTTCGTATGCTTGTGGTACTGTCGAATCGAGCGCCATGGAGCCCCCTACTTAAGCCGCAGCCTCTTGCAAGTCCCGTTTAAACGCTTCGATGTCCTTGACCGAGAAACGCCACTGCCGACCCTGTTTGAACGCCGGCAGTATCGCTTTCCTAGCATACTCATTCACAGTATCAGGGCTCATGTCTAACATGAGCGCCGCTTCTTTGCTGTTGAGAATCGAGTCGTCCATTTCGAACCAGGTCCCGACATCTTGGCACTTAATAGCTTGTAGTGCCGGGGGCAGGCAAGCCGCCATTGAACCAGTCAGCGTGTATCAGTTCAAGTACAGGTCCCTATGCCGGCAATTATCGAAAATCTCGCAGCTCGACCTCTAGCGTTCGCTCGCCTCCCCACTCCGACATCCGCGGTCGATAGAGAATGTCGATCGAATCGCCCACGGCCACTTCACGATCGGCCATTCCAAACGCAATCGCAGCGAGGCTCCGCCCCCTAGACTCCAGATAGAGCTTCAAATGAGTTCCTCCGACCACCCGGCGGGAGCGCACCCTCACCTCGCGATCGAGAAAGACCGGCTCCGGGTTCGAAGGCCCAAAGGGCTCCATCCGTTCGAGGTCGGCCAGAGTCGCCTCGCTCACATCGGCCAGCGACAGCTCGGCATCGATGCGCCTCTCGGGAATCAACGCCTCATCTGGAGTCACGCGCGCCAGTACCACATCGAGGCGCTCGGCCAGGTCTGCGACCTTGGACGCATCGATCGTCATCCCCGCCGCCATCGGATGGCCACCGAAGCCAATCATCAGCTCCTCGCACTCGGCCAGCGCGGCGTGCAGATTCACGCCTGGAATGCTGCGCGCCGAGCCGCGTCCCGTCGCACTCTGCGCATCGACGGCAATCATCACACTCGGGCGGTGGTAACGATCCACCATCCGGGCTGCAACGATCCCGACCACGCCGGGGTGCCAATCCTCGGACGCCAATACGATGCTGTGGCGCTCGCCAATCCCGCCGCGCGCTTCGATCTCGGCCACGGCCTCATCGACGGCTTCGCGTTCGATGCGCTGCCGGGCTTTATTCTCGTCGTCGAGCACCACGGCCAATCGATCCGCCGTCGCGCGGTCCTCGGTCGTCAACAAGTCGAGCGAACGCCGCGCGTCGTCGAGGCGCCCTCCAGCATTGAGACGAGGCGCCAAACGAAACCCGATCGCTCCCGACGACACGCGAGTCACTCCACTCACCGCCTTCAGGGCGATCATCCCCGGCGACTTGCTGTTCTCGATCTGAGCCAGTCCATGTTTGACCAAGACTCGGTTCTCCTCGACCACCGGCACGACATCGGCAATCGTACCGAGCGCGACCAATTCGAGGAGACTCTTGAGATCGGGCAGCTGGCTCGCCCCCGTTTCGCGCAGGTGCATGCGCAACCCAGCCGCCAGATAAAACGCCAGGCCGGCGCCGCACAGGCCGGTGAACGGAAAGCCACAACCCTTTTCGATCGGGTTGAGGACGGCATGGGCCGGCAGCGGCGTATCCGACACCTGGTGATGGTCGCAAACGATCACGTCCATCCCAAGACGGCCGGCGAGCTCGATCTCGGCGTGACTAACCCCGCCGCAATCGACCGTGATCATCACCTTGGCGCCCTGCTCTGCCAACGCCCGCACACCGATGTCCTTGAGGCCGTAGCCCTCCTTCATCCGGTGCGGGATGTGGACGACCGGTTCCTGACCGAGAGCGCGAAAGTATCGCACCAACACCGCGCTGCCACTGATCCCGTCGACGTCGTAGTCGCCGTGCACACCGATACACTCGCCGCGACTCAAGGCCTTCGCCAAACGCTCACATGCGCGCGGCATGTCGCGAAAGAGCATCGGCGAGCGCAACTGCTCCGACAGGCGCGCGCGCAGGAAGGCGTCAGCGGCCGCGGTGTCGGCGAACCCTCGCCCACTCAAGAGATGGGCCAGAAGCGGCGAGATGTGGAGGTCCGACTCCAAACGCGCCGCCTGATCCTTGTCCGCTTCGGCCAAACACCAACGACGTCGCATCGCCCGCCTCTCCACTTCGGCCAGCGCCGCTACAGCGACGCGGCCGAATCATCCAGTCCTCGCTATACGGCTTTTCTTCCAGCCGACGGGTAGCGCTCCTCAAAATACAACACGATCGACGTGGCAATGTAGATCGAGGAGTACGTCCCGACCACAAATCCAACCAATAGCGTGAAGGCAAAGCCGTGGATCACATTACCGCCGAGCAGAAACAACGCCAGCACCACAAACAAGCTCGTGCCGGTGGTCAAGATCGTTCGACTCAGCGTCTCATTGATCGAGCGATTCACGATCTCCTTGAGCGGCGAGCGCTTATCCTTCTGCATGTTCTCTCGAATCCGGTCCGAGATCACCACCGTATCGTTGACCGAAAAACCAACCACCGAGAGTAGAGCGGCGACGATCGACAGGTCGAATTCGTAATTGAACATCACCAGCGCCGCGATCGTGAGAAAGACGTCGTGGAGCAGTGCGCAACCGGCCCCAAGACCGAAACGCCACTCGAAACGCACCCAGATGTAGACACCCATCATCAGGGTCGCGAACGCCACCGCCAGAATGGCGCGCTCGCGCAGCGTCTCACCAACACGCGGCCCAACCGACTCGACCCGCCTGATATCGACACCGTCAGCGCCAAACTTCTCGGCGAGACTCGCCGTGACCTGACGCGTCACATCGATCTTGCCGTCGCCCCTTAGCGGCAAGCGGATCAGGAACTCGTTGTCCGTGCCGCCCAGCTCCTGAATATCAACCTCGGAAAACTCGGTGCCGGCCAGCGCGCCGCGCACGTCCTCGGTTTGCGTCGAGTCCTTGAACTGCACTTGCACCAGCGAGCCGCCGGCGAAATCGATGCCGAGATTGGGACCGCGCACTGCGACGATCGCCGCACCTACCAAGATCAATGCGGCCGAAGCGATCGCCGCCGCGTTGCGCAATTTGATGAAGTCGAACGATGTTCCCTGTGGGATCAGCTCGATCATTAGATGCTCACCGTTTCCAATCTCCCGCGGGAGAGCCTGTAGTCGTACACCAGACGGGTCACGACGACCGCGGTGAACACACTGCTGATCAAACCAATGCACAAGGTCACTGCAAATCCCTTGATCGGACCAGAGCCGAACTGAAACAGGATGATTCCGGAAAGGAGCGACGTGATGTTTGAATCCAGAATCGCCGGCAGCGCGCGTTCGTAGCCCGCCTCGACCGCCGCCCGCGCCGTCTTGCCGAGGCGCAGCTCTTCACGAATCCTCTCGTTGATGAGCACGTTCGCATCGACCGCCATCCCCAGGGTCAGTACGATCCCGGCAATCCCCGGCAACGTCAACGTCGCGCCGAGCGCGGCCAGCATCGCCACCAGGAAGACGACGTTGAGCACCAGAGCCATGTCCGCCAAGACCCCGGCGAACTTGTAGTAGAAGACCATGAAGATCAGGACCAGGACGCCACCGACGATAAAGGATCGATAGCCCTGCTGAATCGAATCGGCACCCAGGGTCGGCCCGACCGTACGTTCTTCAGAAATCGACACCGGTGCGGGCAATGCCCCGGTGCGCAGAACGATCGCCAGGTCGCGCGCCTCCTCCGCTGTGAAGGATCCGGTAATGATCGCAGATCCGCCCGGAATCCTCTCTTGGATCCGCGGCGCGGAGTACACCGTGTTGTCCAAGATGATGGCCAACTGTCGGTTGACGTTCGACGAGGTAATCTCTTCGAAGAGTCGTGCGCCGCGCGAGTTCATGTCGATCGAAACGATACGCGAGTTGGGTAGGTCACCCGGTCGAACCCTCGCCTCGGTAATGACGTCACCGGTCATCAACGTCCGCGCTTCGATCAAGAGAGGATCACCGCGGCCTCGGTCACCAGTGACCGACTTCTGCAACGTGTACAGCACCTCGGTACCGGCCGGCAGAGTCTGGTCCCCGGCCGCAAAAGGGCCACCGACCGGATCGCGCACCATCTTGAACTCCAACACCGCAGTCCGCCCGATGAGCGCTTTGGCGCGCTCCGGATCTTGAACTCCCGGCAGCTGAATCAGGATGTCGCGCTTACCTTGCCGCTGGATCACCGGCTCGGCCACACCGAGCTCGTCAATGCGGTTGCGGATCGTCTCCAGCGATTGCTCGACCGCTGACTCGTGAATCCGCGCCAACTCGATGTCGAGCAACGATAGCTCGCGAACAATCCGCCCTTCCGAGGTCTTGGTGGACAGTGTCTCGAAATACGTGAAGCGGTTCTCGAGCACCTCCTGCAGCTTGTCTCCCGCATCGTCGGGCACACTCACCGTCGCTACCGTGTCACCGGTGCGGCGGACGCGCGGCGACCGAACCCCCTCGTCGCGCAGATCGCGGCGCAGCTGCTCGGCGTTGACTTCGACGTAGGTCCGGACCGCTTCATCCGTATCGACGGTCAAGATCAAGTGCGTCCCACCTTGCAAGTCGAGCCCCAGCGCCACTTTGTTGTCTTTGACGAAGCTGAGGAACGATGGAAGCGGGTCCACCAGGGATGGCAACAGAAAGAGTCCGGCGAGCAAGATCATCGCCAGCACAAGAATGCCACGGTACAGGATACTGCGATCGCTCACTTGTCCTTTTCCTTCATCTTAGGTTTGTCTTTCTCACGGCTCGCGGTCGCCAGATGGCTAATAGTCGGACGACTCACCCGCACTTGCACCTTCGGTGCAATCTCCACCGTGACGACATCATCGCTGATCGCCGTCACCTTTCCGTACAACCCGCCTCCCGTAACGACTTCGTCGTTACGCTTCAAGGCACCGAGCATCTCCTCGTGCTCACGGGCCTTCTGCTGCTGCGGTCGGATGAGCAGGAAATAGAAGACCCCGAACACCAGAACCAGCGGCAAAAACGAGACCAGCGCAGGCGCAGCCCCCGGCCCGATCTGCGCCATCGCAGTATCAATCACTTTGAGCCCCCATCCGCGTCCTCGATTCGCTCAATCGCCGTCTGCGACCAGGCGGAGAAGTCTCCAGCCTCGATGTGCCGCCGCGAGCGTCCCATGAGATCCAAGTAAAAATGTACATTGTGAAGGCTAGCCAATTGCGCCCCCAACATTTCGCCCGATGTCGCCAGATGTCGCAGATACCCCAGCGAGAAGTTGCTGCACACGTAGCAGGCACACCCGGCATCGAGTGGTTCGTTGCTGCTGCGGTACTTTGCTAGCCGTAGGTTGATCCGCCCGTTCCATGTAAAGCATGTGCCGTTACGGCCGTTACGCGTCGGCATGACGCAATCAAATTGGTCGTATCCCATCCCAACGAATCGAAGCAGATCCTGAGGCAGACCCACCCCCATTAGATAACGTGACCGGTCGGCTGGAAGTGCCGCCGCAGTCTCTGCCGCGATCTCCCGGGTAATGCGCCGGTCCTCACCTACACTTAATCCCCCAACCGCATATCCCGGAAACCCGAGCGCGGCAAGCTGCCCGGCATGGCGACGCCTAAGATCGGCCTCCAGGCCACCCTGGACGATTCCGTAGAGATGGCGGTCGATGGGCAGCTCGATCGCCAGCTGCCGCTCGGCCCACCGGGTTGTGCGCTCCATCCCGGCCTCGACTGCTAGGCGACCCTCCGTCGCGGCGACGCACACATCCAGCGGCATCAGAACATCAACCCCCAAGCGGCGCTGCGCATCGACGACGCTCTCGGGGCTCAGGAAGATCTTCGAGCCATCGAGATGTGAGCGAAACTCGACCCCTTCCTCGCTGAGCTGGCGCAGCTCGCAGAGGCTCATGATCTGAAATCCGCCACTGTCGGTGAGAATTGCGCCGTCCCAGCCCATGAACCGGTGCAATCCCCCCAATTCCTCGATCACTTCGAGCCCCGGTCGGAGGATGAGGTGATAGGTATTGGCCAAGACCAGCCAGGCGCCCTGCTCGCGTACCTGGCGCGGGGTCAGGCCCTTGACCGTGCCAGCCGTCGCAACTGGCATGAATACCGGGGTTTCGATCTCCCCGTGCGCCGTGGTCAGGACCCCGCGGCGCGCCGCGCTGGACTCATCGCGCTGAACGACGCGGAACGGCGCGTCGCGCGGCGCCGCCGCTGCGGTTGCCTGCTGGTCCATCCAGCCGTCTCTATCAGACAATCAGCATGGCGTCGCCGTAGCTGTAGAATCGATAGCGAGCGGCCACAGCCGCGGCGTAGGCGTCCAAAATCGTCGATCGACCAGCAAATGCCGAGACCAGCATCAGCAGCGTCGACTTGGGCAGATGGAAATTCGTCAAAAGCCCGTCGATCACCCGAAATTCGAATCCGGGCCGAATGAACGAATCGGCGAGAAACTCTCCCGCCGTGAGCCCGGCCTGGCTGGCAGCGCGCGACTCGAGCGCCCGCGTCGTCGTCGTCCCGACGGCGATCACACGCCCGCCCGCTGTCTTGGTCCGCTCGATCGCCGCAATCGTCTCCGCCGATACCGCCGCAGATTCGCCCTCGAGCTGATTGTCACCATCGCCCACGGACCGCAGCGGCAGAAACGTGGCCGGACCTACATCGAGTGTGACAAACGCGGTCTCGACGCCACCTTCACGGACCTCTTGGAGGAGCTCTTGGCTAAAATGCAACCCAGCCGTCGGAGCTGCGACCGCGCCAACCCGATCGGCAAACACGGTCTGGTAGCGCACATTGTCTTCAGCACTCGGGCCCGCCGCGCGCTTGATGTACGGCGGCAACGGGATCTCGCCGTGCCGAGCCAGATAGGCCTCCATATCGCCAACGCCCTCAAACCGAACCTCGACCCGTCCATCATCGGATCGGCCGACGACGTGCGCTACGGCGTTGTCCGGAAATGCCACCTGCGTGCCCTCGCGAAACCTTCGTCCCGGCCTGCCGAGGCACTGCCACGCCTCATCGTTTTGGCGCAGCAACAGCAACTCGACTCTGCCGCCACGGTCCAGCCGCCCGAAGAGCCGTGCCGGTCGCACCCGCACGTCATTGAAGATGAGCAGATCGCCCCGGCGGAGAATCGACGCCAAGGACCGGATCGAATCGTTGGCGACTTCGCCGCTGCGCCGGTCCACCAGCATCAACCGTCCACCGTCGCGACGATCGCACGGCCGCTGCGCGATCAGTTCCGCCGGCAGTTCATAGTCGTACGCTTCCAGGCCAGACGCGTCCTGGGACGTGGGAGATGAATCACTCACCCGAGATCGAGGGGGTAGCGCTACTCGCCGTCCTTCTCGTCCCGCGCAGTGAACGGCTGAACGAAGTCGGCCGGCAGCGGAAAGATCGTGATCGACTCGTTCTCCTGCGCCATCTCGGTCAGGGTTTCAAAGTAGCGCAACTGCAGCGCACGCGGGTGCTTGGCGATGATCGCAGCCGCCTCGGACAGCTTTTGCGCGGCCTGGAACTCGCCCTCGGCGTTGATCACCTTGGCACGGCGATCGCGTTCTGCCTCAGCCTCGCGCGCCATCGCTCGCTGCATCTCGGTCGGCAAATCGATGTGCTTGAGCTCGACCGTGACGACCTTGATCCCCCACGGGTCCGTCTGCTCATCCAAAATTCGCTGAATTTCTTCATTCAGCTTTTCCCGTTCGGCGAGCAGATCGTCGAGCTCGGCCTGGCCACAAATACTCCGCATCGTCGTCTGCGCGAGTTGCTCTGTAGCTTCGACGTAGTCTTCAACCTCGACAATGGCCTTCGATGAGTCGACGACGCGATAGTACAGCACCGCATTGACCTTGACGGAGACGTTGTCGCGGGTGATGACGTCTTGCGAGGGAATGTCCCAAGTCCTGGTGCGCAGATCGACGCGCTCCATCCGCTCGATCCCTGGAATCAGTAAAATCAGCCCAGGGCCGCGGGCGCCGACGAGGCGGCCAAGGCGAAACACGACGCCGCGCTCGTACTCCTTCAGGATCTTGACGATCTGGAAGAAGATGAACGACACGATGGCGAGGATCGGTAAGATGAAGTTGAACATGATTAGAGCTGACAATATGCTGACGCGCCCTCTGGCGGCAAGCGGACGGGATCGATCCCAGGTTTTAGACCGTTTGGGACGCCCGCTTGACCCGAACCCTGAGCCCTTCCACAGCCAGCACTTCGACCCGATCTCCCGCGGCGACCTCACCCTCGACCGTGGCGTCCCAATACTCTCCGTGGACGAATACTTTGGCTTCGCCCGGTTCGTCGAGGAGACGCCGGACCTTGCCAATCTCGCCAATCATGCCCTCGGCTCCGGAGGCAGGCTGCAAACGGTGCGCACGCACCGCCAAAAACGCGATCAACAACATCGAGCCACCAGTGGCTACCGCGATCGTTCCGATCAAGCGCCGGTCGACCGCGATCGTCGAGTCCGGTGTATCGAAGAGAAATAGAGACCCCAACACAAACGCCGCCAGGCCGCCGAGCCCGAGCACGCCGAAGCTCGGCGTAAAGACCTCCGCAACCATCAGGACGACACCAAGAGCGAGCAGCGCAAGTCCGGTGTAATTGACCGGCAGTACCTGGGTCGCCCACAGCCCGAGCAGCAGGCAGATCATGCCGACGACTCCGGGAAACAGTAGGCCTGGGTTGTAGAACTCCAGGTACAATCCCAACATGCCGAGCGCCATCAACATGTAGGCCAGGTTCGGATCAGCAATGAAGCTCAGGATACGCTGGCGTGTACTCATCTCATGGCGAACGACCACCGCCTTGGCGGTCCGCAGAACTGCCGGCTCGCCGGACAACGTCACCTCGCGTCCGTCCAACTGCGCAATCAAGTCGGTCAAATCACGGGCGACCAAGTCCACCACATTGAGTTCGAGCGCCTCTGTTTCAGTGATGGATACACTCTCCCGTACCGCCTGCTCCGCCCACTCAGCGTTGCGCCCGCGTTCCTGCGCGATCGTCTTGCTCAAAGAGGCGGCGAAGTTCTCCACCTTCTCGCGCATGTCTCCAGCGATGTCTTCGCCGGTACCGCTCACAGGATGAGCAGCACCGATATTGGTCCCCGGAGCCATGGCCGCGATATTCGCAGCCAGTGTAATAAAGACCCCCGCCGATGTCGCTCCGCTACCGCCCGGCGATACATACACAACCGTCGGAACCTTCGAGGCGAGCAAATCCTTGACGATCAGCTGGGTCGAGGGCAGCAGCCCTCCCGGCGTGTCCATCTCGATCACCAGCGCTGCAGCGCCGCGCTCGCCCGCAACCGCGAGTCCCTGACGAATGTGATCGACCGTAACCGGACCAATCGCCCCGTCGACGCGAATCGCGATCACCGGCCCCTCGAAGACCTTCGGCTCCGCAGCCACGGCCTCGGCAACCGGTTCCACCGCCGCAGCTTCCACCGCCGCAGCTTCGACCACCTTGTCCTCGGCACGCGAGGGCGAGGCCAAAAAGAGTGAAAGCAGCGCCAACGAAAGCGCCCTACACCCGCGGGATACAACGTGATGGGGGATCATGCGGGCAGCCCGAGCTCCGCCATCACCGCCTTGATATCGGCCCACACGAGCTTTTTATCAGAGGGATTTCGCAGCAAATATGCAGGATGCAGGGTCGGCATGACTTTGATTCCTTCGAACTCGTGCCACTGCCCGCGCATGCGGGTAATCGGAGTATCCGAGCTGAGTAAAGTCTGCGCCGCAAACTTCCCCAATGCAACGATCACCTTCGGACGGATCAGTTGGACTTGGCGCACCAGAAAGGGCATGCACGCAGCAATTTCTTCGGGTTTAGGGTTCCGGTTGCCGGGCGGTCGGCACTTCACGACATTGGCGATATAGACGTCAGCCCGCTGCAGCTTCATCCCTTTGGTGATAATTTCGGTCAGTAGCTGCCCGGCACGGCCGACGAAGGGTTCCCCCTCACGATCCTCGTCGCGGCCCGGCGCCTCACCCACGAACATCAGATCCGCCTCGAGGTTGCCCACACCGAAGACGATATTCGTGCGCTCTTCGGCGAGTTTACATCGCGTGCATTCACCCAAAACTTCGATCAACGCGGGGATCGACTGAGCGGCGCCGACAGCAGGATCCTGTGCGGCGGCGACTGGTGCTGTCGGTGCCGGCGCTGCGCTAGCGGTTTTCCGTAGCGCAGCCGACTCTTGCGGTTCTGCCTTTTTCGCCGCTGGCGCTTGGGTTCCCCCCTTCGGCACCCAGCGCAAGCCGCGATCGCTTTCGGCTTCGACGTGGTCGCGCAGCGCTCGGGTCAGGGCATTGCACTCGGCACGACGCTCGGCACTAAACTCGGCTTGTCGGTCTGGTTGCGCCATAGTACTCTTCACCCTCGTGCTGATCTTCTCATTAGCGGTCGTGGGTTTGCTGGTCATGATCCCCGACAGCGCTCTCGCGTGGGGGCCAATCACCCACCTTGCCCACGGCTCGGAGGTGCTCAAGGGAGTTACCATCCTCGGCCTGACCCTTCAACGATTGCTGCAACGCTTCCCCACCGAATACCTCTACGGCTGCATCGGCGCCGACATCACACTCGCAAAGAAGTACACCGGCCCGATGCAAGCGCACTGCCATTCATGGGAAGTCGGCTGGCAGATCGTCGACGAAGCGGACTCCGAAGCCGAGCGCGCCTTCGGCTACGGCTATCTCAGCCACCTCGCCGCCGACGTCTATTCACACAACCACTTCGTACCGACACAACTCGTCGTCAGCTACCGCTCGCGATCTCTGCGACACATCTACTGGGAAGCCCGCTTCGACTCGATGCAAGACGCCGAGTACCGCGAGATCATCAGCGACCTGCGCCGCCGATCGTTTCCAGAGTGCGACGCGCTGGTCGAGCGCGTCGTCGCCCGGACTCTGTTTTCGTTCAAGACCAACAAGAAGATCTTTGAGAACTTTCTCCTACTGCACGATTGGGACAACTGGCATCGTCTCATGACCCGGGTCTCAGAAAACTCGAAGCATGTTTTCCCGACGCCCCTCGTCGAACGCTACAACCTAGCGTGTCAGCAAAACATCACCGATCTCCTGCGCCGCGGCAAGCGCGCCGACTGCCAGGCAGCAGACCCAACTGGACTCGAAGCCATCGCCGCAGCGACCCGCGTGCGCCGCCACATCCGATCGCTACAGCGCCAGGGCGCCATCACACCCGACATCGCGCGCCAGATCGACGAGCTCGACTTGCGAGAAGACATCGCCGAAGTCACGCGCGCCATACCCCTCCCGCGTCGCGCCCTCGGCTAGAATCGCTGCGGCGCATCAATGCGCAGCGACTCGCAACTCGATGGATGAGGCCGGCAATTATTTGGGCCGGATCGCCTTCCCATCAGTCTTCGCTATCACGCGGCAAGGCTCCACTTAGATAGGCCAATCGGATGGCCTCTTCGAGCCACGCTAAGCGTTGCGCCGGGGTAGCCTCCGCTACGGAAGCAATCTGCGATTCGCGATGCCCATCCCAATCGACGTGCCAATCGGCAGACTTTGGCGGTCGCTCGGTCATCGCTTCCTAGCCGCCTCGATACTCGCCAGGGCTTCCACATCGATGAGGTCCTGGGGCCGACCCGCTTCCCGCTTCAGAGCGATGAGGTGTGCGATGCTCGCGATGCGCGTTTCAAACCCATCCAATTGGACCAGCTCTGATTGCGCCCACAGCTCCTCAAACTCGATCGAGTGCTCGACAAACAAATCGACCAGCCTCATCGGATTGCTGGGATCGACCATGGGAAACACTTTCATGTTCTTTTCTGCAACCCAGGATCGGCGTATCGAGGTGTCCGCAAAGTCCATGGCATCGACCGGCACGCGAGGTTTTAGCCCAATCGAGGTCAGGCAGCGAATCACCTTCTCGGCTTCTTGTGGAGCGAGGTCGACAATTAGATCGATGTCGGCCGTCAGCCGTGCGAATCCCTGTAGAACGGTGGCCAAGCCCCCAACAACGACATATCGCACCTCGCAGCGATTGAGTTCGGCGAGGATCGGCTCGAACACGGACATCTAGATCTGATAGCACGAGCTGGCCAACTTCTCACTCTCCGATGCTCCCAATGCTCCGCCAACGGATCGACGCAGCCAGACGAGTCGCCCGTTGCGCCCCCGAGCATCACCACCCGCGAATTCCGCTCGAGCGGGCCGAGCATGAACCAGCAGACCGACTCCCGCATGGGACCGGCGCACGGTTCGAGCTATAGGTGACGAAAGATGGAATTTGACGTCGTCATCTATGACCTTCTGCTGATCCTGACCGTCGGGCTGGTGGCGGGTGTCACGTCGCGACGGCTGCACTTCCCCGTGGTGGTTGGGTACTTGGTCGGGGGCTGCGTGCTGGGGCCCGGTGGGCTCGGCGTCGTCGGGTCGCGGCACCACGAGATCGAGGTCCTGGGCGAGCTCGGGGTTTTCTTTCTGCTGTTTTCGATTGGCCTCCAGATCTCGCCCGCGGAGCTGCTGCGGCTGGGGCGCAAGCTCGTCGTCGGCGGATTCGCCCAGATGGCGTTGGTGGCCTTACCGGTAGGCGGCTTGTTGGTTGCGAATGGAGTGGGCGGCCGCGCCGCGGCGTTGATCGCTCTGGCTGTATCGTTCAGCTCGACGGTGCTGGTGTTCCAAGCGCTGTCGGAGCAGCGCACCAACCGGGTCGGGCAGCGGCTGATTGGGATTCTCCTGTTTCAAGACGCGGTGCTTGTACCGCTTCTTTTGGCGGTACCGCTCTTGGTCGCCGGCTCGGCGTCGGGTCTGCTCGGTGACGTACTGGTTTTGGCAGGGCAGTCGGTTGCGTTTGGCGGAGTGGTCCTCGGGCTCGACTTTGTGGTGCCGCGCTACCTCATGCCGGCGATCTGTCGCGATCGCTCGCCGGCGTCGATCGTGCTGTTCTCCCTGGTGGTGCTCGGGGTCGTGACGCGGCTGGCCCACGAGTTGGGCCTACCTCCGGTGGTCGGAGCGTTCTTCGCCGGATTGGTGCTCGGCGGGAATCGCTGGACGGCGCAGATCGAGGCGGTTGTATTGCCGTTCCGTGAAGCGTTCGCGGCGGTCTTCTTCGGCACCCTCGGCTTGCTGCTGCAACCGGGGCTGTTGTGGACCGCGCCGGGGCGTTTGCTTTTTCTATTCGTCGCCTGCGTCGCGATCAAAGCGCTGGCCGGTGCGGTCGCGCTCCGGGCGACGGGGGTACCTTGGTCGATCAGCATCCGGGCAGGCGCCGGGCTCGCGCATATTGGGGAGTTCGCCTTCGTCGTGGCGCTGACCGGCCTCAACGCCGGCTTGATCACGGCCGACGAGTACGGACTGATGATCGCGGTCGGCTTGCTGACCCTGATTGCCGCCCCTCCGCTGTTGCGCAATGGAATGGCGGCCGTTCCCACCGAGGCGGACGAGACTCCTGCCGCAACGGTCGAGTCCGAAGTCGCGCCGGATGAGGCGGTGGTCATCGGTGTCGGTCCGGTCGGACGGCGGGTCGCGTCGACGCTGGAGATGCGCGGCATCGATGTCTGCGTCGTTGATGCGAGTCCAGTGAACTTACAGGCGTTTGCGCAGATGGGGTTTCGGACCGTTGCCGGCGATGCGGTGCGCTCGGAGATCCTGGAGGCCGCGGGGGGGCGGAGTGCCGGCATGGTCGTGGTCTGCGTGCCGGATGACGAGGCAGCTAAACTGATCGTACGCGAGGTGCGACGCATCAATCATTCGACGCGCATCATTGTTCGCTGCCGGTACCAGGGCAACGAAGAGGCTCTGCGGCGCCTGGGCACAAGTGATGTCGTCAGCGAAGAAGTCCTGGTGTCGCGGTCCCTGGTCGCGTTGCTAGCCGACTGAGGCGGTTGGCCGCCGATCGCACCTCACTTTGCGCGCACTATTTCTCGAGAGCGGCGAGTATTTTGGCGGGATCAAACATGCCTTCGTAGGCAGAGACCAACCCGTCGTCATCAAAGGCGAATGTGGAGATACCGCGATACGGAGCCGCATCTTCCCGCATGCCCCGCTGACGTTCGTTCCATCCTACGGCGAGACGGTTCCCTTCGATCACGAGCCATTCGGTGACGTTCACGACCACCGGCCACTGCATCGAGAAAGAGCGGATCGCATCCCGGCCGCGCAGGGGCTCGGGCAGCATCGAGTTGACGAATGTCCCGGTTTCCGCGAACAAGTCCGCGAACCCGCTCCAGTCTCCGCTATCCGCAATTCGGCGGAACGCGGCGTGCGCCGCTTCGATCTTGCTGCGATCTACTGCCATCGTTGGCCTCCCCGTAGGAGGCCAACCTAGTCGACCAGCAAACCAATGCAAAGGAGCGCCGACAGGGCTATTGACCGAGCCCCTCGATTTGCCACGTCGCAGGCGCCAGACTCGATCGACTGTCGAGGGGATCCGACGTTAACACCTCGTTTGTTCTCCTCGTTCTGAGCCGCCGGTCGCCCGAACCGACGCCCTGCTGGGCGCTCCATTGGACAGCGACAGCTCGTTGGTTCTAAGGTCCGCCAATAGAATCAGTCGGGGGTTATTCTCATGTTGCACAAAGCGAGCACTTGTACCGCAGCCTTCGCCATTCTCTCGTCCGTCATCGCGCCGGCCTCTGTCGCGGCGGTTTCGACGGCCTTTACCTACCAGGGGCAGGTCGTGCAGAACGGCACACCGGTCGACGGGTCTTGCGACTTTCGTTTCCTACTATTCGCAACCGCCGAAGGCGGTGCGGCGAGCACGCAGAATGCCATCGACGACGTCCCCGTCGAAGGCGGCGTGTTCAGCGCGACCATCGACTTCGGTGGTTCTTTCACCGACGGAGTCGACAGATTCCTCGAGATCGCCGTACGGTGTCCCGCCGGCGCCGGGGAGTACGAAACGTTCGCAGAGCGACAGGCGCTGACAGCAACACCCTACGCACTTTGGGCCGACACCACCCGCTGGTCCGGGATCGACGGTGTACCACCAGAGCTTGCCAACGGCATCGCGGCTGGGCCTGGCTTGAGCGTCGACGGGACACAGTTGTCGCTCAACTTTGCGGGCTCGGGGTCGTCGGGCACTGTCGCGCACAGCGACCACGACCACCTCGGCCAGACATGGCAAGGCACCGGCAGTCTCGTCATTCAGGGGCAGTTCGCGAATGCAGGCGCCATCGGCATTTCCAACACCGCGGGCAATGGCGACGGAATTCGCATCGCTGCCGGCGACGACGGCATCGAGATCGAGCAAGCCGGAGACGACGGTCTGCGAATCATACAGGCGCAGGATGACGGCGTCAGAATCGAGAATACCGGTGACGACGGGTTCGACATCGACGATGCCGGCGGCGACGGGCTGCGTGTCGGCTCCGCAGACGATGTGGGCGTACGGGTCATCACCGCACCGACCGGACTCGCCGTCGAGGACAGCGTCACCGGCGCGAGTATCACGGCCACCGATCTCGGCATCGACGTCGCTGTGACACGGATTGTCGAAGAGGGAGAAGAAGTGATGCCGACCGGCATCCGGGTCAGCTCGACCGATGTCGGTATGCTGGTCACAGATACGACACGTGTCGGAATCGGCGTCGAAGGAATCGGTTCACCACAGCAGCTCGCCACGCTATCGGGCACCTGCACGATCGATGCCGTCCCTGACACCGTCGGCGTCTTCGTCAACAACGTAGTCGGATCCGGAATCGTCGTCGAGAACATCGGCCAGGCCAGCCCGTTCAGCGACTTCGACGGGGTCGGCATCAAGATCAGAAATGTCGAGAACATCGGGATCGACATCGACCTTTTGGGGGACGATCTCTTCGCAACGGTTCCCGCAGAGCTTTCGTCCCCTGTGACCAACGGCGGCATTCCATTCACAAACGACGCGGTCGGCATGGTGATCGTCAATCAAGACAACGTCGGCATCCATGTCGGAACGATGCGTAGCGCCGCGTACAGCGGGTCCAACTCCGGTAGCAGATTCCCCACCGCAGCCTTTGGCAACAACTCGCCAGCGGACAGCGACGGACTCGCTCCAGCCCTGAGAGTGCAAGGCGGGCCAGGGCTGTCTGCCGACATCATTCTCGCAGCCTCGGACGACAGCGACTTCGGTGACAACGGGTCGATCTTCTCGGATCCCGATGTTCCGACCAGTGATTTGACATTCTTCGCCAGTGACGATGTCGCCTTCTTTCTCGAAGTGGGCTCAGGCCAGGACGGCGAGTTCATCATTCGCCGCGGCGCGCTCGACACAATTTTCCGCGTCGACTCCGACGGCAACGTGACGGCGGACGGGACGATCACCGGTGGCGGCGCCGATTTCGCCGAAATGCTCCCGGCGGGCGAAACACTAGAGCCCGGCGATGTTCTCGCGATCGACGCAGCCGGTGAGCTGGTGCGCAGCACCTCGGCATTTCAAACGAGTGTGATCGGCGTCTACTCGACGAGACCTGGATTCGTCGGCGGCGGCCCCGAGGCGCAGGGCGAGGGCCGAGCCCCCCTCGCCGTCATCGGCATCGTCCCGGTCAAGGCGACTGACGAAGGCGGCGCCATCGCCCCCGGCGACCGGCTGTCCGCCTCGAGCATCGCCGGGCACGCGATGAACGCCGGCAACGATCCACCCGTCGGTTCCCTCATCGGCAAGGCGTTGGAACCGCTCCAGGGAGATACAGGAGTCATCAAGATGTTGGTAACTCTCCAGTAGAAGCGGCTATGCGACGATTCCTCACATTTCTAATCGTCATCACGGCTGCAGGCGCTCCAATCTCTGCTTTCAGCCAACCTTACGAGCTTCCCGCATCCACAATCGACGGTGGGGGTAGCGCAAGCACAACCGCCGGCGACCTGACCCTCCGCGGCACTGCCGGGCAGCCCGACGCTGGATCGCTTTCGTCCAGCTCGTTCCGCCTGCGCGGTGGATTCTGGCCACAAGTCATCGGCATCGACGACGCAGAGGCAACACCGACTGCAACCGCGGTCGAACCGACCGTCAGTGCAACCGAAGCCCCGACCCCAACAGCGACCCCGACGACGTCCGAAATACCGACGGCCACAGCCACCGGAACATTCGTGCCAACCGTGCCGGCAACATCCACGTCGACCCGGACCGCAAGCGCAACGACAACTCCGGACACGCCACCGCCAAGCCCAACGCCGACCGAAACTCCCGGTCCGGACGCCCTCCTCGGCGACGCCAACTGCGACGATCTCATTAATGCCGCTGACGTGCCGGCGCTGATCCGCTCGATCGTCGACGGCACAACGGCCGCCTGCGGCCTCGACGACATCGATCAAAATCAGTCCGTAGACGAAGCCGACCTAGAGCAGCTCCCGAAGCGGATCTTCGCCAGGTAAGAGCGACCGCCTCGACAACAATCGCTTCGTTGTCGATCTACTGCTTGGCTCGCGGGCAGGCAGCATTCCAAGGCAACAAGCCCGCATGGGCTACCGAGCCCCTACGATTTGCTGCGCCGCAGGCGCACGACACGATCGAGAACGCTGTCGGCGATTTCGTCCTTGCTCGCCAGCTTCAAAGGCTCTTCACCATTTGCATCCACCAAAGTCACCGCGTTGGTGTCGACCTCGAATCCCGCGTCGGATCGCGACACGTCGTTCGCTACGACGAGGTCTAATCGTTTGTCGGTGAGCTTGCGCGTCGCGTTTTCGACCATGTCGTTGGTCTCTGCCGCGAAGCCAACGACGATGCGCTTGCCGCGGCGTGCCGGGAGTTCGCCCAGGATATCTGCCGTGCGGACTAGTTCGAGTCTGCGCGGTCGGTCCGTCTTCTTGAGTTTTTGCAACGCCGCAACTTTCGGTCGGTAGTCGGCCACCGCCGCCGCCATCAGCAGCACCGTTGCCTTCTTGAAGGCAGACAATACGGCTCTTCGCGTTTGTTCGGCCGTCGTCACGTCGGTTCTCGTCACTCCGTGCGGCGTTTCCAAAGTCGTCGGACCGCTGATTAGCTCGACGTCGGCGCCGCGGATCCACGCAGCGCGGGCCAACGCGTACCCCATTCGTCCGGTCGAACGATTCGAGATGAAGCGTACCGGATCTAACGATTCACGGTTCGGTCCGGCAGAAACAACGACCTTCTCGCCCTTCAAATCCTGCGTCGATATCGCTCGCGCTGCCTCGGCGAGCAGAACACCGGGTTCCGGCAGCCGCCCCGGCCCTTCGTAGCCACAGGCCAACGAGCCAACCGCGGGCTCGACGACGATTACACCGCGCTCGCGAATCTTGGTGAGGTTTTCCTGCACGGCGACGTTTTCGAACATGTGAACATTCATCGCCGGCGCCACCACGATCGGTGCGCGCGTTGCCAACAGCACCGTCGTCAGCAAATCGTCCGCCATCCCGTGCGCCATCTTCGCCACGACGTTCGCCGTCGCCGGCGCCACCAGGATCACATCCGCCGAATCGGCCAAGTTGATGTGACCGATCTCGGACTCCTGGGTCAGATCAAAGAGACTGGTCCCGACCGGGTTCCCCGAAAGTGTCTGCAGGGTGAGCGGCGTAATGAATTCAGTCGCGTTGCGGGTCATGAGGACACGCACTTTGGCTCCGAGCTTGACGAGCGCACGTACCAGCTCTGCCGACTTGTAGGCAGCGATGCCGCCGCTGACACCGAGGACGACCGATTTGCCGGCGATACCCATTTTCTTCCTTTATTCTCCGCTGCTTCCCGATTCCGCCACGACCCCGACTGCCTCCGGCTCAGCACCCTTACCGACATCGCTGAAACTCATCCCCTCTTTCCATAGAGAGTAGAGTCCAGCACCAATCACCGACACAAACTGCGTCAGGTGCAGAACCAACGAATAGGCCAACGCCGCGCTCTCATCGATCCCGAACATGCCCAACGCCAAGACGCAGCCGAGTTGGTAGGCGCCGATGAACCCTGGCGCCGAAGGCACCGACACAGCGATCGCGACAATCGCCGTGAGCACCAATCCGCCCTTAATGACCGGCACCGGCATATGGAAGGCATAAAAGCCGAGGACGTAGACCAAGCCGATCACGGTCCACAAAAAGAACGACCAACCAAAAGCACGGGCAAACGCCACCGGACTGTCGAGCATCGCCAGGGCTTCGACGAACCCCTCGACAAATCGCTGCAGTGGCTCGCCGACCGCGTCTGGCAGAAGCCCGCACACCCAGCGGCTGATGCGCAGCGCCAGAGCCTCTTGAAAGCGCAGCAACGCCAGCGCCCCGCCGACGGTAACCGAAACCGACAGCAGCGCGAATCCCCACTGGCGAACGGTATCCGACACATCGACCCACAGTGCCGCAATCCCGAACAGAGTCAGGATGCAGAACATGTCGAAAATCCGCTCGAGCAAGCAGCTGCCGAAGACTCCACTGAGCGGTAGGCCCTCTTTTCGACTCAAGAGCACCGGCCGCAGCACTTCGCCGACCCGTAGCGGCAGCACCATGTTGGCCATGAAACCAATGTTCGTACTCGACACCAGCGTCGACATGGGCGGGCTACCGACGTTGCCGAGAAACACCCGCCAGCGCTGCGCGCGGATGTACAAACTCCAAACCGTCACCGGCAACATCAACAAGACGTAGCCGTAACTGGCACTGCGCATCGCATCGAGGGCTTGGTCCCACTCGACCCCGGTCATGGCAAAGCCGAGAAGGACGAGCGACACCACGACGCTCAGCGCTATGCGTACATTTCGACTCACGACTCCACTTCCTCCGCGCGCACGACGGACTGAACGACACCCAGCCCAAACATTGCCGCTCCAGTCGTCATCACCAATACACCGACTCGACAGGCTTCACTATCCAAAACCACGCCGGCTCCGAGCATCCATACGAAGTAGCCGAGCACGCGCCAGCCCTTGCCCGCTAGCTCACGCATCGCCACCACCTCTTTCCAGAGCGCCGTAGACATACAAGATCCGCTGCACCGCCGTGAGATTCGTAAAAACCGCCAAGATCAGGATCACCGCCTTGAGCAACGCGTCGTCCGAACCGCATATATGATTCAGGGCCGACGAGAAAATGGAGCCGAAGCCGAGAATCACGAAGCGCTCTGGCCTCTGCAGGAACCCGACCCGACAATCCTGACCGAGCCCCTCGGCTCGAGCCCGCGTGTAGCTCACCATGATTCCACCGAGTAGGCAGAGCAGAATCGCCCAGACCGGCCATCCCTCTTCGAAGAAGATCAGTAAGCCGGCAAACATGATGAACTCGCTGTAGCGATCGACGACCGAGTCGAGAAACGCGCCCGATTTCGTTCCACCTCGGGTGCGGCGGGCTAGGCGGCCGTCGAGAATATCCAGCGTGCCACTGGCCAACACCAAGAACCCGCCGGTGTAGATCAATCCGCTGGCATAGGCGACGGCGCAGAGCACGCTGCCGACGAGCTGCGCCAAGGTGATGACGGTCGGCGTGATTTCCCAACGGATGAACAGCTCGTCAAACGGATCCAGGTTGGAAAAAAACCAGCCGCGCACGGACGAGCTGAGCATGCGCGAGCCATTGACCTGCGAAACGTCGGGATTCGTCCGCAAGTACCACTTCATTCCGAAGTAGGCGGCACCGAAAATGAGGCCCAGGTTCAGGCAAGCGAAGAGCGATCGTTCCATGGGGGGCTTTGATTCCTTCGCGTAGCGAAAACCGTAATTTATACCGAACGTATCAATCCCGCGCAATGTGCCGTTGATTCACTCGCTACTGCGAGCGATAGCGCGACCTGATCGGCTCCTTGAACTCGACGCTCGGATGCAGATGTTTTGCCCGCGCCACCAGCGTCGGTTCGTCCTCAGCATGATCTGGATCGGTTACACAACAATCGACCGGACAGACCAAAGCGCACTGCTCGCGATCGTAAAACCCAACGCACTCCGTGCATTTCTCCGGGACGATATAGAAGAAGCCCTCGATCAGAGGCGGGTGCTCTCGTTCGTCCAGCTGGTAACCCGTACCGCCCTCGTAGATCGCGGTATTCGGGCATTCCGGCTCGCAAGCACCACAGTTGACGCAAACTTCGGTTATACGAGTCGCCACCGCGAATCAGCCCCGGCGTTCAACCAATGATCTTCGGAGCCGGCGCACGGTCCGCGGAGAGAAAATCTTGAACCTTTACTGCCAACTCGGCATACACCGCGCTGACCGGATGCTCCGGCTGCCCAATGACGATCGGAGTACCCTCGTCACCGCCACGGCGTACATCCTCGACGATCGGCAAACGCGCCAACATCGGCACACCAAATCGCTCGGCCAGCGAGTCGCCTCCGCCACTGCCGAAGAGCGCATCCTCGTGCCCACACTGCGAACACGTAAACCCACTCATGTTCTCGACGACACCGATCACAGGCGTGTTCACTTGGCGAAACATCCCAATGCCACGCTCGACGTCAATCAAGGCAACATCCTGCGGCGTCGTGACAACCACGGCGCCAGTCACTGGAACGTGTTGCGTCAACGTCAGCTGCGCATCTCCGGTACCAGGAGGCAGATCGACGATCAGAACGTCGAGCTCGCCCCAATGAACGTCCTTGAGGAATTGCCGCAATACTCCGGTCACCAGCGGTCCACGCCAAATCACCGGTGAAGTGTCGTCCAACAAAAGCCCCATCGAAATGAATCGCAGCCCGTGTGCCTCCAGCGGGGTGACCTTGCGATCGTCGGTGACGTCTGGACGTTCGCTCCGCCCCAACATGGTCGGCACACTCGGCCCGTAGATATCGGCATCGAGAAGACCGACGCGCAGGCCAGCGCGCGACAGAGCACAGGCCAGGTTGACTGAGACCGTCGACTTGCCGACACCGCCCTTGGTGCTGGAGACCGCGACGATCGCCGCCACACCGGGGATAGGGCCGGATTCTTCCGTTGCCGCGGTCTGAGGCTGGACGATCTCGATATCGACTTGGTCGATGCCGTCGAACGCACCTACAGCGCGACGGATGTCGGCAAGCGTCGCTTCCAACACCTGCTCCGGCAAGGGGCCGCGCAACATTTCAATACGAACCCGGCCCGCCTCCAGCTTCACGTCGCGCACCATTCCGGCCTGAACAATGTCGTGCCGCAGCCCGACCGGTCGGATCTCGCTCAGTCGCTCGCGAATCAGTTCTAGACTAACTTCCATTGCCGAGCCCCTTCGTGAATACCTGCAACGTCACCGCCGCTAACCAACGCAAGCCGCGCACGGGCAAATCTCGCGCAGCGTTTTATAGCTGTAGATCCCCGTGTCATGGCCATCACTCCACTGAACACTAATCGCGTAACGACCAACTGCCGCAATCTGCACCGGATAAACCTCTTCTTCTTGTCCGACGATCGGCAATGTCCGGCGCGGATTCTCTCGACACTCAGCGCACGGGCAATTGTCGCGCAAATACCGATTGCCGTACTCCGCCTGATGGTCGTCTTGCCAGACGATTCGCACAGCATGTACGCCAAGGCGTCGAACTTCACGCGGAATCGGAGGAGGCGCCGCCATCCTTCCGGAAGCTAACCGCTACCCCTGCCAAACGCAATGAGGTGAGTTGGGGTACACAACTGCAGGGTACAGGGTACAAGTGCGGGGTACGGGGTACAGGGTACGGTTCTGACACGATCACGCACCCGTACCCCGCACTTGTACCCCGTACCCCGTACCCCGTACCCTGTACCCCGTACCCTTTACCCCGTACCCTGTACCCCGTACCCACACTTGTACCCGCCCCATTGCCTTGACAGTGGAACGCCGTCTGACATGATTCTACCATCGGTCGTGTAGCCCTTCGCCGCTCCGGCCAGGAGGAATCAAACGGAACCTCAGACGAATACGGACGCGCAGTCCCCAGAGAGTTCCGCAACCGCAACCGCAGTTGCGCTCGTCGCTGATGAGCTGCAGGCGGTCGAGGACCGGCTCAACGAGGTTCTGGCGTCGCGCGAGCCGCGCATGACCGAGATCGCCGATCACCTGATCGGTGCAGGCGGCAAGCGCGTACGCCCTGTCGTGACGCTTCTCGCGTACCGTGCCTGCGGCGGAGAGACCATCGCCGATGCGGTCGATGTCGCGGTCGCCCTCGAGCTCATCCATTCCGCGAGTCTGCTGCACGACGACATCATCGACGAGAACGACGTCCGTCGTGGCCGCGACTCGGCGCGCCGCAAGTACGGTATCGCCCACACTCTGGTCGCCGGAGATTTCTTGTTCTCGCGCGCCTTCCAGATCTGCGGCCGTTTCGACGCCGAACAAATCAACTGGGCCGCCGAAGCTTGCGTCTCCCTCACCGA
This sequence comes from Deltaproteobacteria bacterium, assembly GCA_029262455.1. GTDB lineage: Bacteria > Desulfobacterota > Binatia > HRBIN30 > CADEER01 > CADEER01. The sequence continues at coordinate 12,347 of JAJCZJ010000084.1, read as the reverse complement.
GGGCGAGATCATGCAGAGCCGTTTCCGCAACAACCCCGCAGTAACGATCGAAGACTATCTCGAGATCGTCTACCGCAAGACCGCATCCCTCTTCGAGCAGGGAGCACGCATCTCGGCATCACTCGCCAAGCCCTCGCCACCCGAGCTGGTGGACGCAGTCGCCGATTGCGCGCGTCACGTCGGACTAACATTCCAAATCGTCGACGACGTACTCGACGTAACGGCGGACGAAGAGCAACTCGGCAAGCCAGTCGGCCTCGACGTACGCGAAGGCAACCCGTCGCTTCCGATCGTCCTCGCCATCGCCGACGACGCCGAAATGGCAGAGCTCTTCGCGAAACCCGACCTCAGCGAAGGCGAAGTCAGCGCAATCCTCGGACGATTGCGGCGTTCCAAAGTCATCGATGAAGGCCAGCGTCTAGCAGTGGAGCACAGCCGCCACGCCCACGACGCCCTCTCCCGCCTGCCCGAGTCGCCCTACCGCGAAAGCCTCCACGCACTGATCGAACAACTGATTACGCGCGTCGGCTAGCGACACGCGTACAGCGGATAACCTGAAAGCCTTCCCCTCTACCTCCGGGGTACGGGGTACGGGGTACGGGGTACGGGAAAAGTGAAACGAACTCGCGACGCGAGCAACCCCAAGCCGACAACCTGAGAGCCTTCCCCTCTACCTCCGGGGTACGGGGTACGGGGTACGGGGTACGGGGTACGGGAAAAGTGAAACGAACTCGCGACGCAAGCAACCCCAAGCCGACGACCTGAGAGCCTTCCCCTCTACCTCCGGGAGAGGGTTAAGGGTGAGGGGATCGAAATGCCAACTTCCTTCTTGCCCTTGTCCCGCAGCGCTTTCGCGCGCACCTTCAAGAACGAACCCTCACCTTCAATCCTCTCCCGCGCGCAATGCGGGAGACGAGATCTTGTTGGGCGTTGCCCGTCATTTCGAGAAAATCGACAGCCTCCGAGGGAGAAGGAGACTTAGATGTCAGGGCTGAGCGATTAATCGGCAACGCTTACCAAGGACGGGCCAAGGCGTGCCTCAACTCGCCCGCAGATCATACGGGCGCAGCCTTTCGCGTTCATCCGTGAGCAAAAATGAGCCTAGCCAGACGGCTCGGACCGACTCCGCTCAGTCCGAAACTTCTCGCGCAACTCCTCACGCCTGGACATTAAGGCTCCGCGTAGTGTCCGGCAAGGTTGGTTACAAGACAGCCAATCACCATCGTTGCGACACACCCCGGCAGCAACGCGATCACGGAGCGGAGCATCTCCCCGGGTAGAGGTCAGGGACGCGGCGAAGCTGGTACCCGCGACTAAAACCCAAAGCATGCCGCCACCGAAACCCCAAACCTTCCTGAGCCCTGGCGTCAAGTGCCAGCGATAGCGGACAAACTCCCCGACCAGCAGCCCGCCCAAGGCCGCGGGTCCTCCGATCCAAATTAGGAAGTCCACGGTTGTGTCCGATTCGGCAGTGAAAGGCAGCCACAGAGCTGCCAGGACTCCGGCTCCGAGTGCACAGATCGTAACGATCGCGCACAGCCCCAGCCCAAACCACCAAGGGAAATTGTCCCGACGCCCGCCAGCAAACGGGTCGTGATCTAAGCGTCGGTTGCTGAGGTGTTGGTAAAGCCGACTCAAGATCTCTTGCCGCTTTTCCCCTTCAGGAAGGAACACCGACATCAGCGGACCCTGCTTGCGGTAGATCTCCAGAGTCCCCTTCTCATCGTCAAACTGGAATCCAAGGCAATCGCGCCACTCGAAAACCGCGTCTCCCGCACGAATCCCACGTTCATCAACTGTAACGCTCGCTGGCCCCACGCTTCCCCCCGGAGGGATCACAAAGCCAATCACCATACTCAGCCCAGACAAGAGTGCTAGACCGAAACCTTGCAAGGCGCCGGTCTCAAACGTCGAGTTCTGCAACAAGCACCCGATCAGGAGAGCCGACATCCCAGAGATAAGGCAGCTCAAGAACAGAATCCGAAGAGTCATCATCATCACACGCCACACGCGAGTACCCGGTGCTTCGCGACTCTCGTGTCGACACCCCTCAGGCTCGACCCATTCAATCTTCTTCATTGAGGGTTGCCCAACCCGCCGGCCAGCCAACACAGAGATCCCTCCGGAAGCGAGCGCATGTGCGCGAGCTCCGCTTCCTTCGATTCAGTCCATTCGATCTCGATCATCAGGGGGCGCCGCGATCATTGTACGGCAGATTCAATTCCCATCCAGCGAGAATCAGCGGATTTCAAACGCCGATCAGGCTCAGCAGGAGCTTCGCCCTCCATGGGATAGGAACGCCGGCGAAATTCGAACCGCGAGACGAGTACTTGCCGACAACCCGAGAGCCTTGCCATCTACCTTCGGGGTACGGGGTACGGGGTACGGGGTACGGGGTACGGGGTACGGGAAAAGTGAAACGAACTCGCGACGCGAGCAACCCCAAGCCGACAACCCGAGAGCCTTCCCCTCTACCTCCGGGAGAGGGTTAAGGGTGAGGGGATCAAAATGCCAACATCCTTCTTGAGATGTTGTTGGGCTCTGCCCGTCATCCGTGGCCAATAAAAACCATCACAACACTGCCGCAATCGCATCGCTCAGATAGTCGAGGTTCGCCTCACGAACACCCGCAATGTTCGTCCGGCTCGAACCAACCATATACACGTGAAACTCATCGCGCAGCCGACCAACCTGCTCCGGGCTCAGCCCTAGCAATGAAAACATTCCGCGCTGATCAGCAACAAAGTCGAAGCGATTACTCCCCGTCTTGGCTGCCAAAGTCGCGGCCAGGTCCCGGCGCAGCGCATTGATCCGCGTCCGCATCTCCGCCAACTCTTCCAGCCACTCGGCTCGCAACCGCTCGTCATTCAAAATCGTCGCAACCACCGCCGCGCCATGCGCCGGCGGCATCGAATAAATCCGCCTCGTATTGCTCGCCAGGTGGCTTCCCGCCGTGACAGCCGCAGCCGTTGACGCCGCGACGATGTTCGCCGTCCCTACGCGCTCTCGGTACAGTCCGAAGTTCTTCGAACAGGAAGTGACGACCACAACCTCCGGCAACTTCGCGGCGAACAGCCTCACTCCATACGCGTCCTCGGCCACCCCCTCGGCGAAGCCCTGGTACGCCATGTCAATGAACGGAACCAAGCCGCGCCTCTCAACCACTTCGAGCAAGGCCCGCCACTGTTCCGTCGACAGATCCGCTCCACTCGGATTGTGGCAACAGCCGTGCAATAAAACGACATCGCCAGCCGGAGCCCCCGCCAGTGCGCCGAGCATCGCGTCAAAGTCAATCTGCTGCGTCGCCAGATTCAAGTAGGGGTAGCTCGCAAACTCGATGCCCGCGCTCGCTAGCAACGGGCCGTGATTCGGCCACGTCGGCTCGCTCAACCAAACCTTTGCCCCGGGACTTGCACCCGCCAGAACCCGAGCAGCGACGTGTAACCCACCGGAACCGCCCGTAGTCTGAACCGTGGCCACCCGGCCATCGCGCAGGGCCGCGTGATCGTCGCCAAAGACGAGCCGCTGCATCGCTGTGTTGTAGTCCGCACTGCCGGCCAGGCCTTCATAGGTCTTGGTCGTCTGCTCCTCGAGAATCTTGGCCTCGGCCCGCTTCACACTAGGCAAAACTTCGGTTTGACCAGCCTCGTTCTGGTAAACGCCCGCTCCGAGATCGACCTTCTTCGTCGAGAGGTCCTCGCGAAAGAGCTTGATCAAGCTGAGAATTGGATCGTCGGGGAGTGCTTCTAGCTGTTCGAACATCGCCAGACCTTTTCACGCTGCAGAGGATGAGGTGCTAGCACACTCAACTCCACGGACCCAGGCCTCTTCTACATCTGTGAACTTCCCTCGGACGTCAATTTCACCCACCGAGCTCAGACAAAGGTCAGGACTCCCCGCCAAGACAACACGACATAACCAACAACCATCGCGGCACTCGCGAGCACAACCTCCACATCAGTCGAGCTGACCGGGTAATGAAGATACGAGGTCCGATCCTCGTCGAGTTGAAAGCCGCGCGCATCCAAGGCCATGGCGAGACCGTCCGTGCGCCGCAGCGCGCCCATGAACACAGGCACCAACACCGGCACATAACGCCGCACGCGTTCCGCCAATCCGCCGCGTTCGAAATCAAAACCTCGACAGCGCTGAGCCTCGACCACCTTGCGCGCCGATTCGAGGAACACCGGCACCAGGCGAAACGAAAGGGTGATGGCGAATCCGATCCTGTACGGCAGCCCTGCTGAGGTCAGCGCGAACGCAAACTCCTCAACCCGAGTCACCGACAAGAAGACCGTCCCAGCGGCCAAAAACACCGTCAGCTTGAGAGCCATCGTCGCCGCGAATCGCAGGCTGGCCTCTGAGACCATCAACGGACCGAGCCGCCACAACTCCGGCTCATCGACGGCCCGGTAGAACAGCGACCAAACAGCGAAGGTCATCACTGCCACGACGACGAACAGATACCGCAACCGGACCACATTGCGCCAAGCTCCGGTCGTGCCCACCAGCAACGCAACGACGACCAGGAGCGGGACCTGCCAGACGGCGCGATCGGCCAAAAATGCCGCGACGAACAGGGCAAAGGCCACCACCAGCCGTACCAGTGGATGACAGCGATGGAGCCACGATGATTCGTCGAGGTAGAGATACATGCAACTTCCTTCACACACGGAAAAGCGCACTACGCAGTGGTATTCCACTACGTTCATCGATTACTCTCTAGGACAATGCAGCGACTCGCGCTCTATATTTTACTGGTGGCCCTCACCAGCGCCGAGCTCTACGCCGCTGGGCCCAAGCTGGCCTTCCCAGGCGCCGTCGGCTTCGGTGCGACCGCAGCAGGCGGACGCGGCGGCGACGTGTACCACGTGACGACTCTGGCCGACGGCGGAGCGGGTTCGCTGCGCGACGCCGTCGAGACTGCCAACGGGCCGCGCACCATCGTCTTCGAAATCAGCGGCACCATCGACCTCCAATCACCTCTGCGCATTGAGGCCGACAATCTCACCATCGCCGGACAGACTTCCCCGGGAGGCATCACCCTGCGCGGCTATCCGGCCGAGATCTTCTTTTCCAACGATATTGTCGTCCGCTATCTGCGCTTTCGCCCCGGCGACGTCAATGCCGCGTCCATTCCCGGCAAGCCGGGGCGCGGCAACAACGACCTCTCGGGCGACGCTGCCGACTCCCTGACCATCATCCGCTGCGACAACGTCATCGTCGATCACGTCTCAGCCTCCTGGTCGATGGACGAGACGCTATCGGTCACGAAGTCCACCAACGTCACGATCCAACATTCGATCGTTTCCGAGAGCCTTCACGACTCGTTCCACCCAGAAGGCGTGCACGGTCGAGGTTCGCTGGTGCGCGGCCAAGGCGAGCGCGGATACACCTTCTACCGAAACCTCTGGGCGCACCACAATCGGCGCAGCCCATCGCTCGGCGGGCAGCAAGATCCTCCGCCACCAGGCCAGCCCGGGCTCGGCCTCGATGTCGATCTCGTCGGCAACGTTATTTACGACTGGGGCCTGCTGCCGACTCATACGGTTGCCGACCCCTACCAGATCCGCCTCAACATGATCGGCAACACCTACGTATCCGGCCCAACCGTCGGCTGCCCCTGCGTCTTCCTGCAAATCGAAGGCACGGCGGAGGAAGTGCAAGTCTTCCAGCGCGGCAACCGCGTCGACCGCAATGAAAACGGCACTCTCGATACGCGCGCCGTACAGGCTTCCGACTTTGTCGGCGCCTTTACCTTCGTCGATCGGCCCTTTCGCTTCGATCGGCGCCGACCGCGCGGACACAGTGCGCGCGCCGCATACCGCCGCGTGCTGCGCGATGCCGGAGCGTCACACGCTCGCGATGCGGTCGACGACCGTGTCGTTGCCCAGGTCGAGCAGCAGAACGGTGGCCTCGTCAATTCGCAGGATGACGTCGGCGGCTGGCCAGCACCGCCCAACACCGACGCCCCGCCCGCCGACCTGGACCGCGACGGCATGGCCGATGATTGGGAGAGCAGCCGCGGACTCAACCCGTCCGACGCGAGCGACCGCAACGGCTTCGACTTGCGCCGCGCCTACACGAATCTCGAAGTCTATCTGCACTCACTGACCCGACGGCGCCGCAAGTGAGGCGATCAATTCGCCGACGCTGCGCACCGTGACTCCCAGCGCCGCGCCTACCTGGGTCGCCGTTGGCGGCTCGAAGTCGCAGCGCTCCATGATGTCTGCCGCTGCGAGAAACTTACCCGTAGGACCATCGAAGAGCACGTTGCCCGACTCCAGTGCGATGCAGCGGTCGCTCCACTCCGCCACCACCCAAGGCGTATGTGTAATGACCAACACGCCGGCACCGGCTTCGCGCAGGCCCGAAAGCAGCGTCATCATCTCGCGCTGTTCACCGACATCGAGCCCTGTCGTCGGTTCGTCCAAGATCAACAACCGCGGTCGCAAGACCAAGAGCGACGCAACCGCCAAGCGCTGTCGATGCCCCTTCCCCAATAGAAAAGGATCGGCATCTTCCAACCCCTGCAAACCGACCGCGGCAATCGCCTCGGCGCAGCGTTCAGCGACCTCGGCTTCCTCGAGCCCGAGATTATCGACCGCAAACCGAACCTCATCACGCACCGAGCTGGCAAAGATTTGGTGGTCCGGGTTTTGAAAGACATAGGCGAGGACAGACGCGACGTCTTCGAGGTCGAGCTCACGCAGGTTGCGGCCGGCGACGTGAACACTGCCGCCACTCGGACTCAACAAGCCGTTCAAGTGCTTCGAAAACGTCGTCTTGCCCGAGCCGTTCGGTCCAACCAACGCGACGATCTCCCCGATCCTCACATCGAGCGAGATGCCGTGCAAAACCGTCGGACCATCTGGGTAGGCGAACGTCACATCGCGCACCTCGACCAAGGTCTCCCCCGGACGCCGCTCGTCGTTCTCGACCCTCTTTAGCGGTCCGCGGGCCCTGGAAATCTGTTGCGCCGCTTCGGCAACCGAACCCAACCGCCCATCATACCCGATCGCAACAGCAATCGCGTCGAGATCCGCCACCGGGAGACCCAATTCGACCAGCCACTCGGTGTTGCGCAGGACTCGATCCGGCTCGCCATCCTCGACGATTCTCCCCTCGCGCATCAGCACGACCCGATCCGCGACAGCGCTCGCCTCGATCTCGTGCTCGATCAGCACGACGCCCATTCCACCATCGCGCAACCGACCCAGAAGCTCGAAGATCTCCCGTTTGCCGAGCGGGTCGAGGTCGGTCGTCGGCTCATCGAAAACCAAGAGCCCAGGATGCATCGCGACGACAGCGGCAATCGACAAACGCTGCTTCTCGCCTCCCGATAGCGTACTCGGATCGCGCCTGTCGAAACCCTCCAAGCCAACCATAGCGAGCGACTCGAGCACGCGGCCCTTCATTTCGTCGCGACTGACTCCGAGCTGCTCCAGCCCAAACGCCACTTCGAGCAACACATTCGTCGAGAACAACTGCGCGTCGAAGTCTTGCGTCACCAAACCCACAACTCCAGCCAGGTCCGCAACCGAAGCCGTCGAGCGATCCTCGCCAGCAAGCCAAAGCGATCCACTGAGATCGCCTCGCTGATAGCTCGGGATCGCTCGGTTCAAACAACGCGCCAACGTCGTCTTGCCAGCGCCGCTCTCCCCCAGGATCAGGACTAGCTCGCCCGCCTGCAGCGACAAGTCGATCCCGTCCAGCGCCGACTCGACCGAGCCTGGATAGCGAAACGAAACCCCGCGCAACTCGGCTAGAGGCTTTGTCGTAGCGCCGCTCACAGTAACAGTGCCCCGATCAGTAGAAGCACCACGAACGGGGCGACGCCGATCGTCACTTGCGCGACCGACTCGATCGGCAGCACCAGGTAGCCGAGCGCGAGCATGTTGCCCACCCAGATGCCGCCAAACGTCGCAATCGAAACGAGCACGACACCGGCATAGCGCATCGGTCGCGGTCGCGGCGCCGCGGTGCGAAGATCGTCAAAGCGCAACCCGGCGACCCGTACCCGCCCGTAGAGAGCGCGCAGAAGCAACGGTGCCAGCACCAGGGAAACGATGAAGTTGTTGGCAAACACGATATTCGTCAACGCTTGAAACGGCACGAACCCCAGCGCGTTGATGCCCCAGCCGACGACAAGCGCACAGGCGGCCGACGCTACCGCCAGTGAATAAACGAAAAGGACCCACTGTCGGATCGTGCTCGGCACAGGATCCTCATCCGAAAAGGCTCGCCACACGCGGTACGGCAAGAGCCCATAGAAGAAGTTTCCCGCCGCTCCGACGAGCGCGCCGGGACCAAAGCCACCGAAGAAGTCGCCGATGAGGTTACCGATCGCCGCTCCCCACGCCGCCGCCGGTCCGAAAAGCAAAGAGCACACGACTGGGATGGCGTTCGCCGGCCGCAGCTCGGTGACCCCGGGAATGAGCGGTAGCAACTTGAACGGGATCAACAATGCCGCAAAGAGCGAAGCACTGATCGCCGTCAACACGACCATCCGTGTATTGCGCCACATCGAGAACAACCCCGTCGCCTGCGTGTCGGGCGCCGTTCTCAACGTGCTCCCCCGCCCAACGACGACAGCGTCACGCCCTCGTGCTCGGCCGTATCGGAGTATCCCTTGAGCATGAAGCTAGCGTCGCGCCCTCCATCGACGTGAGAGACGCGCAGCACAAGCGGGTGCCCAGCTCTGGTGTACTGACGCGGAACCTGGAGAACCCACGAGCCGGCTTGAAAGTCAGAGGTCTCCTCAGGAAAGTAGCGCAAGACAAACCCGTCGCGCTGCCAGCGCATCGGCAATTCGAAGCGACCCGTATCGAATTCGAGCGCGAATCGGCCGTCGACCCAGAGCTGAGCCCGGCCGGCAACCGGCGAGACCCGCGCCGTGAATACGACTGCGGTTTCAGCAACCGCCGGAACCTGACCGGTTTCCCACGTGACAGCACCGTTATGATCGTACAAATGCTCGATCCAGCCAGGGCTTCCGCCGCGATAGTCGCTGTCGAAGGCGTGCTCGTGGCTGAACGAGAGTACGCGAGAAAAGCCGCTGACCAATTGGGTCGGCGCCGGCACGACCGCCGCTGCTCCGGCCGGTGGATCCGTCACCGGAATCACCGCACGAGCCTCCACGCCATCGACACTGCCGCCGTCGGTGCCTCGCAGCCTTGCAGAGAACCACCAATCGGCATTGCCCCGGCACGTCTTCAGCAGCAATGGGTTGTCGCCCGCTTCGAGTTCCAAAACCTCAAAGGCGCTGTGCGAGCCGATCTGCTTGACTCGATCGGAAGTCGGCTGCCCGCGCAGCCACGTCTGCAGCCACTGCGGCGGTCCATCGAACTCCACACGCACTGTCGTCGCACGTTCGGCGACCAAGTTCGTCGCGGCGTAGGCGCAAACCCAAACCGGCTCTTCGCCCGAGGGTTCGATCGACGGGCGGTAGAAGTGATGCAACTCGATCCGCACAAAGATCGGCAGTACGCGCCGCCAATACAACGATCCGTCATCACTCGGATACGCATCGAGATCGGGAGTGTGGTTGGGAAAGTGCTCTTCGTGCATCGCTCGACCATCGCTGTTGTCGAACACGCCGAGCAGTAGCCACTCGCGAGCGAAGAGCCCGCGTTTCTCGATCTCGGCAATCGTGAAGACCCGGTTGCCGTTGGGATCGCGCACCTCGCCTTTGACGCCGATCTTATCGAAGAGCCCCAGGTCGTTATCGCGCAATGCGGCCAAGACCTTGTTCTTCTTGGGGTCATAGCGGCCAAACTCAGCTGGGTCGACGATGACGTATCCGGAGTTCCTTCGTTCCAACCAAGTCTCGGGTAGCACTTCGTTGTAGAACAGAGGAAAGATCTGCGCCTGATTGCCGTCGGTCGTGGTCATCAACAGCGTGTCATACGAGTCGCGCAGCGGCTCCATCAACTCCAACGCTTCGCGGTAGCCGTACTGGAAATCGTTCGATGCCGCTGCCGGATACACCGTGACGTAGCGATAGCCAAGCCGCCCCGCTTCAAAGAGCAGCGTCGCGAGAATCAGGGAAACGGCAATGTCGTGCAGCCAACGCAAAGCTCCGCCGCGTCTGCGCAGCCAGTTGTACAGCGCAGCCATCCCAGCTGCGGAAAGCAGGCAGAAGACACCGGCGCCCATGAAACCGCGCGAGGCGCTCGGGACTTCGTTCATCAGACTCGGCGCGATCGGAAACAACACGAGCCACCACAACAGCAGCTTGCCACCCGGTCGATGGCGCCACAGAGCCCAGATGCAGCCCAACAGCACCGGCAGGATCATCGCAAAGTAGAGCTGGCCGACGTCGGGAACCGAGTGGCGAAACAGCGGGTCACCGTAGTGGAAGAGAAAATCGGGAGTGAAGAACGTCTTCCAGTTTTCGAAAACGCGGTTGGCGTTCTCCAGCACCGACATCGAATCACGCAGGATCGTCGTATCGCGAAAATACTGCCGCGACTTGTCGCCGTGCGTCAGATCGAAAATTGCCACCGGCAGCCCAGTGACAATGGCGGCCAGGGCCCCCGCCGCACACCAGCGCGCGTTGCGCCACAGCTCGCCCGCGTGGAGCAGCGCGGCGCCGACGATGAACAAAGGAACAAACATCTTCGCCGGTGCGTAGGCGTAGAGACTCAGGGCGAAGAAAATTCCCGAGCCGATCAGCCAGCGCGGCCGACCGCGAACCGCGAGCAGGAAGGACGCAAAGCCGGCTGCGAACAGTGGCAACACGGCGATCAGTTCGAAAGCCAGTCGACTGAAATGCAAATGCCACGGGCACAGCGCCAGGAAGAGACCGCTCCACAACCCGCCGCGGCGGCCGAAGAGTAGAGTCCCTAGCCAGAGGAAGGACAGGACTCCGGCCACGCCCCACAGCGCCGCAACCAACCGGATGCTGGTCTCACTCAGTCCCAACAGCGCCACAACGGGAATGGCGGAATAAATGAAGACCGGGTTCTTGTAGCTAACTCCAAACGACCAAACGTAGAGCGGCAGAAAGGTCCCTTCTTCGTCGACGCCGCTCTTCAGGAGAGAGAAGGCGTTGTAGCCATTGCCGGCCTCGTCGCAGAACAGCCCCGGCGGGACCTGGTCGAGGCCGACCATGCGGATCACAGCGGCGAGCAGAACGACGGCAACACAGCCGCGTCGGAACACCACCCAGGGCAGGTCTTCTTTCACCTCCCCCTCCGCCTGTCGTTCAACCTCATTCATCCCGGGATCATCTGCAGCCCGCTGATTTACCCACGCAGCCTTGCCGATGTCGAGCCACTCCCAACGCAACCTCTATACGGCCGCCAAGATTCTCTCCGACGCCCGTGCAAAGTCGCTCGGATCGTCGCCCGCTTTCCGATAGGGTGCACCCATGGTCGAAACGGTCGCCATCGGAAAACTCGAGCTCGGCATGCCACCGCGGATCGCCGTACCGCTCACCGATGCCGAGCTCGTAGCACACGGGCGCGAGGCATTGCGCTGGGCCGATGTGATCGAGCTGCGCGTCGACCTCTTCGATCAATTGGAACCGAGCAACGTCGCCGACATCGCACGCCAATCCCGCGCCCTAGCGCCCACGTTGATGACCGTTCGTCACACCGCACAAGGCGGCGGCGCCGCGCTACGAGACTCCGAGCGCCTGGCCATCATCGAGGCCTCAATCGACACCATCGACGCCATCGACATTGAGCTCAAGAGCGAGATCCGCGACACCGTTCTCGACCTCGCGCGCGGCATCACGACGATCGCATCGCACCACGACTTCGCAACGACGCCACCCAGCGACGAGCTCGACGAAATGGTCGAGGAATCGGTGGCCTCAGGAGCGACGATCACGAAGATCGCCGCCACCGCCAACACCAACGAGGACTCGAATCGACTCCTGGACCTCCTGCGACGCCATCGAGAGCGACCCATGATCGTCATCGCCATGGGCCCGCACGGAGCCGCATCAAGAGTCTTTTTTCCCCTTTGTGGTTCGCTACTTACGTATGGTTTCCTCAACGCATCCGTAGCCCCCGGACAACTCTCGATCCAAGACCTCCGCACCGAGCTCGAGCGCTACTGCCCGGAGCGTCGGCCAAGCCGCGAAAACCCTAATTCCTGACAGCCGGTTCCCCTTCGCTCTTGAACGTGTGCGCGAAAGCGCCGCGGCACAAAGCCAAGAAGGAAGTTGGCATCTCGATCCCCTAGCCTTCTCCCGGCGGAGGCTGTCGAACAATGCAGGGTTCAAATCGTGGTTCTTGCGGGATGCGGAGGGAATCACTGTTTCGTCCGGATCGGTTGAGAGATAACGGAATGGAAGGCAAATCGCCAAGCCTGGCCAGGAAAACGAACCCAAAGGG
>JAJCZJ010000083.1 GCA_029262455.1 Deltaproteobacteria bacterium | reverse complement strand
TCGCCGCGCGCGCGAGGCGACCGCGATCGGTGGGCTCGGGTCCGTTCCTGTCGGCCACCGGAGCCTTCATGTCAGCTCCAGCACAGAACACCTTCTCCGCAGCCGAAGCAAAGACAACTGCGCGCACATCCCAATCCACGGCCACCGACCGAAAGGTTTCCAGAATCTCCCCAAACACCTCTGGAGTCAGCGCATTCACCGGCGGACGGTTCAACGTCACTGTCGCAACATGATCGACGCAATCGACGGTCATGAACTGTTGGGTCATGTGTTCGCCCCCTGCTCCGACGTACGGCGCGGAGTCATCTCTCTGCTAGCAAACGGCGAAGGGCGGCCGCACCACCGGAAAAAACCGGCCAGCCGTCGCCTACGAGGACCGCCTCGACGTTCGGCAACTTCGCCAGCCTATCGACACTGTCCCAGGCGGCCGCGCGATCCTGCAGTTTCGGTTCGGGAAGGAGGTTCAACCGCCCGGCGTGTTGGCCACGCACCAAATCGCCGGTAATCAACGTGTGACCGTCCAGCACAACCGCCAGTTCCCCCGGCGTCTTCGAGCCTCGCATTTCAATGGAACTCAGACCGGCGACCACCTCGTCACCATCGCCCAACCAACGATCACAGTCGATCGCAAAGGTGCTCCTCTCGCCGGCTGGGCCACAAATCTGCGCGCCAAAGCGATCCGCGAGATTTCGACTATCGCGGATGTGGTCGGAGTTCGTCACCACGACCACAGCTGCCCCACCCAACTCCTCCAACTGTCGCACGTCACCGTCCGACATCGGCAGTGGGTCGATGAGAACATTTCCATCGCCGCGGATCCAAGCGATCGAGTTGAAGTCTACGTCGCGACTTTCGTCGAAAGTCGACCAAGCACGGAGATCTTCTCGATGCAGATATTTCACACAGACTCCTTTTGAAAGATAACTGGATCGCCGCGGCCATCGCGCGCAGCTCCCGACCATTGTCGGGGGCGGTCGGCCAGAAGATCAGCTCCCCAACCCCCTGCCCCGCCCCAGAGCGTCGGCTCGCGCGCGAAGTTCTTCCGACCTCCCGCTGAACGTGTGCGGAGCCAACTCTGGAGTCACGGCTTCCCTCAGCCAACAACGCCAAACGCGGCACCGATGCCGACGGCATCAAGCCACAAGACAATCTCATCGAACCATTTCACCCGCGTTGACCAACAGCGTCTCGCCGGTGATCATTCGCGATCGATCGGAACAAAAGAACGCGACCGCCTCCGCAACATCCTCGTCCGCCGGGATCTCGCCGAGCGGCATCTTGGCGGTGATCTCGTCGATCACTTGCTGCTCCGGGATTCCGCGTTCTTTCGACTGCCATTGCACGAGCATCTCAACCGGAGGCCCCCACATGTACGTCGGGATCACCATGTTGATGCGAATCTTGTCGGGCCCTAGCTCCGGAGTCATGTGCCGCATCGCCGCGATCAACGCACCCTTGGCGGAAGCGTATGCAATCTGAGGCATATCTGGGGCTAAAAACATCGACTGCGACCCAATCAGTACGATCGAACCACCCCCTCGCGCCTTCAGGTGCGGCACAGCGGCGCGCGCAATTTGCATATTGCCGACCACGTTGGTCTGCATTGACTTCATCCAGTCTTCCGCCGACGTCGACTGCAGAGTCCCAAACAACGCGTCCAGCGCCGCAACCTGCACCAATGCATCGACCCCACCAAAGCGCTCCACCGCCGTCTCCATCAGTGCCGCGCAATGTTCCGGGTCGTTGATGTCGGTCGGACGATAGGCGACGCTCTTGCCATCGACGTCGAGTTCTGCCGCAATCGCGGCAAGCTTTTTCTCCCGACGGGCGCCGAGCACCACCCTAGCCCCATCGCGCAGAGCAACCCGCGCGACTTCGCTACCAAGCCCGGGACCGGCACCGGTTATGACAATGACCTTGTCTTTGACGATCATTCGATACTCCCTTGCATTCGCTTAAGCATGGACCGCCGGCAGTACGCGATCGGCGATCAATCGCAAACTTCGCCAGGCCATCTCCGGCGGCAATCCGCCGCACAGCGGCTGGGTGACCAATATTCCGCTCTCCCGCACGAACGCGATCGCCTCATCCACTGAAAAAATCTGGTAGGCGCCGCGTTCAGCGCGCAACTCCTCCACCGAGGTGGCACCACTCGTGACCGCGGCCGCCGCCCCCCCAAGCCATTTCGTATACATCTGGGCGTCGTGAAGAAGATAAGGCCCCATCTCCCGCCACGCGCGATCGACGTCTTCCGCGACAAAGGCCGATGTCACAATCCCTGGTGGCGGCACCATACAGAAGCCGGCCTCTTTGCCGAGAGCCTTACACTCCTCTCGATAAATGGTCTCGAGATCGTCCGCGCTCGACTGTGCGTACAGTCCGAGGTCACATCGCGCCGCGCGCTTGGCCGCGGTGGCCGAGCTTCCGCCAAGCATCAGGACCGGCCCTCCCGGCGTCTTTGGCTTCGGAGTTACATGCACCCGCCTGCCCTCGAATTCGAACGGCTCACCCGTCCACGCACGACGCAAGAACTCTATGGTCTTTTCGGCGCGTCGGCCGCGCCCTTTGCGCGCGACGCCGAACATCTCGAACTCCTCGTCCCGATAGCCGAGGCCAATGACATAAGACACGCGCCCATCGCTCAACAGATCGAGCACCGCCAGGTCCTCGGCCAAACGCACCGGCTCGTACAACGGCAGAAGTAAAGCGGCAACCTGAATCGGCATGGCTTTCGTCCGCGCTGCGATTGCCGGAGCCAGTATCAACGGCGACGGAAGGTAGCCGTCCGGCGACGCGTGATGCTCCGAGATGACAATCGTCATGCAGCCGTGCTGCTCACCCCATTCAGCCATCTCGAGCGCGGCGGAGTAGAGTTCGGGAGCCGACGCGGCCCCAAAGTCTGGAGCTCGCATGTCGAAACGCATCAGAAACATCTGCCCGATGTAGCAAGAAGAGCAGCCTGAGACGAGACTTGCTCCCCGCACGGGGTGAGCTACTAAGAAGCCCATGGAAGTCTACGCCTCCGTCGAAGATCCGCGCATGCCTTTAGGCCGCACGGCTACCTACGCCCAGCGTGCGGAGCGCTGTGGATTCACCGGACTCTTGATCCCGGAGTCGATTCACGACTCATTGATGACATCACTGCTGGCGCTCGAGCACACCACGGCCCTGAGAGTCGTCACCAGCGTCACGCTCGCGTTTCCTCGCTCCCCAATGGTCGTCGCGTACTCAGCCTGGGACCTCCAGACTCTCTCTGCGGGCCGATTCTCCCTCGGGCTGGGTTCGCAAGTGAAGGGCAACATCGTCGGCCGCTTCAGTACGCCGTGGACGGCACCCGTCCCCCGCATGCGCGACTACGTCGCAAGTCTGCGGGCAATCTGGCACTCGTGGCAAAGCGGCGAGAAGCTGGACTTCGAGTCCCCGAACTACACCTTGACCAAGATGCAGCCTTTCTTCGCACCCGAGCCGCTGTCTTGCGGCCCCCCGCGCATCTTGCTTGGAGGGGTCAACCGCAACATGACCCGCCTCGCGGGCGAAGCTGCGGACGGCTTCATGACCCATCCAACGAACACCAACCCGCGCTATCTGAGCGAGGTCATCCTGCCGAATCTGGCTCGTGGTCGGGCCAGAAAAGATCGTAGCCCCGATAGCGTCGAGACGATCGGTTCCACTTTCGTTGCGACTGGACCCTCCTCCGCCGCCGTCGCGGACGAGCGCGAGCGATTAAAAGGCTACCTCGGCTTCGTCTTCTCAACGCCACAGTATTGGCCGACTCTGGAGCTGCTCGGGTTCAAAGACATCGGCGAGACGCTGCTCCAGCTCAGCCGCCATGGCAAATGGGCAGAGATGAAAGCGGCAATCTCCGACGAACTCTTTGACGCGCTTGTTCCGTCCGCGACTTACGACGACATCACCGCAGTCCTGCGCGAGTGGTACGGCTCGCTGCTCGACTCCATCACCCTGCGGATGCCGGAAGACCCGGCGGACGACGAATCTTTCGCACGAGTCGTCGAAAAAGTGCGGGCGAGCTAGTTACTGGTCCTACGGGGATCGACATCCGTCCCCCGTAGGAACACAGCTCAGTCGAGACGTTCTAGAACTGCTGCCGTTCCCAGAGCGGATCCGCAGCACATGCTGATGAACGCAGTGTTTTTGCCAGTGCGCTCGAGCTCGTGCAGAGCCGTGACGATGAGCCGCGAACCCGTACATCCAACCGGATGACCGAGAGCAATCGCACCGCCGTTGACGTCGACCTTGTCCATGTCGATATCGAACTCACGGCCCCACGAGAGAACGACCGAAGCAAAGGCTTCGTTGATCTCGTACAGATCAATGTCCTTGATCTTCAGGCCGTGCTTTTCGATCACACGCTTGGTCGCATCGACCGGACCACTCAACAGAAGATCGGGGTCCGAACCGACCAAATCACTTGTGCGCAAGCGCGCCCGCGGCTTCAGCCCGAGCTCCTTGGCGCGTTCCTCGGACATCCACAACACCGCCGCTGCGCCGTCGGAAATCTGCGAGGAATTCCCGGCCGTGTGCATTTGCCCCTCTTGTACCGGAGGCAAGGCCGCCAGTCCCTCTAGCGTACTCGGGCGGATCCCCTGGTCGACATCGACCAATCGGGTCTCACCCGTCGGTTTGCCGTCTTCCCCTAAGATCGGAGCCTCGATCGGCAGGATCTCTCGAGCAAAGCGCCCCTCTTTGACAGCTCGCATCGCGTTATCTTGCGAGCGCAACGCAAACTGATCGCAGTCTTCGCGCGTCAAGCCGTAGTTCTTGCCAATCTTCTCGGCCGCATCAAACTGGTTGAGCGGCATATCCCAGGACCAGTCGTCGGGCTGGAAGAAACCCGGCCCGTGCTGAACGCTCTGCCCAAGCCCAACGTGGCTCATTACTTCCGCGCCGCAGGCGATACCGCAGTCGATCGCGCCGGACTTCACGAGTGCGGAGACCAAGTGGTTGGCTTGTTGGCCCGAACCACACTGGGCATCGACCGTCGTTCCAGCCGTCCCCCATTCTTTTCCAGTCGAAAGCCAAGCATTGCGCGCCAGGTTGTTCGATTGCTCACCAGCTTGCGTAACACAGCCGCCAATAATCTGTTCGACTGCAGCGGGATCGATACCGGCTTTCGCTACGACCGCTCTTTGGAGCATTCCCAACAGTGTCGCTGGGTGAAAACCGCTGAGATAACCCTTGATCGGCTTGCCGCGCCCGATTGGCGAACGCAACGCTTCGACGATGACAGCTTCCGGCATGATCTTCTCCCTATTACAATTCGCTGGTCGGCGTGATCGGGCGCATCGCCCGATCGATTCGCCTCGTCCGTAAGGACGGTCAACTCATCTTCCCCAATACCATCGCGCTAGTTGGCACCCCGACACCCGCCGTCACCAAGACATGATCGTTCTTGGCCGGTTGGTTGGTCGACGTCCCGCGAATGAGACGAACACCTTCGTTCACACCATTCATCCCGTGAACATATGCCTCGCTGAGTTGGCCACCGTGAGTGTTCGTCGGCAAGCGTCCTCCAACCTCGAGATTGCCGTCCTTGATGAAATCTTTCGCTTCGCCCGGCTCACAGAAGCCAAACGACTCCAACTGCCAAAGCACGATCGACGAAAAGGCGTCGTAGATCACCGCCGCATCGACGTCCTTGGCGCTGAGCCCCGAGACTTCCCACATCTGCTTCGCGACAACATCCATCTCGGGCAGCGTCGCGATATCATCGCGATAGAAGCTGGTCATTTGCTCTTGCTCAGCACCGGCGCCGACACCGATGCCGCGGATCATAGCGGCGGGATGCTTAGCATCCTTCGCCCGCTCGGCCGAGGTCACCACACACGCGGTCCCACCGTCTGTTTCCTGGCAACAATCGTAGAGTCGCAGCGGCGCGGCGATGAGTCGGGAAGCTTGATGATCCTCCATCGTCAGGGGCCTTTCGTAGAAGAAAGCCGCAGGGTTGTTCACCGCATGCTTGCGCGTTGAAACCGCCACTTGCCCGAGATCCTGACTCGTACAGCCGGTCTTGTGCATGTACCGAGTCGTAAACATCGCCACCCAGCTCGCTGGCGTCATCAGACCATACGGCATGTACCAACTCCAGTGGATCAAGTCGGCCGTCACCAAGTCGCCGCTAACCCCGTCACTGTAGCGAAACCCAGAGCGCCCATTGAGCGCCCGGTAGCAAATGACGTTCTTGCAACTCCCCGTCGCAACGGCCATGGCGGCCTGATGGACGACGGCAACGGCCGCACCGCCGCCGTACGGGATGCGCGAAAACAGGTTCAGCTCACCAATCCCGACCGCACGGGCGATCTCGATCTCGTCATTGGCGTCGAGAGAAAAGGTCACCAGTCCATCGATGTCCGACGGTTTCAAGCCGGCATCGTCGATGGCCGACGACACGGCTTCGCAGGCCAGTTGCAGCTCGGAGCGACCCGAGTTTTTCGAAAACTCCGTCTGCCCGATTCCCGTCAGGGCGGCTTCGTCTTTGAGTGTTATCGGCATTGCCTAGGCTCCCTGTGGCAGTGCAACCGAGACGGTCGCCGTAACGTGGTCGCCCCAGCTGTTGGTGCCGGAGACAGAAATATCGACAACGCCCGAGCCTTCGTCCTTCGCCTTGACGGTGCCGTTCATCTTCAGAGTGTGACCAGGATTGTTTGGCGCACCGAGTTTGAGAGATATCTTCTTGACCACTGCATTCGGGCCCGCCCAGTCAGTAACGTAGCGACTGACGAAGCCGTTCGACGTCATCGTGTTCATGATAATGTCACTGAGCCCCTGCGCCTGAGCTGCCGCCTTGTCGTGATGCACCGGCGTGTAATCTTGCGTTGCCAGGGCGCCCGCGACGATAACCGTCGTGGTTACATCGACCGCCAATTCAGGGAGCTGGTCGCCAACTTGAACGTCCGAAAAACTCTTCATTGCCATTGCCGTCCTCAGGCTGCAGGCCCGGACCGCGCCATATCGCGCCCGAGATCAGTAAGTTGATGAGGGACACCGCCGAGCGTCAGCTCCAGCGATTTCGACCACAAGAAATAGCGGTGGATCGGATAGTCGCGGTCGACCCCAATCCCGCCGTGCAGGTGCTGAGCTGAATTCGCGAGCCGAGACCCACCATCGGCAGCCCAGAACTTCGCGACCATCACGTCGCGATGGGCCGGCACACCCTGCGAGAGTTTCCACGCCGCGCGCCACATCACCCAACGCATCGCTTGCACATCGATGTAGCCGTTTGCCGCCCGATGCTGCACAGCCTGAAAGGAGCCGATCGGCACTCCAAACTGAACCCGCTCGCTGACATACGAGCTCGTGATTTCGAGGGCGCGTGACGACACTCCGAGTTGCAGAGCTGCAACAGCAACGAGCGCGTGCTGGTAGAGCCAATCGACCTGCTCCGCGCCGTCTCCAGGAGCGCCACCGATCAAGTCGTCGTCATTCAGCCGAAGTCCAGCAATTCGCATCGTCGCAATGTTCTCGCCGCTGGCGAGAAAGCTGGTCTGGAGTTCGACGCCTTCGGTCTGGGGATCGACCAAAAAGAGCCCAACGTCGCCTCCTTCACAGGTCGCCGGAATCACGATGCGATTGGCCTGCGCTCCCATTGGCACGAAGGCTTTCTCCCCGTCCAGAATCCAGCTGCTGCCGTCTCGACGTGCGAACGTAGCTGGCTTTGCGACGTCATCCGAATTGGTATCGGCCAAGCCGGCTGACAACACCACATCGCCAGAGGCGACCGGACGGAGCCACGTTTTCTGCTGCTCGAGTGTCCCGAACTTCGCGATCGGTAACGCCCCGAGCACCATCGTCGGCACGACCGGAACCGGAGCGACCGCACG
The DNA here is from genome assembly GCA_029262455.1 of Deltaproteobacteria bacterium. Lineage (GTDB taxonomy): Bacteria > Desulfobacterota > Binatia > HRBIN30 > CADEER01 > CADEER01. The sequence continues at coordinate 293 of JAJCZJ010000083.1, read as the reverse complement.
GCCAATCTCTTCGAGCAGGATGCAAACTTCCTGAAAGCCGAAGCCCATGCCACCGGCTTCCTCGGGCACAGCTATTCCGACCAACCCAGCCTCGGCCAGGGTCCGCCAGAGAGGCCTGTCGAACCACTCACTACCGGCCTCGATACGCTTCAGCCGCTCGTGATCGACTTCCTTCTCGAGAATGCTGCGCGCAAGGTCGCGGATTGACACCTGCTCTTCGGAAAAGGCGAAATCCATACCAGCCCTACTTCGCCGGCCGAAACAGCGGCAGCATCATCTCGTCATCGACCTTC
>JAJCZJ010000082.1 GCA_029262455.1 Deltaproteobacteria bacterium | reverse complement strand
TCGCCGAACGGCAACCGCATTTCCAAACGTGGCATCAGGTCAAATCGAACACCAGTGATGCCCGTGGATCGTTCGAAGCTATCCAGTCGTGTATCGACGATGCCAAGGACGCCGCCTCCAAGCTGCGTCTGCGCGGCCACTCCGGCGCTCGGCGTCTGCTGGAGTACGAACGCTTCGCGCCCCAACAGATTCTGGTGAAAGACTCCTTCGACTTTGCCGAAGCCCCTCCCCCAACGGTGTACCGCTCCCAAACGCGTCGTGGTGAATGGCCGCGTTCGCAGGGTTACATCTTCAGAATCATCGAGGGTAAACGTGTTGATCTCGCGCAGAAAGACATCGTCCCCGACTAACAGAATATCAGCATAGACCTCGGACTCATCGAATGCGTAGGAATGCTGACCGACGACTCCCCAGCGATTCTCCGGCACACCGCGCAAATCCGGTACGGACACCTCCGCCGCCCGTCCACGCACCGACTCGTTGAAGAACATGATCTGCATCTCACCGCCGGAGTGGCGATCGATCGCGTAACGGTGTTCCCCAATGACACCGAACCTCTGCGCGGATTCGATATCGAGGCTCAGAGTCGCGTCCTGGCTCTTGTCGATCTCCCAGTAGTACGGCTGCAAAATCTGGATTCCGCGCCGATTCGAGATGCCGATGCGCGGAAACAAGAGACCGCTGTGCCTCTCCTGACTGACCGGGAAGGCAGCCCGCGGAACATATAGGAGCGGAACACCCCGAACGTACAACCGCCCCCCCTTCACGTCGCCATAGCCTTCGAGGTCGATGTCCAACGAGTCTCCGCCCACACTCCAAGGCACGGGCGCCTCCGGATCATCGCACTGGCAAGTCGTGAACATCCCGTTCTCGATGCGGTAAAGCTGTCCCAGCTTCTTTTCGATACGTTCGCCCTGCAGCGAATACCCCAAAGTTTCGGAGCGAATATCGACATGGGAGAGCGTCCCGGTCTCGTCGAGCAAGTTGATGGTCATCGCGTCCGCACGAATCGTCACCGACGGGTTCCTGAGCACCGCCCCGCCGGCCGCTGAGGCCTCTTGGGTGGTGCGGTTCACTTCGATGCGGTCAGCCGTCAATACGGTCTCGCCCTGGCGAATCTCCACCTCACCTTGTGCCGACACCGTATTGGCACGGCGGTCGTAGCTGATCTCCTCGGCGTCGATCGTCACCTCGCGATCAACATCTAGATCCACCTCCGACTCCTCGGCCGCCAGCAGGGCAACGCTCAGAACGGTGATACAGGTAAACACGAGAGACGCTCCCCGAAAGCTCACGACAATAGGACCTTCCGCCGCAATAGAATTTCGCGGATCTTTCCCGCTAAGAATAGCGAGCCGCACACCAATACGATGTCGTTCCCGGATGCCTTGGCGGTGATCAGCTCGTACGCCAACTCCGGGTCCGGCTCGGCAACCGTGCGGCAGTGCGTGGAAAACACTCGCTGCAACGCTTCCGCACTTACGGCTCGTTCGGGAATCACTTCGGTCGTCACTACCGTCGTGCACTGAGGCGACAAAGCTTCGATCATGCCGCGCCAGTCCTTATCATCCATCGCAGCAAACAGCACGTGTAGGTCGCCGCCACCAACCAACTCTGGCAACTCCGCAACCAGTGCACGCATAGCCGAAACGTTGTGAGCACCGTCCAGCACAACGCGCGGCGAATCCGAAACCACCTCCAAGCGACCAGGCCAAGTCGCCTGGCTCAGACCAAGACGAAGATCGGCTACACTCCAAGGAATCGCGTCCGCAGCCGCCAATAACGCGGCGGTCGCCGCGCCAGCATTGGAGAATTGGTAGGCTCCACGCAGACCGATTTCAAGGTCTTCCAACACTTCCCCCAAGCCTTCGAACGACATACGCGACCCAGTTCCGACCACACGGTATTCTTTGCCAGAGCGATACGGGACGGCACCCCGGGCGGCGATGATCTCGTCCAGAACTTCGCCTGCCGACTTCCCTACCGACCCAATAATCGCCGGCGTCCCGGGCTTTAGGATCCCCCCCTTTTCAGCCGCTACCAGCGCTTCCGTATCGCCCAGAAACGCGCCGTGATCCAAGCCGATCGAAGTCACCACTGCCGCCAAAGGATGCACTAAGTTGGTGGCATCCAATCTCCCGCCAAGACCGACTTCGATGACCGCCACGTCAACTTCTTCCCGGAAAAAGTAGAGAAACGCCGCCGCTGTAACAACCTCAAAAAAAGTTAGTTCGACTCCCGCGTCGATCACATCGCGACGGATCTCATCGACGAGTGCGACGAACGCATCCCGGGCGATCGGAACCCCATCGACTTGCAGACGCTCGGTCAGATCGATCAGGTGGGGGGAAGTATAGGTCCCCACACGATGGCCGGCACAGCCCAAAACCGAAGCGAGGAACGCAACACAAGAGCCCTTGCCATTGGTGCCCGCGACATGGAAGCAGCGCAGCTTCAACTGAGGGTCACCCAGCAGACGCATTGCCGACGCAACGCGCTCGAGCTTGAGCTCAATCCCTTTCGACTTCTCGAGTGAGTAGAGCCAGTCGAGTGTCTCGTCGTAACTTCGCAACGGAGTCCCCGCCGCGATCAGGCCCGTGCCGGCCCCGCAGAGCGCGTCGCGTTTTTGAGCTCTCGCACAAACGCTTCCAGGCGTTCCTCGAGATCGGCGGCGTTGCTGTTCTCCTCGATCAGACGTACGATCGCGCTTCCAACGACCACTGCGTCGGCAAACTTCGCGACCTGCGTCACTTCTTCCGGGGTGGTAATGCCAAAGCCGACCCCGATCGGGAGCCGGCAATTTTCGCGGAGCCCCGAGACCAATTTTTCGACGACAGCCGTCTCGATCTTCTTCGAGCCAGTCACACCAGTCATCGATACAAAATACACAAAGCCTCCGGCCAGCTTCATCACCGCCCGTACACGCGACACATCGCTCGTCGGTGCCAGCAAAAAAATCATTTCGAGACCCGCGTCATGCGCGGGATCGTAGAGCTCTCTCGCCTCTTCCGGCGGCAGATCGACCACCAAGAGCCCATCAACGCCGGCATCCCTCGCATCGTTGGCAAAGCGCTCTACGCCGTAGTGAAAGATCGGATTGTAATAGCCGAAGAGTACGATCGGAACGTCCGACTTCCGGCGCAGCGACGAGATCATCTCCAAGATCTTCGGCAATGACACGCCTTTGTCCAAGGCACGCGCAGACGAGCGTTGAATCGCGGGCCCGTCCGCTGTCGGATCCGAAAAAGGCACACCAACCTCGATCATGTCGGCACCGCCTCGGCAGAGCGCATCGAGGAGCCCGCGGGTCGTATCGAGATCCGGGTCGCCCGCCGTGATAAACGGCACCAAAGCAACCTCGCCGCGTTTGCGCAGCCCGTCGAAACACTTCTTGATTCGATTCTGCGGCATCTACAGCGTCACTCCGAGGTAATCCGCGACGGTGTTCATGTCTTTGTCCCCGCGACCCGAGAGGTTGACCAGGATGATCTGGTCGGCGTGCAGCGTGGGGGCTAGCTTTTGTACGTACGCGATCGCGTGCGCAGACTCGAGCGCCGGAATGATTCCCTCTGTTGCTGTCAGCAACTGCAAAGCCTCCATCGCCTCGGCGTCGCTCACGGCCTCATATTTTGCGCGGCCTGTTGCGTGCAGATGCGCATGCTCGGGGCCAACCGCCGGATAGTCCAACCCAGCTGAGATCGAGTGGGCCTGCTGCACCTGGCCGAGCTCGTCTTGCAGAACATAGGTCTTCTTGCCGTGCAGAACGCCGACCATCCCGCCGGAGATCGACGCAGCGTGCCGCCCCGAAGCGATCCCGTCGCCAGCTGCTTCGACGCCAACCATCTCGACGCCCGGCTCTTGGATGAACGGGTAGAACAAGCCCATGGCATTGCTGCCACCGCCGATGCACGCAACCAAATAGTCTGGCAGTCGCCCCTCGTGCTTGCGAATCTGCCGCTTCGATTCGATCCCGATCACGGACTGAAAGTCTCGTACGATACGTGGATACGGATGAGGACCCATTGTCGAACCAACCAGATAATACGTCGTCGCCACGTTCGTGACCCAGTCGCGCAGAGCTTCATTCACCGCGTCCTTCAGTGTCGAACTACCGCTGTCCACCGCGTGGACGTCCGCGCCCAGAAGCTTCATCCGAAAAACATTCAGGGACTGGCGGCGGACGTCCTCCGAGCCCATGAAGACCTCGCACTGCATTCCCAACAGTGCGGTTACCGTCGCCGTCGCAACCCCGTGCTGCCCGGCCCCTGTCTCGGCGATGATCCGTGGCTTGCCCATTCTCTTCGCCAGCAGACCTTGCCCGACCGTATTATTGATCTTGTGGGCTCCGGTATGGCAGAGGTCTTCGCGCTTCAAGTAGATCTTTGCTCCGCCGAGCCGGTCGGTGAGCCGGCGGGCAAAGTACAGCGGTGTCTCACGACCGGCGTACTCGCGGAGATGGTCACGCACGTCACGCTTGAAGTCGGCGTCCTTGCGCAAGCGGTTGTAAGCTTGGTCGAGCTCGTGCAGCGCCGGCATCAGAGTTTCGGCGACGTAGCGACCACCAAACTCACCATAGTGTCCGTTTCGATCAGGCAGCGTGGGCATTGCGAATGAACCTCTCTATCTTGTCGTGATCCTTGCGGCCCGGCGCAGACTCGACACCGGAAGCGACATCCACGGCGAAAGGCCGAACAGATCGAATCGCCTCGGCAACATTATCAGGATCGAGCCCTCCGGCCAGGACCAGTCGGTCGCGCCCGAATTCACCGAGTAGATCCGTCCCGACGCGCACGCCGGTGCCTCCTGGCGCACCGGGAACAAACGCATCGGCAAGCAGATATTCAGCCGGGTAAGAAACCGCTTCCTCCCAAGTCGAGCGGTCTCGTACACGAATGGCCTTGATCACAGGAACTCCCCAACCGTCGCAGTCTTCGGGCGATTCGTCGCCGTGCAGCTGAATCATGTCGAGGGGGACCCGGCGCACGATCTCTTCGATATGAGAGCGATCGGCATCGACGAACACTCCAACCACCGGCAGACTCCCGCCCAACTCGTCGGCAATCGCCTTGGCCGCAGCTGTGTCGACAAACCGACGACTTTTCGGCCAAAAGTTGACCCCAATCGCCCAAGCCCCGGCGTCGGCAGCCGCCCTTGCATCCGGCAGCGTCGAGACGCCACAAATCTTAACCCGCGTCACGCCAGCACATCACCCGGTGAGTGCCACCAAGGCGGCTCCCGGGTCCGGTGCTCGCATCAGGGATTCTCCGACGAGAAAGGAGGAGTAGCCAGCCGCTTCGAGTTTTACCAGATCTTGTGTCGTGTGAATCCCGCTCTCGGCGACTGCATGCGCAGCCACAGGAATATGCTCGGCCAAAGCGATTGCCGTAGAGAGTGTGGTTTCGAATGTGCGCAGATCGCGGTTGTTCACGCCGATCAGCTCCGCGCCGACGTCGACCGCCCGCTTTAGCTCTTCTTCATCGTGGACTTCGACCAACACATCCAACTCGACCGCACGGGCGACCGATGAGAGCTCCCTCAGCTCGTCATCCGTCAGCGACGCCACGATCAACAGTACAGCATCGGCGCCATACGCACGCGCCTCGATGATCTGGTAGTCATCGACGATGAAGTCCTTTCGCAGCAACGGCACGTCTACGGCGGCGCGTATCGCCGACAGGTAGGCCAGCTGGCCCTGAAAGTGCCGTTCCTCGGTCAGGACAGAAATTGCAGCCGCGCCAGACTCCGCGTATCGCTGCGCAATCCACACCGGATCGAAGTCTTCCCGGATCACACCGCGCGAGGGCGACGCTTTCTTGACCTCGGCGATGATCGCCCGCGACGTCTCGCGCAGAGCTTGCGCGAAATTGCGGCGAGGCGCGTCGTACGATCGCATTGAGGTCAACCGCGCCCGTCGCACTTCCGCCTTCGCCGCCAGCACATCCTGACGACGCGCCGCAACAATGTCGTCGAGGATCATGCGTTCGAAACCTCCACCAATCGGTTTAACGAGGCCAACGCCGCACCACTCGCGACCGACGTGCCCGCCGCCTGCACACCTGCAGCGAGACTATCGACGCGCCCGGAGACCCAAATCGCCGCCGCCGCGTTCAGCTGCGCGATCGAAGACTGTGCCGGAGTCGCCTGTCCTTCCAAGATGCGCCGAAGGATCGCTGCGTTCTCCCCGACACTCCCGCCCGCGAGGGCATCGGGCGCGCAACGCTCGAATCCGTATTCTTCCGGAGTAACCTCGTAGACACGGACCGCCCCTTCGCGCAGCTCTGCAACCTTCGTCGCCCCGCACAATGTCATCTCGTCGAGCCCATCGTCACCGTGCACCACAAGTGCGCGCTCACTCCCGAGCTGCGCCAAGGCTCCCGCCAAAGGCTCCAACCAACGCTCACTGAAGACTCCGAGCACCTGTCGCCGCGCACCGGCCGGATTCGAAAGAGGTCCGAGAAGATTGAACACCGTCCGCACACCCAGCTCGCGGCGCACACCACCCACATGCCGCATCGCCGGGTGAAAGGCTTGAGCAAACAAGAAGGCAATCCCCGCCTCGTCCAGACACCGCTTGACCTGCTCAGGACCCAGCTCGAGCTTGACCCCGAGCTCTTCGAGTACATCGGCCCCACCCACGGTTCCCGACATCGCCCGATTGCCATGCTTGGCGACCACCACGCCGGCACCGGCAGCGATCATTGCAGCCGCCGTCGATATGTTGAACGTACCCGCGCCGTCGCCACCCGTACCGCAGGTGTCGACGACATCATGAGTCGTCTCGACCTTCGTAGCGTGACGTCGCATGGCACGTGCAGCTCCCGCAATCTCGTCGACCGTCTCCCCCTTGGTGCGAAGACCCATCAAAAAGCCACCGATCTGGGCTGGCGTCATCGCGCCATCCATGATCGTCGATACGACTTCCTCGATCTCCTCAGCGGCCACCGGCTTCCTATTGGCAAGCTTCTCTAGTACATCGCGAATCGCCATCGAGCCTACGCTTCCCGTTCGACGAAATTCTGTAACAGCGCCTTACCATCAAGTGTGAGAATCGACTCAGGGTGGAATTGAATCCCCTCGACACACATGTCTCGATGCCGCACGCCCATGATCTCGCCCTCGGCAGTCCAGGCACTCACCTCGAGACAATCTGGCAGAGTGTCCCGTTCGATCACCAACGAGTGATAGCGCGTCGCATCAAACGGTTGCGGCAGTCCGTCGAACAATGTCTTGCCGTCGTGCTCGATCGGTGAGGTCTTACCGTGCATGATGCGATCAGCTCGCACGATATTGCCGCCGAACGCACTGCCAATACATTGATGACCGAGGCAGACACCGAGAAGCGGCACTTTGCCGGCCATTCTCTCAATCAAGTCGACCGAGATCCCGGCTTCTCTTGGCGTACAGGGCCCAGGGGAGACCAGAACTCGCTCCGGTCGCAGAGCTTCGACTTCATCGACCGAGATCGTATCGTTGCGATGGACCTGAACCTCTTGGCCGAGCTCACCGAGGTACTGCACTAGGTTGTAGGTAAACGAGTCGTAGTTATCGATGACCAACAACATCTCGCATACCCTCCGCAAGTTTGACCGCCTGGAACAACGCCCGCGACTTGTTCACACACTCCGCGTGCTCCGAAGCGGGATCTGAATCGGCGACGATTCCAGCGCCGGCCTGACCGTAGATGCGACCGTCCTCGATGACCATCGTCCGAATCGCAATGCAGGTGTCCATGTTGCCGGCGAAATCGAAGTAGCCCACCGCCCCACCATAGATACCGCGGCGCACCGGCTCGAGCTCGTCGATGATTTCCATCGCTCGAATCTTTGGAGCCCCGCTCAGCGTACCCGCCGGGAACGTTGCACGGAACACATCAAACGCGTCCAGACCTTCGCGCAGTACACCGCGAACATTCGAAACCAGGTGCATCACGTGAGAATAGCGCTCGACGATAAACCTTTCAGTCACTTCGACACTGCCGACTTCGGCCACCCGTCCGACGTCGTTGCGACCCAGATCGACAAGCATCACGTGCTCCGCCAGTTCCTTTGGGTCGGCGCACAACTCTTGCTGCAGCTCCCGGTCTAGGCGTTCGCTCGTCCCGCGCGGACGGGTTCCGGCGATCGGTCGAACCGTCACTTCACGTCCGTCCAATCGAGCCATCACCTCGGGAGAAGCGCCCAACACGACCCTGCCTCCTGTGCGCAAGAAAAACATGTAGGGGGAGGGGTTGAGAGCCCTCAAGCAACGATAGATGTCGAACGGCTGTGCGCGCAGCGCACACTCGAACCGTTGGGCCAGCACAACCTGGATGACATCACCGGCGCAGATGTACTCCTTGGCACGCTCGACAATCTTTTCGTAAGCCCCAGGGGCGAAGTTAGACGTCACCTCGGGTGGCCCCTGAACCGCCGGCATTTCGCCGCGGTGAAGGGGCCGCGCAAGCCTTTCGACGAGCTCATCGATACGACCACAGGCCAACTCGTACGCGTCTCTCAGATCCACACCACTTTCAACCCGCGCATAAGAAACGACCTTCATCGTTTGAGAGACGCGGTCGAACACGACCAAGGTGTCGACCAGCATCGCGTATAGATCCGGCTGTCCCAGATCGTCTCTCGTTTGGTTGGGCAGGCGCTCGAAGGTGCGGACGATGTCGTACGCGAAGAAGCCCACCAGTCCCCCAGCGAAACGCGGCAACTGCGGTAGCGACACGACCTGCAGGCTCTCGAGAAGCTTACGAGCCTCCTCCAGTGGGTCCTCGCACTCGATCCAATCGAATTCTGCATCGGGCGAACCGGAACCGAAGCGGCCATCCTTGCCGACGAAAACTCGGCGCGGCGCCGTACCTAGAAAGCTGTAGCGCCCCCACGTATCGCCGCCCCCGACGCTTTCTAAAAGGAAAGCGTCTCCACCGTCGTCCAGTTTCAAGAAGGCCGAAACCGGCGTATCGAGATCCGCGAAAATCTCTCGAAAGACCGGGACCAGGTTCCCCTGCTTAGCCAACTCTTGGAAGCTATCAAATTCGGGAGTGAAGCTCATGGAACTCTCAGCGGAGCTGGTCGACGAACGCCGCCTCCAGCCCTTCCCCACGCAGACGTTGCGCTGTCGCTTCGGCTTCGGCCTTCGAGGCGAACTTGCCGATCTGCACTCGATACCACGTCACACCCGCCACGTCGGTCTGCACGGTGTACGCGTCGTAACCTTTGCCGCGTAGCCCGCGCGCCAGGACCAATGCCTGCACTTGATCGTTGGTCGCAGTCGCCTGGACCGTATAGACCGATCCGGGGCGTACATCTCGCTGGACTCGCTTCGCAGCGGTAGGAGTGGAACGAGACCGCCTGACTGGCGGTGCCACCGTTCGAGTTTTCGTCGGCCGCCGCGTTTGGGTTGGCGCAACCGTCTTGGTGCGCGTCGCGGTCGGCGCAAACAGGCGCGGCCGCGTCGGCCGCGCAGCGTCAACGGCGATTCGTTGGGTCGGCGTCGCGGTGGCGTCGAAGATGACCGTACCGGACGGGACGGAACCTTCGATTGGCTCGTGCAAAATCTGCCGGTCCTGCTCGATACGTTGCTGTGCCAGATCGCGGCCGACCCAAAGCCCGAACATGAAAATCATGACCGACGCCAGCAAGAAGCCGAAGGCGAGGGTCAATACTTGGCCAACCGGAAGCCCACTCTGTCGACGTCCGGCCATCTCTTCACATCGTTTCCGGTACGCCGAGGCCTACCAACTTGAGACCGTGCCGGAGCACGATCTGTGTCGACCGCGCGAGACACAAACGCGCCGCACTGAGTTCAGCATCATCCACCATGACTCGCTCCTGATTATAGAAGCGATGAAACCGCGCAGCCAGATCCGTCAGGTAGAAAACGACGCGGTGCGGCTCACGCTCCGCGGCGGCTTCGGCGACGGTGTCCGCATAGATCGCGAGGGTCTTGATCAGCTCCTGCTCCGTAGCCGCCTCGAGTCGATGCAACGGCGCCGACTCGGCATCCGGAATCGTCAGCCCATCGGACTCGGCCTGGCGAAAGATGCTGCAAATTCGGGCGTGTGCGTACTGCACGTAGAAAACCGGATTCTCAGACGATTGTTTGACCGCCAGATCGAGATCGAAGTCGAGCTGACTGTCGCCCTTGCGCATCAAAAAAAAGAACCGGGTGGCGTCGGCCCCAACCTCGTCGACAACCTCACGCAAGGTGACGAATTCACCACTGCGCTTGCCCATCCGCACTGGCTCACCACCGCGCGTCAAACGCACCAGCTGCACCAACAGCACCCGGAACCGCTCGGCATCGGCCCCAAGTGCCCGCAACGAGGCGGCGACCCGCGCAATATACCCGTGGTGGTCAGCGCCCCATATATCAATCAATTCGTCAAAACCGCGCGAAAGCTTCTCACGGTGGTATCCAATGTCCGCCGCAAAGTACGTAAGCGCTCCGTCACTGCGCTCGATGACTCGATCCTTCTCATCGCCGAAATCGGTCGACCGAAACCAGCGTGCACCGTCCTCCTCGTAGAGGAACCCGGCGCTTTGCAGTTCGTCGAGCGCCTTGCCGACAACGCCCTTGTCGCGCAACTCGCGTTCGCTGACAAAGGTATCCATTTGAACAGCCAGCGCCGACATGTCGTCGACGATCCGCGCCAGCAAGAGGGTGGCTGCCAACTCTCCGCAAACCCGCGCCGCTACATCACCATGCTCATCCAAAAACGCTGCAACGGCGGAAGCTCCTTCGGGAACCGGGGCCTTTACCTCTGCCGCGATCTGAGCAAGTGCCGTGTCGCGCTGCTCGGTCATCAACTCGACCAGGTACTCACCCGGATAACCGTCCTCTGGGATATCGCACTCTTCACCGAAAGCTTGCCGCAAGCGCGCAAGCGACGACGCAGCCAAGGTATCGATCTGCTTGCCCGCATCATTAATGTAGTACTCGCGAGTTACCGAATAGCCGGTCGCCGCCAACAACCGCGACACTCCATCGCCGAGGACGGCACCCCGCCCGTGCCCGACATGCAGCGGCCCGGTAGGATTCGCCGAGACGAATTCGACGAGGACTTTCCGTCCTTGCCCTTGATCGGCGATCCCACACGCATCCGTCTCGAGATCCATCAGGCACCGACGCCAGAAATTCGACGAGAAGCGGAAGTTGATATAGCCCGGTCCGGCGATCTCAGTGTCGGCGATCAGCTCATCCGGATCGTCGATGTGATCGATGATCAACTGCGCAATATCGCGCGGCTTCATCCGCTCGGACTTGGCCAGTCCAAGCGCGACAGTCGACGCAAGATCTCCAAATTTGGAGTCGCGAGGGATCTCAAAAATCAAAGGGGGGAGGCTTTCCAACTTCAGCGCTCCCCCCTCTTTAGATCGGGTCAATGCTTGCCGAAGTAGCCCCTCAAGCCGTTGTCTCATCCCCCACCCACCAACGCTTGCGTTGGAATATCCTCTCGAGTCTCATCAGATTCGCACGTTCAGCTGCAAAAACACTTATCCCGGTCACCGCGAAACGAGTCAAGATGCCCCGAATCGACGATCGTCCGAGTACGGCCCCTACCGCACCAGAGGGGATTCGGACCCGCGGCCCTCCGGTTGGACTATCTAGCCAACGCGGCTAAGGTTCGTCGCATGCCATCACTCAGCGGACGATTGATCAACTTCTTCAGCCGGCGGTTGCCTGGCCTTGGCAAAATGGGCGCGCAGCGTCAGCTTGAGCAATTCCGCGCGAGTCGCGGAAGCAAGGGCAACAAGCTGATGGGCCGGCCGGTCTTCGTGCTCGACGTCGTCGGCCGCACGAGCGGTGAACCGCGCCCGGTAATGCTCATGCTCGTTCGGCGCGGCGACGATCTTCTGGTCTGCGGCTCCAACGGCGGAAACCCACAGGCGCCGAACTGGTACAAGAATCTCTCGTCGGCTGGCGAGGCCCATGTCGAAGTCGGCGCCGACCGATGGGCGGTCGATTTTCGCGAGCTGGAAGAAGGCGATGAGCGAGAGGAATGCTGGAAGCTGCTCACAGCGGGCTATCCGGACTTCGCGAGCTACCAAGAACTGACGAGCCGCCGCTTGCCGGTCGGTGTTCTCACCCGCAGGGCAGACTGATACGAAACAGTCTTCGGCGTGCTTCTTCCTCGAGAAGAAGCACGCCTGGACACCGGACAAGCCTGCCAGCCCATGATGTTAGCGGTCGACCCGCGTTCCGCCTGAGGCCAACACAATAGCACCAACGCCACTCGGGTTCACGGGGCATCGCCTCGGCAAGAAGCTAGGCTGACGTCGTACCACGGGTCCAGTGCACCACACTGCGACGCGTTGTAGATCATGATGTGAGTCTCCGCCCCAGCCGACTCGCAATCGCCCAAATGATCGCAGTCCGTCTCGATAAAGTGGTCGGCTCCATCCACCGTCTGTAAATCCGCTGGCGGTGAGGTCGCGCTCGGCCATTGGAATGGCGACTGAATCGACGCATTCGTCAGGCGGGTTCGCGACCCGCCACTCCCCGGGAGCAGGGCAAACGCCGTCTGGACGACGTGCGCGAACGCCAAGTTCGTCGCATCAATGCCAACAACGTCCGCTCCGCTGAGCAGGTGCGCGTCGGTAGTGATGATGCCGCCGTGCATATGAAAGGCTCCTTCGCCCGGCGGATCATTGCTTCCGTTCGCATTCGATCGGCCCACCCGCACACCAACGATCTCCGGAGTCGATGACGTGTACTGGTCGTCCACTACAACACGGATCGTTGATCCAAAAACTCGCACATCACCGAGCGAGTTGACATCGACACCGACCATCGTTGGCGCCTGAGCGCCTGCGCTCGCAAGCACGGCAACGTCGACGCCGTAGAGCCACGACTCGCCACACAGTCCAAGATAGGCTGCGACCGGTGTCGTGGCGCCAAAACTCGCAGTACTGGTCAGCCTCGAGCTAAACCAATGATGGACTCCACCAACGCTCACTTCGGGCCCGCCGCATGCGTCATACCAAGCGTAGCCCGAGGCTGTCACATCCACGTTCGTCCAGGTTGAACGCCCTGGCCCCAGCCACAGAACGCCCCAGAGGCTCCCGACAATCGAAAGATCGCGCACCCCGATCGCGTCGCAACCACTGAAGATCATGCCGACGCTCAATGCCGAGCCGATCGTCGTGTGATCGCGCCCTGCCCCGCGAAACGTTACGTGCCCCCAGTTCCCGCAACTCGCCCATTCATTGAAACGCCCGGGCCCGATGTCGATGATCACCGGAAACTCGGCACTTGGCGCCAGTCCTACGGCCGCCGTCGTCGCGGCCGACAACGGCTGCGATCCGTCGAAACAGTTGGCCAGTGAACCGCAGCTTTTCCGGACATACAGGATTCGCGGGTCCTCAGCAGCGGCATGCGTCGCGCAGCACATCGTTGCGATCAATAGGGTTGCCAACAACTTCGTTGTTCGCAAAGCGCGGTGTTCGTAGCGCACAGTGTCGACCATAGATCCTCCTGTTGGCTCGTTGACTCCGAGCGTCGATAGTCAACTCGAATCCATCGCAAGCTGCGTGCCACGTCCGCGCAGTCGCATGATCTGTACACCTCGTCGGGAATGTTCACTGGCGATCTCGCCTACTGTGAAGCCCCTCGCACACCCGTGCGCAGCCCACTGCGCGACAACTTGGGGTGCCCCGCCGACATGAAAAGAATGATCGGACGGGCACGACCTCTGTGAAGTCGGCCGCACATCCCTCGGAGAGAGTGTGCAGCCAACCGCACAGGACGCCTCCGTTAGAGGATTGAGCCGCACAACATCCTTCCTGCCCTACCTCTGGCACACAGTATGCACACTGTGATCCGCGAAGGACAAATCTTGATGGGATGCGTTCAGAATGAACCAGGCACTGGATCACGAGCAGTTCTTGGTCAACATCGTGCGTTGGCTGAGCAGAAAGTCGAACCCTGAACCGAACCACGGATTGTTGAGCGGAGGAGCGGCCAGCTGCAGTGACTAGTCAGCGGCGGCTATCCGCCAACACTATCAGCGCCGGCAGAATCGTCGGCCAGACGAGGAGGAAGCAAAATGACGATGAGAAGAACGTGCGCGACAGCACTGGTTGCGAATGAACTACGACTTCGTGGTGGCAAGGATACCCTACGGAGGTCTGACACGAGAAAGAACTTGGCGTACCTGCTGGCCGCGTTCTTGATACTGTCCATGCCTGAGACGGCCACGTCGGCGGAGAGTGTAGCGGGACGCAAAGTGGCCGTGTCGGCCGACAGCATTCTCTTGCCCTCGGGTGGCGCTTTCTCGCCCCTGCTCACGGCCGAGATCAAGAAAGGGAAGAGGCGGCACGTCCTGATCGTGGAGGCGACGATCGCGAGGACGACGTCAAACCCCGGTACCCTGATCCTGGCACGCGTGGATGTGAACGGAGTTGCGATGGAGCCGTCCCCGCTTAGCGTTGGCCAGGAGTGTCCTGCGATATGCATCGTGAGCGGCTCGTGGTGGCTTGATCTCGACGCCCACCAGGAGCTGATCGGCGTCCCGCTCACAGTAACGTTATCTGGCATTGCCAACCCCGCTGTCATTGCAGAGGCATCATTGGTCGCCCGCCTCGAACGGCCGTAGGGCAAGGGCTTCTCAACCCACGCCATGGACGCGCGTCGGATCCCGCCACAGTCCGCTGCGGGACGGGCCCAATCGAGATGGACAGCCCGACCCGCCCCCAGCTGCCCACATCGCGGCGTACTCGCGAACGACGTAGCCCCCAACATTCTCAACGCAACGTTGCGAATAGATCGCCAAGACGAAGGAGGAAACGATGACTGGATCCACGAAGGAGGAAACGATGACCGGATCTACGAAGGACACAACGTGCTGCACGAGGTCGGGCCGAAACCGTAGAACAAGCCCCCGACGATGGACGGTCAATGTCTTCGGGCTCGCGAGTCTGCTCGCGTCGGGCTGCGTCCACTTGGACCCGGTCAGCGTTGCGCCGAACGGGCATACGGGAAACGCCGGAAGTGACCGGGCCATTCTGAGTGCCGACGCGCGCTACGTCGTCTTTACCTCCGAAGCGGGCGACCTGGTCCCCGGCGACACCAACGGATGGCTCGATGTCTTTCGGCGCGATGTCATCGACGGAACCACGATTCGGATTAGTGTCGCCGACGGCGTCGGCGGCGCGCAAGGCAACTATATCAGCGCCACCAGCGGTGGGGCACCGTTGAGCGCGGATGCCCGGTGTGTCGCGTTCCTATCCTATTCCGACAACCTCGTACCGAACGACTCCAATACTGGAGAGGACGTCTTTGTGCGCGACGTCCCGAACGGAACCACGACGCGTGTCAGTGTGGCCAGTGACGGCACGGAGGCAAACGACTGGAGTGCGGAGGAATCGTTGAGCGAAGATTGCCGCTTTGTCGCGTTCACCTCCGCCGCGAGCAACCTGGTGCCGGACGATACGAACGGTGCCACCGATGTGTTTTTGCACGACCTGAGCACAGGCGAGACCACGCTGGTGAGCCGAGCGACCGACGGCACCCCCGGTAATGGCACCAGCAGGACTCCAATGCTGAGCGGTGATGGCCGCTACCTCGCCTTCGTGTCAAGCGCGGACAACCTCGTACCGGGCGACACCAACGCATGGACCGATGTCTTCGTTCGCGACTTGGAGACGGGCACGACGGCACGGGTAAGTATCGCGACGGACGGAACACAGGGCAACGGATTCAGCAAAACCCCCGCATTGAGCTCCGATGGCCGCTTCGTTGCGTTCGAGTCGTATGCCACGAACCTGGTTGCAGGTGATGCCAATGAGGAGAGTGACATCTTCTTGCGCGACCTGCAGACGGGGCAGACGGAACGGATCAGCGTCGCGGACGATGGGACGGAGGGGGATGGCGGTAGCCATTACCCGTCGATGAGCCAGGACACGCGCTACGTCGCCTTCACCTCGTACGCCGAGAACCTGGTGCAGGGGGATACGAACGGTGTTCGAGACGTGTTCGTCCATGATCGCGGCAGCGCCACCACCACGCGGGTAAGCACGAAAGCTTCGCTGGAGCAGGCCAACGGACCTAGCTTCGGGTGGGGGCAGATCCTGAGTGCCAATGGCTACTACGTTGGGTTCAGCTCGTCTGCCAGCAATCTCGCGCGACACGACGATAACGGTACCTCCGACGTCTTCATCCGGGCAACGCGCGTACCCGAGATCGAAGCGGTCTTTCCCGAAACCGTCACCCGAGGAACCGCTACGGCGATCGTCCTGTTGGGTGCCAACCTGCAGGACACCGTCCCGCGATTCGGCAAAGGCATCACCATCCACTCCACCTGGACTTCGGAAGGTCTCGCCTATGCGGCGGTCACGATCGCGGCGAACGCCAAGCTCGGATTACGCGGTATCGTCGTCGAGTGGCCGGGAACGCTGGGACCGAACACCGGCTCTATAGGGGCGTGCGAGCGTTGCCTTACGATCATCGAGGCCGAATAGACCCGACTCTGTCGCGCGGTCCTCGGTTCGCCCGCGAACCGAGGACCGCGGCGGGGCGGTTACGGCGTTGCGGCGCTTCAGCTTCGCCCACAACACGGTGCGTCGCCGCGAGCGA
>JAJCZJ010000081.1 GCA_029262455.1 Deltaproteobacteria bacterium | reverse complement strand
CCGGGAGCAGCGGGGGGCCGGGTGGGCGCGGCGCCGCCGAGCCGCTTCAACCCCCGGCGGGTGGTCGGGGCGACACGACTCGCCCCCGCACCGGCTCGGCGGCGCCTCGCCCTCCCAACTTCGCCCCGGTTGCGCCGAGCTCAGATCAAAGTGCCCACTACCTAGTTTGGAGTCAATCTTTCTCTATTTGAGCCGCAGGCCGACCGGCAACGATTCGTCGAGGATGCGCGCGCGTTCTTGGCTTTCGAGTGCCACTGCCTCAGTCACCAGCTGTGCCGCGCGTGCTCCGTTTGGCAGCGGCCGCAGCTTGTCGGCAAGCCTTTGCCGAAGCCCTTCGTCGAGGTCGCGCTCACGGTCGCCGACGCAGCGCGCCAGTTGGACCATGGCGAAGCTGGTGCTCTTCGGACGTTGCCACGCGCGTTTGACGATCTTGTCGATCCACTCTTCGACCTGGCCGCGGTCGACCACGGTGTTGAGCGGGCCGTAGAACGGTGCCCGCGCGCCAAGCCTGCCGAGCGCCCAAATCTCCGCGTCGGTGGCTTTGCCGCGCGCGACCGCAGGGACGAGCGTGGCTCCGAGCTCGGCTTTCGTCGAGGCCGCGAGGTGCTCGCAACTGGCGACGAGTTGCCAGTACTCGCGAATTTCCTGGGGCCCGACGGCCGACTTCGCTTTTCGTTTCGACTTGAGTCGCGGCAGCAGGAAGGGGGCAACCTCGCGGTACAGCTGCTCCTGTTGTGGCTTGTTGAGTCCGCCGGCGATTCGCTTCCAGAGGTTCCACCACTCGGCGCGGTTTTGCACCGTTCGCGAGAAACGAAGTCCCTCCGAGTACAAACGCCAAAGGTTTTGGATCCGCCAAGGATCCGTCTCGTGACCAAACCCGGGGCGCAACAGAAAGCCGCAGAGGTTCAGCCAACGCGCCTCGTGCGCATCGCTGTGGTGTCGGGTCTCTCTTGCTTCCCAGAGTTCGTCCCAGAGCATGCGGATCGAGTTGAGCGGCCACGCGTCTCTACCCGTACCGCAGGCCTCCTCGATCTTGCGCGTGAGAGTGATCGGATCGGCCCTGGGCTCATGAGAAAAGACTGCCGCGATCTGCGCCTTGGCGGCGGTGACTTGTTCGTCGCTCAACTCGAGCTCGGCCCCCGTCGAAGTTGTCTCCGGCTCGGCTTCGGTGCTGAGATCGCGTAGGTTGAAGTGCAAGCGCCAGCGATGGTCTGTGGTTGTCGAGTCCAGCCAAACTTCCATCGTACCGATGTCGGTGAGCTTGGTGTGGATCTTGACGGGAACGTCGCGGCGCACGAGCTTCTTGCCGAACCGCAGAACGGTCCGCACTGGTGGCAAGAAGTTCAGTGACTCGCGACTAGCCGTGACGACCTCCCCGGCCTCATCTCCGATCCGTGTGCTCGAAGCGAAGAGCGGGAAAGAGCAGGGCTGGTTGGTCGTGACCTGGAGTTCGGGTTTGTCGAGCTCGAGATCCGTGCCTTCTGTCATGCCGCGATGAACGACGCATAGAACCTCGCGCGATTCCGCATCGTCGGCTGGGTCTCTGACTCCTAGGTAGAACGCCCGTGGGCTGCCGCCGCCGATGCGCACCCCACGACCGCGGCGCACCATGCCGTAGTAGGCGGCGCCGCGCGAAACGGCGAGGTCGAGGTCGTTGGTGTCGAGCACGGCCGGAGTAGCCCCGCCGGACCATTGGATGATCTGGTCGACCAGGCGCTGTCGGATCAGCTCGGGTTTGAGTGCTCCTCCGTTGAACACCACCAAGTCGGGGGCGCCGAGCTTGTCTTTGGTGCCGGGTACCGGGTCGTCGGCGTGCTGCGCCAAGAAGCTCGCCAAGTGTCGCGTCAGCGCCGGGTCGGCGGCGAACGGCAGACCCCACTCGACGAGTCCGCCGGCGTTGTCCTGCGGGCTGGCAGTCGCATCCACTAGTGGAAAAAAACCGTCGACGACCAATCCTTCAACTTCGCTGCGTACGAGCTTGCCGCTGAGGGTCCCGCCGATCAACGAGCGCCCACGGCCGGCGACGCTGACGGCGATATCGTCGGGCGGATCGTCGCCTAGAAGACGCTCTTTGGCGCCTCGACACAGATTGGTGAGCGAGTGCCAGCGCTGGCTGTCGAGTTTCTCGCCGAAGCTCTCCTCGAGGCTGCGGGCGAGCGCCACATCGATGTTGTCACCACCGAGCAGAATGTGGTCGCCAACCGCAAGTCGCTGGAGCCCCACTTCGCCGGCGTCGTCCTCGTCGATCCGGATCAGGCTGAAATCGGATGTGCCGCCGCCAACGTCGACGACCAAGGCGAGGCGTTTGCCGGCGAGGGCATCCTTCCACTTGCTCGGATGCGCTTCGAGCCAGGCGTAAAATGCCGCCTGTGGTTCTTCGAGCAGTCTCGCGTGATGCAGGTCGGCAGCCGCCGCCGCTTCGATCGTGAGCTCGCGTGCGACTTCGTCGAACGATGCGGGCACGGTCAGGATCACGTCTTGATCGTCGAGCCTGTGGCTCGGGAAGGCGTCGTTCCATACCGCGCGCAGATGCCGGAGAAATCGGCTCGAAGCTTCGACGGGTGAGATCTGGACGACGTCTTCGGGTGCGCCCCACGGCAGGATCTTGGCTTGCCGATCGACCCCGCCGTGGCAGAGCCAGGATTTGGCCGAGCTGACCAGGCGGCCGCTGACGCGTGCGCCTTGCTCCCTGGCGAACTCCCCTACGGCGAAGTCTTGGCCGCTCTTCCAAGGCAGGTCGAGATCTCCCGGCCGAACGTCGTGCGCACCGGCGAGATAGACGAACGACGGCAGCGACGCCCGCTGCGCGACATCGCCTGGGGCCACGAGCTGTGGGATGTCGAGCGACTGAATGCGAGGCTGGTCTTCATGTGTATCAACGTAGCCGACGGCTGAGTTTGTCGTGCCCAGGTCGATGCCGACCACGTAACGCGATCGGGTGTCGCCCGCGCTCATGCCTTGCCGTCTGAAGTTTTTGGGGCGCGAACATTGAACTCCAGCTTCCAACGCTTGTCGTCGTCGCGGCCGACACACCACAACTCGAGCACGCCGAGCTCGTTGACCCGCGCCTCGAGATGGATTGGCACAGTGGTTCCCTCGTGACCGCTCCACTCGAGATTCGCCGTCACCGGCGAAGTCTCGGCCATCTCGTCGTCGGTCCACGTTTCGACGATCGCGCCGACCTCGTCGTCGCGCCGCGTCGACGAGCTCAAGAAGCGAAACTCTACGGCCTGGCCGACGGCAAGTCCGAACTCGCGCGCCGGTAGCTCGACATCGCTACCTTCTTCGAGTCCCTGTGGTACGACGCACAACGCTTTGATTGGGGGTCGCATCCCTGGGACCGCTGGCATGGCGGTCTCAATGCCGATGTAGAACGAGCGAGCCGTACCGCCGCGGATACGGACGCCACGACCGCGCCTCGCCAGCCCGTAGTAGGCAGCGCCACGGGCGACGGCGTAGTGCGGGTCGCCCCCTGCGAGGTCGCGCAGCGGTTGGTCGGACCACGAGTCGATGACTTCTGTGGTGCGTGCGCGCAGTCGTGGAGCGTCCATGACGCCACCGTTGAACAAGACCGCAGTCGGTGCGGTATTGGCTGAGTCGTCGGCGTGCTGGCGTAAGAAGTGGGCAATGTGTCGCGTCACCGCCGGGTCGCTCGCGTACGGAAGGCCGAGTTCTTGCAGGCCGCTACGCTGTTGATCGGCGAGTGCTTCGTCAATGGTCGCCTTGGGAAAGAAGCCGTCGAGTAGCGCGGCGTCGGCTTCCTTGCGGGTAATGTCGAAGCGCAGACTGCCGCCGATCACCTTCGACCCACGCCCGAGAATCGTGACCGGCACGGAGTCGGCTGCGCTCTCTGCCAGCAGCTTTTCTTTGGCGTCGCGACAGCTCTGTGTCAGGCCGCGAAACTGCCAGGCGTCGAGCTTGGTGCCTTTCTCGGCGAGGCGGGCGGAAACGCGGTAGGCGAGGGCGAGGTCCATGTTGTCGCCACCGAGCAGGATGTGGTCGCCGACCGCGACGCGTTCGAGTGCGATCGCTCCATCGCTATCGCCTACTGCGATCATCGACAGATCGGTTGTACCACCACCGACATCGCAGACGAGGATGCGGTCGCCGACTTCAACCGCATCGCGCCAAGACTCGCCGTTGGCGTCGATCCAAGCGTAGAAAGCCGCCTGGGGCTCTTCGAGCAGCGTTACGTTGGGGAGACCGGCCTCCTGCGCGGCGCGCAGAGTCAGGTCACGTGCAACCTCGTCGAAGGATGCCGGCACCGTCAGCAGGACGTCTTGAGCATCGAGCGGATCGGAGCGATGGGCGGCGTCCCAGGCTTCACGGATGTGAGACAGATAGCGAGCCGCGACTTCGACGGGTGAGAGTTTCGCGATGTCAGCTTCGCTGCCCCATGGCAGGATCGCTTCGGTTCGATCGACTCCGTTGTGCGATAGCCAAGACTTCGCGGAGCTGATGACGCGATCGGGAACCTCGGCGCCGCGTTGTTTGGCGTAATGTCCGACGGCGAAGTCGCGCTTTTTGTCCCACGGCAGCGCGAGCGTCTTGCCGCTGATCTCGGCTTCGGTTGGCAAGAACAAGAACGAGGGCAGCGAAGTGCGGTTCTCGACGGTGCCCGCGGCGATGAGTTGAGGAATCTCGAAGAGCTCGATTGCCGGCTCTTCTGCTTCCGCTTCTACGAAGGAGACGACGCTGTTGGTCGTGCCGAGATCGATACCGACGACGAACTTCACGGTGTTACGGGATTTCGACTTCGGCTGGCGCGATGATCGACGGATCGCCGCCCGTGGTCTCTGGCAGTTCGAGGTCACTCACGCGCCAACCGGCGTGTTCGACCGTGCCTCGAAACGGAGGATCGCCGTGCACGTTGCCGGTCAACCGAATCTCGTCGGCGTCATAGTCCGCCGCGACCTCGATGCTGGCGCCGTCTTCTGAGTCGAAGATTCGGGCGATCGTCATGCGTTCGTGCAGCGCCTTGCGGCAGCCGCCGTGGATACCGCGGACGGCTGCGCCGACCTGTTCATCGCTGTAGCCGTCGATGTCCTCTTCGAGGAAATCGATCAAACGGCCTTCCTGTTGAAGCAAGGCGAGGATGCGGAGCGCCGCATCGGATGTCGGCCGCGCGCTATCCGCCTCGTCTTCGTCGTCGCCGATCGCCACGCTACTCACCTCGCGCCGCAGTCCAACCAGTAGGGCGCTAAAGCCGAAGAGAGCCAGGGGTAGGCCGAAGAATAGCCAGAAGTAGCTGGGGTACTGTTGGCGCATCGTCGATAGGACCTGGCCGAGCTTTGCGGTGAAGCCTTTGCCGGTCAGAGTGAACTCCGGCGACTGAATGGATTCGCTCAACAAGGCGATCCCCCACCCGTTGACCAGGGCCAGGCCCAAACCAAAAACCAAAATCGTAGCGACAAGGGCGCCGCGCCCCGACCTTTCAGACATGCCAATCTCCTCGAGCGCCCAGCGCAACCGCCGGGTCAAGTCGTCGACCATACCGGAGCCGGCAAGCGACCTCCACCGGGAGGGTATGGGCCGACGTGGCCTTGAATTTCCAACCGCAGATGAACGCTGATGAACGCGGATTCCGGCAACCGGCCTCCCTCGCCGGGACCGGCGCGCTTGCGGTGGTGCGACCGCACCGGCTTATTGTGGCCGCGTGCGGCGTGTTGGCGATTCAGATGCGACTCGGGTTGGTCCTGAGCGATGGGGGCTCTTGTTGCTCCTGGTGGCGCTTACCGCGCTTGCGTATGTCCCTTCGCTGTCGGGCGGATTTCTCATCGACGACGATATTCTGCTGACTGGCAGCCCTCTGATTTCTGCGTCCGATGGGCTTTGGCGATTCTGGTTCACCACTGAGGCGGTCGACTACTGGCCGGTGTCGAACTCTAGCCTTTGGGTCGAGTGGCGGCTCTGGGGGATGCGGGCGACCGGGTATCGAGTGACCAACTTGATTCTGCACATTGCCGAGTCGCTGCTATTGTGGAAGATTTTTTCGCGATTGGCGATCCCAGGGGCCGCATTGGCTGCTCTCCTGTTTGCGCTGCACCCGGTCAACGTCGAAACGGTCGCCTGGATCTCTCAACGCAAGACGCTGCTCGCGTTTTTGTTCGTCGAGTTGTCGACTCTCTGCTATCTGAACTCCGAACTCGCTCCGCCGAACACGGCGCCGAAGTCGATCAATTGGTCGTATCCGCTGTCGGTCGCTTTCTTCGTACTGGCGATGCTGTCGAAGGTGTCTGTGGCGGTCTTTCCGTTATTGCTCTTATTGGTCATCGCTTGGTCGCGCCCGCTGCGTCTTGGGGATGCACGGCGGCTGGCGCCGATCTTCGTTCTCGCCGGTGCGATCGTCTTGCTGAACGTTTGGTACCGAGCTGGCGACCCGCACATTCTGCAGCCAGATTCCTTGGTTGAATCAATCCCCCGGGCAGCGGGCGCCGTATGGCTCTATTTGAGCAAGGCGCTGTGGCCGAGTGGCTTGGTGTTCATGTATCCATTGCCGCGTGGCACTTGGCTATCGATGGAGGCGGCGGTCGGAACATCCGTGATGTTGGTCTGGTACAGGAGATTCGGCTCTCGGTCGTTGCTGTTCGCATGGGTCTTCTATTTGGTGGCGCTTTTGCCGGCGCTCGGTCTAACGGAAAGACCGTATGTCGAAGACCATTACCAGCATCTAGGCTTGGTGGCGGTTGTCGCCGTGGTCGCAGCTGGCTGGGCAACGCTGCGCGCTCGCGCGAGTTCAGTTTTGAAACGGTGCCTAGACTTCGTTGCGGTCGCGGTGGTCGGAAGTCTAGCGCTCCTCACTTGGCAGCACACCGCGCTGTACACCGACAACACTCGTTTAATGAAGGCAGCGGTGGAAACCTATCCTCAATCCGCAGTGGCGCGCCGCAATCTCGGGTTTGTGTTGTTGGAGTCCGGCAACGCGCGCAAAGCCATCCTGCATTTCGAGGAGGCGGTTCGTTTGGATCCAGGGCTGGTGGAAGCCCACCGAAGCCTCGGCGTCGCGCTTGGTGCCGCCGGGGATCTGGAGCGCGGAATCGATCATTTGCGACAGGCCGTCTCACTGCAGCCCAACGATCCCGAAGCGCTCGCCAATCTTGGTGCCCTGCTGCGTGAGGCGCATGAGTCAGCGGCGGCGATACCGATCTTGGAGCGAGCGGTGCGGGTGTACCCCGATGCGGTTCGGACGCGTTGCAACCTCGGCAAGGCCCTGCTTGAAGTCGGTGAAGTGGCAAGGGCGATTGATCAATTCGAAGAGGCGTCACGACGGGATCCGACTTCGGCGGAGGCGCGACGTCTCTTGGCTGTAGCGCGCGACGCCGGGCGAGCGAGTCGTTGAAGATCGAGCAATGAACGTCGAACCGGACTTGATCGAACGCTGGCAGGTTGGCTTCGAGCGGCTGTTCGCGATCGAAGCCGGCAATATGGCCTACGTGCTCGCCGCTTTTGCACTGTTCACCGTGTTCGAGTTGTTGCGCCCGGCCGAGGAAGGCCAAAGTTGGGCCGGCCGGCTTCGCAACCTTATCTACGTCGCGATCTATTTGCCTTTTGGGCTGATAGCTCTCAGCCTGTGGTACGCGGTGATTCAAGAGCCGAATGCACCCGAGCAGCCGCGTCTCGAGAGCCTGTTGTTGCTGCCTGTTTACTTGTTCGTCGGCGATTTCGCCTACTACTGGTATCACCGAGCCCAACACCGATTCCAAGTGTTGTGGGCGATTCACGAGCTCCATCACGCCGACACGGAGCTCAACGTCACGACCAGCTACCGCACGTACTGGCTCGAAGCGCCGGTGCAGTCGATTCTCGTAGCGACGCCCGCGCTGTTGCTGGTCGGAAGCCTCGGTCCCGGGCTCGGATTGCTCGCGATGGTTGCGAACCGCGGAGTGTTGCTGTTCGCGCACTGCAACTTGCGACTCCCGCTCGGATTTTTGACGCCGGTGATCTGTGGCCCACAGTGGCATCGCATCCACCATTCAAACCAGTCGCAGCACGGCGACCAGAACTTCGCCCAGGTGTTTCCGGTAATCGATTGGGTGTTCGGCACCTACTACGCGCCGGCGAAAGGTGAGTATCCGCCGACCGGCACGCCCAACCTCCGCTCCGACGAGTCAATCTGGCGGACGCAGCTGAGACCGTTCCTGATCTGGCGCAACGAAATCGCCGCCGCATTCGGCGGCACCCGACGAAACCAGCCGGATTGACCAGAAAGCCCGGGATGGCGAGGCTCCGCCCGAGCCGCGCAACCGGTTCCCCCGTGGAGGGTGAGGCTCCGCCCGAGCCGCGCAACAAGCAAAGCCCGGGAGGGCGCCCATTGGAAGAGCCGCCGAGCCGCGTAACGAGTTCCCACGAAAGGCCCGGTCTGTGTCCCCGACCCATCAGCGCGCATCGGCGTTCACCTGCGGTTCTACTCGCCGTCCCTATGGTCGAAGAACGCAGCCCCGATTGTGACCGGGGCATAGACGGATCGTTCTCCACTGGTATGGTGCCGCTCGATTATGAGATTCGAGTGTCCAACAACGCAGTCGCTAACCGAGTCGTGTCTCGAGTCGCGTCAGTAGTCAACGCAATCGTGTCCCTGGCGCTGGTGGCAGTGATTCTAGCCGGCGTGGGATTCCGCATCGTAAGTTTCCCAGAGTATATCGCGGAATCCGGTGACGAGTGGGGAAATACCATTGCGCCGTTCCGCGTGCTGTACGAATGGGGCGACCCCAATACTTTTTTCCACACCTCGCTGTATTACTACGTAACCGCCCTCGCGTACGCCGTCTGGTTTGGCGTCCTGCGGCTGACCAACGCCATCGGGGCGATGTCGATGACGGACCTGCTCGTTCACGACCAATCGTATTTCGTCCTCGTGGCCAGAGGGGTCTCGACCGCCGCTGCAGTACTGACGATTGCCGCCGTTTACCGATTGGCGGCCAAGGTGTGGAACAGGCATGCGGGTTTGATAGCTGCGGCACTCGTGGCGACGTTGCCGATCCACGTTCAGTACTCCAAGACAGCCAGAGTCGACACACTCTTTGTATTGCTTTTCGTCGGGGCGATCGCCGCTGTCGTCGACGTTCTCATCCGGGGCGACCGGAGGGCCTACGATCGCGCCGGTGTACTGAGCGGGCTCGCGACCAGTGCCAACTATCCCGGAGTGTTGCTGGGGGTATGGGTCGTGGTTGCTCACTGGTTGAGGACAGTTGGTTCACCGGGCGCCAGTATCGGGCGACCGCTGCTGCTGGCGCTCGGCACGTTTGCTGCGACGAGTCCCTTCGTTCTTTTTAACCCGGAGACGTTCCTGAGCAACTTTTCGTTCATCTTTCACCTGTCGTTGTTTGAGCATATCGGCTGGGAGGGGCGCGACGCGCTGTTTTACCTGCGTCAACTGAACCAGAGTTTGCCTTGGCCGACGATTCTGGCGGCGGTCGCGAGCGTCGGACTCATGCTTTTCGGCAATCGGTCGGAGCGCCTCCTGAGTGCGGTGCCGATTGCTTACCTAGCGATCTTCTCGCTGGTGAGTTCAAAGGATGTGCGATTTGTCCTGCCCGCGTTGACGCTGTTCTGTGTCGTGATGGCGGGCCTTCCCGCAGTGCTTGGCCGGCGGCTCGCAGCGCATCGATTCGCATGGATGCCGGCTCTAGCAGGGTATTACGTCTTGCTGGCTGTAAGTCTGCACACGATGGCACTAGCGTCACTCGCTCCTGATCACGAGATGTTGTCACCTCCCGACAAACCCCTCTTCAATTGGATCGAGGGGCATGTTCCGGTTGGTTCGAAAATCGTCGTCGAATCGGGAGTTGTGCCTCTATTGGACACCCTGGGCGAAGAAGGTCGATTTGCGGATGAGCTGGGGAAGTCCGTCGTCCGGGTGAGACCGAAGCTCGATCAGGAGTTCATCGGTGCGATCTACATCGGCGGCTGCAACTACGAGCCCGACAAAGTCGCGAAGCGGGAGATCGATTTCGCGGTGGTGTCGAGACGGACCATGCAGGACGTCGAGCGTCGTTGTACCGCACTACCCAAAGTGTGCGAGTTTTACGAGCAACTCCGCAAGATGGGGAGGGTCGTTTTCGAAACCCCGCCGGGTTTCGAAATGGTCTTCGTGTATGACGTCCGGCAAGAGGTGAGGACTCTCTCTCAAAACCTCGTCATGCCAGATCGTTGAAGAGGTCAGAGGTCGAGGGAAGCTAAGGGAGCGCGTGCAATCGGACTTCAGTCTCGTGCATACGTTTACCTGCAAGGTCCCTGCATCTACCGCCAGCGGGAAGGAGGCTTGGCCAGTTTCGGTGCTGCCAACGTATTGCACGACTCCGCAGTGTATCGTGCTGGCGACACTACTTCGGTTTTCCGGATTCGACCGGCAGTCCGGCGGCGCGCCAGGCGAGGATGCCGCCGCGCAGGTTTGCGACCTCATTGACGCCGTTCTTTTCGAGAATGCCGGCTGCAACGGCGGAGCGTGCTCCGGCTGGGCAGATGCAGATGACAGGTTGATCGGTGGGGACGTCTTGGACGCGGTCTCTTAGCTCGTTTAGCGGTATGACGAGAGAGCCGGGGATGAGACCCATCGGACTTGCGGCGACCTCCTCGCGTTGGCGGACGTCGATGAGCGTGAGAGTATCGAGGTTGGCGTGGACCCACTCGGGTTCGATCTGCCAAACTCCCGCGTAGGTGCGGACTACGGGTCCCCACTCTGGCGCGTGCGGTGCCGACTCCATGTCTTCTGGTCGCCCGCATCGCAAGTTCGCTGGGACCGCAGCGTCCATGCGCTTGGGATGAGGTAGACCGAGGTTCTCCATATAGCCGACGAAGTCTTGCTCGCGTACGCCGTCTCCGAGCCGCGGGTTGTGCGCGCGCTCTTCGTCAACCGTCGTGACGGTGCGTCCACTGTAGTCGTGTGCGGGGTGGAGAAGGCACTTCGATGGTAAGGAGAAGACCTGCTCTTTGACCGAGTGGAACAGCGTGTGCGGATCACCGTCCTGGAAGTCGGTGCGACCCGCACTGCGGATGAGTAGCGCGTCGCCCGTAAAGGCCATGGTCTGATCTTCCAGCACGTAAGTCACACATCCGTTCGTGTGTCCGGGAGTAGCGCGTACGGTGAGAGTGACACTGCCAACCCGGACTACGTCGCCGTGATGAAGATCGAGATCGGCGCCCTCGGCGCCGGCTTCGGCCGCTAGCCCGATCTGGCTTTGGAGGGCCTGCTTGAACAACCACGCGCCGGTCACGTGGTCGGCGTGTACGTGCGTTTCGAGGGTGTAGCGGAGTTTCAGATCGAGCTCGCGCAGGAGTGCCAGATCCCTGAGGTGCTGCTCGAACACGCAGTCGATGAGGATCGCCTCGCGGGTTGCCTCGTCCGCGAGGAGATAGGTGAACGTCGAGCTTTCTCCGTCGATGAGCTGCCGGAATATCATGGAGGGTAGTTTCGCGAACTTAGGCGTAGAACACCAGGCTGGCGGTTGGAATGAGTGCTGCCCCTACAGGGCGGTGCCCGGGGGCGTATTTGACGAATTCCAGCCCCAAAGGGGCTGGACTCAATCGAATGTGCACTCGGTGGCTTCGGTTGCGGCGTGTGGGGTTGGCGGTTGATGATGGTGTGGTGAGCTTTCGAATGGGTATTGATCTCGGCGGGACGAAAATCGAGGGCGTGGTGTTGGGGGCCTCTGATGAGGTGGTCGTGCGCCGAAGGGTTCCGACCGACGCGGTGCGCGGATACGATCACATCGTCGCGACGGTCGCGGAGCTGGCCGAGGCACTGCGCGATGATGCGCCGGGTTGTAGCCGCGTCGGTGTTGGGACGCCGGGTGCGGTTTCGGTTCGTTCGGGTTTCATCAAGAACTCGAACACTCAGTGCCTCAATGGCCGTGATCTCGCGACCGATTTGCGGAGGGCTATCGGCTGCGACCTGGTACTCGAGAACGACGCCAACTGCTTCGCTCTCGCCGAGGTACGGCTTGGCGCGGCGCGCGATCACGAGGTCGTCTTCGGCGTCATTCTTGGGACCGGTGTCGGCGGCGGCTTGGTTCTGTCCGGTCACGCGCATGCCGGTCGTCAGCGGATCGCCGGAGAGTGGGGACACCACCGGATCGATCCCGACGGCCCTGATTGCTACTGCGGCCAGCGCGGTTGTGTGGAAGCCTACTTGAGCGGCCCGGCGTTTGAGCGCAGCTACGAAGCGTTGGCGGGCGAAACTCTGCCGGCATCTGCGATCGTCGAACGAGCCCGGGAAAATGACTCGCATGCGCGGGAGGCGCTGGATACTTATCTGGATCGCTTCGGGTGGGCGCTCGCCAACGTGATCAATATTCTCGATCCCGATGCCGTTGTGCTCGGTGGCGGAATGTCCAATATTGACGAGCTGTACAGCAGTGGCCGCGACCGAGTTGAACGCTACATCTTCAGTGACGAACTTGTGACTCCGATATTGCGCAATCAATTGGGTGACTCGGCGGGAGTGCTCGGCGCGGCGTTGCTCGGTGTTGGCAATTAGAGAGCGCTGGGGGATGGGAGACGTTGCGCGGCCCTCGAGGCGCCGGATCGGAGTGCTCGCTGCGCTCGGACTCGTGGCTCTCGGAGTTTTGGTCGGGGTTGTGGTGTTGGAGGGCGTCGCCCGCGTGCTTTGGGTCGATCCGCTAGTCGCGTGGTCCGCGAAGAAGACGTTGCCCGGACTTCCTCCGGTGAACGGCCAATCCGAGCTCACCCTGCCGAATCGGGTCGCTCAATTTCACGGTGTCGAGCACCGAACCAACAGCTTCGGCTTCCGTGGCCGCGAGTATACTCAGGTCCCCGGCGAGGACGTGTTTCGCATCGTTCTGATCGGCGATTCAGTTGCCATGGGGCAACGCGTACCCGAAGCCGATATCTACTCGAGTGTTTTGGAGGAGTCCCTGAACGCGGGAGCCTCATCGCGACGCGCCGAAGTGCTCAACCTTGCAGTGTCTGGGTACTCGATTCACGACTCGGTGCAGCGACTGACAACGCTGGGCCTGCGCCTAAAGCCCGACTTGGTTGTATACGGCTACACGACCAACGATATCTTGGGCCC
Source organism: Deltaproteobacteria bacterium (assembly GCA_029262455.1). Lineage (GTDB taxonomy): Bacteria > Desulfobacterota > Binatia > HRBIN30 > CADEER01 > CADEER01. Next base: position 55,499 of record JAJCZJ010000081.1, on the reverse strand, counting down.
GGCGTATCGCCGTTCGTTCAAGCGCTTTGCTTTCGATCGACAGCGACGCCGCATGGAGCGCTTTGCGCAGTCTCGCAGCTATGTGCTGCGACTGGCGTGGCCACGGATTCAATCTCTGATCGAGTTGCGGTCGCCGCCGAAAGGCTCGCATCTCTTCGAAGAGTTTGACAACTACTTCAACAACGAGCCGGCTTGGCGCGGTTTTGTTCGAGGGTTTGATCGTCTTGCCGACATTCAAACCAGTGTGGGCGTTCCAGTCGTCGTCTTTCTGCACACCAGACTCTTCTACTTGAACCTGTTTCATCCCTACCGGCGGATCTACGACAAGGTTGCGGATGCAGCTGAGAGCCGAGGGCTGCTTGTGGTACGTTCTCTCGACGAGTTTCGGGGACACAACGGCCGATCCCTGTGGGCGGGCGATGCAGATCCGCATCCGAACCCGACTGGCCATGCGATTCTGGCGCGAGCACTCGAGAAGGGTTTGAGGCGGCAAGGCCTTCTAGACTAGCGGTGAATTCAAGTGGTTGAAGACGAAACACCAACATCGGATGCCCCGGACGTCGTTGAAACGAAGTCCGTGGCATCGAGGACCTGGTGGCAGAAGATGGCGGAAGGGTTCGCGCTCGTCGGTGTTGGTATCGTCGCGGCGGTCGCCGTCATCGAAGTAGTTGGGCGGCTGGTGTGGGTTGACCCAAACGTGTCCGGACCTTTACCGACTCCACCGCCTGGGGTGCGGGTGTTTAAGAGGCCCTTCGAGATCAAGAGCCGCAACGTCGCAGGATTTTTTCAGGGCGTGCCGCACGTCACCAATCGGCACGGATTCCGCGGCCGCAATTATAGTAACGTTCCGGGCAAGGGAGTGTTTCGGATCGTCCTCGTCGGCGACTCTGTGGCGATGGGGCAGAGCGTCGAATTCGAAGACATCTACTCGAATGTGCTCGAACGAATGCTCAACCAGCGGTCCGATGGTCTGAACTATGAGGTCTTGAACCTCGGTGTATCCGGGTGGAACATCGGGAAGATCGTGGACCGGCTCACCGAGCTTGGAATCGGCTTGCAGCCGCACTTGATCGTTTACGGCTGCACGATCAATGACATCGAAGGCCCGGACTACCGGCGCTCGTTTTCGAAGTTGGCGATTCACCTGCAGGCCCGCCGGTTGGAATGGTTTGACGATTCACCATCGTACTTGGTCCGACTGGCATGGCCGCGAATTCAGTCGCTGCGCGATCTGTTGACCGCGCCGAAGGGCTCGCACCTGTTTGAGGTATTGGACAACTACTTCGACAATCCGAAGGCCTGGCAGACCTTTGCCGGCGGGTTGACCCGGCTCGGACGGGTCCAGACGGCAGAACGCCCGGTGGTGTTGTTTCAGCATTCGTCGCTCTACTACCTGAACAGTTTTCACCCGTTTCGACGGGTGTACGATAAGATCCAGCAAGCCGCGGAAGCAGAGGGCCTGACGGTGATCCAGTCCTTCGAGGCGTTGCGCGGCAAGGATGCGCGCTCGATGTGGGTCGCGGCCATGGACCCACACCCCAACGCCGTTGCTCATCGTCTCCTGGCCGAGGCTTTATATGTAGGTCTCGATTCTAAGAATCTACTCGAACGAGACCCTTAAAACGCTGTTTTGTTAGGTATTTGTGCCGCTGCGCCTAATGTTTCGCTGCCCTGGACGCCTTGCCAAGCGATCTTGGGCAAGGTATTTCGTCGGTTGGCCTTATGAAATTAGATCCAATCGACATCGAGATCCTCGATCTCCTGCAGGACCAATGCAAGATCCCGCTTGCAAAGATTGGTGATCATGTCGGTTTATCCGCCCCAGCGGTGATCGAGCGAGTCAAGAAGCTCGAGGAGCACGGCGTTGTAACCGGCTACCAAGCGACGTTGGACGCCCGCAAGCTAGGACGCGACATCGCGTGTTTCATCGGCGTGATCGTAGACAAACCGGTGGCGATTCAGGATGTCGAAGAGCAGATCGACAGTTGCCGTGATGTGATGGAATGCCACCATGTCACCGGCGCGTACACGCTGCTGCTGAAGGTCAAGACGGCCACGACCAGCTCGCTCGAAGAGCTGATCACGCAGCTGCGCTCGGTGCGCGGCGTGAGCCGTACGGAAACATTGGTGGTGCTGTCGACTCACCGCGAGGGAATGCGACTCGATTTGACGCCGTTGGGCGTGCCCGCTGAGCAGCGTGCTCGCCGTGCGGCGAACGGGGGTGCGCGCAAGCCGCGCGTCGTCAAGGGAACGGAGGCTGTGTCATGAGCGTACGCGATCGAACCCGTGAGGGACTGTACGATCCATTCTTCGAGCACGACGCTTGCGGAGTGGGGTTTGTGGCCAACATTGATGGTACTCGCTCCCACAAGATCGTCCAGCAGGGTCTGACCGTTCTGGACAATCTGACGCACCGTGGCGCCTGCGGCTGTGACCCGGAGACCGGCGACGGTGCCGGAATGTTGATGCAGGTGCCGGACAAGTTTTTGCGCAAAGTCACAGCACCGTTGAAGATCGAATTGCCGGAAGAGGGCAAGTACGGTGTGGGGCTCATTTTCTTGCCGCGCGATTCGTCGCAGCGGCGCTTCTGTGAAGAACAGTTCGAAAAGGTAGTCGACGCGGAAGGGCTTCGTTTTCTTGGTTGGAGAGACGTGCCGGTCGACGAGTCGCACTGCGGCCGGGTGGCGCGAGCAGTCGCGCCGACGTTGCGGCAGGTGTTTATCGCTGCGGATGGTGAACTCGATCCGAATGGTCTCGAGCGCAAGCTCTTCGTCGTCCGCAAGCAGGTTGAACGCATTGCCGTGGCCGAGCCGTCGGTCACCGAGTTGATGTACGTGGTGAGTCTCTCGTGCCGTACTCTGATCTACAAGGGGCTGCTGCTGCCTGAACAGATTCCAGGTTTCTTTCCGGATCTCGTCGATCCGGACATGGAAAGCTGCTTGGCCCTCGTCCATCAGCGTTTCAGCACCAATACGATGCCGTCCTGGGATCGGGCCCAACCGTTCCGTTACCTGGCACACAACGGTGAGATCAATACGCTGCGCGGCAACATCAACTGGATGCACGCCCGTGAATCGCGTTTTGCGACTCCGCTCTTCGACGACCCCTCGAAGATGTTTCCGATCATCGAACCGGAAGGGAGCGACTCGGCGGTTTTCGACAACGCCCTCGAGCTCCTCGGCCACACCGGCCGATCCTTGCCGCACGCCGTGATGATGATGATCCCGGAGGCGTGGCAGAAGCACGAGTCCATGCCGGATGAGAAGCGCGCGTTCTACGAGTATCACTCTTGTTTGATGGAGCCGTGGGACGGTCCCGCGTCGATTGCTTTCTCCGACGGTACGGTCATCGGCGCCGTCCTCGATCGCAACGGGCTGCGACCGTCGCGCTATGTCGTGACCAAGGACGGATTCGTCGTGATGGCCTCCGAGGTGGGCGTGCTGGACATCGATCCGGCGAACGTCCTGTACAAGAATCGTCTCCAACCGGGACGGATGTTCCTCGTCGATACCAAAGAGGGCCGCATCATCGAGGACGACGAGATCAAGCACAGCATGTCTTCGGCGCAGCCCTACGGGACATGGCTGCGCGACAACCTGGCGCGTCTGTCAGACTTGCCGAAGCCCAAGAGTGTGGCGTCTTCCGACGCGCGCGACGATCTGATCACCGCACAACAGGTCTTTGGCTACAGCCTCGAGGACCTGAAGATCGTCCTCGGCCCGATGGCGTCTAACGGCCAAGAGGCGACTGGGTCGATGGGCAACGACACTCCGCTGGCGGTGTTGTCCGACAAGCCGCAGAATCTCTTCAATTACTTCAAGCAGCTGTTCGCGCAGGTCACGAACCCGCCGATCGATCCGATTCGCGAAGAGATCATCATGTCGACCGTGACCAACGTTGGCCCGGAGGAGAACCTCTTCGAGACTTCGCCGCTGCACTGTCAGCAGCTACGACTGGATACGCCGATTCTGACCAACGAAGATCTCGCCAAGATTCGAGAAATCGATCACGGCCATCTGCGTGCGGAGACGTTGCCGATGTTGTTCCGTGCTGGTGGCGACGGCGATGTCCTCGAGAAAGCGCTTACCGACCTCTGTGCGTCAGCGGTGAAGGCGGTGGATGGCGGTGCAACTTTCTTGATTCTGTCGGATCGCGGTGTCGATGGTTCGTCGGCGCCGATTCCCAGCTTGCTAGCGGTTGGGGCGGTGCACCACCACTTGATCCGGGAAGGCAAGCGTACGCGCTGTAGCATCATCGTCGAGACCGGCGAGGCGCGCGAGGTCATGCACTTCTGTCTGCTGCTCGGATACGGCGCCGGGGCGATCAACCCGTATCTGGTCTACGAGACCTTGGATGACATGATCAACGAAGGGCGCTTGCCCAGGGTCGATCAGCAGAAGGCGGTGGCCAATCTCATCAAAGCGCTCAATAAGGGCATGCTCAAGGTCTCGTCGAAGATGGGAATTTCCACGATACAAAGCTATCGCGGTGCGCAGATCTTCGAGTGTGTCGGCCTCAATCGCACCGTGATCGACAAGTACTTCTCTTGGACACCGTCGCGCATTGAGGGCATCGGCCTGGATGCAATTGCCAAGGAGTCGGGCCAACGCCACCACTACGCGTACGGTGTGTCGCCGACTCTCGACGGCCAGCTCGACGCTGGCGGTGTCTACCAGTGGCGGCGGCGCGGCGAGTATCACATGTACAACCCGGAGACGATCGCCAGGCTGCAGCACTCGGTGCGTGCCGGGAACTACAAGATGTTCAAGCAGTACACTGCTTTGGCGGACGACGGCGCGAAGCAGCTGGCGACCTTGCGTGGACTATTTGCTTTCAAGAAGGGTGCGTCGATTCCGATCGAACAAGTTGAGCCAGCCTCGGAGATCGTCAAGCGATTCAAGACCGGTGCGATGTCCTTGGGGTCGATCAGTCGCGAGGCTCACGAGAATCTCGCTATCGCCATGAACCGGATCGGTGGCAAGTCGAATACCGGCGAAGGTGGCGAGGATACGGTTCGCTTTACCCCGGATGAGAATGGCGATTCGCGTCGCAGCTCGATCAAGCAGGTCGCTTCGGGTCGTTTCGGCGTGACAAGCAACTACCTGGTCAACAGTGATGAGATCCAGATCAAGATGGCGCAGGGCGCCAAGCCCGGGGAGGGCGGTCAGCTACCGGGACACAAGGTCGACGAGTACATCGCGAAGATTCGACACTCGACGCCTGGGGTCGGTCTGATCTCGCCGCCGCCGCATCACGACATCTACTCGATCGAAGATCTTTCGCAGCTGATTCACGATCTGAAGAATGCGAACAACCGTGCTCGCATCAGTGTGAAGTTGGTGGCCGAGGTTGGGGTTGGAACCGTCGCGGCAGGCGTCTCGAAGGGCAAGGCGGACGTCGTGCTGATCAGCGGTCACGACGGTGGCACCGGCGCGTCGCCACAGACATCGATCAAGCACGCGGGATTGCCGTGGGAGCTGGGTCTCGCTGAGACCCAGCAGGTCCTGGTCGAGAACGATCTGCGCGGACGAATCTGTGTCGAAACCGATGGCCAGCTGAAGACCGGCCGCGATGTCGTGATCGCGACGTTGCTGGGTGCGGAAGAGTATGGCTTCGCCAGTTCGGCTCTGGTTGCTTCGGGCTGCATCATGATGCGGGTGTGTCACCTGAATACCTGCCCGGTCGGTATTGCGACGCAGGATGAGCGGTTGCGGAAGAAGTTCGCAGGCAAGCCGGAGCACGTCGTCAACTACATGATGTTCATTGCCGAAGAGACCCGCGAGATCATGGCGGAGCTCGGCTTCCGGACCATCGACGAGATGGTCGGGCGTGTCGACATGCTCGAAACCCGGGATGCGATCGATCATTGGAAGGCCAGTGGCATCGACCTTTCGGCGGTGCTGCGCCGACCTGATGTGGGCCCTGAGATCGCGACCCATTGTGTCGAAAAGCAAGATCATGGTCTCGACAAGGCGATCGACAACGAGCTGATCGAGATGGCTCGCGATGCGATTGAAAACAAGACGCCGGTCGAGATCGAGAAGCGCGTGCGCAATATCAACCGCACGGTTGGCACCATGCTGTCGGCCGAAATCTCGAGACGCTGGGGAGAAGAGGGGCTGCCTGAGGGTACGATCTCGCTCAACCTGCACGGCACGGGCGGCCAGAGCTTTGGCGCCTTCTTGGCATCGGGTGTGTGCGTGCATCTCGTCGGGGACGCCAACGACTATTTTGGCAAGGGAATGTCGGCAGGTCGTATGGTTGTCGTGCCGCCGGCCGAATCGACGTTTGTTCCCGAGGCGAATAGTATCGTCGGTAACGTCGCGCTCTACGGTGCGACCGGCGGCGAAGTGTTTCTGCGCGGAATGGCTGGAGAGCGGTTCGGCGTGCGCAACAGCGGCGCGACGGCTGTCGTTGAGGGAATCGGCGATCACGGCTGCGAGTATATGACGGGTGGTTGCGTTGTTGTGTTGGGCGACGCGGGGCGGAACTTTGCCGCCGGGATGAGCGGCGGTGTCGCGTATGTGCGCGATAGCGATTCGTCGTTTGCTCAGCGCTGCAACATGGGCTTGGTGACGCTCGGGCCGGTTGAGGGTGAGGACGAAGAGACGCTCAAGGGATTGGTGCAGAAGCACTATGACCTGACCGAGAGCGCTGTCGCGAAGGAGATGCTGTCCTCTTGGGCCGCGTCGGTGGCGAAGTTTGTCCGGGTCATGCCGGTCGACTACGCACGCGTCCTAGCGGCGAAGAAGCAGGCCAATGAAGAGCTGCGGGCAAGCGCTTGACGGTCGAAAGACGATCACGGAGTTGCCGCCTCGCGGCCTAGGTATAGACGAAGTGGATACGAGTCATGGGTAAAGTAACCGGATTTTTGGAGATTGAACGCGCAATACCTGCGCGTCGTGACGTCAAAGCTCGTCTCAAGGATTGGCAAGAGCTCGAGGGTAAGTGGTCGGAAGAGAAGCTGCGCGATCAGGGCTCCCGCTGTATGGACTGCGGTATTCCCTTTTGCCACACCGGCTGTCCTCTCGGGAACATCATTCCCGACTGGAACGATCTGATTTACCGAGGTCACTGGGAAGAGGCGATCGAAAGATTGCACTCGACGAACAATTTTCCGGAGTTTACCGGTCGCATTTGTCCCGCTCCTTGCGAAGAAGCTTGCGTGCTCAACATCAACGACGACCCGGTCACCATCAAGTTGATCGAGAAGCAGACCATCGATCACGCGATCTCAGCTGGATGGGTGAAGCCTCAGGCCAGCGACACGAAAACGGGAAAGTCTGTAGCCGTCGTAGGGTCGGGGCCGGCCGGACTCGCCTGCGCCCAGCAGTTGGCGCGTGCTGGCCACGCCGTGACGGTGTTCGAACGCGCTGACCGAATCGGCGGCCTACTGCGCTACGGGATTCCCGACTTCAAAATGGAGAAGCACCTCATCGACTTCCGCATGAAGCAGATGGAGGCGGAGGGCGTGACGTTTCGGCCGAGCACTAATGTTGGAGTGGATGTCACCACCGAGCAATTGCAGAACGATTTCGACGCTTTCGTGATCGCGGCTGGTTCGACCAAGCCGCGCGACTTGGGGATTCCCGGTCGGGAACTCGACGGCATTCACTTCGCGATGGATTTCCTGCCGATGCAGAACAAGGTCGTCGCCGGTGACGAGGTGCCGAATCAAATCCGGGCGACCGACAAGCACGTCATCATCCTGGGCGGCGGCGATACTGGTTCCGACTGCCTGGGCACGTCGAACCGGCACGGCGCGGCTTCGGTCCACCAGTTCGAGCTGATGCCGCAGCCACCGGACGGCCGCACCGAACACATGCCGTGGCCTTATTGGCCGATGATCATGCGCACTTCGAGTTCGCACGAAGAGGGTGTCGTACGCGACTGGAGCATCAACACTAAGAGCTTCTCGGGTGAAGGTGGCGTGGTCAAGAAACTGCACGGCGTGCGGCTCGAGTGGGAGACCGACGAGAATGGTCGACCGAGCAGGATGGTCGAAGTGCCGGGTAGTGAATTCGAGATGCAGGCAGACCTGGTGCTGTTGGCGCTCGGTTTCGTCGGTCCGGAGCAGGGCGGTCCGATCAGAGATCTGCGGTTAGAGCTCGATCGGCGTGGCAACATCGTCGCCGACGACACCTACATGAGCAGCGCCGACGGTGTCTTCGCGTGCGGCGATGCGCGCCGTGGCCAATCCTTGGTGGTGTGGGCAATCTGGGAAGGTCGCGAATGCGCCCGCGGCGTCGATCGCTACCTGATGGGCGCAACCGATCTCCCCGCAAGTCCCCAGCTTTTCAACGCAAGGTAGTTTCTCCTCCTCCTTTGCCTGTGCCCTTGCCCGTGCCTTTGCCTAAAAAAGCCGAGCGCCCGGGCCCCTCCTGTGCCTCTGCCCGTGCCTTTGCCTTTGCCTGAAAAGGGATACGTGGGAAAGGCACAGGCAAAGGTGTCGTGGCCGCTGTACGGCGGTGATTGATGCCGATGAAATCGCTTGCGTTTCCTCCAAAGTGGAGGAAAATTGGAGGCATGGCGATTCTCAATCTGAAGAGTGTCCCGGATGAGCTCTACAGGTCCTTGCAGGAGCGGGCCAAGCGACACTATCGGTCGGTCTCTCAAGAGGTTCTGTGCATCTTGAATGATGCCCTCGGGACCCCGGAACAAGAGTCGATTCTCGAGTTAAAGGGTTTGGGGAAGGCTCGCTGGGAGGGTGTCGACGCGGCCAAGCATGTCGCCGAGCTTCGGGATGAATGGGACTAGCTGATCAGCTGGTCGGTCAGCGTGTGGCGGTCGATACAGCCGTCTTCGTTTACTTTATCGAAGAACATCCGACCTTTGCCCCGATCCTCGATCCTGTTTTCGAAGCGATCGACAAGGGGCGGTTGGAGTGCTTCTCGTCGCTGTTGAGTCTCTTGGAGACGCTGGTTGTTCCTTATCGCGATGGTGATGTCGCTTTGGCGACAGCGTACGAACGCGTGCTGACCGGGAGCCGGGGGCTAACGTTGTTGCCGATCGATCTGGCGCTGGTCCGGGCCGCGGCAATGCTCCGTGCGACGCACTCGGTCAAAACGCCTGACGCCATTCAGCTCGCAGCAGGATTGTCGGCTGGCTGCTCCTTGTTTCTGACCAATGACCGCCGCTTGCCGTCGCAGGTGTCGTCGATGCGGGTCGTACAGCTCAGCTCGTTAGTCGTGCCGTAGGCTGACACGGATGGCGTCGCGGTCGGCCTTGCGTTGCAAGAGCGCCATCGCTTCGTCGAGTTGGTCGAGGGTGAGAACTTCGCCGAGCAGCTGCTGGGTCGGAATCTTGCCGCCGTTGAGCAACGCGGCGGCGCGTCGCATCGAGCTAGGTGTCGAGCCGGCTCCGCCGACGACAGTCAGGCCTTTGAGAACGATGTAGTCGGTCACCAACTCGATGGGTGCTTCGTTCTTCAGTCCTGCAAGTAGGATGCGCCCTTCGAAAGTTGTGAGCGCAATGCAGAGCTGGACGGTGACCGGCGTATCGGCGGCGAGGTCCATGACGACGTCCGCCATCATCCCGCCGGTGTATTCCGCGACTTTGGCGATGACGTCTTCTTGCTCGACGTCGATGGTATGGTCGACCCCGATCGAACGCGCTGCTTCGAGTCTTAGCGCGTCGGCGCTGGTGCCGGTCATGATGATCTTGGAAGCACCGGCTACGCGCGCCATCGCGGCGCAGATCAGACCCATGTGGCCCGGCCCTTGGATGACTACGGAGTCGCCGTCTTTGACGCCAACCCGCTCGATCCAGTTGACGGCGCTACCGAGTGGTTCGAACAACGTCAGCTCGGCTGCCGGAATGTCGTCTCTGAGTGGAAGTAGCTGTGTGTTGGGCAGGATGCCCATGTATTCGCCGTAGCCACCCCATAAGCCGTGGCCGCGATCCAGGCCGAGGGTGAAGCCGTACACTGCTTCGATGCCGCTGACGTTTTCGGCGGTGCGCGGGCAGCGCACGACCAAATCGACGGCAACGCGTTGGCCGACCTCTACGCCGAAGCCGGCGCCCGCACCGAGGCTGTGGACGCGGCCGATAATCTCGTGGCCGGGCACGACCGGAGAGACTTCGCCCGGTACGTGCTGGATCCCCTGTAGCTGCGTGACATCGCTGCCGCACATTCCGACCGCTTCGACTTTGAGAACCGCTTCGCCAGCCCCCGGCAGCGGCATGGGAAAGTCGCGCAACTCGTACGAGCCGTCTCCGAGGAAAACCACTCCTCGGCAACTATCCATCGGTCGTGTCTTTCCGAGCGTCCTTGGCCTCGGCGATCAGAACTGCGATTTGGCCGATCAATGTGTCCGCCATGTCGCCGTCGTATCCAGTGTAGTCGGCGCGTAGTTTGCCGCTTGCGTCGAAGAGAAGGGTCGCTGGTAGGCCGAACACTCCGAAGGAACCGGCCACAGAAGATTTCGGATCGCTGGTCAGCTGCATGGCCAGCTTCTCATTGCCGTGCTCTAGGATCTCGTCGAGAAACGGGCGAGTGGTTTTCAGGTCCTCTCCCATGTTGATCGCTACGACAGAGACGTTCTCTTGGCCGTAGATCCGCGCGATGCGGTTGATCTCCGGAAGTTCCATGCGGCAGGGGACGCACCACGAGGCCCAAAATGCCATCAGCACGACCTTGCCCTCGAGGTCGCTCATGAGAAGCTCCTTGCCATCTGTGGTGGCGCCGAGCCGACTTCGGTCAGCGGCTGAGCCGTCCGCCGCGTCTCCGGCGGATTGTCCGGCCGAGTTTTCGGCCAAGTTTTCGGCCAAGTTTTCGGCAATGATCGGTGCAGCCGAAACGAGGAGTGCGCAGAGCGCGAGCCAGGGCGCCCGCCCGCGCCATTGCCGCTTCACGGAAGGTCCCGGGCCGTTTCTCGATGCTCTGCGATCGTCGTCGTTGTCTCAGTGGTGGTGGTGTCGATCGCCAGGTCGAGAACCTCGTCGACGGTTTGCACCAGATGAAATGTCAAAGTTTCGCGTACATGTTCCGGTATCTCGTTGAGGTCGGATGCATTGCGCGCCGGCAGGAGGATGGTGTGGATTCCGGCGCGTTTGGCGCCAAGTATTTTTTCTTTTAGCCCGCCGACTGGCAGGACCCGCCCGCGCAGCGTGATTTCTCCGGTCATCGCGACACCGGCTCGCGCCGGAAAACCGCTGAAGAGCGAAGTCAGCGCTACGGCGATGGCGACTCCGGCCGACGGCCCATCCTTCGGGACTGCGCCGGCCGGTACGTGGACGTGAATGTCGATATTTTCGAAGGTCTCAGGGCTGATGCCGAGCTTATCGGCGCGGGCTCGAATATGGCTGAAGGCGGCTTGTGCGGACTCCTTCATGACGTCACCGAGATTGCCGGTCACCAGGAATCGGTTGTTACCGCGCATCGATGTGGCTTCGACGAAGACGATGTCGCCGCCCATCGGTGTTCGCACCAACCCAGTGGCGACCCCCGGCAATGGACCAGCTTCCGCGACCTCTGGGAAGATCTTTTCGGGCCCGAGCATTGCGCTGATGATCTCGGGGCTGGCGACGACGATGTCGTTGCGTCCTTCGGTGATCGAGCGCGCTACCTTGCGACAAAGCGCGCCGATCTCGCGTTCCATGTTGCGCAGCCCGGCTTCGCGTGTGTAGCGATGGATCAAATGTAAGAGGCCTTCGCGAGGGAAGGCGATCTGGTCGAACGCAAGTCCGTTCTCGTCGAGTTGTTTCGGGATCAGGTGGCGGTCGGCAATCTCCAGTTTCTCAAGATCGGAGTATCCGGGCAGATCGATGATTTCCATTCGGTCGCGCAGTGCCGCCGGGATTGGTTCGAGCTGATTCGCCGTCGCGATGAACATGACCTTGGACAGGTCGAAGCCTATGTCGAGATAGTGGTCTTGAAAGGTGTCGTTTTGCTCGGGATCGAGAACCTCGAGCAGGGCCGAAGCGGGGTCGCCACGGAAATCAGAACCGATCTTGTCGATTTCGTCGAACATCAACACCGGGTTGTTTGAGCCGACTTTCTTGATGTTCTGCAGAATGCGCCCGGGCAATGCACCCACGTAGGTGCGGCGGTGGCCTCGGATCTCGGATTCGTCGCGGATGCCGCCAAGCGAAACCCGGATAAACTTGCGCCCGATGGCGCGCGCAATCGATTTCCCCAAAGAAGTCTTGCCGGTGCCTGGGGGGCCCACAAAACACAGAATCGGCCCTCGCGGCGAACGCTTCAGCCGTCGTACGGCCAGGAACTCCAAGACCCGATCTTTCACGTGGTCGAGGGCGTAGTGATCCTCGTCGAGGATTTGGCGGGCATGGGGGATGTCGAGATTGTCGGCTGTCGACTTCGCCCACGGTAGGTCGGCGATCCACTCGAGGTAGGTGCGCACCACGGAATGCTCCGAAGACTCGATGGGAATGAGTCGGAGACGGTGTAGCTCTTGATCGGCGGTGCGGCGCGCCTCCGCCGTGGGAGAGGCTGCGTCGATCCGTTTGCGAAGATTGTCGATCTCGGCCTCACGCGGGTCTGCTTCGCCTAGTTCCCTTTCGATGTCGCGTAGTTGTTTTCGGAGGTAGTACTCCTGCTGACTCTTGGAAGGCTGCCCTCCGGCCGTTTTTTTTGGGCGCGTCTCACCAGCGCGCAACTCGCGACTCAAGATCGAGGTCAATGTGATCAGGCGATCACGAACGTCCAGGGAAGCTAGCAGACCCTGCTTTTCGTCTTGCGTGATGGTTAAGTTCGACGCGATCAGGTCGGCCACTTTCGCTGGGTCAGTCGTGGCGGAAATTACATCCAAGAGCTCGGTCGTTAGGTGCGAGGACTTTTCGACCAGTCGTCCGAAGGTGGTTACGACGTGTGAGCGAATCGCGTCGAGTTCACTTGCGTCGCCGACGACGTCGTCCAGCAGATCGATGCGAGCGCGTAGGTGAGGAGTGATCTCGGGAAAGTCGATCGTTTCCACGCGCCGCTCGCCTTCAACGAGTATCCGGGCGCTTCCGTCGGTGGCGCTCTGGAGTTTGAGAATGCGGCCTCGGCATCCGCGCGAATGCAGCCCGTCGCTGCTCGGCGCGTCTTCCGCTGGGTCCAGTTGGGCGAGCAGTGCAACCGGGGTATCTTGGCGCAGGCACTGCTCGGCGACTTCGACGAGAGCTGGCCGGACGATCCGCAGTGGGACGACCGCGCCCGGAAACACCGTAACGTCACGCAGCGGTAGGACGTAGAGCACGTCTTCCGAGCTACGTTCGCCGCTCCGCGGAGCGGAGCGGCCAGGATCGTCAATCAAGTCACTCATTCGGCTTGTTTGGTCGCAATCATCTGTGCAGATCGCACAGCGATCGCGAATGTAGTATAAGCACGAACCAAGACAAGTCTCCACTCAGAAGGTTGCCCTTGATGCATAGAGTTTTCGCACAGTCAGTCTGCCATTGACACATGCGTACGTACTTCGTTTCTTGCAAATTTGAAGGGTCTGCTAGTCGTGAGCGCTGCCGGTAGTCTTCTGAGTCGTCCGGATTGAAGAGGAGGAGGAGGGGGTATGCACGAAGACGACGAATCGAGACTGTTTTCGGTTGCAGAGGTCAACGAGCTGATTCCGCGCTTGGACCACATCATGGAGCGGTTGCAGCTGCGGGCGGTCGAGCTGCGCGAGGCGCTCGATGATTTGGCCCGGGAGACCGGCCAACCGGCTTCGGACTTGGAAGTTGCCCACTTGGTGCAGCGCTGGCCGGAGAAGAGCCAGCTGATCGAAGAACTTCAGTTGCTGGTGGGGCAGATCGATGAATGCGGCGGGCACTTCAAGGGCATCGATCTGGGACTGGTGGATTTCCCGGCCGAGATCGACGGCGAGATCGTGTTGCTGTGTTGGCAGTACGGCGAGAAAGAGGTCTCTCACTGGCATCCACTGGAGAGCGGCTTCGGCGGCCGCAGGCCGTTGTCGTCGACGCGAGCCACGGTGCTCCAGTGATCTCGGCAGAATCGGCGGCCCGGTTGCATTGATGGTGATTGCCGAGCTTCGGGCGATTCGGAGTCGCAGCCCGGCCGGCCCTGGTGTGTACGTATTTAGCGATCGGGCCGGCAATGTCATCTATGTCGGCAAGAGCCGCAATCTGCGTTCTCGATTGGGCAGCTATGTCGGTTCGTCCGATCGGCGCAAAGAGAAGCGCATCGCGCGGGCTGCGGCGAGCCTTGCGATCGAGCGGACCGGGTCCGAGTTCGAAGCGCTCCTGCGCGAGCTGTCCCTGATCCAAGAGCACCGTCCGCGTTTCAATCGGCGCATGCGCTCGCCCGAGCGATACGTCTACATTGGGGTGAACTACGACGACGAGTTCCCCATGCCGTCGGTGACGGGCGAGCCACTCGAGGATGGATTTTATCTCGGCCCATTTCTTCAGCGGCGTAGGATCGGCGAGATTGTCGAGGCTCTTTGCGACGCATTTTCTCTGCGAACCTGTGACCCGCTACCCGAACAGGCGTGCTGGCGGCAGCAGGTGCGTCGCTGCACCGCCCCGTGCGTTGGGCACGTTTCGGCCGGTGACTATGGCCGCCACTTCCTGTTGGTGCGCGAGGCTCTGGTCGGACGCGGAAGAGAGGCAATTCGTCGCTTGTGCGGCGAACGCGATCAGCATGCCGCCGCCGAACGTTTTGAAGCCGCAGCGTTGTCTCAACGCCGCATTCGCGCCATCGAAGGGATGAATCGAGTTCTCTATGCCAGTGCTTTGCGCGGTAGTGACGCGGTGATCGTGGAGCGCGTTGACGACCGAGGCGACGAGGTATTGTTGTGGAGTATCGTTGGTGGAGAGATTCGCGCCTGCGAGCGAGGTCGCCGCGGCGATATCAAACGCATGAGCGCAATCGTTTTGGCCGCGGCGGACCGACCGACCGCGACTGGGCCGCTTCCGAAACTCGAGCTCGATCGGCGCTGCATCGTGCACGCTTGGATCAAGAAGCATGACGGGGCCGGCGTCGTGCGCACGACCGGGTTGGACCGCGTCGCGAGGGGGCGGGCAATCGAGGAGGCTGCGGAACAGATCGCACCACTGCAGCGGGCTTTCGTATGATGATTGGGCCTGCGCGATCGGTGCTCACCAAAACCAGCTGGCTCGCCCGAAGCCTTCTCGTCTTTGGCTGTTTGTCTTGGCTCAGTAGCCCGGAGAGAGCCTGGGCTTGGGGTAACGAGACTCATCCAGCGGTCGTACGGCTGGCGATCGCCGCTCTGCCAGAACAGTTCGCGGCGGAGTTTCGGCGGCACAGCCGTAAGCTGGAGCGCTTCAGCAACGAACCCGATACGGTGCTGCGAGCGAAGCACGGGCGGGTCGAGGCGATGCGTCACTTCATCGACTTGGACGGTTACATGCAGCCGCCGTTCGAGCGGTTTCCGCGAACCCATGCAGCCGCAGTGTCGCGGATCGGAAAGCGCAAGGTGGAGAAGTTCGGAATATTGCCCTGGGTCATCATGCGCAAGGCGAAAGAGCTCGAGGAGGCTAATCGCAACGGGGGGGATGCCTGGGTCCGCGTTGCGGGTCACTTGGCTCACTATGTCGCGGATGCGTACCAGCCGCTCCATCTAACGATCGACTACGACGGCAAGCGCCACGGAAGTAAGGGGATTCACCGGCGGCTCGAAAATGACCTGGTCGATGCGCGGATCGAGGCGTATGAGCGGAGGCTTCGGGCGGAACAGCCGAAGGCGCGCGTCGTAATGGACCTGCGAGGCGCGCTGTTTGCTGACCTGTTCGACAGCTATGGTCAGGTGGATGGGATCTTCAGAGCCGATCACGCGGCGCGGCGGCAGGGTGCGCAAGCATCCGTCGAGTATCGCAATGTTCTGGAAAGCCAGTTGGGCGATATGTGCCGCAGTCAGCTTCGAAAAGCATCGCTAATGCTCGCTTCAATCTGGCTAAACGCCCGGGATAGACCGGCCGACCCCGATCGTTGATCGCGCCAGTTCCGGCTTGCCGATCGATCGGGCCGGTGTTGGCGCAGCTGCACCGATTGCTGGGCTCGTCTTGACGCTAGCGGGGTGCGTGGTTAGTCGTTGAAGGTTGAATGTTTTGCCCTCTGCAGCGTCGAAGAGGGTCGTTGTGAACTTAAGAGTGCGAGGTATGACGATGGAACAAGGCGCAGGGGTTGAGAACGAGCAGATCAAGGAAGCTTCGGCTTTCGTCTACAAGCTGCGCGAGGAAATCGGCAAGGTCATCGTGGGCCAGCGATATGTCATCGATCGCCTGCTGATCGGATTGCTGGCGAATGGCCATGTGCTCCTCGAAGGCGTGCCGGGACTGGCGAAGACGACGTCGGTCAAGACGTTGGCGGATACGATTGATGCTGAGTTCCGACGGATCCAATTCACCCCGGATCTTTTGCCGGCCGATCTCATTGGAACACTGATCTACAGCCCTCGAGACGGTGAGTTCACGACGAAGAAAGGGCCGATCTTCGCCAACATCATCCTTGCCGACGAGATCAACCGCGCGCCGGCAAAGGTCCAGAGCGCGCTTCTCGAAGCCATGCAAGAGCGGCAGGTGACGATCGGTGACGAATCTTTCGAGCTGCCGTCCCCGTTCCTCGTGTTGGCGACGCAGAACCCGATCGAGCAGGACGGGACCTACCCACTGCCGGAAGCGCAGGTCGACCGTTTCATGCTCAAGCTTTCGGTCGGCTACCCGACGCGTGAAGAGGAGCGGCTGATTCTCGATCGGATGGCCTCGACCCAGAACACCTCGAACGTTCAAAAAATCGTGTCGCCCGCGGAGATCCTCGCGGCCCGAAAACTGGTCGACGCGGTCTATATGGATGACAAGATCAAGGAGTACGTCATCGACCTCGTGGTCGCGACGCGGGATCCGAAGAGCTTCGGCCTCGACCTTGCACCGTTCATTCAGTACGGCGCCTCTCCGCGAGCGACTCTCTTTCTGACGCTGGCGGCGAAAGCCCATGCCTTCATTGAAGGGCGCGCCTACGTGACGCCGCAAGACGTTAAGTCGATCGGTACAGACGTCCTGCGTCACCGGGTGGCGATTTCCTATGAAGCCGAGGCTGAGGAGATGACGTCGGATACCATCGTGCAACGCATCTTTGACGGGGTTCCCGTCCCGTAATTGATGCGATGCTCACCAGCGAGCAGATAAAGGCCATCCGAAAGATTCAAATTCGCACCAGCCATCTGGTCAGCGATTTGTTCGGTGGGCAGTACCAAAGTGTCTTCAAGGGGCGGGGGATGGAGTTCGCCGAGGTTCGGCAATATCTGCCTGGCGACGACGTCCGGACGATCGACTGGAATGTCACCGCGCGCACCGGCGAGCCCTATGTAAAGCGCTTCACCGAAGAGCGCGAGCTGACGGTCATGTTGTTGGTCGACGTCAGTGGTTCGACTCACTTCGGTAGCGCCGGGCAGTTCAAGCAGGAGCTGGCGGCGGAACTTGCGGCTCTGTTGGCGTTTTCGGCGATCGCCAACAACGACAAAGTCGGCCTGATGATCTTCACGGATCAAGTCGAGTTGTCTTTGCCGCCGCGCAAGGGGAGTCGCCACGTGCTGCGGGTCGTTCGAGAGATCCTCAATCACCAAGCGCGCGGTACGGGAACGGACATTCCGCTGGCGCTGGATCAACTGAGTAAGATCACGAGACGTCGCTGTGTCGTGTTTCTCCTATCCGATCTGTTGCAGCCAGATCTCAAGCGTTCCCTGGCGGTCGCCCGCCGACGCCATGACTTGATCAGCGTCGTACTCGAAGACCCCCGCGAGCTGGATCTCGAGCGGGTGGGGCTGTTGGCTCTCGAAGATACCGAGAGCGGCGAGGAAATCTTGGTCGACACGTCGGACCCGCAGGTCCGACGGGCCTTCAAGGACCAGCAAGCAGCGCGGCGCGACGAGCGTGATCGGCTGCTGCGGTCGGTGGATGTGGACGCGGTGCGCGTGCGCACCGATCAGCCGTATATTCGTGAGCTGATGCGGTTCTTTCGGTCGAGGCAGTAGCTGTGGAAAGTGTTCGGATTCAGCGGCCGATGCGACTCGTCGCTTGGCTCGTGGGGCTCGTTTTGGTGGCCGCCGTTGTTCCGCTTCTCGCGGTGGACGATGCGCCGGTTGTCGTCCGTTCGCGTGTCGAACCCCAATCCGTCGGCGTAGGGACGCCGTTTCGTTACTTCATCCGCGTGGAGAGTCGCGAGGAGGCAGAGATCATCCTGCCGTTGCTGGTCGATCAGATCGGGCCGTTTTTAATCCGTGACTACGGGACGGTGCAACCGCAGCAGGAGGATGGCGCAACGGTCCATGAGCAGTGGTACGATTTGGTCGGTTACGAGGTGGGCCATCAGTTGGTGCCAGGCCCCGTAGTTGCCTACCGTATTGCGGGCGGTGGGCTCGAAGAAATTGCTGTGCCTGAGACGGTCGTTACGGTTGAAAGCCTACTGCCGGCCGTCGAGCAAATGGCTGGGATTGATATTCGCGACGTGCGCGCACCGCTCGGCGTGCCGCGCGCGACCAATCCGATCTGGTGGGTGGTGGCTGCGGTGGCCGCAGTGGTCGCGGCGCTGATTGCTGTTGCTGTTTGGTGGAGCCGCGGTGGAGCACAACAAGTGGTCCCGATTCGGCCTGCCCACGAGGTTGCGTTGGAACAGCTCCGGCGGCTCCGCACCGCGAAGTTGCTCGAGGAAGGCCGCCAGCCCGAGTACTACGTGCGCTTGTCGGGAATCGTGCGGAGCTACGTCGAGCACAGGTTCGGTGTGCGCGCACCCGAAATGACGACCGAAGAGTTTCTCCTGGTTGCGCAGTCCAGCCGTGATCTGCCGACGGAGCACCGATCGCAGTTGAGCGGATTTCTCGGCGAGGCAGATCTGGTGAAATTTGCGCGCCACGTGCCAACGGTCGAGCAGGGTGAGCGAGCCTTCGATGCGGCGCGCGAGTTCGTTTCCAAAACAAGAGAGCAGCCAGAGGCGAATGATGCGGCTGCATGACCCACTAGCGTTGGTTCTGTTGCTCGTGCTGCCACTGCTATGGCGTTGGGGGCGCGGTCGGACGCCTACTCTGCACTACTCGTCCGTGGCGTTGTTTGGTGGGGTTCCCGCCGGAGCGCGCACGCGGTGGCGACACATGCTGCCTTGGTTGCGCGTGATCGCGCTAGCCCTGCTCGTACTTTCGCTTGCGCGCCCGCAGCTCGGCAACGAGGCAAGCAAGATTCGGACTGAGGGGATCGACATCATGCTGGCGGTGGATGTCTCCAGCAGCATGCTGGCGGAGGACTTCACTCTGGAGGACGGGCCTGCGAACCGGCTGCAGGCGGTCAAAGAGGTGGTGCGTTCCTTCGTCGAAGACCGCGAGGGCGATCGCATCGGCCTGGTTCTCTTCGCTGCGCGTCCGTACTTGCAGTCACCGCTAACCCTCGACCACGGATGGCTGATGTCGAACCTCGACCGCGCCGAGATCGGGATGATCGAGGACGGGACCGCGGTTGGTTCGGCATTGGCAACGGCGGTCAACGGCCTCGAGGGATCGGACACCGAAAGCAAACTCGTCATCTTGCTCACGGATGGCCAAAGCAATGCGGGTCGGGTAACTCCCCAAGCGGCTGCCGAGGCCGCTGCTGCGCTCGGGTATAGGGTCTACACGATCGGCGCCGGAACGCGCGGTGTGGCACGCTATCCGAGCACCGACTTCTTCGGCAACAAGCGCTATGTGCCGATGCAGGTCGATATCGACGAGAAGACTTTGCGCCGCATTGCCGCCGAGACCGGAGGCAAGTACTTCCGCGCCACCGATACCGATAGTCTGCGGAGCATCTACGAGGAAATCGACGAGCTCGAAACGACGGAACACGAGGGGCTGGTGTACCTCGACTACCACGAGCTCTATCCGTGGTTGTCGATCCCGGCGCTGCTCTTGCTGATGATGGATGTCGTCCTTGCGGAAACATGGCTGAGGGTTCTTCCCTGATGCAGTGGCGAGCGTTCGACTTTCTCTGGCTTCTCGTCGCTGTGGCAGGTGTCGCGGGAGTTCTCGTTTGGGCCGCTGGTCAGAGGCGAGACGCGCTGCGTTCGTTCGCCTCGGATGAATTGGCGGGTCGGCTGGTGCGAGGAGCGAGTAGCCGACGTACCTGGCGGCTGGGACTCAGGCTGGGGGCACTTCTCGCCCTCGTCTTGGCGTTGGCGGGACCGAAGTGGGGTTTCCACTGGGAAGAAGTTCATCGCGAGGGAATCGACCTGTTGGTTGCGCTCGACACCTCGCGCAGCATGTTGGCGACCGATGTCAAACCAAACCGCCTGGAGCGCGCCAAGTTGGCGGTTCTCGATCTGATCCCTCGCTTGCGCGGCGACCGCATCGGGCTCGTGCCTTACGCCGGGTCTGCATTCCTGGAAGTACCTCTGACCCTCGACTATGCGGCATTCTCCCGATCGTTGCGGGCGCTGAAGGTTGGCATCATTCCGCGAGGTGGAACGTCACTGAGCCGCGCCATCGAGACCAGTTTGGCTGGCTTCGAGGCTCGCGAGGGTAAGTATGAAGCACTGATTCTCATCACCGACGGTGAGGACCATGAGGGTGACGCCAAGGAAGCGGCCGAAAAGGCCGTTGCGATGGGCGTGAAGATCTACACGGTTGGGATCGGAACCCCGGAAGGCGAATTGCTGCCTTTGCCCGGCGGTGGTGGTGGCGGCTACGTGAAAGATCGCAAGGGCCGGGTCGTGAAATCGCGTCTCAACGAATCACTGTTGCGCGACATCGCCTTGGACACCGGCGGCGCTTACGTGCGCGGGCTCGGGCCGCAACTGGGCCTGGATGAAGTTTTCGACGAGCATATCGCCAAGATGGAGCGCCGCCAGGTCGAGGCTGGCTTGCAGCGCCGTTACGACGAGAAGTTCCAGATCCCGCTGTTTTTGGCGCTCCTGCTCGTGCTGCTGGAGTCATTGGTTGGCGAACGCGGCGGCGGCACGCGAACGCGTATCAATTGGTCGAGTGCTCTGCGCTTCACTAGAAGCCGCGGCGCAAGTGCCGGAGTGCTTCTCGTGATGCTACTGGGCTCAGCCGAAGTGGCGGATGCTGGCATCTTCGATGCCCCGAGCGACCCGATCAACGACGGAGTCGAATCGTTTGAACGCGGCGAGTACGAGGGTGCCGTCTCCAAGTTTGGTGGAGCGCTGGTCGAATCACCAGGATCGCCTTTGCTACAGTTCGACCTCGGGACCGCGCTCTTCAAGCAGGGGCGCTACGAAGAGGCGTTGGCGGCGCTTGAAAAGGCCGCGACGAGCGGCGGCGAGGAGTGGATCGGCCCGGCGAACTTCAACTTGGGCAATGCTCACTACCGGATCGGTGCGCAGGCCGAGACCGAGAACCCGCAGCAAGCGCTCACTAGCTGGCAGCAAGCTTTGCTGGCGTACCGCCGAGCGATGGCGGCCGACCCGGAGGCGGAGGATATCAAGTTCAACCACGAGCTCGTGCAACATCGTATCGAAGAACTGCGCGAGCGGATGGAGCAAGAGCAAGAAGAACAAGAGCAGGAAGATCAGGAAGAGCAGCAGGAAGGCGACGAGCAGGAAGAAGGGGACGAGCAGGAACAGGACGAAGAACAGGAAGGGGACGAGGGCGAGCAGCAGGAACAGCAGCCACAGGACGGAGACGAGGAGCAGGAGGGCGGAGAGCAAGAGGACCAGGAGCAGCAGCAGGGCGAGCAAGAGCAGCAGGAAGAGCAAGCGCAGGAGGAGCAGGCGGAAGAAGAATCGGGCTCCGCTGGCGAAGCTGGCGACGAGGAGCAGCGCCGCGAAGAGCAAGCGGCGCAGGCCGTGCTGGATTTGGCCCGTGAGGAAGAGCTTGGCCCTGAAGACTTTGAGCGCAAGTCTGGGGTTGCTGGCCTTGGGCGACCGGCCGAGGACTGGTGATCATGCGGGTTGCGAAGGTTCGGACGGGAGCACGGTTGGCGGCATTGGTCGTGGGTTGCATGGGTTACCTGCTGGTCGCGCCAAGTGTTGTGGCGGCGGCGGAGGTAGTCGTGCAGCTTGATCGCCGCCAGGTTGTGGTCGGAGAGTCGGTCGTTTTTTCGATTGTTGTTTCAGGGACGCAGAACGCGCCCGCGCCGCAGCTTTCGGGCCTCGATGACTTCCGTGTTCAGTACGCTGGGCCGTCGCAACAGATGCGTTTCGAGAATGGTCGGGCTTCGCAGAGCATTTCTCACCGCTATCAACTCTTTCCTCGCAAACCCGGAAATTTTGCCATTGGGCCTTTTGTGGTCGAAGCTGACGGTGCAAAAATTCAGACGCAGGCGGTCACTTTGCGAGTGCTGCCAAAGGGCAAGGCTGCGGCCAACTCGGCCGCAAACCAACTGCGTTTCGAGATGCGCTTAGGGAGTGAGAATCCGTTTGTAGGGGAACGCGTTCCCTTGACGTTGCGCCTGCTGATTCCCCGCAATGTGCAGGTCGATGATCTAAAGTTCCCCGTTGTTCGCGGAGACGGTGCACGAGTCGGCGAGATGCCGCAACCGGTACAGCGCGATGAGCGCGTCGATGGGGTGGTGTATCGGGTACTTCACTTTGAGACTCACTTTACACCGAAGCGGGAGGGGGAAGCCGAACTAAGTGCGACGATGGCCCTTTCCGTACTGCAACAGCGGCGCGGTCAGCGCCGCGGATTGTTTGGGATGTTCAACAACGCGGAGCGTCGTCCCGTCGAAGTGAGCGCAGAGGCTGCGCCGTTTGTCGCGCGACCTCTGCCTCGCGAGGGACGACCCGTGGGTTTTCGAGGCGGTGTGGGCAAGTACGACCTAAAGGTTTCCGCCTCGCCAACTGCGGTGACCGCGGGTGACCCGATAACCGTCCGCGTCGAAGTGCAGGGCGACGGCGATTTTGTCGGAGTGGGAGTTCCGACTTACGCGGAGAGCGACGGGTTTCGGGTGTACGACGGAGTCACGCTGAAGGATCTCGGCGCCGGGCGACGCGGGTTGGAGCAAGTCGTGATTCCGATGTCCGCCGATGTCGATGCGCTTCCGCCGCTCGAGCTATCTTTCTTCGACCCTGCTGCAGGTGAGTACCGAATCGTGAAACGCGGGCCGATTCCGTTGCAGGTTGCACCCGCTGCTGCCAGAGCGTCCGGCGTCGTCGCGCAGGGCGAGTCGGGCCGGGCGGAACAGGCCGCAGGTCCGCTGGGCCGCGATATCGTCTATATCAAGGGCGTGCCGGGTGTTTGGTACGAGGTCGGTGCTTCATGGACGGGTTCGGCGCTCTTCTGGCTCGGGAACTTGATCCCGCCGCTCGGCTTTGTGGTGCTTTGGTGGCGGTCTCGGCGCGAACGCGCGCTGTCTGCGAACCCGCGGTTGCGGAGGTTCGAAGGTGCGCCGGAGAAGGGTCGTCTTGCCCTGTCTAGCGCGGGGTCGGTCGACGAAGTTTCGGCCGCGGCAGCCGAGTACTTTAGCGCGAAACTCGACTTGCCGCCTGGTGCCGTGTCCGGGGACCGGGTCGCCGCCCAGCTGAGGAGTGGGGGATTTGCCGCGAAGCTGTGCGATGACGTCGAAGGCTTCTTCGCCGATCTGGAGGCGCTGCGTTACGCGGGTGAGAGCAACTCCGATCGCTTGTCGGCAAAGTTCCGTGGGCGCGCACGGGATATCGTCGAAGCGATTGAATCTTCACAGAGGCCGAACGCATCCCTGATGAAGCTATTGGGGATGGTCGCGCTCGTTCTCAGCTCGGTAGTATCGCCGTTGGCGGTCGAGCTTTCGGTGGCTGATGTCGTACGAGAAGAGGGCTCGGCGGCCGGCTTTTTCGCCGGCAACCACGCCTACGGTGCGGGAAACTATACCGATGCCATCGCCGAGTATGAAGCCGCCTTGGACACGGGAGAGGAGAGCGGAGCCCTCCACTTCAACCTTGGTAACGCGTACTTCAAAAACGGCGACTTGGCCGAGGCGATCGCCAGCTACGTGCGAGCAGGGCGCTTGCTGCCACGGGATCCCGACGTAGCCGCCAACTTGGCGTTCGCCGAGGAGTCGCTGGAGCTTGCGCCGCGTACCGATGCTCTGTGGAAGCGGTTGGTGTTCTTCATCTCGTACCGGTTTACCGAGGCGGCGTTGGCGCAATTTTTCATGCTGGCTTGGTGGCTGCTGTGGGCCGTCGTCGTCGCGCGATTCATTCTGCCGCAGTGGCAAGAAGCTGCGCGCCCGGTATTTCAGATTGGCGCTGTCATTGCAGCCGTCCTGGCTGTGAACTTGTACTACAGGTCGGCTTACCTCGAGCTTTGGGGAGAGGCGGTCGTGACGGCCGAGGCTGGTGCTTCGGTTCGATTCGAACCGAGCGCAGACGGTACCGAGCATTTCGCCGCGTCGGCGGGTACGATCGTGCAGATTGAAGGCGAACGCGAAGGTTGGCTCATGGTCAGCCGCGACGACGGCCGCCGTGGTTGGACCCCGGTGCAGGAAGTCACCCGCCTGCGCTTTGTAGCGCAGGCTTGGCCACGGATGAACCCAGACCAGCCCCTGGCCGGAAACAAACCGGTGATGAACGCCGGTGAACGCTGAGGCTACGCACGAAAAAAAAGGCCACGGATGAACACTGATGAACACGGATCCTGGTTGCCGATGAAATCTTCGCGCCCTGCGCGGAAACGAGATCTTTGCTACACGGATCCGAAAAACATATGGAGGGCGAGGCTCCGCCCGAGCCGCGTAGCGGATCTGGTTTTCTCGGATCGTCTCTGCCCTGCATCTGCGAAATCTGCGGAGTATTTCTTTTCTCGAGACTATATGGGACTAGTCGTGCCCGCGGGTTTGCGTAACCGGACCTCTATGCAGCGCGAACAGTCACCGGGATACCATTGAGTACTGCGTTGCCAGAGAGCGGGTCGAGCGCGAATTCGTCGGCGAGGATGTTGGAGTTGCTACCGGGGCGGTCTCGGGCCACGGAGAGTTTCGCACCTTCGTGATTGTGGCCCCAGCCGTGCGGCATGCTGACGACTCCAGGCATGATGTCATCGGTCACTTCGACTGGAACTTCGACACTGCCGGCTTTTGACGAGACCAGGGCGGTCCCGCCGTCGGATAGTTTCAGTCGCCCGGCGTCATCGCTGTGAATTTGCAGCGTGCAGAGGTTCTTGCCTCTGGTCAGGCGTGGCAGGTTGTGCAGCCACGAGTTGTTGGAGCGCAAATGACGGCGTCCGATCAAGTACAGCGATTCGGCGCCGCGGCCGACGCAGTCGCGCAGTCGCGAGAGATCCTCGATCACCGCGCCCGGGGCGAGCTCGATCTTGCCGGAGGGTGTTTTGAGGACTTCTGGAACACGTGACTGAAGTTCGCCGAGGTCGATGCCGTGCGGGTGTTCCTCGACCTTCTTCAGGCTGACGCCGTCGGGATCCGAACCGAAACCGTCGCCGTAAGGGCCTGCCCGCAATGCCAGATCGAGCAAGCGCTCGGGCCCGACGCGGTCTCCCAACTCTTGTTGGATCTCGCTTTCATCGCGACCTTGAATCTTCGAGTCTGAGCGCAGGTAGCGCTGCAGATTGGTCGAGAAGACGAAGTTGTCGAGGTCCTCGACGGAGGCGCCGCCGGCGTCTTTTGATACGATCGAAGTGAGTCGCAGCAGTGTTTGCCATTCGGCGGGGCGATCGTCGGGCGCGGCGAATACGGGTGGTGAGTAGCGCAGAGCGTTGCGGTAGCCGAAGGCGGGGAACGCGGTGTCGTAGTGGCTGCTTTCGAGCGGCGAAAGGCCGGGTAGGATGACGTCGGCGTGACGGCTGGTCTCGTTGAGGTAGATGTCGAGACTGACCATGAAGTCGAGGTTGCGCATTGCCGCGTCGAGACGCGTACCGTTTGGCGTGCTCAGGACTGGATTCCCGGCGATGGTGAAGAGGGCCCGGATTTGGCCCTTGCCGGGAGTTTCGATTTCTTCGGCCAGGCATGAGCAGGGAAACTCCCCCATGACTTCGGGTGCGCCGCGCACCCGTGAGTGACGCCGGCCGGTGCTGACACCGCGCCCGATGCCGGGCTTGCCGCCGACCGAAAACGCCGCAGGAAGCGGGAACAGGACTCCTCCCGGGCGATCGAAGTTGCCGGTGAGAATATTGCAGACGTCGACCAGCCAACTTGCGAGGGTTCCAAACTCCTGCGTGCATGTCCCAATCCTGCCGTAGATCGCAGCCCGCGGCGCGGCGGCCAGCTCGCGCGCGATCTTCCGGATCTCGTTCGCCTCGATGCCACAAGTTGACGCGACCAGCTCCGGGGTAAACGGTTCGAGCGCGGCCTTGGCGGCTTCGACGCCATCGAGATGCGGGTCGAGATCTTTGTGAGTGCACAGATTCTCGGCGACCAACGTGTTGGCCACTGCTGCGAGGAAGAGGGCGTCGCTGCCGGGGCGAATGAAGAGGTGCCGGTCGGCGGCGGCGGCAGTGCGGGTTCGTTTGGGATCGATGACGACACAGGTGCCGCCGCGCTTCTGTAGTGCGCGCAAACGTCCTGGAAAGTCTGGGACGGTCCATAGGCTGCCATTCGACTCGAAGGGATTTGCGCCGAGCACCAGCAGGTAGTCGGTACGGTCGATGTCTGGCACCGCGACGGTGGCGAAGGAACCGAACATGAGACCGGAGGCGAGCTGTTTTGGGACCTGGTCGACGGTGCTCGCCGAATAGATCTGGGGAGTCTGCAGCGCGCGCAGGAAGACCCGCGAGTACAGTGCGAGGCTCCAATTGTGAACACTCGGGTTGCCGAGATACACACCCACCGATTCGCTGCCGTGTTCGGCGATGATCGCGCCCAAGCGAGTTTCGATCTCGGCGAATGCTTCGTCCCAGGTCGCCGCGACGTGGCTGCCGTTACGCTTGATCAGCGGGTGACGAAGACGGTCCGGGTCGGCGTCGAGCTCAGCGAGCGCGGGGCCTTTGGGGCAGATGAAGCCGTCGCTAAAGACGTCTTCGCCGTCACCGCGAACCGAGGTGACTGAGCGTTCGGTTGTTTCGATTTCGAGTCCGCAAGTGGCTTCGCAGAATGGGCAGATACGGTAGTGAGTCTCGGGCATGTCTCGGTCCCTCCGTGGCGGTCTATCGTTTGCATGATGTGGGAGGGGAGGCAATGCCGACGCTTCTTTGGACACCTCTTGGCAGGCTGCTATGGGAAGGGCTGTTAGCCACTAAGGAGGTCCAGCAAGTGTCCGAGTCCAAGGTCAAAATTGACGCAGACTTTACCCTATCCGCGCAGATCGAGGCGCGAGCTTCTCATCCGGAGTCGGAGAACGAGGTCCTATTGGTTCACGACGACCGCTCGTGGACCTATTCCCAGTATCGCCACGAATGTGTGCGGATGGCGATGTTCTTGCTTCGCCGGCTCGGGGCGATCGATGACACGCACCCCGGCCACGTCGCCATGTTTCTCGAAAATCATCTGGAGCTGATGGCGCTGTTTGGCGGCTGCGGCTACGGCGGGTTGACCCTGTTCGGGATCAATACCGGCCTGCGCGGTGAGGTATTGGCGGGTGTCATCAACCAGTCGCGCTCCAGGGTGCTGGTGGTCGATGAGAAGCTTTATGCGGAGGTCGAGAAGGTACGTGGTAATCTCGATCACATCGCGACGGAGAACATTTTGATTCTGCCTACCCAAGGTGGAGCGATTCCGGACGGCGCCGACTTGACGCAGTGCCTACAGTCCGAGGTCGGTGCCGCGAGTTCTTCCCTCGCCGCGCCGGCTATAGCGGTGGCTCCGGAGACCAATCTGATGGTCATCTATACCTCGGGGACGACGGGGCTTCCGAAGGGGATCAACAACAATCACATGAAGCTATGCCTGATCGGGGCGGGCATCTCCGATGGTTTGGATGTGACCAAAGACGACCGTGGCTACGCCTGCATGCCGCTGTTTCATTCGAATGCGATGTTCGTCGGCTTCATGCCTGCTTTTTGGTCGGGCGGCAGCATGGCGCTGCGCGAGAGGTTTAGGGCGAGTCTCTTCGTGCCAGACATTCTCCGGCACGGCGTGACCATGTGGAATTACGTCGGCGAGCCTGTGCACTACGTGCTGAACTGGATCGAGAGGGAATACGGCGGGGACGAGGCGAGAATCCTCGCCGAGGTTGCGAACCATCCCGACAATCACCTTCGCTTCGCCGTTGGCAACGGCGCCTCGCCTCCCGACATCGACCGGTTTACCAAGTGGCTCGGTATGGAGGACATGTTCGAGCTCTACGGATCGACGGAGGCGGCGATTTCAACCTTCCGTCGCAAGGGAGACCCGCGCGGTACGACCGGCCAGATCAACGACGATGCGGTAAAGATCCTCGACGATTCTGGTGCCGAGTGCCCGCCAGCGCAGGTGGGACCAAACGGCGAGCTCGAGAACTACGAGGAATGCGTCGGCGAGATCTGTCGTGTGGCCGAGGATACGGCCCTGTTTCAGGGCTACTTCGACAACGACGGAGCGACGACACAGAAGTATCGGGACGGCGTCTACCACTCCGGCGATTTGGGGCACATCCTGGTGCGCGATGGAAAGAGATTTCTCTTCTTTGACGGTCGCACAGATGATTGGATCCGCAAGGATGGAGAGAACTTTTCCGCTGGCCAGGTGGGACGCCTTTTGAGTGAGCACCCCGATGTTGACCTAGCTGTGGCTTACGGTGTGCCGTGCTCGGTGTCGGACGAGTTGGTCATGGCGGCGGTCAAGCTGCGCGGGGATGCAGATTTCGACCCGGACGGATTTTTTGCATGGTGTGACGCACAAGTTCGGGAAGCGAGTATGGATCGCAAGTGGTTTCCTGACTTTGTGCGCATCGTCTCGGACTTCGAGTACACCGAAACTCAGAAGGTGCTGGTACGCAATCTGAAAAAGGTTCATTTCGACCGGCGCCAATTGGCGGATGAATCGATCTACTGGCGTCAGCGCGGCGACGACTCGTTCCGGGTATTCTCGGCGGAGGATTTTGAGCGGTTGTATGAGGAGTTCGAGAGGGCCGAGCGTGCGGCCTTGCTGGATCGCTGAACGGCGGAGAACTCTTTAAGGATTTGGTAGAATCGGGGCCATGGGGATGAGCGACGATTTTGACGTGGTCGTCGTTGGGGGCGGTCTCGGTGGTCTGATCGCCGCTGCCATCCTCGGGCGAGCTGGTCGTCGAGTACTGCTGCTCGAACGCGAAGATGCGCTCGGAGGACGGATTCGCTCTTTCGAAATCGAGGGTGGGTACGTCGTCGACGCAGGCGCGTATCTCTGGCCCGATGCGCATTTCTCTGAAGCTCTAGAGCGCACCGGGGCCGAAGATTTTCAGGTTAGTGAAATTCCTCGCGAACGTGTCCTCAGGCTCTATGCCGCCGGTCAGGACGGGCACCGATTGGCGTTCCCTTTTCCCGCGCGCGCCGCAAGTGAAAAGCTGTTGGCGTCTGTGCGCATCGTGCTCGGGCTCGATCGCGGGCAATACGAAGAGTTGATCGAGTTGTGGCAGCGCTTAGCGAGTCTGTCGGACGGTGAGGTGGATGCGCTGCGCGGCGTGTCGATGTCGGAGGCACTGCCAAGCTTCACGACATCGGCGGCCATCGCTGAGGCGTTTGGCCGCAATGTGATGTTGTACGGAACGTATGATCCGACAGCCGCGTCGATGGCCGAATGCATCGGGTTGTGCCGCCCGGTTGCGGGCCACCGCCAGGCAGTGCCGGTCGTAGCTGGACTCAATCCGGTGGGTGGCGTCCGGGCGCTAGTCAAGGCTCTGGAGAAAGCGGTGGCGCACGCCGGCGTCGAGACTCGGCTTTCATCGCCGGTAAAGTCGATCGATATCGCTGGAGGCCGTGTGACCGGTGTGTCGTTTGAGAGCGTCGGGGGTCTTTCTCGCGCCAGGGCTTCTCGTGTCGTCTCCAACCTGCCGCCTTGGCAGCTGTTTGACATCGCGCCGCGCGAGTCGTTTACCCCCGACTTTGTCAGAGACTGCGCCCGCTGGTCTGCGGTCGGGGGCGTGATCGCGGCAGCCTATTGCTTCGACGGTCTACCGTGCTTACGCGAAACCGGTAAGCCAGACGAATTCCCCGGGTGGACGCGCGTTCTGACCGGATCAAATCTCGGCTTCGGCGGAGGCCTGCTGTGGGCGACGCACCATTCGCCGAGGAATGCTCCGGCTGGGCGTCATATCTTACAGGCGATGCGGCTATCGCCGCATCGCGACTTGGTCGATGACGAGAAAGTTTGCCAGGTTCATGCCGACTTCGACGGTCTGCTCGACGAAATCTACCTCGATGCGTCCGAGAAACTGGTGTGGTCACGCCAATGGAAGACCGACGATGGTACGGAGTTCATGGTGTCGGCAGCCGGCCGTCCCCCGGTATGTGCGCCGGGGATCGAGGGATTGTATCTGGTCGGCGAGACCACCGACGTACCTGCAGTGCAGATGGATGCAGCGGCACTGTCTGCGATGCGTGCGGCCGACGAGATTTTGGGACGGGCTCAGCCCCGAGCGCAGCGCTGACGCCAGCGCAGGCCGCGTCTTGTGTCGTGGGCGACAACATGGTGTCGTGCGGCCTTGGCTTTGGCCCGCACCCGATGACGACCGACCAGCAAACCCCCGCCGACCGCTTCCTGGACCTTGCCTGCCTTACGTATACGCCTGCCGATCGTCCGGAGCGGCGTGTGGAGGCTGCGAAAGTCTTGGCCGATCATCTCGATATCGCTTCGACTAACGTCTTCGTCGCGGCGGCGATCGGAGCGGTCGACGTCGTCACCGAGCGACTTGATGGCGATCCGAGAGCTGCCGCCACTCGAGGTGGGCCGCGTGATTGGGATCCGCTGCTTTACCTTTGCTATGCGCGTGTCACGTCCTCCGTCTTGCGGGTCGATGCGGTGAGCACCGCTCGTGTACTGCTGCAGCACGGCGCCGACCCCAACACGGCATTCTCCCTTTGGGGCGGAGGCTTTTCCGCGCTCACGGGGGTGATGGGTGAAGGTGAGCAGGGGCCGGAGAATCAGCCGCCGCACGCCGAGGCGGGTGAGCTGGCCGCGCTTTTGCTCGACGCAGGTGCGTCCCCCAACGATCCGCAGGGGCTCTACAACACGATGCATCGGAGTGATGACTCGTGGCTGCGCTTGCTGATCGACCGAGGCTTGGGTCCCGAGGATCGGATCAACTGGGACATGGGCGACGGGCCAAGGCCGCGCACCCTCGATTTCGTCCTTGCCCATGCGGTGGATTGCGGTTTCACGGAGCGGATCGCGCTGTTGCTCGAGCACGGCGCCGATCCCAGTAGTCACAACCCGTACAACAACCGTCCGATCCGCAACAACGCCTTGCTCGGCGGCCGCGATGATGTCGCAAGAATTCTGGTAGCAGCAGGCGCCGAGATCATTCCGTTCACGACCGCCGAGCACTTCCGTATGGCTTGCGCGAGCGGCGACGCTACCGAGGCCGCGCGCTGGCTCGGTGACGACCCGAGCTGCCTCGACGATCCGACGTTGCTGCGCGACGCCGCGCAGCAAGGAGAGATCGCAAAGGTTAAGCTTCTGTTGGACCTCGGCGCCGATATCGACGGCGCCGACCCCGGCGGTGTTACCCCGCTCCACAAAGCCGCCGAGAATGGCCGGGTGGAGACGGTGCGCCTGCTGCTTGAACGCGGCGCCAATGCTCTGCTCGAGGACGACACCTTCGCTGGGACTCCCCTGGGTTGGGCACTCCACGCCGGCCAAGACGAAACCGCCGCGCTTCTGCAGAGTCACCGCGACCGAAGCTGATCTTTTGAATGGCTTGCCGGCGCCCATGCAGAGATCCGGGCGCAATGTCGTGGCCCGCTCTGAAGCGCAGGAACTATTCAGGAGCGAGCCTAGGTCTCAGTAGTTTTCCCATGCTGATGCGAGGTTCGGTCGCGTACCCGAGGGACTCGTAGAAGGCGACGACCTCGGCGGCCTCGCTTCGTACTTGAAGATTGGCTTTCGGGCATCCGAGCTCGCTGAGTCTCGCCTCGGCCGCGCGAACGAGTGCGGTCGCGATTCCTTTGCGGCGCCATTGGTTCGCGACGCTGACGTAGTGCAGCCATCCCCGGTGTCCGTCGAAGCCAGCCATCGTTGCGCCCACGATGGTCCCCGCATCAGCTGCTACGAGAAATAGCCCAGGCTGGTGAGACAACATGAGGCGGAAGTCGTCGACCAGATCGTTGTGGGCGGGCGCGCGTGGAAATACGTCCCGCCACAGGGCAGTGACCTGACCCTCGTCGGAACCTTTGGCGGCTCGGATTTCGGTTGCCATCGGACCTGCGTAGCAGAGTTGGTCCTGACGTGAGAGCTGAACGTTTCGACGATCGTCATGGGCAACCGGTTAGTGCGTTGTTGACGGCAGCGACGAGCTCGCTGATCGATACAGATCCATCGCCGTTGCGGTCAAACGAGGGGCAGATGTCGAGCGGAGCTGAACCGAGGGCGATGTTGACGCCGCGAACGAGCTCGTTGATTGCGACCACGCCATTGCCGTTGCAGTCACCGACGCAGGCGATTTCGCCAGGCGTGGGGGATGGCGGGGTTTCGCTTTGTGTTGGTGTATCGGTCGCGGTCGGCAAGGATCCGGTTGGTGTTGCGGTGGCCGTCGATGTCGGTCCGGCGGCCGTGTCCGTAGCGGTTGCAGTTGCAGTGGCTGGAGTCGCATTGGTCGGTGATTCTGTTGGCGGCACGGTAACCGTCGGAGTGTTTCCAGTTGGAGACTTGGTCTGGGTCGATGTGGCTGTCGCCGTAGGGCTCTCGGTCGGCATTTCGGTCGGCGTTCCGGTTGGTGTTGCCGTCGCGGTGTTTGTTGAGGTTGGCGTCGTCGTTGGAGTATCGGTAGCGGTACTGGTTGGGGTGGGCGTTACGACCGGATCGAGGACCAGAGACCAGCCGAGCAACCTGCCCCGGTTTGGCGAGGCGTGGTCGGTCACATTGAGTGTCCAAGTCCCCGCGCACTCCGCGCCCGTGAAGGGCGAGAGGCTCGAGCCCGAAAGCTGTGCAAGTCCGGAGTCTTCGCGCGATGGAATGATCTCGAATAGGGTGAGGGCCGCTACGCTGCCCGATTCGACGTCGGCCTGGAATCGCGCCGGGGCTTCCTCGAGGATGAGCATCGTCGCGGTGATGGGATCGCCTTGGGTCGTCAAACGAACCGTAGCCTCGCCGCCGCACGATTCGTTGAAACGTCCGCGAAAAAAGCAATCGATCCCCAGGCGGTCCATGGGTGGACAGCCGCTTTCCAAGACAGTCGAGTTGAAGGACGGCATGAACGTCCCCTCGAAGCGCTCGAAAGCGCAGCCGTCGAAGGTGGGTGCGATGCTCGGTGTGATGGTGAGATGGCTGAACAGTGCCGACGAAGCCAGGTTTCCCTCAATGCTCGGAATCGTGATGGCGCACGCGTCATCGGCACGCCGGCTCGGCCCATCGCTGATTCGGGCGTCGACGCCGATCCCGGGGCAGCCGAAGGGGAAGTAGCGTTCCGCTCCCGGCCGATCGAGCAAGACCGCGGTATGGTTCAGCGAATCCTTTTGTAGCGTTAGCTCCAGGTCTCCCACCCACGAGTGGTCGATTTGCACATCGACACCGACCGCTGCCGCGGTATCGCACATGCCACCGGGCACATCGAGACTGATGCTGTGGGTGAAGGTTGTGTTGCCAAAGTCGGTCGCGTCGAACAAGTTGCGCGAGCAGTTGCCTCCAAAGATCTCGCAGTCGAATACCAGGGGGCCGCCAGCCACTCCGCCACGCGCCTGTTGAATGGCGAGTTCTCCAAGAGACAGGGCGACCGTCAGTGCGGCCACGGCCGGCAAGATGCGGTGTATCGTCGCGCGTCCGGTCATGGAAGGAAATCCGGGGTCGGTGTTGGGCGCGAGCTCGCCGGAACCATGACCGCTCGGTCTTCGTCGAGGCGGTGCAGAAAGGTCACGAACGCTTGTGGCTCGTCTGCGATGGAGATGCCGCTCAGCACGGCTAAGGGAAACGACGGAACCGACAATGACAGTAATCCAAACGGATAAGGACTTGGCAGGGTAGCGCTTCCGACTGTCGTTCGATTGGCGGCGGTTGGGAATGGAACGAACTCACTGGCGTTGAACGAGGCACCGGCTGGGCTGCGCAGGAAGACGAAAGTGTCGAGGAGCGGGAACGCCGGCGGTGTCCCTCCGCACGGAATCGGGTTGACCTCCTGACCCGGGTCGCGCCAGGTGATGACGTCGGTCTCTCTCGCGTCGTTGAAATACTGACCGACCCAACTTCTGGGTAGCGGCTCGCGATCGTCGTCGCCGTCGGAAGCCGCGAAGCGACTGTAGAATGACTCGCCGTTGACATTGTTGCGCGCCTCGATCGAGACCAGGAGCGCTCCTGCGCTGGTTCCCTTCGTCCGGTTGAGGAAAGCGTAGTATCCGGTGAGCACATTACTGTTCGAAAGTGCTGTGGTTTCGCCGAAGTACTCAGAATCACTTGGTAGGTCATCGGTGCAGTCAAAAAGAGTGTCGATGGTGATGAATCCGCGGGCGCGGCGATCGTTGAAATCTTCGCCCGCGCACCGCTGCCCGTACACAGCAGAAGGGCCCCCGGAGTGTGCGACGTTGATGTGGGTAACACTGGCGAGGTCGAGGGTGTCGTTGCCGCAGCTGACTGGAATGCTGCCATTGGTCCGAGCGGCGGCCAGAACGAGTGGGACAGTCCCCGGAAGGCGTCCTGCAAATACGTCGCGCAGATCGACATCGACGCTGCCGGAACCATTGAGAAAGATCTCGAAGCCAAGAGTCGGTACCGCCCAGTCGGTCCACAGCACGACGTGGGCAAGGACCGGAAACGGCGCGATGTTGTTGACCCGGAAAACGGTGTTGGGGCCGTTCGCGTCGTCGAGATCGACTTCGAAGTAGGGTAGCAACAAGGTTGCCGCTGGGGTGGCGTCCTGAGCTAGAAAAGCTCCCGATGTTGGTTGGGCTACCACTGTCACTGCGACCAGGATCGCGACGATCGTGAGTCTCATCGCGTCGCCTCCGAAAAGAGAGAGCGGAAAGCATCGCCCGCAGGGACTCCTGGTACATGGATCGAAAGACCGTTGGGATGGAGCTGGTGAATTGCCGAAATGTAGACTTGCGGGCGCGGGGTGAAGCCGCCGGAAAGCGACATGCCGAAGTCCGGATCGACATCCACGGTCAGTGAGCCGGTCTTGCTGACGAATTGTTGCAATATGGAACTGGCGGGTAGGCGTCCCGAGGCTTGCGCACAGGGTTCGGAAACGACTTCCACGAAATTGCCGTCGTGATGCGCGACGTCGACCTGCACGGGTGGAATGACGAAGAACTTTTCACATTCGAAGGGCTCGTCGGCCAGAAAGTCGCGCCAGCAGATGAGGTCGGTGAAGTTGTAGTAGTACGGAACCGTCCAGCGCTGCTCGAGCGGTTCTCGGCCATCGGCCGTCGATTTTGGAGATTGGAACTCGTAGTAGAATGTCTCCGCGCCGATGCTGGTGCTGTCGGCCTCGATGTGGACCATTGGTGCCGAGACAGCGGTCGTGGGGGATGCCGAGCGGATCGTATAGTGTCCCGTCAGGATGTTTTCTTCGGTGGCCACGTCGCTGAAGTAGTCGGCGTCACGCGGGGTTTGATCGGTGCATTCGTCTGCGGTGTCGATGGTGATGAAACCGCGGGCGATGGTGTCCGTGCGAGGAATAGCTCCGCAGAGCCCGCCAAAGATTGCTGAGGATCTGCCACTATGCGCTCGTTGGAGGGCGCCGGCCGACACCGGAGCGTTCGATGACATGGCTTCGCAGTCGGTGCCGAACGCTTCAAAGGGAAGCTCGCCCTCGGTGAACAAAGCATAGAGATCGATTTCGACCGTCCCACCTGGTGGTATCAACGCGTTGAAGTTGATGGTCGGAATTCCTTGATCCGTGTAGAGGGTGAAGTGGGTGATGCAGATGATGTTGGTCGGCGTCGTATTGCTGACGACCAGTTCGGTGGTTACAGACGGTTTCTCCAGGCTCGGGTCGACCTCGAAGTAGGGAACCAGAAGCGTTGCCGATGGTACGAGATCATGGGCCTCCATTCGCGCGAATGCTGGGCCGGGGCCCCACGCAAGGATGACACCGATCACGATGCTAAAGACGACCATGTGAACTCTCCCCGCTGTGGTTATCCACGCAAGGAGGGGACGCCGTCAAGAGGTACGTGTGTTGGCGTAGGCTGCGATTCGAAGGACCAGCGCAAACACGACGAGGGCCGCGGGGACGATATACGGTGGCGATTCCGCCGCCCGAGGAAGGTAGGACACAGCGAAAACCGCCCACAAAACGTACATTCCCGATTTGTGCAGCAATTTCCATCTTCGCGCCCCCATCGTTTTGACGGCGCCATCGAATGAGGTCGCGGTCATGGCGGCGATAAAAACGTAGGCCATGCCTCCGAAGATGAGCACTGCACTTTCGAACTCGAAGTCGCTTGCGATGCGTTTCAGAGCAAGGATAGCGAGAAGGTGGACAGTGTGGGAAAGTGCGAATGACAGACCGATCCATCTTCGGTTTCTAAGGTTCCATTTTGTGACGGAGTTTCTGAAGAGCTTGTGAGCGCTCGAGGCGGTGAATGCCGCGCAGAAGAGAACGACCGAGATGCGGGCGGTCTGGCGGATGAGTAGCCGGATGCATTCCTCGAGGCTGGATTGGCTGAGCAGTGCGTGGGCAGTTGCGGCGCCGAGTATGAGGGCGGTGCCCGCCAGGATGATCTGCCTTTGGTCGTTTCTCATCACGATCGAGATCATCGCCAGTTGGCCTTGCGCCTTCAACCCTGTCCCACGACCGAGGAATGACCGAGGAATGACCGAGGAATTTCCTGGCTGATGATCTGATGCTAGTGTGCCGCTGATGCTGAGGAGGACTTTAGTGACGATGGCAGCGGTGGTTGCCGTGGGGCTGCTCTTGTTGTTGGTGCCCTTCGTTTCGGCGCATGTTGGAATTCGAGCCGAAACCCCGGTGTTGCCGAGCGCGCAGGCCGTCACAGCTGCTGTCCGAAGCTCCAGCGAGCGCCCGGTTCGCCTGTCCTGGATCAATACATCGTCGCAGGCGATGCCACGCGATACGGTGCTCGGCGCCGGTGATCCGAATCCCGATCAACCCTACCGCTTGTGCCACAGTAGTTTTGTGTTCGAGTGGTCGGATGGACGAATCCTGTTGGTCGATACCGGCATGACGCGCTACCAGGCCTCAGGTTTCTTGCTGCTGAGCGAATGGGTCGGTGGCGGCCCGGGTCAGATCCACACGACGGTTCGAGAAAGCCTCGGTGCCGCGGCTGCGCGGGTTGATGGAGTGATTTTCTCGCACCTTCACATCGACCACACCGACGGCGCGGGAGATCTCTGCGCGTCGAGCCGGGATACTTCGATCGAAGTGTTCATGTCGCCCGCGCAGCGTCGAAAGACGAACTTTACGACCAAGGGACAACTGGAGACCCTCGAGACTCTGGACTGTTTGGATCTGGTCGAGTTGGACCCCGAGCCCATCGCACCGATCGCGGGCTTTCCCGGTGTCTTCGTCCTTGCCGCCGCGGGACACACCCCTGGGAGTCAAGTCGTCGCAGCCGCCGTTGGGAATGGAGCCGAGCGACGGCTCGTCGTCATCACGGGAGACATCGTCAATCACATCGACGGCATCAGTCTCGATCTGGGCAAGCCGTCATCCTACAGTGCGTTGATTGTACCGGAGTCGGACGAGCAGCTCGGTAAAGTCCGGCGCCTGATTCGCGACTTGCGCGACCGGGAAGGGTTCGAAGTGCTTGTTTCTCATGACCAAAACGCGCTCGAGGCGAGTGGCGTCGATGTGTACGCTTCTGCCCCGGTGAAGTGATGTCGTTGGAACTAGTACAATCGCTCGACCACTTGGTGGTCGCGGTCGAAGACTTGGCAGCCGCGACCAGTGACTATGGCACAATTCTGGGGCGCCTTCCTTCGTGGTGTGGCGAGCACCCGGGGCAGGGCTCGGCGAACACGCTTTTTCGACTCGCCAATACGTATGTCGAGTTGCTGGCTCCGCAGGGTCAAGGCGTGATTGGCGACCTGTTGCGGCAGCGACTTGCGGCCGTTGGACCGGGACCAGTGGCGCTCGCCTTTGGTACTGCGGATATTGCCCGGTTTGCATCGGCGATGTGTGAAGCGGGACGCAGTGTGCCGGATGCTGTTGACGGTTCTGGGCGTGATTCGCGCACCGGCGAGGTTCGTACGTGGCGATCGATCTGGCTACCTCAAGATCTCACACGTGGTGTGCAGACGATGGCGATCCAACATTTGGAGGGCGCTCTGCCTGAAGCTGCTTGCTATGACCACGATGGTAGCGACGCTGCCAGCTGTGTCGATCGAGTTGACCACGTCGTCGTGATGAGCGGGAATGTCGATGCGGCTCGGGAAGTGTACGGAGGGATTCTCGGCTTGCGATTGGCCTTGGATCGAAGCTTCGAGCAGCGCGGTGTCCGGTTGCTGTTTTTCCGGGTTGGGGGAGTCACGGTGGAGATTGGCGGCAAGATCGAAGAGGATCAGGGGGCGGTGGACGAGCCGGACAATTTTTGGGGCGTGGCCTTCGGTGTTCCCGATGCCGATGCGACGCGCCAGAGACTCGACCGTACAGGATTCGAAGTCAGTGAAGTACGAGCAGGGCACAAGAAGGGGACACGTGTCTTTACAATCGGTGCTCGCACCCATGGGGTTGCCACGCTGATGATCGGACCGGACCGCGGATGACTGAGCAGACGGAGATTTGTTTCGTCGCCGCTGATGTCGGCGGTACCAAGACCGACGTCGGTCTATATCGCCACGGGGCACAGCCTGAGTTGATACGGGCCGAACGCTACGCCAGTGCAGCGTACGATGGGATCGATGGCGTCGTAGGTGAATTTCTTGGCGCAAACGCGGTGAGTGCAGCTGTGGTTGCGGCCGCTGGTCCGGTTGCCGATGGCGAGATTCGGACGACGAATTTGCCTTGGCGAGTTTCTTCGTCAGAACTGAGCCGTCGACTGGGAGGGGCGCCGGTGCGGCTGCTAAACGATTTGGAAGCGACAGCGTTCGGAGTGTTGGCGCTCGAGCCGGATCGACTCCACACGTTGAAGGCCGGGACTGCGAAGCAAGGGAATCGGGCCATCCTCGCACCCGGAACGGGACTCGGACAGGCTTTGCTTTTTTGGAACGCCGGGGAGCACAAGCCGCAAGCTAGTGAGGGCGGCCATTCTGGCTTCGCTCCGCGTGACGACGAGCAAATCGAGCTGTTGAAGTTTTTGCAAAGGCGAGTCGATCAGGTTTCGTATGAACACGCGCTGTCGGGCCCTGGGCTGCGAAATTTGTTTGAGTTTGCACGCGACGTACTCTTGGTGCCGCTGGGTTCGGAGATGGTGGCGCACTTGGCGTCAGCGGAAGATCCAAGCGCTCTCATCGGTCAGGCAGCCGTCGAGGGTAAGTGTGAGGCGAGTCGGCGCAGCGTTGAGCTCTTCGCCCGTATCTTGCTCGCCCGCGCGGGCGACGTGGTCCTGTCGTCGATGGCCACCGGCGGGATCTATTTGGCAGGTGGAATCTTGCCGAAACTGTGGCCGCTGGTACGTACCTTGGACCTCGAGAGTGCGTTCGTGGGTCGCGGGCCGATTTCCCACGTATTGGCGGAGGTGCCAGTTTGGGTGGTCGACGCGCCGAAGGCCGCCTTACTGGGTGCCGCCCATGTCGCGAATCGGATGGTCGGCTAAGGCTAATGGATGGCGATCAATATTGACCAGCTTGGTTTGCGCCGCCACGCTGAGCGTTTCCCGGAAAAAACGGCGTTGATCGCCGGGCAAGCGAGCTGCACGTACGGCGAACTCAATGCGCGTGTCAATCGATTGGCACACGCCCTCCGACGTCGAGGTGTTCGGCCCGGCGATACGGTGGCGGCGATTTTGCCGAACGGACTGTATTGGGTGGAGCTGCTCAACGCGTTGGGCAAGGTCGGAGGCCTCTTGGTCCCGGTAGGGTACCGTCTCCGCGCGCCGGAGATCGACTATATGCTCGAGGATTCCGGCGCGTCGTTGATCGTCGTCGATCCGACGTTGGTGCCAGAAGTTGAGCGCGGGTCTCGTTGGTCGGCGTGGTCCAATGATCGAGTTTGGGTCACTGGTGATCCGAAATTGTCCGGTGCCGGGGTCCGGTACGAAGACATATTGGCTCCCGAGAGTGAAGGTGAGGTTGATGACGCGTTCGTCGGTGGTGGCTACAACGTCTTGATCTACACCTCTGGTACGACCGGCCGGCCGCGCGCGGTGTTGCGGTCTGTCGGCCCGGGCCGGGCGCATTTGGCATCGGCCGCGGTTGCTCAAATGTGGGATTTTGACGATCGCGACGTTCATCTGGCCGCTGCGCCACTCTATCACACAGCGCCTGGCGCATACGCGCAGCTGCACGTTCTCATCGGAGCGACGACCATCCTGATGCCGCATTTCGATGCGATGCGAAGTCTGCGGTTGATCGAAGGGCATCGTGTGACCAACACCTTCATGGTACCGACGCACTTCGCGCGCATTCTACAGCTCGACTCCACTGTGCGCGGCTCGGCGGATCTCAGTTCGCTGCGACTCGTAATGCATTCAGCGGCGCCGTGCCCCCCTCATGTCAAGCGCGGGGCTATCGAGCTGTTCCCGCCTGCGAGTGTTACCGAGTTCTATGGCTCATCGGAGGCGGGATTCAGTTGGATCACGTCGACTGAGTGGCTGCAAAAGCCGGGTAGCGTCGGAAGGCCGTGGCCGGGGCACGAGATTCGAATCATGGATGAGTTTGGCAATCCGCTGCCGACAGGGGATGTCGGCCTCATCTATGTTCGCGGACCGCGAATGGATTTTCAGTACCGTTCGCCCGGGGATGGGGAGATCGAGTCGTTTCGCGAGGGCTTCTTTACCGCGGGTGATCTCGGATACTTGGATGACGATGGCTATTTGTTCATTGCCGACCGACGCACCGACCTGATCATTTCCGGCGGTGCGAACGTATATCCCGCGGAGGTGGAGAACGTTCTCGCCGAGCACCCGTCGGTGGTCGACGTTGCTGTCCTTGGGCTTCCGGACGACGACCTCGGCAAGAGCGTACTCGCCGTAGTCGAGCTACGCGCGGGAGATCTCACGGGCGCCGATGAGCTGATCGCTTTCGCGCGCCAAAATCTCGCGTCGTACAAATGTCCGTCGCGCATCGAGGTGGTCGACGAAGTGCCGCGCGAGCCGAATGGCAAGATTCGCAAACAGGAGATGCTGGCTCGTTATTGGCCAGCCCCCTGAGTACGTAGTCTCAGAGACTTACCTCTTGCCACCATCAGGGCCGGCCGCGTTTGCGCCGACGCAGCGCGATCAGGGTCGCCCCCGGCACGAGAAGCATCAGGCCAGTATTCGCCTGGCTCGGCGCGACGGTCTGGCACCCGTCGTCTTCTTCGACGCGAAGTGGTCGCGTCGGAGTCGACGTGGGCGGCAGTGTCCGCGTCTCGGCCGGAGGAGGCGTTGTCGTGGTGGCCAGGCCAGTACTGGTAGGCGTAGGAGTGGCGAGCGGCTCAGTCACTACGATGTTGCCGTTGTCGCAGGTCGCATCGACGTCCAGATCGCGTGGGCCCATAGCCCCGGCCGATATGCAGGGGAGAGGGAGGATTCCGGGCCCGGCGTCGGCGTCCACCATGATTGTGCAAGTGACGAAGGCGGCGTTGTCGGGAATTGGTTGAAGAGTGTCGATCACAGCGATTTCGACGCCGCGGCAGTCATCGCCGGGTGTGCAGCCGACAGGGGTATAGGCGAACACGGTGTCATCGGCATCGATGCCCTCGGCTAGTCTGCACTGAGGCGTACCGTCCCCAGCGTCGACGACCGGAGCCCGCGGATCGAAGTCGATAAAGATCGTAATCGAGGTGATCTCGCCGGCGCTTTGCAACCGGATACCAACGTCTGCGGACGCACCCGGATCGACGGTGACGGTGTCGATCACGAGTCGGACTTCCGGGATCGGTGTCGGTGAGGGGGGCACTGTTGGTGTCTCGGTGGCCGTGGCTTGCGTCGGCTCCTCTGTCGGAGAAGGAGTCGGGCTTGGCGTAGCGGTCGGCGGTTCTATGACGATTGTCTCGGTCGCGGTCGGCGAGGGTGGTGTTGTGTCGGTTACGGTGGCGCTGCTTGTGGCTGTCGCGGTGGCAGTAGCCACTGAGTCAGTGATGGTTGGAGTGGCGGTAGGGCGCGGGGTGATCGTGTCGTTGGCAGTGCCGGTTGGCGTCCCAGTTGGGGGTGTCGTCGCGACTGTGGCGGTCGCCACGGTAGACGGAGTTGAAGTCGGTTCAGTCGTCGGTGTGGTGGTTGCCTCTTCGGGGCTTGCGGACGGACTCGGCAGGACGGTTTGGGTGGCTGTCCCCGCCGGCGTCGCGGTAGCTGTTGCTGCGCTAGTTCCGGTCGGTATCGCGCTTGGGGTCACAGTGGTGGTGGCTGTACCGACGCCGGCTTCTGTCGGAGTAGCAGTCACTGCGCTCGTGCCAGTCGGGATAGCAGTCGGCGTAGGGATGGCCGTGGAAGGAGTCTTTGTCGGTGTGTCCGGTGCCAGCGGTGTCGGTGTTTCTTGCGCAGTCGTTCCGGTAGCGATCGCCGTAGGCGTCGTGGGTGCCTGGGTCGGGGTGGTGTCCGTTTGGATCGCCGAGGGAGTAGGCGTCGATGTATGGCTGGGTATCGCAGACGGCAGCGCGGTCGGGGTTTCAGCAGCCGAGGTCCCGGTTGGGACTGCCGATGGCGTCGAAGTCGCGGCTGCGGCGGATGTTGAGGTCGCTGTCGGGGTCGCGATAATCGCAGTGGCGCTGCCGGCTGGGGTCGCTGTAGCTGTGGCTGCTGTCCCGGTTTCAATGCCGAATACTGTCTGTGCCGACGCCGAGTGCGCAACACAGTGAATCATCAGACCGCTCATGGCTATGTACCGCACTATGTTCCGTGTGACCTTACGCATTTACTCCCCCAGTTCGACGTGGCACTTGCCCGCAGTTTGACCCGAATCGCCGTGCTCGCGTTAGCCCTCTAGCCATAGAAGCGGACTGTCGCCGGGTCAAGGCTGGTTGCAGGTTGGCGGCACTTACGGCAGGGAAGGCTGTGCATGGGTACGATCGAACTCGCAACAATCCTGATCTCGGTGACCGCGGTCTTTGGCTTCATCAATCAGCGATTCGTCGGTCTACCGGCGACAATCGGCGTCATGCTGATCGGGTTGCTAACGTCGCTGGCGCTGATCTTGGTGAGCGCACTCGGGATTGCAGACCTGGTGCAGCCGGCGTCCGAAATGTTGGCGCAAATCGACTTCAATCTCACCGTGATGCACGGCTTGCTTGGATTCTTGCTGTTCGCGGGAGCCCTGCACGTCGATCTCGGAGACCTGGCGGAACAGAAGGTTCCGGTTGCTGTCTTGGCAAGTGTCGGAATTCTTCTTTCGACCGTCTTTGTGGCCGGCATGGTCTGGTGTGTTTTTAAAGGTTTGGGCTTCGATGTCTCGTTCCTTTACTGTCTCGTCTTCGGAGCCCTGATTTCGCCGACCGATCCGATAGCTGTCTTGGGGATCCTTAAATCGGTGGGCGTGCCCAAGAGTCTCGAGACCAAGATTACCGGTGAGTCGCT
Source organism: Deltaproteobacteria bacterium (assembly GCA_029262455.1). Classification (GTDB taxonomy): domain Bacteria; phylum Desulfobacterota; class Binatia; order HRBIN30; family CADEER01; genus CADEER01. The sequence goes on along the minus strand of JAJCZJ010000081.1, from coordinate 12,018 downwards.
TTTCAACGACGGCATTGGCGTCGTCGTGTTCTTGGTGTTGCTCGACATCGCGGCTGGGGGTGGCCACGGGGAAGAGGTGTCTGCGGCGGGGATCGCTGCCCTGTTCGCGCAAGAAGCGTTTGGCGGCGCGGGTCTCGGCGGGGTTCTCGGCTTGGCGGCCTACCGGATGCTGAAGTCGGTCGATAACTACCAGGTCGAAGTCCTGATTACGCTAGCTCTGGTCATGGGCACCTATACGCTCGCCTCTCATCTGCACTTGTCGGGCCCAATCGCAATCGTCGTTGCCGGCCTTTTGATTGGCAATCACGGCCGTGCACTGGCGATGTCGGAGCGTACGCGAGCGCACCTCGACGACTTTTGGGAGTTGATCGATGAGATTCTCAATGCAGTTCTTTTTGTCTTGATCGGCTTGGAATTGTTGGTCTTGACCTTCACGCCGCAGTACGTGCTGGCCGGAATCTTGGTGATTCCCGTAGTCCTGATGGCGCGGCTGCTCTCGGTGTCGATCTCGGTTGGGTTGCTGCGTCGCTTTCGAATCTTTAGCCCGCATGTGGTGCGCATACTGACCTGGGGCGGCTTGCGCGGTGGGATCTCAGTGGCGCTGGCGCTAGCGTTGCCACGGGGGCCCGAGCGTGAGCTTCTGGTTGCCGTGACATACGCCGTGGTGATGTTCTCGATTCTGGTGCAGGGTTTGTCGATTGGCGCAGTGATTCGTCGGAGCTCGGCGACTGCTGTTTAGGCGAAGTGATGGATGAGTCTGAGGTTCGCAAGTATCGATCGATGCAACGCGGTCGACCGGACCATGCTGTTCGTCCGGGTCCGGCGCAAGAGTCGGTGTGGGACTACCCGCGACCTCCTCGCGTCGAGCGCTGCACAGAGCTTGTGCGAGTGGTGCATCGTGGGCAGACCATCGCCGACTCCGGCGAGGCCTTCCGCGTTCTCGAAACCGCCAGTCCGCCGACCTTCTATATCCCTGCTGCGGATGTCGACGTCGCGTCCTTGCGCAGCAACGACCAAACCACTTTCTGTGAATGGAAGGGGCGGGCGCTGTATTGGGACCTGCATTGCGACGGTGAGGTCTTTGCGAACGTTGCTTGGAGCTATCGGGATCCGTGGGCGGGCTTCGATGTGATCCGGGATGCGTTTGCGTTTTTTGCCGGACGACTCGATGCTTGTTTTGTCGGTGAAGAACGGGTTCGGCCGCAGAAGGGCGACTTTTATGGCGGCTGGGTCACGTCGCAGATTGTTGGCCCCTTCAAGGGCGAGCCGGGTACCGAGGGCTGGTAGAGGAGGAGTGCTTCGGAATGGAGATCAACGGGATTGCGCATGTAATGCTGACGGTCGGAAACTTCGACGCGTGCGTCGCGTTTTACGAACCCTTACTTCACTTGATGGGACTCAAAACGGTCCTCAAGTCGGAGGACTACTTGTATTGCGTCGGAGGTCGTACGGCGGTTGGGATTCAACCGGCTGGAGGCGGCCCTAGCGGCGAACGGTTCGACCAGGACCGCACAGGGCTGCACCACGTCTGCTTCCGCGCCCGCGAACGAGCGGACGTCGAAACGGTGCACGAATTCTTGGTCGAGCGCGGCGCCACGATTGTGCACGCGCCACGCGAAGATGACTTTGCTCCGGGATACTATTCGCTTCTGTTCGAAGATCCCGACGGAGTCCGACTCGAGATCAACCACGTCCCGGGCAAAGGATTGCTCGCGTAACCGGTGGGCGCTAGCCGTGCGTTCGGTAGGCTAAAGCCGGGCATACGGTTGATGATCGTAGGGTTGGTGCGGTCGGTAGGCCAGCACCAACCCTACGGCGGATGATCGTCGGTTCGCCGTAGGGTTGGCTTCAGCCTACCAACAATAGGCTAGGTCTAGCTCGGATTATCAGTGACCCAGAAGTTGCCGAAGAGGATGAACATTTCGTCCTCGGTGCGGAAACCGCCGGTGAGTGGACAAGCGTCGCAGTCGCCATCGCCGGCTCCTGCGGTGGAATCGCACAAAGCGTCGTCTCCGTTGCACCGCTGATTGTGGCTGGGCCCGCCGATGCAGCGGGTCTGGCTCTCGGGGCAGGGACCTCCGATTGTCACGATGTCGAAGATCAGTCCTCCCGGTGGAGAGGTCGAGCGTCTCTTTACGTCTTGAATATTGGGCGCCAGGCCGTTTTCGTAGTGTGCGCAGTAGGTGAACGAGCGATCCTCGACGGGCGCATCGCCCGAGAACTCGAGCGGGTCGTCGAAACGCAGTACGAGCGGATCGTTGTAGATGAAGTTGGTGTAAAATAGCGCGTCGTCAGGACTTCGTCCGCCCACTTCGGTGCAAGTCGAGCTGGGGCACATCTCAGCCTGGAACGGTGAGCATGCTTCACCGGCCTGTGGACCATCTTCACATTCGAAGATTCCGTGGAATACCTGAAACCGTTTGCCGTGCTTGTGCATGTGGGTGCTGATCTCGAAGACGTGCGCCGTCTGTCCGGGACTCAGGGTTTGGCCCGCGTCAACGTATCGCTCCGGCGGCGTGCCGAAGGTGTGGACGTGGCAGACCTCTTGCTCTTGGAAAGGCAACACACGGCGAGGGCTCAGGAAGTTGACAAAGGGTACATCCCAAAAAATCTTATTGACGTTGAAGATCTGTTGCTGCGGGAAGACCTGTTCGTCTGGCTCGGGGAAGTAGATGTTCACCCAGGCCTCGAGCTTGCCGCGTTTGCGGGTCAAGTTGAAGGCGTGCGAGTTCCATAGAACGTTGCCCTTGATCGGGGTTTCATCGAAAACGTTCTGCGGAAAGTCAAAAACCGTGGTCGTTTCTTGGGCAAACGCGAAGCCGCCGGAAGTGAGTGTGCTCAGACCGCTCTGTGGACCGAAACCGATGCAGGCGATTGCCTCCGCGTCCGGGTCGGTTGCGCAGGCGCCTTCACCGCAAGCCCCGAGGTCGAGGGGATCGCAGTCGTTGCCTTCGACTTCCCCACCGCGGCAACGGTAGGCGCCCCAGCGTGGATCGTTTGGCTCGACATTGCCGCGAAAGAAATCGACGATGAGGTGATGGCTCAGCGGGTCTTGGCGGATTTCGACCCGTTTGTAACGAAAACTGGTGCCGTCTTCGCTCAGAAATTCCGCAGGGATCTGGTCTGTCAAATCGAAGTAGCTCGTGAAACACACCTCCGATTCGCTTTGTCCATCGAGCTGCCAGATTGGCATCTTGAGCTGAATCCCCTTACCGGGCGGCGGCGGCGCCAGGGGCTGGATGGCGATCGGCTCCGGCTCGGGCAGACAAGCCTCGAGCAACTCGGCTGTGCCGGGCACTGTCTCGGTCCTGGTGGCGCCACCGGACTCGATCCAGAGGCGTAGGGCCTCAACTTCGGCGCCGCTCAATGTGTTGGGGCCGAGCGGCATGGCTCGTACGGGAGCTTGAATCTCGCCGGGCGTGGTTTTCGCTGCGACGTTGATCCAGAGTAGACTGTTCGCGCGGTTGCCTGGGTCGACTCGCTTGAAGCCGGCAGCGGTTTGCGCTTCTACATCAATCAGCGATGCGTAGGAGTTGCCCTCGGTAAGGTCGAGCCCGCCGGCTGGCTCGACCGAGGAGTGGCACAATTCGGCGGTGCAGCCGCGATTCTCGAAGATCGCTTTCTGGATCAGGTCGTAGGTGTTGGCGAAGGAGTCGCATTCGGCCTTGGTGCAGTCGTTGAGGCAGGCGTCGCCATCGAAGTCGTTGCCGTCGTCGCATTGTTCGTCGGCTTCTTGAACACCGTTGCCGCACTCGGGCTCGGGGCATTGCGCCGCACCTTCGACGATGTAGACAAAGCTGTTGATGCACTCGGCGCGTTCGGCGACGCTGGAGAGTACGGTCTCGATGTCGCGACCGTAGATGTCGGTGAAGTCTGTGTCGGGGCACTGCGCGCGAAGTCGCTGAATCGCACGAGCGCGGATCCGGTCGACGAGAGTCCTGGCGCGCTCTAGCTCGAACTCTTTGCGTCTGAGCGTGAAATCGTTTGCTGCAATACGGTCGAGTGCACGCTGTTGGGCGCGCAGCGAGAATCGCAGGACGCGAGCGGCGGCGCGAGCGCTGCTGTCTACGCAAAGCGCCTCACTTTCGCCGGCCGACGCGATCGTGCCACCGACCATGATCGGGCCCCAGATCGAGGTGGTTGCCGCTGTGTCGGTCTCGCGGCAGCTCTGAGCGATGTCGATGAGGACATCGCTCAGGTCGATGTAATTGAGATTTTGCAGATCAATCGAAGTGCACGACCGCTCGATGAGTTGAGCAGATCGTGTGCGCGTGGCGACCGAAGCCTGTTCGAGAGCGTCCGCATCGCATGTGCTTCCATCCATCTCGCTTGCGAGACAAGCGTTGCGGTTGTGGATCGCCCGCCGTGCGCAGAGCGAAGCGGCTCGACCAATAGCGCGCTGGCAGGTTGCCGCGGTGGTGGAGAAGTTACCCCATTCGGAGAGTGGCGCCGGCGTGCCGTGTGCGAAGACGGTGGCTGGCAGAGCGGCGGCCAGGACCAGGCCAAATGCTGCGATTCGACTGATGAAGGTTTCCATGTGTCTCCTTTGGGGGAGGTAGCTGATTCGCCGATCCTATCGCACCGGGCTTGCTCACGGAAGCCTGTCGAACGGGGCGCTCTGCGAAGGCAACTTGTCCCTACCGAACGTCTGGGCCCAGTGGTTTCCCATCGACGATCTGATCGAGGTATTCGGATAAGCCGTATCCGGTCTGGCCATCACATCGATACTCGGTCATACCCTCGGTAATTCGCGTGACCAGTTGGTTGCCGTCGGTGTCTTTTCGTCGATTGCGCAGCGGGATCATCGACATGACCCGGCCCTCGACTTCGTACTCGCGTTCGTCGGTGCGAGCCCATGCCCGCAACTTCGTCTGATACCAGTTTTCGTCCCATTCGCTCTCGATTCTTGCATCGCGAATGATGACGTATTCTCCGTTGCGCAGGACCATTCCGCTGCGCCGCGGTTCGCCGCCGTCGTTACCGATGATCGAGATCATCATGGCGAAGTCCGGTCCGAAGTTCATCGGCAACCAGCGATACCAAGATACCGACTGCCAATAGCGCGGTCCCCACGACTTGTCGCGTAGCCCGAATCCGTCGATCTCCCAAGACTCGTCGCCGATGTTGATCTTGCCCTTGGCACTGACGTGTTGCTCATAGTGCGCCTTGGCGAATGATTTTGTCGGATCGATCGGGATGTCTGATCCGTCGGGTAGGACGGGCCGGCCACCGTACATGGGAGCGACTCCGCGGTAGTCGAGGTCGATCGTACAAGGGACGATGGGATTCCCTTTGAATGCCTTTGACGGGTTGGCCATTTCGAGTGGGTTTTCGAGAAGACAGATCCGCTCGTCGTACGTGACCCTCAGATGCTCGAACGGTTTGACCACTTCGAAGCGCATGCCGCCGGCACGCATTTCGTCATTGTTGTCGATCTTGGGTCGGCCGTACATGAACCCGATGCGCCCGTCGGGGAGGTAAACGCAGGCCGACATCTCCGCGTATCCTTCGTTGACTCGGTTTCCTAAACGGAACCAGCCGCCGATTTTCCGAGCCGGGTCGAACACATTGAAATACATGCTCTCGTTATAGTTCGAGACGTCGTCGGGACGATGGCAATACTCGTCCTCCGGCTCGAGGACAAATCGGTACTTTTCTTTTTCGGTGGCCATGGTCCCCCTCTGTCGCTTGCGGTGATCTAGGAAGTGGCGTGCCCTGTGACTCTACTCATTCTGATGGTGTTGCGACAAGCACGGGCCAAGCAGCGTTTTGGGGGATGTTTGGGACGGAATTTCCTCGGTTCGCGCCGGATTGATCATTGAAGCGCTCGAAGCAAGTCGCTAACGTCGGCCAGTCAGCCTTCAAAAAGGAGAATACGATGAGCAAACACGCGTTTCTTTCAAATGAGTGGATCGAGCAGGTGACGGTACTGCAGACCGAGTACCGCGATCAGATGCCGCCGCCTGCGGTCAAGATGAAAATGAACCAGCTCATTACCGGGGTGCCGTTTGGTGATGGCGAAGTGCAGATGCACATCGACTCGTCGTCGGGCGCGGCATCGATCGGTTTAGGTCATTTAGAGGGTGCCGACGTCACGGTGACGACGGACTATGCGACAGCAAAGCAGTTGTTCGTTGACAACAACCAGCAGGTTGCGATGCAGGCGTTCATGCAAGGCAAGATCAAAGCGCAGGGCGACATGGCCAAGCTGATGGTGCCGCCGCCGCCGAAGAACGATGCGCAGAAAGAGTTCGAAGCGAAGATTCAGGACTTTACCGAGTAGACCCGCCTTTACTTTTTGGCGGTGCCTTTGAAGAGGTTCAGCGCGTTCTGAATCAATCCGATGTGGGTATAGGCCTGCGGGACGTTTCCCAGCACGAGGTTGCGTTGTGGGTCGTACTCCTCGCCCATCAATCCGGTCGGACCGGCGAGTTTGCAGAGTTGCTCGAACAGCTCACGCGCATCGTCGGTTCGGCCGATCATGATGTAGGCGTCGATCAGCCATGACGTGCACAGCATGAAGCCGCCTTCGGCGCCCGGAAGACCGTCGTCGTAGCGGTAGCGGTAAACGGCTACGCCGTCGCGCAGGTATGCCTCGACCGCCTCGACGGTCGCGATGAATTTTGGGTCGCGCGCTTCGAGCATGCCGGTGAGGCCGGTGAGAAGAGTTGCTGCATCGAGGTCGGTCCCGTCGTAGGCGGCTGAGAAGGCGTGGATCGACTCTTTCCAGCCGTTGTTGAGAATGTCGTTGGCGATGTCTCTCTGCAGACGGCGCCATTCCGAACGCTCCGGCACGTGCAGCGTCTGGCCGATTTCGACTGCTCGGTCGATGGTAACCCAACACATGACTTTTGAATGGACCCAGTGCCGCTTTGGTCCGCGCACTTCCCAGATGCCGTGGTCGGGCTCGCGCCAGTGCTCGGCAACCGCGTTGACGGCTGTGGTGACGAAGCGCCAGTGCTCGGCCGAGAGCGCTGCTCCTCCTTGCGAGAGATCGAGCATGAGCTGAAGAAGAGGCCCGTAGACGTCGAGCTGGAGCTGGCGCGCGGCCGAGTTCCCGACTCTTACCGGGCGGCTGCCGAGGTAGCCGCCGAGTTCTCCGAGCTCGGCCTCGATGCCCAGCTCGTGCCCGTCGACGCCGTAGACGGGTCGCAGAAAGTCGCGGCCAGCGCCGCGATCCAAAAGTGCGAGCAGCCAGTCTACATACCCGAGGCCTTCGGTCAGGCTCCCCAGCGCAGCCAGGGCGCTGGCCGTCATGGCCGCGTCGCGCAGCCAGGTGTAGCGGTAGTCCCAGTTGCGGATGCCGCCTGGACACTCCGGCAAGCTCGTCGTTGCGGCTGCGGCAATTGCGCCGGTCGGCGCATAGCACAGCGACTTCAGGATCAAGGCGCTGCGCTCGACCTGATCGCGATGCTCTGTGGGGAGTCGGAGTTCTGCCGACCAACGTTGCCAATGGCGCTTGGTTTGCTCGTGGCGGTCGGTCTGCGAGATTCGCAATGGGTCGGTGCTACGCGTGCCGTAACGCAGCTCCAGGGTGAGTCCCCGGTCGGTTAGCTCGTGGGTTGCCCGAGCGGTTTGGTGTCCACCCTCGTCGAGGATTTCCCAGTCGACCCCAGGGGAGCGCAGGACCAACGGGTCCATAGAGTCTTCGACTTCAATGCCGTTGCGGATTTTCCGGAGCTGGGTGTGCGAGCGCCCGAAGTCCATGCGCGGAGCAAACTCGATACGAATCGTCCCACTGCCTTCGACCTGCCGCACCAGGTCGCTTCGTCCCGCTCGCTGGCCTGGGCGTCCACCCGAGCAGTCGAGATAGTCCGTCACGGTGTAATCGGGCCATACGGTTCGCAGACTCATGCTCGACGGCTCGTACTCCTGCTCTGGGGTAGTGTCCGGCGCGGCTGCGGGGGAAATATCGAAGTATCCAGCGGTAGGGCCACCGAGTAGGTCTGCAAAGATCGCAGGGGAGTCGATGCGCGGCGCGCACAGCCACGAGACCCGACCGCTGTCGGTGACCAAAGCAACGCTTCGTTGATCGGAGAGGAGGGAATGCTTCTCGATCGGCACCGAGTGGGATCCTGCGAGCCAAGCGCCACGCTTCTCGGCTAAGGCAGCGAGGTAGCGGGAGACCTCGTTTGGATCCTCGAGGCGTGCCGTGGCGGCGCTGTCGCCGTTGCCGATCTTGATCGCGACATCGGGGCCGCGCAGGGTCGTAAACGCATCCTCGTCCGTGATGTCATCACCGAGGTAGATCACGGCCGAAGCGCCGATCTCGCCGCGGATGGTATCGAGAGCCGCTCCCTTGTCGGTTGGGACGACAGTGAGCTCGACGACCATCTTTCCGCGTCTCGTATAGACTCCACCGCGCTTCGCCGGTCCTGCTAGGACGGCTTCGGCCATCTCTTGTCCGAGCTCGGTGTCGGCAACATTGCGGAAGTGGAACGCGATGCTGGCGGGCTTGTCTTCGAGCGCAGCGCCGCTGTCGCGGTGCGCGATCGCGACGAGCTCCTGCCGGACCTCAGCCAATAGTTTTGCCGCTTCGGGATCGAGGCGCTGTGAGAAGTCCAAGTCGAACTCACTACCGTGGCTGCCAACGAGTCGGATCGCCTGTGGCGAGCCCGTGAGGGTGGCGAGATCTTGCAGGGCGCGGCCTGAGATCAGGGCGACGTGGGTGTTGGACATTGCCGCCAGGCGCTTGAGGGCGACCATCGTTTCGCGCCGCGGGAAGGCGCGGCGTGGATCGCTGACGATCGGCGCCAATGTGCCGTCGTAGTCGGAAGCGACGAGCAGCACCGGCGCGAGGGCGACCGTGTCGAGGGAGGAGAAAGGATCATTCATGGTGTCTCTGTCGGCTATCAGGTCAGCCCCGTTCCCGCGAGGGCCCGGCCGGCGGGTTCCGTCAGAACCTCGCAAGGATCACCTCGAGGTTGCCGAGATCGAGAATTCCGACGGCGTTGTGGCCCTCCATGTGCCCGGCGCACTCTCCGGGATTGAAGGTGAGACGTCCTTCGTCTCGGTCGATCACGGTCTGGTGATTGTGTCCGTGTAGGACGATCTCCTGCCGGCCCGGAGGTAGGTCGAGAGGATCGTGGACCACGGTAATCAATCGTTCGCTCCACTCGAATCGGCGAACACCTTCAACGAAGTCGAAACCGAACCGCGAGCAAGCAGCGTCGAGTTGATCGCGTTCGAGGTCGTTGTTGCCGAAGACTCCGAGCAGCGGCGCGTCCAGACCCGATAGCACGTCCAGGGTCTTGGCCTGGGTGATATCTCCAGTGTGGATGACCCGATCCACCCGCGAGCCGTTGAGGATCTCGACAATGCGCGCGACGTTGCGCAGGTTATTGTGAGTATCGCTGACGACACCGATGCGCATCAAAGGGAGGGAGGCCTGCTACGCCGCCGATCAACTGTTGTTGGTGATCGGCGGCGGACGGTACTCTCAAGCCGCCTTTTCGAGGATGTGGATGGCGCAGGCACTGCCGAGGCCGATGACATGCGTCATTCCCATGCGTGCGCCCTCAACTTGTCGTGCGCCCGCCTCGCCGCGCAGGTGGGTCGAGACCTCGTAGATGTTGGCGATGCCGGTTGCCCCCAAGGGATGTCCCTTCGACAGCAACCCGCCCGAACAGTTCACCGGGATTTTTCCGCCGATCGCTGTCGCGCCTTCGTCGATCATCTTTCCCGCTTCGCCGTCTTTGCAGAGGCCGAGATTCTCGTAGTGCAGGATCTCTGCGGTTGCGAAGCAGTCGTGGAGCTCGACCAGGTCGATGTCGTCGGGGCCGACGCCGGCCATTTCGTAGGCTGCCTTGGCGGCATTGCGCGTGCATGAGTTCACATCCGGCATGATCAGATCGCGCTCCTGCCAAGGATCGCTGGTCAGAACCGAAGCGCGGACCTTCACGGCCCGCTTCATGAGACCGAGCTCCTTGACCTTCTTCTCGGAAGAGAGCACCGCAGCGGCCGACCCGTCGACGTTGACCGAGCACATCAGCTTGGTGTTCGGATACGAGATCATCTCGGCGTTCATCACGGTCTCGAGCGGTGTCTCAATCTGGTACATCGCCTTCGGGTTCATGGTCGAATGGTGGTGGTTCTTGACCGAAACCTTCGCAAACTGCTCGAAGGTCGTGCCGTGATTGCGGGCGTGCTCCATGCCGGCTTCGGCGAAGACCGCGGGCATCGTCGCTGACCCCATCAATCCTTCTTTCGGAATGCCTGCTTTTCCGCCGGCGCCGCCGAGAAGGCCCTTGCCCATCTGCTCGACACCCACCGCCAGGACGAGGTCGTTGACGCCGGCCTTGATGGACATCCAACCTTCGCGGAACGCGGTCGCTCCGGTAGCGCACGCGTTCGCACAGTTGACGACTGGAACTCCGGTCTGACCGATCTCGTGTAGGATCCTCTGTCCGACCATTGCCGAAGCCTGCCCCAGATTGCCGCAGTACAGCGCTTCCATGTCCTGGATCGTCAGTCCCGCGTCCTCGAGTGCAAGCAACGCCGATTCAGCGCCGATGTTGGTAACGCTGCGTTCGGGAAAGCGGCCGAACTTAATCATGTCGGTTCCGACGATGTATACGTCACTCATGTGGGAGGTCCTCCGTCACTTGGCGGGTTGAAAGAAAAAGCTGATGTAGGAATTGCCGTCTTTGTCCTTGCGCCCGAGGGCGTCCTTGTAGACGACGTCGACGGGCAAATCGAAGGGGATTTTCGCGGGATCGGGCGCGACACCGATGAGGTTCCCTTTGACGGTGCCGCCGCCCTCCAAATCGACGATGGCCGAAATGTACGGCACCTCGATGCCTGGAAAAGATCGGTGCACGATCGAGTAGACGTACAGCTTGCCCTTGTTGCTGAGCTTCACGGCCTCCATTTGGTCGCGCGTAGCACACTTGCTGCAGATGCTCCGCTCGCCGATGAATACAGCCGAGCACGCCTTGCATTTGTGCCCCTCGATATAAGGATCGCCGCCTTTCGGCAGCTTCAGATACGGCACCGCGGGAAGCGGTCCGCTTGCAGCGGATTCTTCAGCCATTTCGACCTCTTATGGGTTTTAGTTGAAGTATTGCCGCGGCTTGCAGCGGCGCGGTTTCGGGGAGGCGAGGAACAATGCCAAGCGGCGACTTCGCTGTCAATTCGCCACCGCGCCGCGCGATCGCTTCACTCTGCGTCGATCAGGCCGCTCCATTGAAGGATGGCTGGGTTCTCGTCGCGCGGGTAGGTGTGAGAGAGGGAATCGATCTCTCGAAACGTCAGCTCGGCGCCGGCATCGCGCAGCACCGAAGCAGCCATACGCGCGATCTGGATGGGGAACATCCAATCGAGGGCTCCATGGATTAGGTAGATCGGTTTCCCCGCGGCGCGTTGGAGATTGCCGTTGTCGTGGTTTTCCGGGTGGAGTACACCGCACGCCGGTGCGAGCGCGGTGAACGGTGAGTCCTCGCGCAAGCCACTGAGCAGAGAATATGTGGCTCCGTCAGACAGCCCTGTGAGTAGCATCTTGGATGCGTCGACGTTCCAGTGTTCGCGAACGTAGTTGACCATCGACAAGAGCGCCGCGTGGTCGACGTCGGGCCCCATCATTGACCAAGTCGCCCCTCGGGCTGTGGGTGCTAGCAGGATCAGGCGGTGACTGCGCGCCTCGCGGAGCCAGCTCCAGATGAATTCTCGGCCATTGCCCGATCCCCCGTGCAACGCGACGACGAGGGGCAACGGCGTGTCGTCGTAGCTCTCGGGAACGTAGAGCGAGAAGCCGCCGCGCGCCCCGGGCTCGCCGCCTGCCGCCATCAGCCCGACGCGCTCGCTCGACGGAGTTTCCGGGTCGAGCCGAGCCGCTGCGTCGCGTAGATGTGGTTCGAGAAAGAACAGGGAAACCGGAGGGAGCGCGGCGCGCAGTGGGTACAGCGCCTCCTGTGCTAAGGCGTGTTCGCGCATCGCCTCGAGAACCCGAGCGATGCCGGTTGGATCGGGAGAGTCGTCGGCGAAGAGGTCGAGGGTCTTCAGCGCGTGGGACGACGCCAA
>JAJCZJ010000080.1 GCA_029262455.1 Deltaproteobacteria bacterium | reverse complement strand
CGTGGCCATGATCGGTCTCGTCTCTTACCTCGCCGATGGACTTGACGCACCAACCGTTGCAGCCCTCGGCGGCGGAGTCGAGCTCACCGGATCAGCAGCGGCACCTTGGCGGGTTGGTCCGGCCGGGAACTTCTTGGGCGGCGTCTAGTGGCCGCGTCAGCGTGGGGAGAATCCGAACTTGCGACGATCGCAACGCTCGATCGTCGCACCGTGTCCGCCGGTGAGATCGAACGCGGCGAGCGCTACGTCGGGCTCGAGAACATGACAAGCGACGGTCGCTTCGAAGGCGTCGGCGGCGTCGAGCCGGGCGAGCTCAAGAGCAACAAGTTCCGGTTCGGGCCCGAGCACGTCTTGTACGGAAAGCTCCGCCCCTACCTATCGAAGATTGCCCGCCCAAACTTCACGGGCATCTGCAGTACGGACATCTTGCCGATCCGTCCCGGACCGGAGCTAGACGGCACATACCTGATGCACTTCCTGCGCACCCCGGCAATGGTACGCCACGCCACAACTCGTGCAACGGGAATCAACCTTCCACGACTGAGCCCGAAGGAGCTGCAGCGGTTCGTAATCCCCCTGCCACCGATTGAGGAGCAGCGGCGGATTGCGACGGTGCTGGATGCGGCCGATTCACTCCGAGCCAAGCGCCGCCAGGCCCTCGCCAAACTCGACGACCTTACTCAAGCCACGTTCATTGACATGTTCGGCGATCCGTTAACGACAACGGGGCCTCGGCGAGTCGTGGCAGATGTCGCTGAGGTCGTGACTGGCAACACGCCGCCACGGTCGGACGAAACGAACTACGGCCCAGGGATCGAATGGATCAAGTCAGACAACATCGAAGAGTCCGGAGTCGTCTCCTCAGCCGCCGAGAATCTGTCGGCCAAAGGCGAGGCTAAAGGAAGAGTTGCACCGGCGAGCGCACCGTTGGTCGTCTGCATAGCCGGCAGCCCAGCGAGCATTGGCCGTGTCGGCCTACTGGATCGCCCCGTTGCATTCAACCAACAGATCAACGCGATCCTCCCGGGCCCGGTGCTCTTCCCGACCGGCTATCCGACCGACGACGCGCAACGTGAGATTGATCGAACGCTCCTCGAGTGCGCCGGCAGCGCCGACGATATCGCGAAGGCCGTCGCCTTCCTGCTCGAAAACGACTACCTTACGGGCGTCGCTCTGCCGGTCGACGGCGGCCGACTCCTGACATGACAGCGCACTACCAGCCCGACTGGAGTCCGCTCCAGCCGGGATTCTGGCCCGACGTATTCGGCAACGAACATCCGGTGGCCATCGAAGTCGGACCGGGCCTCGGCGAGTTCTTACAAGCGATCTCCCAGGCTGAACCGACGTGGAACTTCTTCGCAGTCGAGCAAGACGGAAAGCGCGCTACTGCGGTGCAGCGACGAATCGATCGTCACCAACTGATCAACGCACGCGTCGTATGGGCCCCCGCCGAGTACGTCCTGTCGCTGCTACCCGGGGCCAGTGTCGACCGATTTCATATCCAGTTCCCCGACCCTTGGTGGAAACGTCGCCACCACCGCCGTCGCCTGATGACCCGGGCCTTCGTCGCCGAATTGCGCCGAACTCTGAAGATGGAGTCCACCATCGAGTTCGTCTCGGATGTCGAGGACTACTTCGCGATGGCGCAGGAACTACTGAACGCCGACCCCGACCTCAGCGAAGTTCCAACCAGCCCCGAACTTCTGGCTACGACATCGTTCGCCCGCAAGGCCGCAGCGCGCGGCTGGAAGATTTCCGCTTCCAGCCATCGCAAGATTCGTTGACCGGGGCGCAGCCCCGGTCGCGGCCGGTGCTAGACTAGCCCCGTAACTTGCCGACGGCAGCGGTAATCCCGGCGGAATCGAGTCCTTGCGAGGCCATCTGTTGCCACAGGCCTCCGGCACCATCGTGGGCGGTCCCAATGTGATCGTAGGCACCGTGAAACCCACGTTTCAGCAACTCGGTACCGAACCGTGAACCGAGGCCTGTCTTGACGTTTTGCCCTTCTGCGACCAGGACCAGCGGCGCCTTGGCCAGACGTTTCATGACTTCTTCGTCGTAGACGTTGAGGGTGCACTTGTTGACCAGACCGATATCGAGGCCGCCCTCGCGCAGGCCCGAAACTGCATCGAGAGCGCGATGGAGCGTCTCCCCAAACGACACGACGTAACCTTCAGAACCTTCACGGATCACGTCATCGCGGCCGGTTTGAAACGAGTAAGAGCCGTTGAAGAACTTGCTTCCATCCTCTCGCAAAATATCTGGAACCGACGACCGCGTCGAAAAGAGAAAGCGGCAGCCCGGGTCGCTGTAGATACTCTCCAGGCAACTCTTGAATTGGTGCTGATCGGCAGGAAAGTACAGGCGGGTCTTGTCTTCGCCACCGTTCGGCAAGCCGTTGTCGGCAAACAGATTGTTGATGCCGAAGTGGCAGGTGTTGTCGGCCATGTCGTCGCATCCGGAATGCGAGAGGTGGGCTAGTACATTCGCCTGGTTGAGGCGGGCCATGGTGAGCTCGGAGATGAACATCTCGAGGAACGCAGAAAACGTCCCCATGATCCCCTGCCGTCCCGGTTCGGATCCAAACCCGGCCGCGGCGGAGAAGTTTCCTCGTTCCATGATCCCGCCGCGCACGAACACCTCGGGATGCGCCTTCCGCACTGTCCCCAAGCCGCACGAACCCTCGAGATCGCTGTCGAAGATCCGCACCGACCTGACGCGTTCTTCATCCGACATGCGGTCCAGGATCTCGTTCAGATAGGTTCCGAACAGACTGCGGTTCGAGGCAGCTCCTTCAGTCCCTCGGGAGGCCGGCCGCGACGCTCCCTTGCCGACCGACTCGAGAAAATCGGCGGCCTCACTTCGTCCACGCGCACGCAGGTACGTGAGGGCGGCATCCGTTTTGATCACGTCGTGGCCGCCGGTCTGACCTTCGAGACCCTCGATACCGACGCACATCTTGCGCTTATTGAGAAGCGCTCGCGGTCCGGACGTCGTCACCGCGCCGCACATGCGCGCAAACAACGAATCGAGATCCTCGCCGTCACCCGAGTCTACCGCCAAGCCATGGCCGGACAACGTCGAGCCAAGATCAAAACCCGGCAAGTAGTCTGAAGGATGGCCGGCGATCGTCACGTCGTTGTCGTCAATCAACAGCTTGACGTTGAGATTCTGAGCAACGGCCAAGCGCGCCGCTTCCGCGCTGTTGCCCTCCATCTGCGACCCATCCGACCCCAGACACAGAACGACCTTGTCGGGGTTGGCCATCGCGACTCCGTTGATGTAGGGCCACAGGTGCCCGAGGCGTCCCGAGGAAAAGTGAACTCCGGGAGTAAAGCCGCGCTCGGGGTGCCCCGGCAAGTGTGCGTCGTGCTCGCGATAGTGTAACAGCCGCGTGGCGTCGAGATCGCCTTCGAGGACCGCCATGAGATACTGCGTCGCGACCCGGTGGCCCGCCTCGTCGAAGAGCACCGGCACAACCCCGGGCGACCCACCGTTGCGGGCGTGCAGGATGAAACCGTACGCGATCATCACCTCCGGTACGGTGTCGTACGCTCCTCCCGTATGACCACCAACGCCACGAGCACCGCCGACCGCCGTGAAAAACACGATCGCATCGCGACACAGGTCGATGTTGGCCTGCAGCGTAGTCCGTTGCTCAGAGGTTAGTCGCCCCTGGGCGGGATCCAGCGCCAACGGTTGGAACTGATTGAGATCCATCGGAAAGGCTTCCGCCGTCATCGCCACCGCACCATTCATTCCACCTTCCGGTCGTACTATCAGCCGCCGGCCAGAGGCGGAAAGTACGACACTTCCTGCCCTTCGGCCACAATCGTGTCGCTATCGACTTGCTGACCATCGATCGTCACGACATGGGCTCGCTCTGGGGGAATACCCAGCAGCGCGAGAATCTCCAAGGCGCTGACGCCCGCCGAAACATCCAGCGGGAACGGAGACCCCTCCGCCCCCTCGGGAATGTACCGGCGCAACGAAGCGTTTAATCCAACACGAACTTGCATCAGCTACCGGCTCAGGGATGCGCCTGGATGCCGCCGGACTCAGCCGGAGCGCGCAGCCCACAAAACTCTTCATAGTCGATCAGCTGTGTGACCGTCGGATTGTCGCCGCACAACGGGCACTTCTTATCTCGGCGCAGACGAAGAGTTCGCACCTCCATGCTCAGCGTGTCGAAGTACATCATGCGACCGATCAGAGGCTTACCGACGCCCAACAGGATCTTGAGGGTTTCGAGCGCCTGCACCGAACCCACCAATCCAGGCAACACACCGAGAACGCCAGCTTCCTGGCAACTCGGAGCCGCCCCCGGCGGTGGTGGCTCTGGAAACAAGCAACGATAGCAAGGCCCGCGCCCCGGATAGAATACCGAGGCCTGTCCCTCGAACTGAAAGATGCTGCCGT
The DNA here is from genome assembly GCA_029262455.1 of Deltaproteobacteria bacterium. Classification (GTDB taxonomy): domain Bacteria; phylum Desulfobacterota; class Binatia; order HRBIN30; family CADEER01; genus CADEER01. The sequence goes on along the minus strand of JAJCZJ010000080.1, from coordinate 14,785 downwards.
GAACATTGGGAATCCCGCTCATGAAGCAAGCGTCATTGACCAGGTATCGCGTCGGAAAATTATCACAGCCGTCGAGGACGACATCGTAGTCCTTGATGATGTCCATGATGTTGTCGGAGGACACGCGCGTCTCGTAGGTCACGACGTTGACGTCAGGATTCAAGCCGTTGATCGTCGCCTTCGCCGAATCGACCTTCGGCTCGCCCACCCGGTCGTTGGTATGCAAAATCTGTCGCTGCAGGTTGCTCATGTCGACAACGTCGTCGTCCACGATCCCCATCGTACCAACCCCGGCTGCGGCCAAGTACAACGCAGCGGGCGAACCCAAGCCGCCAGCCCCAATCAACAACACTTTCGACTGCAGAAGCTTGGCTTGCCCCACCTCGCCGACCTCCGGCAGAATGAAGTGACGACTATAACGCTTCAGTTGCTCCGGGGTGAACTGGAAGTCCTGGACCCATTCGTGCCCGGCTCCCTTCCAACCGCCGTAGCCGCCGGACATCGACACGACGTCCGAGTATCCCATTTCGCGCAGCGTGCGTCCGGCCAACAGGGATCGAGTACCGCCGGCACAGTAGAGAATGAGCGGCGTGCTCTTGTCCGGAACGACCTCTTCGACCTGCATATCGAGAAAGCCGCGCGGTACCGACAACGCGCCGGGCAAGTGGCCGTCGCGAAACTCTTCCTTTTCGCGCACATCGAGAAGCCGATGGCCGCCCCCGTTGGACAGCACTTGCTCGACCTGGTCCGCGGTCCACTCCGGGACGTCCTTGCGCGCTTCGTCCATCAACTCTTTGAAAGTTTTGGCCATTGTCTGTCCTCACTTTCTTTCAAAAACACCGCAACCGTTGCCGGCGCGGCGCATACAGCAGGTACCGCGATAAATCTACTCGTTCGTGTCTGCTTGCGATGTTGGCAACAGCGAACGCAGTTCCCGAATGATGCGATCACTCTGCGCCGCGTGAAACATTGCCATCGTGTTTGCCCCAAGAACCGTGACCATACTCGCGACCGCCCATTTGAGATGGGACTCGACCTCGCCGCCGTGCAGGATGCTCATCCCCTTACCGAAGGCGACCAACATCACGACCGTGGAAATCAGCATGAGGAGTATCGTCACTTTGCCCATATCAACCACACACCGCTAGTTCTTGATGCGCTCCCAAAGTTCGACTTCTTCCTGTTCGTAACCCGCGATCTGGTCTTCCATCAGTGCCGTACGGCCGCGCTCAGCCAGTATCGTCGAGCGATCCATCAACACCGACTTGGTCTCGACGAAATCAGCCCGATTGAAGCCCCAAATCTTCGGGTGCACGTATGTGTCCATCCGGATCGCGTCGCACGGACACGCCTCGACGCACATGCCACAGTAGATGCAACGCAGAGTGTCGATCTCGTACCGCAGCGGAAACTTCTCGACCTCGGGATCAGGATGCTCGCCGGCTTCGATAAAAATGCAGTTGGCAGGGCAAGCGGTGGCGCAAAGAAAACACGCCGTGCACCGAACAGACCCTTCTTCTTTCAAGGTCAATCGATGGCTGCCCCGGTAGTTGTCCGGATAGGTTTTGTACTCGTCGGGATACTGCGTGGTCACCGAAGCCCTTACGTCTTTGTAGAGGCCGACCGCATGGAGCCCGTGCAGCGACAAATTCCGCCAGAAGCGGTACATCGTAACGGCGAGACCACGCAAAATCTCTCCGAGGTACAGCTTCTCAGAGAAGCTCATTTCAGTGCGGCGTTTCATCGGTGTATTTCCTGCAATTTGGGAAGTCCCCACTATCCCGAGACGACGTGCAAGAATCAAGATGGGGACGGCCGCGAGTTTGTCAATCCAACAAGGAAATCAGGGATTTACACCGTCGTTGAAAAAGACTCAGTGAACTAGGTCGTCAGCGCCTTGCGGACCCGAACTCAGCGCAAATTCGATCAGGACGCGCAACCGTTCGGCACGCCCGCCGATGTCTCCGATCTCGAGCAAAGAAAGCTTCTCGAGCGGCGGAAGATCGAGCGCATAGCTGGCGAAGTTGACAAACAGCTCGTCGACCATCTCACCGTTGACCAGCCGATCGGTGAGCCTCTGGTCTTGCGTGCGCAGAAAGCGCTCGATCGTGCTCTCGAGTGCCTGCCTCTTGTCAGCAACCAGCTTCCCGCTCATCGGTTCTCGCCAAGCCACCCGAGCCTGCCTGTAGCTGGTGTCCCCCACCTCCTCGACCACACTAAATTCGCGCATCCCCTGGAGCAGGATGTTGGATCGACCGTCGTCGAGGCTCTCATGCTGGACCATCTGCCCAGCGCAGCCGACCGCAAAAACGTCCGGCTTACCGGCATAGGCCTCGCGCCAGTCGCCGCGCAGCAGGACCATACCAATCACTGCCGGATCGTGCTGCAGCGTATCGCGCACCATGTCGCGATAGCGGGGCTCGAAGATGTGCAGCGGCAGCGGTACGCCCGGGAAAAGAATGACGTTGGGCAGGGGGAAAATCGGGATCACGTCGGGGAAGCGCATGTCACCTCATCGCGGCCGAGCACCGGGCCGGCGGCACGACCGTCAGGCCAAATCCCGCGCCAGCGATCGCCGGATCTCACCTTCTATCGGTGTAGAATGCCGATAGTTTTTATGGTCAATTCGCAGAAAAGCTGGCCGAGCCTCGTCCCGAAACGCCACGGCCACTTCTTCTGGACAGCGCAGGCGAACGTACTGCACAGCACTCAGCCTGTCTTCGCGACTGCGACCTGGCTCGAACTCCGCCGCCACACGGTGCTCGCCTATCTCGAGACTGACACATTCATCGATCCCGATGAGCTGGCGCAACCGAGCCTCGATCTGCTCAGCATCGGTGATCTCGATCATCATCGTCGAACTCAACTCGCCCGCCGCCGGCAACATCGCATTGTAGACCTCTAACTCTTCGCGAATCGCGTCCAAGTCCGTGATCGCCTCAGCGCGCAGCATCTCCTGGACTTGAAAGAAAACCGTTTCGTGGTTCTCGAAGATGAAGGTGACGCAATCGCCGATATTGACCCGCCGGTTCTTCTTGAGCGCGATGACGCGGCGACGGATCTCGTCGCGATCCTGCTCATAGCGATCGAGCCCAACGACATCATCGAGCGTAACCGGCCGAATCGATTCGTTCATGCAGTGGTTGTGCAGCGGCCGATCATCCCGTCGGCCGCTGCCGCGAACCTACAGGCTAAGTCCGTCCAAGCCCTTTTGAAACCGACCCGCGTGCGACTTTTCGGCGCGCGCGAGAGTCTCAAACCACTCAGCGATCTCCTCGAAACCCTCTTCACGGGCGCTCTTGGCGAATCCTGGGTACATCTGCGTGTACTCGTATGTCTCTCCTTCGACCGCCGACTTGAGGTTCTTTTCGGTATCGCCGATCGCTACGCCGGTACACGGGTCGCCCACTTGGGCGAGGAAATCGAGGTGGCCAAAGGCGTGACCGGTTTCGGCCTCCGAGGTATCGCGAAACAGACCACCAACATCCGGGTAGCCCTCGATATCCGCGCGACGCGCGAAATACAGGTAGCGACGGTTCGCCTGTGACTCGCCAGCAAAGGCCGCCTTCAAGTTATCGTGTGTCTTGGTGCCGTTGAGATCTGCCATCTGAGCTTCTCCTCCTAAGAAAACCGAGCGACGTGGTCAGGATCGACCGCGCAGTGAAACGGCGCCCAGACTTGGGCACCTCAAAATCTGAGTTCTCGTTGCTCCAGCCCGAATCGGCCAGAAATTAGGAATCATTCCTAATTCAGACTTAGTCTCAACTAGGACCAGCCGCCGTAAGAGTCAAGGCTGCGGCTTCACAGCCTTGGCCTTGGCGAGAATCTCGCGCAGCACTGGAGCACAACGGGTGACGCCGCCACGTTTGGCGCCGCACGGCCCTGTACCGGCACGGGTCGCTCGTTTGATCTCCCCGACCGTCTTTGCGCCTTGCGCGATGGCCCGCTCGATCGTGCCCTTCTTGATCTTGTTGCAGATGCAAACGACCTTGAAGGCATCTAGAACCTTCTCGCGGAGCGCTTCCTCTTCACTGCTATTCACGCTGCCTCAGTCCGAAGTTCGCCGAAATCACTGCTTCATTCGGAATCGTTCTGAGCCGACGGCCGGCTCAACCCTCGAGGGACTGAACGCTTGGCCGTTGGCGTAAGCGGTTCACCCACGCAGCAACACTGCGCAAGCGCGGATCGACTTCCACCCCGAGTCGCGACAGGTTCATCACCGCCGGCACGAAGGCGACATCGGCAAGAGAAAACTCGTCGGCGAGAAACTCACGTCCAGCGAGAAATCCTTCTAGCCGCACCAACCCATCCGTCAGTCCCTTGCGGTAGCGCTGCAGCCGCGCCTCGTCCTGGTCCTCTTCCGGCTTGGCCAACTCCGCCTGTACAAACCCCGCGGACGGCAGAAACGAGTTGTCGCAGAAGTCTTCTAGGGTTCGGACTCGGGCCTTTCCGGCCGAATCTTCAGGCATCAACGAAGGATGGGGATACTCGTCTTCTAGGTACTCGTTGATCATCGTCGAATCATAGACGACGACCTCTTCATCAATCAGAACCGGCACGCGGCCGTATGGATTCAACTTGAGAAAGTCTGCGGTGCGCTGTTCGCCTTGGCGCAGATCGATAAATACGGTCTCGTACTCCAGCTCTTTTTCAGCCAAGACGATCCGAACTTTCTGCGCAAAAGGACAATCAGGATAATCGTAAAGTCGCATGAGATTTCGCCTTTCCTCAACAAACACCAGCCACTGGCGGACCTTCGCTAACGGTCCAGCGCGTGTGACGCACACGCCGCAGCACGCGAATACATCGCAGAAACCGTCACCGGTGTAAACCGGTGTCTCAATCCGGAACCTGCTCCCAGGCGTGATAAGAACTCCGCACTAGCGGGCCCGATTCCACGTGTCGAAAGCCGTACCCTAGAGCGATCTCTCGAAGCTCGGAGAACTCTTCTGGCGGCAAATAACGGTCGATCGGAAGATGGTCCGGCGTCGGCCGCAGGTACTGACCGAGGGTTAAAATATCACATGCCACTGCGCCGAGGTCCGCGAAGACGGACTCCACCTCGGCGCGCTCTTCACCGAGGCCCATCATCAGACCAGTCTTGGTCAGCAATCCGGGACGCCGCTCTTTTGCCCGTCGGAGCAGATCCAACGTCCGATCGTACCGGCCGCCGGGCCGGGCCTTCTTATAGAGACGCGGCACAGTTTCCGTGTTGTGATTAAAAATATCGACCGGTGAGTCGACGACCGTATAGAGCGCATCCAACGATCCCTTGAAATCGGGCGTGAGCACTTCGATCGTACAGGCGGGCGCCCGGTCTCGAACCGCCCGAGCCGTCGCCGCAAAGTGCCCGGCGCCACCGTCGCTCAGATCATCCCGGTCCACCGACGTCACGACGACGTGGCGAAGCCCCAGACGCTCAACGCCTTCGGCGACGCGGCCGGGTTCGCCAGCATCGACCGGGTCCGGTCGTCCGTGGGCGACAGCACAGTAACCGCAATTCCGCGTACAGACATCACCGAGCAACATGAAGGTCGCGGTCTGATTGCTCCAGCACTCGGCGAGGTTCGGACATCGCGCCTCTTCGCACACCGTATGCAGGGCGAGCTCCCGGACCGTCGTCCGGGTCGCCGCGTAGTCGCCGCGCCCAGGCGCACGTACTTTGATCCAATCTGGGTGACGGCGTTGAACTTCAATCATCGTGCTTCCTCGAGGGGCAGCTCCAGCGCGCGCGCCAGTGCGGCCGCCAATCGGCCTTCCACATCGGATCGATCCAGCGGACCGCCAACGGCCCGCTCCAATGTGGTTACAGGCATCCCCGGGACGCGACAAGTCACGATCTGTTCAAAGTAGTCGATCCGGTTGTTCACGTTGAGGGAAACCCCGTGAAACGAAACCGAACGACGGACGCCGATGCCGATCGACCCAACCTTAGCTGCCCCGACCCAGACACCCGTTTCACCTTCCGGAACACTCGCGACAACCCCCAGCCCCAGACAAGTGTCCAACAGCGCAGCCTCGAGGCGTCGAATGTGCCCGTAGACGTCCCGCCCACCGCCTGCCATTCGAACAATCGGGTACGCCACAATCTGCCCCGGGCCGTGAAACGTAACCCCACCGCCGCGACTGATCCGGAACACCGGCACACCCAAACGCGCTGGCGCCCCCATGAGATCGGCCTCGTCAGCGCCGCGCCCCATGGTGTAAACCGGGTCGTGCTCGAGCAAAAGCAGGTCGCCGCCGGCCTCCTGGGATGCCACTCTCTCTTCGACGAGTCGCTCCTGCAGAGCCAACGCTGCGGCGTATCCGACTCGACCGAGGCGTCGGACCCGCAGTCGTGGGGCCTGCCCAACGGCCGCGTGATCCAAGTGCATCACTCCTCCGCCCCACCCGCGTCGACGAGCAGTGCCAAGGGCTTCTCTAAACGATGCTTGACATCCTCCAAGAAGCGCCCGGCCTCGACACCGTTGACAATACGGTGGTCGCAGGCGAGCGAGAGGGTCATCAGCTTACTCGCGGTGATCACACCATCGCGCACGACCGGTCGGTCGCGAACCGACCCGACCCCGAAGATCGAGGCTTGCGGTGCATTGATGATCGGAGTGAGCTCGTCCACATCGAGCATGCCGATGTTCGAAACACTGATCGTCCCACCAACCAAGTCGTCCGATCGAAACTTGCCACGGCGTGATCGATCGATTAGTCCCCGCGTCTCTGCGACCAACTGGGCCACCGTTAGGGACTGAGCCCGCTTGAGAACCGGCACCAGCAAGCCATCGTCCAATGCGACAACAATCCCGATATTGACGTCGTCGATCTGTTGTACGGTGTCATCTACCCAAAGTGCGTTCATCTGCGGATGCCGCGGCATCGCAATGGCGATGGCGCGCAACAGTAGGTGCGTGACCGTCAAGCCTGGCAACAGATCCTCGGCTCGAGCCGACTCGTAGAGGCGCATCGCCTCACCGACATCTACCTCGGTACGCAGATAGAAGTGCGGAATCGAGCGCTTCGCCTCTTCCATCCGCGCAGCAATCGTCCTGCGCATCCTGGACATCGGTTCACCCTGAGAAGTCGGTACCTTAGCGACCTCTACCGCGGGAATCTCGGCGTCGGTTGAGGGCGGCGATTGCACCGCAGCCTCGACATCTCTCTTGACGATGCGGCCTCCCGGTCCGGAGCCGGATAGGGTCTTGAGATCAATACCGTGACTCTCGGCCAACTGCCGGGCCACCGGTGAAACCAGAGGCTGCCCGGAGGCAGGAGGTCTTCCGGACGACGCATGAGCTGACGCTGACGCGGGCGGGGAAGGAGCTGGCGCTCGTCGCTCCTTGCTGGGAACGCCTTCCTGGACCTTGCCACTCTCGTCCGTCGCGGCAGGTGGCGCCGCCGCCTCGGTTGGCGCCGGAGCCTCGGTTGGCGCCGGAGCCTCCGCACTTTTGGTGTCAGGGGCCTCTGCCGCGGCGCTACCGCTCCCCCCAAGTCGCGCGATCACGGCACCGACTGGCGCCGATCCGCCCTCGGGGACAACGAGCTCCTCGACAACACCACTCTCTTCCGCCTCGATCTCGACATTGGCCTTGTCGGTTTCGATCTCGGCAATCGCGTCACCAATCGACACACTCTGCCCCGGGGAGACGATCCAGCGAATGACGATCCCCTCTTCCATATTATCGCTGAGCTTGGGCATGCGAACTTCATTGGCCATATTGGTTCCCCATTCATCCAACAAGTTACAGGATCGCGCTGCGAGGCGCGACCGGCGTACGTCCATCAACCGTACCGACGCTGATTATTGGGCTGCCAGGACGACCGCCTGTTGAACCGGAGCAAACGATCGCCGGTGCTCCGGGCACGGACCGTAGCGACTCAACGCATCGAGATGGTCGCGCGTCCCGTACCCCATATGCTTGGCAAATCCGTACTCGGGGTAATCGAGACTCAAAGATCGCATGAGGCCGTCGCGGTACTCTTTCGCTAGAATCGAAGCCGCGGCAATCGAGTAGCTTCGCGAGTCGCCCTTGATAAGCGCCTGCTGAGACACCGCAACACTCGGTAGTGTCCGTGCGTCGACCAGGACGTGGTCGGGATCCGTGGCCAAAGCGTGAACCGCCCGCTGCATAGCCTCGAGAGCCGCCCAGTACGTATTCAGCCGATCCACCTCCGAGGCCGCAACGACGCCCACCGCCCAGGCGACCGCCTTTTCTCGAATCTCGAGCGCTACCGTGGCCCGCGCCTTCGGGGATAGCTTCTTGGAGTCGTCGATGCCGAGGATTGGTGCTTCAATCGGCAAAATCACCGCCGCCGCAACCAGGGGGCCGGCCAAGGGTCCGACGCCCACCTCGTCGACGCCGCAGACACGCTCGACCCCTCTCGCCCACAGGTCGCGTTCAATCTTCAGCAACACACGCCTTCGCGCTGCCAGCCGATGCGCCTTCCCCACGCCGCCTCCACCTTCCTGTGCTGAGCAGACTAGCACCCTAAGCGAGCATCTCGCCAGAAAGAGGGATCGCAAAAGATGCGCTGTCTCGGTTGGCAGGAGCTCCGATCTATTTGCTAATCGTCGATCTCGCGAGTCGACGTTTCACCAAGACTTCCGTACGATCAAGGATCACGATGCTAACCCGAATTCTCCTCCCGCTGGTGGTACTAGCCGTCACGATTGCCGCGACCTGGTACATCGCTCGGATCACACCGCACAAGCAGCCGTCGCGCCTAGCTACACCGACAACCACGGTGCCAACGCTGGTCGCGACTGCTTTGCCTGCATTGGCAGCGCCGACCACGAAACCGCTCTACCGCCTCGCCGGGACCGTTGTCGGCGACATTCGATACGCGATCATCGAGGCGCCGGGCGGCAGCAACGACCTGTATCATGTCGGCGAATCCATCCCGGGACTCGGTACTCTCACGGATATCCAAGCAAACTCTGTGAGTATTGCCGGCCCCGATGGGGCCTTTGACTTGAACCTCGCCCCAGGGGCGACGCCGACCGCAGGTCAACCGCAACAGCAAAAAAACGAAGAAGTCGAAGTAGAGGCCGAACCGCTCGGTGACGATGACCCCGAATACCGCCTCGACGACGAGTGGACGGACGACGACTTCCGCGACCAACCTTATGACGACTATTAATCCGTCGGAGGCTTTGTCGGAGGCTTTCGACGCCCGGTTTGCTCCAAGATCTTGTCTTTTAAGCGCGCCGGATCTACAGGCTTCTTGAAAATCACGCTCTCAAGCCCCTCGAGTCGGCTTCGCTTGATGACGTGATCGCGATCGTAATAGTAACCGGTCATCAAGATCACCGGGATCGACCCGCGGCGTCGGATCTCCATAAACAGCTCGTACCCGTCCAGATCCGGCATCACGACATCGCTGACGACAATATCGACCGTGATGGACTCCAAAGTCTCCAAGGCTCGCAGCCCGTCGGTCGCGACATGCACTTCGCAGCCCTCCTCGACGAGGACATCTCGCAAAGACCGACAAACTCCGAGATCATCGTCGACCACCAAGACGACGAGGCCGGCCAGCCCTTCTGCCGCGCTCGCATCCCGCACCAAGGGCTCACGATGCACATCCGTCATCTGCTGCCCTTTGAGATACTCACGAGTGCCGTAGTGCCCTTCTTGCGACATGACGACGAGTCGATTGACGATCGCCTGAATCGTGAGGACCTCACGCCGAATCGCATCGATCCGCTCTTCCTCGACAATTGCTTCGGCATCGGTGGCACGCTTGCGCACGAAGCCATGAATCAGTTCAACTTCGTTGAGGATAACTTCTAGCGGACTATTAATCTCGTGACAGAGCGCGACCGCGACCTCGCCCAGGGTAGCCAAGCGGTCCTTCTTTTGAATGTCGCGGATATCCTTGGCAAAACCGATCGAACCAATGTCCAGGCCGTTATCGTCGTGCAGGATGGATCCGGAAATGGCAACCGGGAACTCTTCCTTCCAGCGATTGATAAAACGGGTTTCGAAATTCTTGACGTGACCCGGCCCACCGAAGTCTTCACTCCGCATCGCTTCCATGACCCGATGAGCTTCATCGAGCGATGGGTACAGAAGCTCGACGTGCTTGCCGAGAATCTCGGCGGCCGAATAGCCGAGATTCCTCTCGGCGCCATCGTTGTAGTAGATGATCGAGCCCTTTCGATCGACTGCGACGACGATGTCGGAAGAACTCTCAACTAAACGTTCGAGGTAAGACGGCGGAAGCACCTTGAGGGGCTTCGGCCCATCCGCATTCGCGGCTGACATCGAGACCTCTGGATCGACTAGTGTGGGTTGCTGAATCCGACGGGACGCACAAACGTTTCACTGCGGCCAGGCGGCGTCGGGACGCGTTGGCGTTGTTTACGCGCTAATCGAAGAAGGACCTTCATTGAGGTTTCGTACTCGTCCATAGAACGCACTTCGAAAGCACCGTCGGCGGCGGCGCGGTCGAAAATCTCTTCACCGAGCTTGCTGCGTAGCACAACAATTGTCCAGTCCATCGCACCGACGCCACCACATGAGATGTCAGCCAACTCCGCCGAGAAATCCGCGCAATGGTGACACTCAGGGCGCGCGTACTCTTGAGCCTGTTTCAGGTTCATCTCGACGACTTCGCCGTCATGCTTGTAGATCAGCACCTTCCCCTTGACGTTGAATTTCTTGATCTCCGTCAGCGGGATGTTCATTTCACCCTCGACGACATCGCGCATCAGCCCATCGAAGGTAAACACTTCCGAGCACAACAGCCCGATATTGAGCTTCACTCGGTCCCCGTATCCCTTGAGGTACTTGCGCTGCCGCTCGATGTGCTTTTCCTTCTTGCGACCATTATCGAGATACGCGGGGTCGGTCAGCTGCATCTTTCGAACCGGTGTGATCTGGCACGGGACGCCGACAAAGGCGACCTTCTCGAGCCCCAGCTTTTCGGCCTCTTCGAGAGCCAGATTGTTCGGGCAGTAAGTGTACCAAGAACTCGCGCTCTTGATGATCTCCTCCTCGGTCGTGACCGCCCGTGGCTTCGGCGCACACGGTTCGTCCGGATCCACCGTCGAGACAACCGCTCCGTCAATCACATCGTTGCGGCGCGCCCACGCCAAGAGCCCGGTGACGACACCGCCATCCTCACACCGCTCTAGGACTGCTGGATCGGTGCAACGCGCTGCGACGACCCGGCGATAGGTTCCGAAAATGCCCCGATAGGCGTCATCGGTTTCGCCGGCGAAGACCTCGTCGGCCAGATGGTGCTCGCGATCTCCCAGGCGAGGACATACCTGGGCGCACACATCGCAGCCGATTCCCTCGGAAATCCCGCAGAAATCGAAGACGCCGTTCTTCTTGGCGACCTGTTTCGGTTTATTGTCGATATAGTCGATCACGTTGTGTGGACAGACCAACACACAGGAACCGCACTCACAGCAGCTGCCATAAGAGACGACCTCGTTCATCATCTCCTTGAAACTCGGATTCATCACATTCCCCGCCAAAAAATAAAGGTGGAGCCTATCGGCTCCACCAGCCCCGTACCCGACCGACGTCTCTTACAGCCGCCGCAATCGGCTACTATCTGACCGCTAGTCCAGCCCGCCGGGCGTGTCAATGTGAATCGTCTGGTTCTCCCTCGGATAAGGGCCGCGGAACCAAGGTCAGGCGACGTTTCGCACCGTCCAGACGTGGCTCGGGCTGGTTCGCGGCCAAGGAACGATGGATGTCTCCGGCCAGGACCTCCGAAATCCCGCCAACGGCGGCCAATTCCTCCACCGTCGCCTCGCGCAGCCTCTTGAGGCTACCGAAGGTCCGCAGCAATGTCCGCTTCCGTCCGGGGCCCACCCCTGGAATATCATCGAGTACCGAGTGCAACCGGGATCGCCCCCGTAAGTTACGATGGTACGTGATGGCAAACCGATGGGCCTCATCGCGGATTCGTTGCAAGACGAACAGGGCATTCGAATTGCGCCGCAGGACGACCGGATTCACACGTCCCGGGAGGAAGACCCGTTCCTCACTGCGCTCCACTTCCGACTCTCGTGCAGCCGATGTCACCCGCGACTTCGCCAATCCGACGATATCGACCTCGTCAATATCGAGCTCGGCTAAAGCCTGAACCGCCACCCCGAGCTGGCCGCGACCTCCATCCACTACCAACAAGTCCGGATAATCCTTCTTCTCCTTGGCCCGTCGGTAGCGCCTCCCAAGCACTTCGAACATCGAGGCGAAGTCGTCCTGGCCTTGAACCGTCTTAATCCGGAACCGGCGGTAGCGCGCCGTGTCGGGCCGTCCCTCGTCGAAGGTCACCATCGAACCAACCGCGAAGCCACCCTGAAAATTGGAGATGTCGAAGCATTCGATCCGCTTCGGCGCGTTGCGCAGATGCAAGCGGCGCTTCAACTCCTCGCTGATCTGTTCGTATTGGTGTTCGCTGTCGCGACGCTCACGAAAACTCTGTTGAGCATTGGCCCGTGCCATCTCCAAAAGCCGTACGCGATCACCGCGCTGTGGCCAGAGCACAGCAACTTTGCGACCGCCCCGCTCGCTGAGAAGTTCAGCGCGAACGTCCCTGTCCTCGACATCCAATGGCACGATCACTTCGTCCGGGACGAAGCGTTCGCCCTGATAGAACTGGGTCAAAACCGACGCCAACAACTCTTCATCTGGTAGCTCGAATTGGTCAATCGAATAGGATTGGTTGCCCGTCAACTTGCCGCCGCGAACCATCAGGACCTGGACGTCGCAAAACGCGCCCTCGCGGTAGAGTCCGAAGATGTCTTGGTCGCCACCGCCGTGCGACACCGCGTTCTGGCGTTCCTGCGTCTTCTCGATGGCCCGCAGTCGATCACGTAGCTTCGCCGCTTCCTCGAAACGTTCGGTCGCGGCCGCCTCGGCCATGTCGCGGCGCAAGTGATCGAGAAGCTGAACGCGCTTGCCCGACAGAAGCATCATCGCTTCATTCAGGTGCTCCTGGTAGTCCTTCGAGTCCACCTCGAGACAACACGGAGCCAAACATCGCTTGATCTGATACTCGAGACACGGCCGCGACCGATTGCGAAACACTCCGTCGCTGCAAGTCCGCAACGGGATCACTCGACGGATCGTATCGATCGTCTCGCGTACACTATTGGCGGAGTGAAAGGGCCCGAAGTAGCGAGATCCATCTTTTCGAATCTTGCGCGTCACAAGGACCCGTGGCCACTCGTCCCCCAGGGTGACTTTGACGCTGACGTACGATTTGTCGTCTTTTAGCCGGATATTGTAGCGAGGTTTGTACTGCTTGATCAGATTGTTCTCGAGAATCAGAGCCTCTTTCTCGCTTTCTGTCACGAGGGTCTCGAAATCACCCACACGCTTCATCAGAAAGGCGATCTGCATACGGTCGTCGCCGCCGCGGAAGTACGTGCGAACGCGGGCTCGTAAGCTCTTGGCCTTACCGACGTAGATCACCTTGCCTTTGCGGTTCTTGAGCAAGTAGACCCCCGGGCTTACCGGTAACGATTCGAGCTTCGACTCGATATCCGCCGCCTCCTGGTCAAGGCGCCCGTCGTTGGAAGGACCGTCCATCTCAGCCCGACTATACCCCGCGATCGCCCCGCCCTGACAGCCCATCGGGTGCATGTTACTTTATGACGGAAATCGAAGGAGATCTAACGTGCTCTCAAATCCGCGGATCGCTACTCTCGCAGCACTGTCCCTTGGCGTCATGGCGTGTTCGGAACCGGCGGGTCCGCCGCCACAGCCGGTCGTCACACCGATCGACTCGACCACGGCCGCATCGATACGCGCCCGGGTGACATTCGCCGGCAAAGTCCCCGAACCGATCGAACTCAACATGCGATCAGCACGAGGCTGTGCCGATCTCCACCCCGAGCCTGTATTCCACCAGCCGGTGGTAACACGCGACGGCGCTCTCGCCGACGTGCTCGTCTACATAAAAAATGGTCTCGGTGAACGGGTCTTCCAATTCCCCACCGATCCGGTCGTCATCGACCAGGTCGGCTGCCTCTACAAGCCGCGCGTTGCTGCCCTCATGACCGGCCAACCACTAGAGTTCGTCAACAGCGACACCGAGGCGCACAACGTCCGAGGCAAACCGAACGTTGCCCGCTCTTGGAACTTCATGATGAGCCGCCAGAAAACACGCCGCACCGTCTATTTCAGCAAACCCGAAGTCGGAATCCAAGTCGGCTGTGACGTACACCCGTGGATGAGCGCGACGGTGTCGGTTCTCGCCCACCCCTACTTTGCCATCACCGACGCAAAAGGCCTCGCCGTGCTCAGCAACCTGCCTCCTGGCGAGTACACCGTGGCGGCCTGGCACGAGACCTTGGGTGAGCGCGAGCAGAAGATTACGCTGGCCGCGAAGGGTGCCGGAGAGGTCTCCTTCGCATTCTAAGGTGGCAAGTTCTCCGCCTGGGGCCACGGCTCGGCAGGAGCCTCACCCGCCAACACGAGAAAAGGCCGGATGCGAATCGCATCCGGCCTTTTTCATCGCGAATTGTTGGATTGTTTAGAAGCCCTTCACTAGAAGCCCTTCACCTGGGCCGCCTTCTGATAGAGCAAATAGGTTGCGCCCCATCCAATCAGCACGATCACGCCAAGGCCGATCGGGCCGCCCGGGAGCCATGTCATGTGAGAGTTGAGCATGAAGAAGACCAGCGGTACCGACATGTACGTGTTGTGTTTGGAACGCAGACCCGCCATTCCCGCATCGTCGGCGTTGGGTGCCTCACCATTCTTGATCGCCGTGATGATCCGCTGCTGCGCCGGCCAGATCCGCATCCAGACATTGAACGCCATGC
>JAJCZJ010000079.1 GCA_029262455.1 Deltaproteobacteria bacterium | reverse complement strand
TTCATCCTCTTCCCCCGCTTCGCGGGCCCGGTCATCAACAGCACCGCCCGCCTCATCCTGACCCTCGTCGGCGCCTAGGCGTCCGCCCGCTCCGCCAACCGGGCGGGGTGCGGGTCTTGGTCTTAAGGGGGCTTCGAACTCCCTGCGGCACGGCTCTAGGTGAGAAGAACTGAACCCCTCCACCGCGGACGTCGTGAAATCAGACGGTACCGGTTGCGGAGCTTGTGGGCGTGCTCCAAAACCCGGGAGATCCCAAGTGGGGGGGCCTCTGTTGGTCACCGCTTGATACGGGTCACGGAGTGGCCTGGGCGAATGTCCTTGCGATCTTTGTCAGCACGCTAGCGACATGGCTGAGTCGGACGGCTTAGCGCGTGGCCACAAGCCTGTTGTCGTCGCCGAACTCTTAGTTCAACAGGAGGCCGCAGGGAGCTGCCTTCTGATGCCCGCTAAGGCGCGGCCGCCAGCGTCTCGAGGGCTCCGAGGATCAGGTCGAGTCCGAAGATGAACTCGTCGGCGGGGTCATACCCGGCGGCGACGAGCGTTGCGGCGGCTTCATTGAGGTAGGGGTACTGGTCGGGGGGTAGCTGTGGAATGAACTTGTCCTCGACCACGTCGGCGAACTCCTCGGCCGCGTCGAAGGGAAGGCTGGCTTCCTGGAGCACGAACCCGTAGACGTAGCCGTCGAGCAGCCAGTTGACATGGGTTGCCATCTCGACGGAGAAGCCGGCCTCCCGAAGGCATGCCAAAACTGCCTCATGATGACGCAGGCTCGCCGGCCCTGGGGTGGTCCGTGATTCCATCAGGGTGATCGCCCACGGGTGGCGTCCGAGCACCTGCCGAGCGGACACCGCACGCTGCCGCATAGACGCCTTCCAGCCTACGCGGTCGGTCGGCAGCTCGATCTCCTCGAACACGACGTCGATCATGGCGTCGAGCAGCTCGTCCTTGTTCGCCACGTGGTAGTAGAGCGACATGGCGCCGGCCTTGAGCTCGCCGGCCAGCCTGCGCATGCTGAGCTTGTCGACCCCCTCGCGGTCGGCCAGTCGGATGGACTCGGTCACCACACGCTGCTTGCTCAGCGGCACCTCACCGGCAGTTCGATCACTTCTCGCGGCCATGCGCCCTCCGTTATTGGAAAATTCCTTGACAGATCGTACACCGTACGAGCATAGTACGGCGTAAGACGTACGGTGTACTAAACGACGGGGCGCGGCCCCTCCAGAAGGAGGTTCAGGTGGGATCACCACAGCAGCGACCGCGGGGCGCGGTCCGCGGAGCTGATGCGAACGAGGCGAGAAGGAGGCGGGCGATCGTGCAGCGTTGTTACGGCTCTCCCGAGGTGCTGCGGTCCGCTGATGTCGACCCGCCCGCGGTCGGCCTTGACGACGTGCTCGTCCGGGTGCACGCAGCCTCGGTCCATCCCGGCGACTGCTTCCTCATGACCGGTGAGCCGTACGTCGTTCGACTGGCGTTCGGGCTGCGTCGGCCGCGCCATCCCATCCCAGGCGGAGACCTGGCCGGCGGCGTGGCGGCCGTCGCCAAGGACGTCGGGATAGGGCACAACGGCCAACCACATCGCATCCATCCCGGGTGCAGCCGCCCCTGCAGTGGACCGGGCCTTACCACCGAGCGAAGGAGCTAGACGATGAGCAAGGAAGCGAACAACATCAGCACCCTGCAAGACCCGGGTATCCCGGTGCAGGCGAAGCTCGCGGCAGCATGGACCAGCTTCATGTTCCTCTACATCTATGTCGACTACCTCCACCTGTACAAGCCCGGAGCCATCGAAAACATCCTGGCCGGCATCGTCTTCGAGTTCGATATCAGCCAAACCTTCGTAGTCGTTGCGCTGATGCTCATGGCGATCCCGATCCTGATGATCCTGCTCTCCATCGCACTGCCCGCCCCAGTGAACCGCACGCTGAACCTCGTCGTGGCATCGCTCTACATCCCCGTCTCGGCGTTCAACGTGATCGGCGAGTCCTGGATCCTTTTCTACGGCCTCGGCGTCGTGATCGAACTGATCCTCCTCGCTTACATCCTCCGCTCCGCCTGGACCTGGCCCCCCACGTTCTCACCGTCGATCGACGATCCCCGCCGCGCCGCGTCGCCCGCAGATCCAGATGGGTCGGTAGGCACATGGCTTCGACCCGAACAGCCGGTCTGACCACGGACTTCGGCGACCTTCGGGCCGTCAGCGAACTGCTGGAACCGAACCCCCGCTACCCGGAGCGCTAGCGAATCAGTTGAAGAACGTTCGGGAACGGCCTCTGCAATACGTTGGGCCGAACTGCTGGTCGCCAGTTGCGGTAACCCGCGCTGAGTCCGGCAGATTCGGTCCGGCGGTCCGGCCTCGTGTTGACGGCTACGGTCTCCGCACGCCGGCACAGAGCCTATTGGGTCTGCCTCTATCCCCCGCCGGATCTGGGCTGGCGGATGCTTCTTGCCGGGCCCCACTGCCCATACGGGGCGACGGGTCACCGTTGACCCCTGAAAGGGCCTCCACTCGTTCACTCGTCATCCAAGCCGGTGGCTTGAGGGCTCTCTTACCGGCCTATTCCCGCACCTCAGCGCACCCGGATGCGGGGCAACCGGCCGGGCGGGCCGCACCGCGTTGCGACTCTCCCAGACTCTTTAAGACCCAACATTCCCACTCTCCCAGGCACAAAACCCGTCCCGCCAGCGCCCCAAATCCCCTCATCTACATAGCTATTTGTCGACTTGTCATTTTAGTGCTCAGGGTACTAGTCCACCCCTTTATCCGACCTCCATACCGTTCTCAGCGGACAGGTCAAACCTCAACCCTGCCTTGATGGTTGGATTACCCTTACCCTCAACGTCACCTTTAGGCATTAGCCACTCAAAACTGGTCTCACCGGAGATACAAGGGGATTTATCGATAAGTAGTTATAGACGCGACAAAGAAGACATGTCGACAAATGGATTAGTGGTTGGGAACTACTCCGAGGAGAGGCGCTTGACCAGGAGGGAGTCGGCTCCCCTGGCGTCGAAGTCGTCGAGGATTTCGGCGATGGCCGCCCTGACGATC
>JAJCZJ010000078.1 GCA_029262455.1 Deltaproteobacteria bacterium | reverse complement strand
GCGACCCGTTCAAGGACACGGCTGGCCCGGCCTTGAACATCCTCATCAAGCTGATGTCGGTCGTAGCTCTGGTGTTGGCGCCGCTGATCCGCTGATCAACTGAGTTTCGATAGATCTGGTAGGGAGAAGGCCGGGCGTAAGCCCGGCCTTCTTGCCTTGCAGTCGCGAGGTTGCCGGTCGATCTACTCTGCGCTTTCCGGCCGGGCCAGGCTTTGCAGGGTGGTGCCGCTCAGCGCGTGCTCTACGGCGGCGGCGCGTTTGGCCATCAGAGTCGAGATGGTATCTGGATACTCGAGGCCGTCGGCTTCGTCACCGCCGCGCAAGATTTCGAGAACACGCGCGATCGGGATCTTGCCTGGTGGTAAGGCGATGGCGATGCCGCTCGGTTCTTGGCTGCGCAACAGGATGCCTTTGCTGATCAGGGTTTCCACGAGGCTCTCGGTTTCCGATACTCCCAGCTGGCTTTGGTCGGCGAGAGTCGTCGTGTCGATCGGCGGCAGTCCTTCCAGGTGGGCCCTGGCGAGCAGGACGAGCATGGCGAGGGCCCCGCGCTCGTGGGCGCTGGTGCTGCGGTCGGAGGCCCCGCGCAGGACCTGCCGCGGATGCTGAAAGAAGTAGGCGAGCTCGGCCCCGATCAAGACGATCATCCAACTGACATAGATCCAGATGAAGAACAGGACGAGAATCGCGAAGCTCGAATAGATGGCGGTGTAGCGACCGGAGCTGGCGACGAATTGGGTGAACGCGGTTCCGGCGAACTTCCAAGCGCTGCCGGCGGCGATGCCACCGGCAGCAGCCGCTCTCCAGGTGACCCAGGTGTTTGGGACAAAGCGGTAGAGCAGGGTGAAGGCGACGGCGAGAATTACGAAGGGTATGATCTCGGTCCCGAGCCATACCAACCAGGGGGCGAGAGCGAGGGCCTTCTGGACGGACGAGTGTTGTTGCGCCGATGCGATCAGTGCGAGAGCCGAAAATACCAAGACCGGACCAACGATGATGACGCTGAGATAGTCGCGGAATTTGGTCGTCCAGTCGCGGCCGCGCCGCGCTCGCCAGATCTTGTTCAGTGCGTTTTCGATCGAACCGACGAGGGCGACGACGGTGTAGAAAAGGCCGGCGACTCCGACGGCGCCGAGAACTCCAACTTGCATACGGTTGACGAATTCGACGATACGGCGACTCAGAGTCACCCCTTCGACGGCGCCGAGTGGCGCCAGGGACTGGGCCAGCAGCGGCTCGATTTGCCCCTGCACCCCAAATGCCTTGAGCATGGAGAAGGTCACGGCGAGGAGGGGGACCATCGAGAGGATCGTCGTGTACGTCAGACTCATGGCATGCAGCGATGCCTGGTCGGTGTCCACCTTTCGCCAGATGGCCAAGAGAGCCAGGCCGGCGCGTTCGGCGAAGCTCGCCGGAGGGAGGCGGCGACCAGCGACTCCCTCGGTCACTGCCAATGGTTGGTGTGGCGCGTCGTCGCTCGAAAGGCTCATGTGTAGAGAGTATAGGGCCCTGCGGACCGCGGATAGAGGCCAATCCCTCGCGTTAGCTCGGCTGCCGGATCCGGTGGCCGACTACTTGACGTCGACCTCGAGTTTACCCATGTCGGGTCGATGGGCCACCTGCTGGCCATCGACGCGAATCGATAGACCCTCCGGGAATCCGTCGTAACGTGGTGGACCATCCCCCGGCCGGTCCCATGCGATCGTCAAGTCATGACCGCGGAAGCGCAAGCGGTCGACTAGAAAGTAGCTCCAATCGGTCGCCATGGGGTCGACCTCGAGAATTCCATCAGCGCGTGGTACGAGCCCAATCGGTCCTTCGATCACGAGGCTGATCCACATCGAATGGAAGTCGTGCCAGATGTCGGAGGGCTTCGGTCTCGGCTCACGGGCGTACGGTTCCCACTGCGAGTAGTACTCGTGCGCGTTCGGTCGCCAGGTCGGATCGTTGGGATGCACCCCAGGGTAGACGAGATCGTTGTACCGTTTGAGCAACGCCATCACGTGCTCGGGACGCACGGAATCTTGCTCGTATTGCCGAATGGCTTGAATCAGTGTCCGTCCGCCCATGCTGATCGGATGTGGCGCGATGTTGCGTGTCAGCCCGTCCATTTGCCAGTTCCAATCTCGGTAGTGCTTCTGGCTGGTGATCACCGGCGGGAATCGCGACCAGAACTCGGTTGGGTCCACCAGGTAGCGAAGGGACTGCGCAAAGCGGGGCTCGTTCGGCGCCAGCAGCGTGGTGAATGCGAAGAGTCCATGCAGCTCTCGCACCGGGGCGCGGTCATCATCGCTCGCACGCTGCGGATAGAAGAATTGGCTCTCATCGTCCCAGAGTTTGGCGACGGCGGCGGTGCGAATCTTCGAGGCGACCTCACGAAATTCGGTAGCGAGCGTTGAATCGCCGGCGGCGTCGGCAAGCTCGACCAAGCCGATCGCGTTGGCGTAAACGAAGCTTGCGAAGTCCACCCGCTCCATCGCGGGTGGGGCAACGCGCTGATCGAGCTTGTTTCCCGCCCAGTGCCACCAGGATAGAATGTCGAGGTCGTAGCCAGTCACTCGAGGTCTGGCGCGTTCTGGCAGTCCGTCCCGGTCGGTATCATAGTCCGACATCCAAGCGCGAATATCCGCCGCCATTTTCGGCAGAAGTTTCCCGAGGTCATCGAGTGGAATCGGGTGGATACGGTGAAACTCCGCAGCAGCCTGGACGGTCCAATGGGAATAGGTCTCGCCCCAGTACGGGCTTCCGGGGGGATCAACGGCGGCGCCGTTCTCATGGGTATTGGCGTACATGTTGCGCAGTTGCGACAGCGCGAAGGCCGGGTCGCGCATGTATGTCAGCTCTTTGATCTGCGCTGGGATGGCGAAAACGATCGGGTTGTCGAATCCCATCTTGCCTTCGTAGAAGGCGTATTCGCTTAGGTCCGGCGTCGCGGCGTCTCGCAGGTCCACGAGATGAAAGCGAACGATCCACCAACGATAGTACCACATCTTCTTGAAGGCGGTGTCGGAGCTATCGAAGTACGGAATGTTGTCGACAAACCACTGATTGTACTCGTTGGCGTGGGTGATGAGGTTGGGCGGTTCCTCCTTGACGGCAGTGTCGTCACCGACGGTGAAGCGCATGGCCATGTTGGCCGAGGCGATCGATCCATCGGCCGGCAGCGTTATCTCCTGAACCAAGTGGATGACGTCTCCCGGCGTACGGGCGAAGTTCGGAGCCTCGAGGATGACCGACAGTGGGTTGCCTTGATACGTAGTTTGGCCGAGGACCGGATACTTTGGTGGCGCCCCGCCTCCAGGTAACCATGGATAGGGGACGATGGCTTCGATCCGCAGCAGGTGCTCTTTTTTATCGTTCGAACGCGCTTCGTAGGTGAGTGCGGCGCGATCATCGTACGTGATGAACTTGTGCTCGTCGATCAGGACACCGCCGAGCTGGTAAGAGAACGTCGTGTGGCTGGGGAACCGCTTGATCGAGTACTGGTTTGCGTAGATCACCTTGGGGCTGCCGTCGATCGAGAAGGAGACGTCGAAGAGCCGCTCTAGGCAGTAGGTCGAGTGTATGAAGCAGAACTTGCCGGCCAAGCCGGCCTGGTGCTTTAGCTCTCGATTCCACAGGCGCTTGCCCGAGGGGAAAAGTAACTCGTCGTCGTCGAGCAGCAGTGCGCGCGCAATATAGCTCGGGACACCGCGGGGGGGGATGCGGAATACCTGATGGCCGAGCACCGCATCGACAAAGAACTTGCGGGCCCTGGGCAATGCCCTGGTTGCCTCTGGCTCGTAAGCTAGCCAACCATCGAATATGTCCGCGGCGGTTGAGTTCGGGTTCGCCGGATCGGAGACTTTCGAGACGTTGGCGGGGGGTGTGACCGGGGCTGGGTCGTTCTGTGCGCTTGACCGGCAGGAGCCGGTCAAGGCCAGGGTGAGGGCGATCGTGCCCACAATTCGTGCAGATCGGTTGTGTCGGCTCGCAGTTTCCATCGCGCCATACTCTGCGCGACAAATCGTCTCCCGTAAAGCGAGCCTAGGATGTCGGTGCACGGCGCACGTCATCTTGACAATCGTGGGCGAGGACCCTTAACTCTGGCAGCTGACGACTGAATTTGACGCGCTGTTGCCTGTTGGCCGGCGCTGATCAGCACTTTGGAGGTTTGGTAATGGATATTCTGCAGGGGATCTTTCGTTGGGTGCATGTGATTGCCGGTATTACTTGGATCGGCTTGCTGTACTTTTTTAACTTCGTGAACTCGGCCTTTGCTCCGACAATGGATGGCGACACTAAGAAAAAGGTCGTACCGGAGCTGATGCCGCGAGCCCTGTACTGGTTCCGTTGGGGCGCCCTCTACACGTGGGTCACCGGAGTGCTGCTCGTCCTGTTGGTCTTCTATGGCGGCGGCGTCAGCATTATGTTCGACAATCCCAACATCACGTGGTCAGCATTTCCCATCGGGATGATCGCTGTGACGTTCCTCGGGGTCGTGGTTTATGACCTTTTGTCCAACACGGTCCTGAAGCCGACCAATGTGGCTTTCTGGGGCGGGTGGGTGATCTCGATTATCTTGCTCTTCTTGTTCGATGCGGCCGGCTACAGCTATCGCGCAACCGCCATCCACCTCGGCGCGCTGTACGGGACTTGCATGGCGTTCAATGTCTGGATGCGGATCT
>JAJCZJ010000077.1 GCA_029262455.1 Deltaproteobacteria bacterium | reverse complement strand
CCGCGATGCTCGATCAGCACCGCCCCGACATTGTCGTGACCATGATGGGTATCAACGACGGGCCGCTTGCAGATCCGTTGTATACGGTGTCGTCGTCCTCCCCATCGCTGCGGGTTTGGAAGCTGGCCAAGGTACTCTACGCTTCACTGTTCAGGGAAGGGCTCGAGGATGGAGCAGTTGATCCCGATGGCAGAGTCGAGTCGCTTCAGGTCGCCGAGATCCCGCATGTCGATGGTAAGATAGCGATCGGGCTGCCGCATCTAACCATGCTGAGTCTCAAGTTGACGGGCGAGATGCTCTTCGATGGGCGCTTCGAAGAGGCTGAGCCAATTCTGATCCGCCATGCGAATGGCAGTCTCGAGGGTGCCCAGCGTTGGCCGACGACTTGGGCTGTCGGGCAACTAGTGATGCTGTACTACCAGCGCGGGGATGAGGTGGAGGGCGCTAAGTATTACGAGCGGTACCGCGAGCTGATAGATGTTCGACAGAATCCCAAAACCACCACGAACTACACGATTCTCAAGAAGCTAGTCGCGCAGCGAGGGCTACCCTTGGTGGCTGTCCAGTACCCGGGCCGATCGATAGCGCCGCTGAAGCATCTCTTGCAGGGCGCGCCAAATGTCGCGCTTGTCGACAATGAGGCTACCTTCATGGACGAAGTCAAAACCGGCCCTCTCCGCAAAGTCTACCGCGATCTCTTTGCCGGAAGCTTTGGGCACCTCACGCCGTACGGGAACGAGCTGTTGGCGACGAACGTTGCCGACGTCATCTTCGACTTGGTGCAATACTCGGTCGCGGTCTCGGACGAATAGTGTCCTGGATCTTGAGTTCGTTGCAATCGCTCAATTTTCCAGCCTGTTCCTTATCCGCAGATGAACACAGATTTTTGTTGGCCACGGATATCACGGATAGATACCGATGGTAGGTGTCGTTCCTGAGGCAATGAAAGTTTCCTGGAGGGCGAGGCTCCGTCCGAGCCGCGTTCGGCTCGTGGTCGGCCGCTCGTAATCGTGCGACGGTATCTGATCGTCAACGCCCCCGAAGGCCATGTGGCCCGTAGTTCTCTGGATCTGCGTACATCTGCGTCATCTGCGGATAAGAGATCTTTTCGTCCCTTGGCGATTGCCTGCGGTTTCCAGATAGAACCGTTATCTGTGGAACCGGAATCTCAATGATACGCCGCTCGGGGATGTTGAAGAATATCGCGCTGCTGCTGTTCGGAGTCTTTGTCGCTCTCGTTCTCGTCGAGTCTGCGTTGCGGGTCACTGGTTGGTTATTCCTGCAAGCGCGTGTACCGGCGCGTCTTTCTTCTTCATCCGATCCGGCCGGGACCATCCGCGTCCTATGTCTCGGCGAATCTACGACTGCCGACATGGAGCTTCTTGGTACGCAGAGCTATCCAGCCCAGCTCGAGCGCATTTTGAACGAACGGTCCGGTAGCGATCGCTTCGTCGTCATCAATCGAGGCGTGCCGGCTACGACGACCGATCGCATCGTCAAGAAACTTCCGACGAACCTCGATGAACAGGAGCCCGACATCGTGGTGACGATGATGGGCGTCAACGATGGTCCGCTCGCGGATCCGTTGTTTGTGGTCGATTCGGGCGCCTCGTCGCTGCGAGTGTTGAAGCTTGCTCGGATGCTCTACGCTTCGTGGTTTGGTAGTGCCCCGCGTCCGGAAGTCGAAGAAGAGGACTCGCCGCAGGTCGCGACGATCAAACACACCGACGGCTTGCCCAAGTTGAAGGTGCCGGGCCTGACGATGTTCTCCCTCAAGGCGAGCGCGATGATGATGATGGAAGGACACTTCGACGACGCGGAGGAACTGTTGATCCCTCTTTCTGAAGGTCCTCTTGAAGGCGACATGCGGCATGTCGCCAGTGCCGCGGTCGGACAGCTCGTGTTGCTCAATTACCAGCGTGGCGAGGAAGCCAGTGCGGCTAAGTACCACCAGCAGTATCGCGAGTTGATGGATATTCGGCAGAATCCGAAAACGACCGTGAACTACACAACCCTCAGGAAATTGGTCGCGCAGCGAGGCGTGCCGCTGGTTGCGGTGCAGTACCCGGGCCGGTCGGTTGGGCAATTGAGGCAGGTGCTTGGAGACGCCGCCAACATCGCCTTCGTCGACAACGAAACTACGTTCATAGACGCGGCAAAAAACGGACCGCTCAAAGAACTCTACCGCGACCTCTTCGGGGGCATTTTCGGGCATCTAACGCCGCACGGCAACGAGCTGTTGGCATCGAATGTAGCCGACGTCATTCTAGAGTTGGTGCAGAGCTCGAACTCCACAACGCTCAACTAGGCGATGGAGAAAACAAAGTATCCGCAGATGACGCCGATGGCCGCGGATGGGCCGATGGCCGGAACAAAACCGCTGATGAACGCAGGTGAATGCTGATCGGTTTTTTTTCGACGGATGAACGCTGATTGAGAAGAAAGGCTAAGGCTAGGGCTCAAGGCTAAGGCTGGGGGTGGTGCTCGCTGCGCTCGTTATTGATGTCGGTGCAGGTGCATCGAAAAAAATGGAGGGCGAGGCTCCGTCCGAGCCGCGTAGCGGATCTGGTTCTCTCGGATCGTATCTGCGCCGTTTTAGTATTGCTGCCGTACGCGCTACGCGCTCCGCGCAGAAATGAGATCGCTACGTTGAAGTAGGATCTGAGCGGCGCAAGCTGCGTAATCCCTTCTCCCTCCGGAGGCTGTCGATCAATGCAGCGACACTAGTATTGCGGGAAATCCGAAAGCCTTCCCCTCTACCTCCCTCCTGCGCTCTGCGAGCTTCGGAGGACATGCCGGGAGAGGGTTAAGGGTGAGGGGATCGAAATGCCAACTTCCTTCTTGCCCTTGTGCCGCAATGCTTCGCGCACTCGTTCAAGAACGAACCCTCAGCTTTCATCCTCTCCCGCGTGCAATGCGCGAGAGGAGACTTTGTTGGGCTTTGCCCGTCATTTCGAGAAAATCGACAGTCTCCTCCGGGAGTAGGCCAGGATGAGGGGGCGATGCCCATTATTATGGCCGAGGCTCCTGCCGAGCCGCGCGACATTCCCATCACGAATCACCAGTCACCAATCAATCTTTCCCCCCGACGCCCGGCGCGCTCGTGCCGGTGCCGGTGGCTGTTGGTCTCTTCGTGCGGCAGGCGCAGCAGCCCGATATCGCGCCGAGTCCGGGTACGCAGATCTCGTTGTCGGCGCAGACCGGATGCGGCCGGCAGCTGCCGCATTTTCTGGCCAGACAGTTGGGGCGGATCGTTGGGCACGGCATGCAGTTGTCGCTGCAGAACGGGGTGCCCGTCGGTGCGCAGGTCTGTGTGGGAGTTCTCGTCGGCGAAGGAGTCACGCAGCTAGGGCACTCGAGGCCGGGCGCGGAGAGTACCAAGAAGGGTGGGCACGTGCGCGCGGGGCAGGGCGTTGGTGTATCCGTCGGTGTTGGAGTGACGGTCACGCAGAACGGGCATCTGTCGGCCGGTGTCGCCAGCACGTGTTCGACGGGACAAGCGGTCGGAATCGCGCAGACCGTTGGAGTGGGTGACTCCGTCGGGCCCGCAGTCGAGCTATTGGTCGGAGACGCCGTTGGCGTATCGGGCGCGGGCGGGGTGGGTGTGATCGTGGCGCACGCAACACCGCAGCCTCCTGTGCACGGTGAATTTGGGCAAACCAGAACCCCACCGCCACCGGTCGGGCAGGGAGGCGGCGTGCAAACGGGCGCGATCGGCGTCGGGGTCACGCAAACCGGGCAGCCGCCGCCGCAAGGGCGCACGAGCAGAACCTCATTGTCCGAGCAGATCGGCGCTGTGCAGACGGGAGTCGGTGTCGCGCAGACGAATCCGCAAGCCTGCGGGCATGGCTCGGGGCAGTTGCTACAGTAGAGAACTTCCGCGCCCGCGCAGGCGGGAGGTGTGCAAATGACTCTAGGCTCTGTCGGTGTAGGAGTCGGCGTCGCGACCGGGCAGCCGCGCAGGGCAAAACCGACGCACTGGATTAGGCCGCTGATCTGGACCCCGATACAAGTCTCGCAAGGAACGGGAAGGTTCGGACAACTGGAAGCGGGGGAATTGCCCAACGCGATGTTGACGACGCGTATGAGTTCAGCGACTTGGACCGAGCCGTTTCCATCGCAATCGCACGCGCAAGCCGCATTTCCTTGGTCGACTGTTGCCAGAACCAGCAGCCCCGAGATGAGTCCAGTAGCGACAACAAGCTTCATGAGCACAGCCCCCTGTGATTGCCCTACTTCAATAGATGCAAAGCGCTCAAGAATTGCTGCATCATTCTAGCGATCATCGAGAATCATGCGTGAAAGCGGAAGGCTACGGGATATTGGCTAGGATTCGTCGGTGTCTCGCTCGACGACCCCTCTTCTCGGCGTCGCGCCCAAAAGGCGGAGTCTATCCATCGAGCGTTCATCGCGTAGTGCGCCCGCACTTGTTGCAGATAGGCGCGGTGAATCTCCAGCAAATGGTCGGAGTAGGCTGAAAGTGCGTGGGTGCCTCCGTTTGCGTATGCAAGGATGGCCTGAGCGGCGCGCATGCCCGTGTAGAGCGCGTTTGAGATGCCTTTTGACGACAGTGGGTCGAAGGCAATCGCGGCATCACCTGCGGCGAGCCAGCAACGTCCGTCGCTGTGACTGCCCGCTACGCGATCGGTGTGACTGCCCGCTGCGCGGTCCAGGTGGCTGCTCGATGCAGGGGCGCCGCGTGGGCTCGACGCGGGTTCGTAGCGGTGTTCACGGCAAAGCGCGGCCAGATTCGGGGCGTTGTTCAGTGCTTCCAATAGGCCATTGTTCGTTAGCAGCGCTTGCCGGTTGACTAGGTCGGCGTCGCTGAGGAAGGCGACGAGCCTCTGGCGCGAGGGCAATAGCACGCTGTACCACCAACCATCTTCAACCGCCTCGACCCAGGTGCGGCCATCGCGGTCGCTTTCGGCTGCCGTTGCGAGACGCATATGAAAGGCGAGCAGCTTGTCGTGTTGGACTCGAGTCGCGCCGAGTTGTCGTGCGAGTGTTGCGGGGCGACCAGTTGCGTCGATCAACCAGTGGCTTTCCACGAGCTGTTCTCCGTTCTCGTCGCGAAGCACCAAGTGCGGGCAGTCATTTGGGCTTGGCGAACCGAGGCAAAGCTTGGTGTTCCGTACGACCTCCGTTCCCGCAGCGCGGGCGTGTTCTAGCAGCGCCTCATCGAAGCGACGGCGATCCAGTTGCAGGCCGTCGCCGCCCAATTGGAACACGAAATCGTGGGCGCGTGGTGCGTCGGAGTCCCAGAACGCGAGCGTGCCGTGGCTAGCACGAGGGCCGTCTGCGAGGATGCGGCTGAGTACACCGAGCTCGCGAAGCAAGTGACGCGCCGAGGGTGGAAGTCCTTCGCCTACCTTGAACTCAGCCTGTCCCGCGGTATCCGCCAGCAGCACGCGAAGTCCGGCTTGAGCCAGAACGTGAGCCGCGGCGGCTCCGGCTGGGCCGCCGCCCGCGATCGCGACATCGACTTCGCGCGACGGCATTCAATCAGTCGCCGGTCTTGTGGTGGCGCACCGGTAGCGGTGCTTGCTGTGCGTCCTCGTCGCTGTCGAAATTGGCGCCCTGCGGCAACCCGCGCCCTTTTGCGTACGCCTTCGGATGAACCTCGTCGACAGCGACCGCTTCGAGCTTCGGTTTGGCGAGCGCGGCGGCGCTCATGCTGGATGCGTCCGCCGGATCTACGTCGGGGCCGTAGGACGCAACCATCATCTTCGCTGGGAACACTGGATCGTTGGCGATGCCTGGACTCACTTCGACTAGACCCATCGAGCCGAAGATCCGTACCATCTGTTCCATCTGTGCGGCGGTCTTGCCGTGCAGCGGTTTGTTCCAACTCGTGCGGTTGCTGAACGCTTCGATGCGACGCGCCATTGGCTGCGAAGCGTCGATCACGATGGCGTAGTCGTCGGCGGCCAGGACCTGGTTCGGAACTCGTGCCGGCCAAAACGTTGGTGCGAATGGATCGTAGTTGGTGTCGTAGCCGGCGCGGCAGAACGCGGTGTCGGCTTGCCACGGAAGACCCATCCAGCGGTTGATGTCACCGGGGGACTGCGCGTGAAGTGGACCGTTTGCCGACAGGACAGTCGCCTGATCGAGGGCCTTACCGTAGTTCGGCTCTTTCGCGCCTTCCGGCCGCAGGCGGATGCGAAACGGTTTTTCGTACATCGACAAATGTCGCATCGGCCAGGTCATTTCGCAGCCTGGGTGGAAGGCGTCGGCGAGACAGAACTCGAGTGCGGCTCGATCCAGCATCGCCGGCTGCTGATCGAGTGGGACCTCGTCGATGCTTTGTGGCGGTGCCTTCTTGGCATGCCAATCGGATTGGAAATCGCCATTCACCCAGCGCCTTAAGATGTCGTACTGGGTCTGGCTGACGCTCGCGTTCTGACGCGGGTTCTCAGCAGCCGGACTCTTCATCGCATCGCCGTAAACCCATGGCCACGGCAACTGATTGCCGTCGCGCGGAGTCGGTCCCCGGAAACTGTTGAGTACCTGTTGGCGCAGCTCGGCGTTGGGATCGTATTGGCCGGGAGCGGCCTTCGCCGACAGTCGTTCGATGAACGAGTCGTTCCCGAAATCGAACCGACCGTTGTATCCGAACATTGTAGCGAAGCCTTCGTTGACCCACTGCAGCCCGGACAATCGCTGCAGGATGGGGTAGACGTCGACGGTGAACGAGGTCGAGGTGGGCGCGTCCATCCAGCCGGCCTGGAGGTAGAGGTCGTAGAGCAGGTCGTACATCGTGCGCTCGGCTTTGACCTGTGGGGCGTAGTTCGGTGGCGCCGTCACAACCCATGCTGAGTCCACCGGAATGCTCTGGCCGTCGATGCCGACGGTGGCCGATACCGAACCGTCGCAAGTGTCGTCGTACCAGTCGTCGGCATTGATGAAACCGTTCGGATCCTTGTCGTTGAAGATCGTGGCTCCTGTCGGCGACGCCGACACACCGTGACCGGCGAGAAACAGCAAGCGGCCGCTTGCGTCGGTTTGCAGTTCGCCGATCTTCACCGGCACTCCGGTAAATTCTCCGCTGCACATGACCGGCGCCGCATTCTTGCCGGAGATGGACTGCTTGCCGGGGTCGATGACCAGAGTGTCGCGCGCTTTGACCTTGGCGTTGCGCAGTGGGACCGCGACCTTCGCGGCCTCGGGAATATCCATGGCGATCTGCCATTGGAACCATGCCGCCTTGCGATTGGCGACGTGTACCGACCAGGTGATGTCGGCCGAATCAACGGTGAGCTCGCGAACCACTTCGCCAGCGGCGTTGTAGCCGTAGATCCGGAACTCTGCGGCTTCGCGTTTCAATGCACCGCTGTCGTCGCGATAAAAGCCGACCTCCTGCGGGGCGGGATCGGTCACTTGCGGGGCGGTAAAGAAATCTTTCTCGCTGTTGCCGACCCTAGCGATCCCAATGGCCGGGTGGATCGCGGAACGGACGATTTGGGTGTCGGCCGCTTTCCGATCATCGGCGTCGGTCGTGGACGGATCCTTGGTTCTGGACATCATGTATCCTCCCCCTCTTGAATACTCATAGCGTCTGCTGATCCAACGATGAGTACTGCATTGAGTACCATGCAAAAGGTGGCCGGGAGTATGCAAGCGAAACACCGGTTGTTGAGGCGAACACCGCCCACTTCGGCCTCCAGATCCTCGGCGGCCGAGATGAATCGATAAGTTCTAGCTACCAAACGGTATCGATCTCGTAGGCCTCGAATGCCGCGTCTGCTGTTATCAGGGACACGCCGAGCGTCACCGCTTGAGCGACGAGCATGCGATCAAAGGGGTCGCGGTGTTGTAGGGGCAGTGACTCGTACGCGAGCAGGTGTGGTAGGTCGACGCCGATGACCTCGATGGCCGCGCCGCGCACGTAGCGCTCGACGAAGAATTCGTACGGCATGCCGAGTGTGAGCTTTCCCAGTTGATGTTTGATCGCGATTTCCCAGAGGCTGACGGCGCTGAGAAGGTTTTGTGGCTCGGGCTCTTCGATCAGCTCGGCAGCGCGATCGGACAGGCGTGGGTCGTCGAAGAGGAACCACAGGAAAGCGTGGGTGTCGAGAAGTGCCGCCCTCACGTGTACTCCTCGAAATCTTCCAGTGGCGCGTCGAAATCTGGTGCCATCGAGTAGTCAGGGTTGGTGGCGCAGCCGCGGGTCAGGGTGCGCTTCTCAGGTTCCACCGGGCGCAGCTCGGCCACTCTTCGACCGCGTTTGGTAATGTAGAAACTCTCCCCGTTCACGACGCGCTCGAGAATTTCAGAGAGGTGAGTCTTGGATTCGAACACCCCGATTTCCGTGATCTTGTTCATTTATCTAACTAGTCGTCTGACTAGCTTGAATGCAAGGGGAGCTTCAGGTGCAATCAGGAACGTGATCGCCAGAATCTTGTTTCGACCTCCCTGGCCCCTCCTTGGGGTCAGGGAGGCGGGATTCGGCTGTTGGCGGTGTGCGCATGGGGGCTTGGAATTGACGCTTGACGGGCGGGGTTAATTACCTTAGTGACTACTCACTACTATTGTGTATCAATCAGGTCGTGGCAGCGGTCGCGGCCGTTTCCTATGGAGGTGCGCCGTGTCTGCGGGAGCTACTACGACTGAAGCGAATCCGTTTCTCGAGGGCCTGATGGCTCCGGTGCATGAAGAGTCTGACGATCGTGGGCTCGAGGTCATCGGCAAGTTGCCCGATGGTCTGAACGGGGTCTTTACCCGCATCGGGCCGAATCCGCAGTTTAGTCCGAAGGGCGCGTATCACCCGTTTGATGGCGATGGGATGGTCCACGCGGTTTACCTCGAAGGAGGCAAGGCGCGTTATCGCAATCGCTGGATTGAGTCGAAGGGTCTGCTCGCCGAGCGCAAGCGCGGCCGCGCGTGTTATGGCAGCGTATCTGAATTCAGTATCCCGGAAGAAGACGTCATGTCCGAAGGCGGCATGATGAAGAACACTGCCAACACTCACTTCGTCCGCCATGCCGATCGTTTTCTGGCGCTGCTCGAAGCAGGGAAACCGACGGAAGTGTCGCGCGAGCTCGACACGGTTGGTGAGTTCGACTTCGCCGGAAAGCTGATGGGCTCGATGACGGCGCACCCGAAGATCGATCCCAAGACTGGTGAGATGATCTTCTTCGGTTACTCGCCGCTGCCGCCGTACTTGCAATACCACGTTGCCGACAAGTTCGGTGTTCTGGTGCACAGTGCGGTCATTGAGATTCCGGCTCCGGTGATGATGCACGACTTTGCGATCACAGAGAATCATGCCGTCTTCATCGACTCGCCGGCAATCTTCGACATCGAAGCGATGATGCGTCACGAACCGGGGATCCGCTGGGAGCCGGAGCGCGGTACGCGCATTGGCGTCGTCCCGCGTCGCGGCGGCAATGAGGACGTTCGTTGGTTCGATATCGACCCGTGTTACATGGTCCACGTCTTCAATGCCTTCGAGAGCGGCAACACGATCGAGCTTCGCGCACCGTCCTTCGACACCATGCCCGGCGGTTTGCAGTTCGATTCTCCGGAGCAGACCGAGGAGCCGTTTCCGCGCAAATGGGTTCTCGACTTGAGCACCGGTTCGGTGAGCTCGGAGCAAACCGACGACCGAGCAGGTGAGTTTCCGCGCATCAACGACCGGCATACGGGGCTGCGGAACCGTTACATGTACAACGTCATGGCTAGGAACTGGGGTTTCGGCTTCGACTTCAACGGTGTCGTCAAGTACGACAATGACTCGGGCAAAGGGCGCACTTTTACCTACGGTGACACGACCGTGGTCGGAGACCACGCCTTCGCGCCGGACCCTGCCGGCCAAGCCGAGGACGATGGCTTTTTGATGACCCTGGGCGTCGACCGTGAGACCGAGCAGAGCGAGCTGATGATTCTCGATGCGCGCAAGATCGAGGACGGACCGGTGGCAAGAGTGCAGATTCCGCGCCGCGTGCCTCTCGGTTTTCACGCCAATTGGATGCCCGAGTAAAGGCGGTCCGCTTGCTGTCGGATCGCTCCGGCCGTATGGAGACGCGATGAGGTTCAAGACAGGCTGGTTCTCGTTGGCGCTGGCGCTGTTCTTCGCGGTGACCGCTGCCAATGTGGCGGCAGGGGATGGCGGAACGCTGAAGGTGCGGTTTGTTGGGATCGAAGAGCAGAAGGGCGAGCTCCTGATCGCTGTTGCCGATTCGCGTGCGACGTTCGAGAGCGAAACGAAGGCTTTTCGGAGTGCCAAGATAGCGGCGGACGCAGCCGAAGTGACGGCGACATTCGATTCCGTTCCGGCCGGCGACTACGCTGTGAAGATCATTCAGGACGCCAACAGCAACGGCAAGCTCGACATCGGTTGGACGGGTCCGGAGGAGAAGTACGGTTTCTCCAACGACGTCATGGGATTCATGGGTCCGCCGGATTACGACGACGCCAAGTTCGCATTTGACGGGATTGAGCTGACCGTCGTGATCAAGGCCAAGTAATCCGACCGTAGCCGCCGCGGACTTTTGTCGTCACAAGTTAATGATAGGGATGGCCGGATGACAGTCGACAAAGTTCGCGTCATCCAAGCTCTTCGTTCGAGACTTTGGGAGAAGTTGCAGGCGCTAACCTCTGCGCAAGATTCTGCTCAGATGGGCGCTGTGCACGAAGAAACCCGCCAGGAAGACCCCAAGGACACTCGAGCAATCGAGGCGGGGTACTTGGCGCGAGGGCTCGCCGAACGAGTCGAATCTCTGCGCAGCGAGATCGCTTCAGTTGGTTCGATGCAACCGCGCGACTTTGGCGAAGGTGACACCATCGCGATCGGCGCCTTGGTCGGCTTGGAAGACGGGGATGGCGAGGAGACGGTGTACTTCTTGGCGCCGTTTGGCGGTGGAGAAAAGATCACGGTCGATTCGCTCGAGTTTCAGGTTCTGACGACGACCTCTCCGCTGGGGGCAGCGTTGATCGAGAAGCGCGTCGATGACGACATCGAGATCGAGCTACCGACACGCCAGCTCGAAGCGTGTGTCGTCTGGATTGCTTGACGGAGAAGAGTGCTGGACCAAGGCTAGGCGAAAGAGGCGACAAAGTGCGAACGTCGTGCGAGGATGTCGCGGCGTGGGCATTGTAGAAACAAGAGACGAGACTCAGGCGAACAATCCACTGCACGGCATTACCCTGGAGCAGATGGTCAAGAGATTGGTCGGGCATCTGGGGTGGAAGGATCTGGGCGAGCGGATTGCGATTCGCTGTTTCACCAGTGATCCTTCGATCAAGTCCAGCCTGAAGTTCCTGCGCAAGACGCCCTGGGCGCGTAAGAAGGTGGAAGCCCTCTATCTCGCGGCGATCGTCAAGCAGAAGCGGCTTGGAAGAACGAAGCGGCGATCGTCAAGCAGAAGCGGCTCGGAAAAAGGAAGCGGGGAGTGACATGAAAAGTTCAATCCTGGGGGTGATCGCTGTCGTGATGGCCGCGTTGGCGGTTTGGTACATTACGCAGCTGCAGACTCAGATCGCCGATCTACAGAGTCAGCTCGCCGCGGCGCAGGCCGCGCCTCCCGCGCCGCCGCCGACGGCTGTGGCCGCAAAACCCCAGCCCGCCGCTCGTGTCGGGAATGCCGCCGCCGCGGGCAAGGCGCGGTCTCTTTCGATTGGCGAGCGTGCAGCGATGGTGAGCGAGCTGTCTGCCGGTGGTGCCCATGCGGGTCGCCCGGTTTGGTTTACGACGACGCCGGGCAACGCAGAGGCCGCAAAGTTTCAGAAGCTGCTGCAGTCGGTGTTCGAAGAAGCTGGCTGGGAGA
Organism: Deltaproteobacteria bacterium; assembly: GCA_029262455.1. Taxonomy (GTDB): domain Bacteria; phylum Desulfobacterota; class Binatia; order HRBIN30; family CADEER01; genus CADEER01. The sequence goes on along the minus strand of JAJCZJ010000077.1, from coordinate 482 downwards.
TCAAGGGAAATCGAGGCTCGAGCTTTCCGATCAAAGCGGGCATCTATTTTTTCGCCGCCGATCTCGAGCCACCGGACTATGTTCGCGCCGTATCGGCAGCCTTCGAGGCTGCAGGAGTGCCCATCGCGTCGAGCGGGAATGGCTATCGCGACTACTATGCGGAACGAAAAGCAGAGGATCCGAATTGGCGTGGCTTCGAGATGACGGAAAATCAAAGCTTCGTCCTCGCGATTGGCCGCGCACCGTAGATTAACAGGCTAGAGTGGTGGGCTTCGCCCTATCTGATCCCCTCATCCCAGCCTTCTCCCGGAGGTAGAGGGGAAGGCTTTCGGGTTATCCGCTGTACGTCAGGTCGCGAATCATTTCTCTTTTCCGTACCCCGTACCCCGTACCCCGTAACCCGTACCCCGGAACCCGTACCCCGGACCCCCGACCCCCGAACCCCCAACCCCAAACCCCGACCCCCCCACCCCAACCCCCAA
>JAJCZJ010000076.1 GCA_029262455.1 Deltaproteobacteria bacterium | reverse complement strand
CCTGCTTAAAGTCGCTGTCGCGATGCTCCGTGATCGAACTCTCTACGACCTCTCTCGGCGGCTTCAACACCCGCCCAACCAAACCAATCCAGGCACACGCCCGCACTCAAATGCGGCTTGACTAAATGAGGGAAGTCCCACTATTGGTTTAGAGAAAACAGCTAGTTAGGGGCGACCTCACTGCCGATCACCGGTGGGTGTCCAAGCAAGATCTAGCAAGTCCCTTACGGGCAATCTCGCGGCGACTCACCTGTGGGTGTCCAAGCAAGTCTCCACTACGCCGGGAAAGAGGGCGTTGGAAGGGATTATCCGGATCTGTCGAAGTCCGTTGTTGCCTCACACATAGTAGGCGTTGGGGGGATAATCGTTGAGTCCATCGTCCATGGTCCTGAGGCCTAGGGCAAAGTGCGGATGTGGCGCTGGAAATCTCAGGGCCGAAGGAATAGCTCTGTCGCGTGGTATCGCGCAGATTGACTCTCTGGCTGGTCTTGATCGCGGCGCTCGGCCTTGGCTGTAGTGACTCCGATAGCCTTCCGGCACCCCCGCCGCCCGACGGGCTTACCGTCGATAGCTCATCCAGCACCGCACGTTCGGCTAACGGCGAGTTCATCTACTGGCGCGAACACCTCATCGACGGCATCGACGTGAACGGTGGTACTGCGATTCGCGGCGGCGACGGGCTCGCTCTCGGTGATCTCGATGGTGACGGTCTCGAAGATGTCGTGTCGGTGCACGAAGACAGCGGACACGTTCGGGTGGCCTACGCTACCGGCAATCCGAATCAGTGGCATCTCGCAACGCTCGCCGAGGCTGACGTTGACGGTGCCGAAGATGTCGTCATTGCCGATCTCGACGGCGATTCCGATCTTGACGTCGCCGTCGCAGCGGAACGCGGTCATCTGATCTACTTCGAGAATCCCGGCGCGCTGCAACCATCGACCGAGGTGTGGGATCGCACCATTCCCGAACGGACGCTCGGCCGTGGATCGTTCATCCGCGTCTCTGCCGCCGACTTCGATGGCGACGGGCGACTCGAGCTGGCTGCCGCGAACAAGGGGGCGTCGATGAGTCTTGCCGGCATGGAATGCAGACCGAGTCCCGAGACGATTGGCGCCGTTATCAACGCCGAGCCTTCGCCGATCTCCATCTTCACCTTGCCGGACAACCCGCTCCTGGGCACCGACTGGAGCGAGCGTGAGCTCGCCCGCTATCGTGTGCCGATCAACGCCCTACCTGTAGATCTCGACGGCGACGGCGACCCGGACGTCATCGGCGGCGCCCGTGGCAAACTCGATGGACTGGTGTGGTTCGAGAACGAATCTGGAAACTGGATCGCCCACGACATCGCCCTCGACGCTGACGCGCAATCGGTACTCCGCGAGCTCAGCGCGCTGCCATTGCTCAGCGGGCAAACCCTCGAGATTCATGATTTCAACGAAGACGGGCGAGCCGACATCCTCACACTATTTTCGCTGAGTGCGTTCGGTTGGCTCGAACAGCCTGCCGATATCCTCGCACCGTGGTCCTTGCACTTGATCGGGGATATCGCCCCAGATCACGCGATCGGACTCACCATCGCGGACATAGACGGGGACGGAAACGACGACATCTTGGTCGGCGGTTACAGCAAAGGACCCCGCGATCGTGACGACCAACAAGAGTGCGATGCACTCGGGCGTTTGGCTTGGTTCCAGGCGGTGCGAACCGAGGGCGGCGGGTGGATCCGCCACGAAATCTCGCGCCGGATCAGGGGAATGTTCGACGAGCTCATCGCGCGCGATCTCGATCGGGACGGCGACGTCGATTTCATCGGGACCCGTGGCAACAGCGGGACGTTCGATGGCGTCTTCTGGCTCGAACAGACTCACAGCTCCGACACCGTGCGCAACTTTCTCCCGGCCCGCTTGATCGACAGTGGCGCTGTCGCCCTGCCTCACGATCGCTGAATCCGAAACGACGAAGTCTGTCCGTCCTCACGTCACGTCTACTTTCAGAGCCACCTCCACAAAGGAACGGCACCATCCCGATCGACGTCGAGGACGAAGGATGCGACGGGGGCGGCAGTTCGGAACCGAGCATCGACCGGTCTCCCGGCTGCGGCCCCCAAGAGCCACACCCCCATCGCTCCGCAATCGTAGCGCGCTCGCACCATCGACCGCCAGCTTTCTTTCGCGCCGGCCCCACGCCCCTCCGAGCTCTCCGGGGCTACAGGTAGCCCACTGCCACGATGATCGCTCCCCGCCCCTCCGCGGGCTATTCCCAAGGGCCCGCACCCCCCTCCCACCGCTCGGAGTTTCAGCTCCCGGAGAACTCTCTCCCCATCTCATTTCCCGATGGTAGACCCCGGGAACCTCCACGAAGTCTTGCGTTGGTCTAGGTAGGTTTCTCCGACTGCCTCATCGTCGAGGTAGCGCGCAAGGCCGGTCACAAACCAGCCGCGAGCATCCTGATTCGGTCGACTTCGGCGGTTCCGAGCTGGCTCTGCGAGCATGTTTCGCGGGCCAGGCGATCGCGCTTGCATCGGGATAGGCGATGGCGCTTGCATCGGGATAGGCAACAGGACTAGCATCTGGCTCCGCTCCATTGCTCGACGGAATCGGCCAACTCAAATGATGCGTCTATCGCCACAATTTCTGCTTAGCGTCGTCTTCGCCGTTCTGGCGTCCGGGCCGTTGTCGGGCTCGGCTCGTGCTGACCTGGTCGTCGGCGATGGGGCAGCGATGACGCTCGGCCAGGGCACTCTCAGAATGGGATGCAGGGGGATTCGCGTCGCCGGAACACTACACGGTAGTTCTGGGCTCATCGAGCTCGCCGGTGACTACGCGATCGAAGCTGGAGGCAGGTTGTACGGCGACGGCGCGACCTTCGAGGTCGCCGGCGACTGGGCCGTTCAAGGTAGCTTCGACCCGGGTGGCAGCACGGTCCACTTTGTCGACGGCTGCGGCCGTGACACGGGCCAAGTCTGCAACTCCTCCACCTTCGCGAATCTGATCTTGGAGAGCGACTCCGCCAAGACGTACGAGTTCGAGGCCGGCGCCACCCAGATCGTCCTTGACTCTCTGGCGATTTCCGGCGCCGACGGGGCTCTGGTCCAAATCCGGAGCAAGTCGGCCGGTGATCGCGCCTTCATTGATCTGCGAGGGGAGAATGAAGTCCGCTTTGTCGACGTCCAGGATCAGGAAGCGGTCGGACGCCGTATCGGCTTTGGCTCGCCCGAAGACCTGGGGTCCGTGGACCGCGGCAACACCCAAAACTGGTTCATTGACTTCGATGCCGAATCGGTGCCTGCAACAGAAATGCCGGCGCTGATCTTTGCGCTGTTCCTGATGCTGCTGCTGGCGGGTCGGAATCTTCGACGAGCAACTGAAAGGTGAGAGAGATGACGCATACGACAAGCCCACTGCTGGCCAAGCGACGCATCCTGCCGATCGCCTCGGCACTCGCCACGATGATCGCAGCTGCCGTGCACGGTGCCGATGTCGAAGTTCTCCCGCCGGCCGGCGGCGCGTTCGTCGTCCGGGACAGCAGCGGCAACCCGGTGCGGTTCCGCGTCGACGAATCGGGGGCCGTCGGCATCCCAGGGCTGGCGGGCACCGTATTGGAGGATGACCCGGTGTGTTACGATGCGGCGACGGGGCAGTTGGGCAATTGCCCACCAGGGGTCGTCCAAGGGCCACAAGGCCCAGTGGGCCCGGCAGGCCCAGTGGGCCCGGCAGGTCCAGTTGGTCCGGCGGGTCCAGTCGGTCCAGTGGGCCCGGCAGGCCCAGCGGGTGTCCTCGGCTTCTACAACGAAACCAATGACTTACTGTTTCCCATATCTGGAATTGCCGGAAGCACTGTCAGTTGCAATGCTGGCGATGTCGTCGTCGGTGGTGGCGTCGGCGGATCTCCGCCCCCAGTTAGGATGCTCCAGTCATTTCCCCTGACTGCTAGTTCGTGGGTGACGACCATTGAGGGGCAGATGAGCAACACATACACCTTCTATGCGGTCTGCGCCGACCTACCTTAGATGGTGAGAGTGACACACCAAACTCAAACGATCCGCAACGATATCCAATACCCGTATTGGTCCGACCCCGGTTAGGCGCGAAGCGCCGGTCTCTCTGCAAAGTCCTAGTCGAGGCGCAGGTGCGCCCGAAGAAAGGACCGGAATCCTTGTTCGCTACGAAAACGGCGCTACCAGTGCCGCATGAGGCTCGCCGCCGCGGCTCTTGCGCTCGTGCCGCCCCGGAAGAGGCACCTTTCGCAGCTTTGCCGCCTCAAGGGCCGGACCGAGCCCGTTCTTGGCGACGGCTGTCCGGTGAATCGGACCACCGCGCGCGTTCGGAAACACCAGACCATCTGCACTAGGCGCGCAGGCGAGCTTCCATTTCCGAAGCTGTGCAACGAGAGCAGGTGCCAGATCGATCGAGCGTTTCGACGCTCTTGTCTTCGGCGGGTAGTAGCGGGACTCCGCCTACCCCTTCCCACCGCGGGGTCTCGCCCAAGTGACGCTGCGCCGAATCCGCGCCACAGCCCCATCGAGATCCCATCGCGTCGGGCCATCCCCATCGCGTCGAGCAACTGCTACACCGACGACGACCCCGCGACGCCGGAGCCGTTCCCGCCCATGCCACCGTACGACACATCGGTGTTCGCGCTCGACTACGACGGCAACCCATTGTGGAGATGGCGTCCGCGCGAGATCCACAACGCCGATCTGTCCTTCGGGGCTACAGCCAATCTTTTCGAGGTCGAGATCGAAGGGGGCGTCCGCGAGGTGCTGGGTATCGGATAGAAGGACGGCAACTACTACGTGCTCGATCGCGATGGCGTCAACGAACTCACCGGAAAGATCGAGCCGTACAGGCAGACCAGAGTCGTCCCCGGTGGCTCCATCGGTGGAATCATCGCCAGTGCCGCCGGCGGCGGCGGCAAGGTGCTGTTCAGCACCGTCATCGGCTGGGAGCTCGAGCGCCCGCAGCTACCGGCGGCCCGGGGCTTGCGGGCGACCGACGGTGGGGTGCTGTGGTCGAACCAGGAGACCGAGCCGAGCTACGCACCGACGACGGCGATCCCCGGCGTGACCTTTATGCGCAGCTAATTCAGCGCCAGGCTGTACGCCTCCGACAGCGATAGCGGCGCACGGCTGTTCCGCTCCGGATTCGTCGGCGGCCCCTGACGTCACGATCTGGAAAAAAGCGATTCACGGCATAGGCGCTTCCCCCAACCTCGCTCAATGGCACGAAATTGGACACTACGAGTGGGGGTCTTCACTCGGCGTATGCATTCTGTCGATACCACGCTGCGCCGAAGTCAGGATCCGATAGCTGCGCATCAACGTTCCAGTCCTCAAAGTTGAGAGTCGTTTCCGCCCAGCCTGGAACCGAGTACAGGCCCCAGTGGATCATGATCCCGAATTTGGCATCGCCATACCAAGTTGGAATCGGGTGCTGCGAGAGCGATTCCGCGGTCGCCACGTACGGTGTTGCAGGTGTCGGCGGCGTCGCCGGCAGCGCCGAGCATAAAGGTTCCGCGGTACCACCGGAGTCACTGCACCCCGTAGGCACCAGGGCGGCGAGCAGCAAGCAAGGCAGGTTGGCAAGAGGTCTCGGGATCATCGTCTTGAACGCTCCGTAGCGACGTCGCGGCGACTCACGCGTGGGTGTCCAAGTAATCTAAGTAATCTCAAGTAATCTCAAGTAATCTCCCCACCGCCAACCCCCGGCCGCGGCAGCGCGCAATACCGCGGCAGCGCGTAACGGCGCGACGAAGAGATGTCAGGCCTTCACGCTTCGGGAGTGAACGACACGCTCAGCTCCAGTACACCACCGCCCAAGGTGCCGTAGCCGGTAATCTCGATGTAGTAGACCTGACCGGCCAGAACCGGCGCGCTAATCGCCGATTCAAACCCACCGGCACCATCGTCGTCACACGCGACCTCACTGAGGTTGCCGCAGCTCCCCGCATGAAGAGCCAGAACGGTGTCGTAGTCGCTGGTTTCGGTGCTGATGTCGATCGTTCCCGTCGCCGGCGCGACGAAGCGGTACCATGCGCTGGCCGACTGTAGCGCCAGCGGTGGCCCCGCGCCGCAGCTGAGCTCCGGGTCGCCCGCCTCGGTGGTCATCGGCCCGGTACCTTTTTGTCTCACATCGGGGAACGTAAAGATCGGCGTCGCCGCCGCGCAATCGTCGACGAACACCGCCGTTTCATTCGGCAAGCAGGTCAGCTTCACTTTGTCCGTGTCTTTGATGCCTTTCGTCTTGCCGACCGGAGGGCTGGTCTCCACCTGCATCTTCAGAGTGGCCTTGCCCTTCTTCTTTTTGCCGCTACCGGTGATCTTGAGCGGCACTTCCACCGAGACGACGTCGCTACAGATACCCGCCTCGGCGAGTGGGACATCGTAGGTGACTTCTTCTGAGTGCTTGCCCCCGACGGTCGAGGCCCGGAGGTCTTCCATCGCCTGGCGCAGGGCCAGGGCGTTGGCCACTTCCTGCGGCTTGTTGCTGGTCGGCCGGGGCTTCTTCAGCCGCCAGATGTCGATGTCCGTCGGCGTGCATACCTCAGTACCGTTCTTGTCGATCAGCCGACTGTCCTCGACGTTCAGGCACATCGCCACCGAAAAGCGGCAGACGCCGTCGGCCGTCCCATCGCTATCGCACGAGCCGTCGCCGTCGGTGCACGTCTGTTTGAAGTTCAAATAGTCCTTCTTATCGGCGATCGGGTCGTTGAGCGGGTTGTGCACCGACCACTCGGCGTTGCAATCGGTCTTCGGACTGCCGCGGCCCGGTATCATGTCGCCGGCGAGGGTGCCGAGGTACAACTCGCTGAAGTTGCAGGTCTTGAACTGCCACTCGTTGCGGATGCGGTCGCAGCAATTGGCGACGGTTGCCGTCCCTTTGCCCGGAGTTCCTGAGTTCCCGTCGCATGTAGGGTCGGGCGCCGCGGCACCGCAGCTGCCTGACTGGTGAGAATCGCACTCGAAGGGAGCTGCCGTACTGCCGAAGCCCTCCCTGCTGAACTTGTTGCCGTCGCGCTTGAGAACCATCTTAACCTCTTCGAGGTTCGACTGGTTCGAGCACGAGTTCGACGCGCAGTCCTCGTGATGGTCACACGTCTCGCCGGCATCACCGCCGCCCTCGCAGATCCCGCGGTCCACAACGTGATCGCCGTCGCGATCGTTCCAGGTAAACGTTACCGTCACCGGTTTCTTGAACTTCTGAAAAACCGGTCGAGCGGTAAAACTCTCGACGCTGTTGGGGGCAATTTTGAACACGGAGTTCTTCGGACCGTTCTCGGTAAGCGAGATACTCGTGTCCGCCTCGAGCGCGCCAGGGGGGATATCCAAGGTCACGGACCCATTGGGCGACGAAATCGTACCTCCGCCGGGGCCGACCACCCCAACAACAGAGGTGTTCGGATCGCACCGATCGTTGTTGGCGAAAGCAGGGCACGGATCACAGAGATCCCCTACGCCGTCCTTGTCGCTGTCAACTTGGTCGGGGTTGAACGCAGTCGTGCAGTTGTCCGTCGCATCCGCAACGCAATCCATGTCCGCGTCCGGCGCCCCGCCAATCTCGCAGGTACAATCGCTGGCGCAGCCGTCCCCAGGCGTCGTGCCACCGTCGTCGCATGACTCGCCGACATCACGGATACCATCGCCGCACGACGCGACTGGAAAATTCTCCTGGAAAACGACCTGGCCACCACCGTTGCCAGTGAACAGGTCGAGATCACCGTCGCCGTCAATGTCCGCCAAGGCGGGACTGGACCAACTACCGACGTCATAGATACCGAAAGGTTGGGAGGCCGGGGGACTAAACGCGGGCACCGAGACGGAGCCTGTGTTCTCGTAGAAATCGAGGTTGCCGAAAAGTCCGCCGACCAACACGTCGACGTCGCCGTCGCCGTCCACGTCCGCCAGTACCGGAGTATTCACGACGTAAGTGGGTAAGCCGAAGGCGCCCATGGACGGAGGGCCAAACGCGGGTGCAGTGGCCGAGCCGGTGTTATCGAAGAAGGTACTGCCAATCAAGGCATCCAAGTCACCATCGCCGTCCAGGTCCGCCAGCGTGGGTGCAGCCCGACCGTCGATTTCGGTGAGACCGAACGCCGGGGTCGAAAAACCAGTAAACGCCGGTGCAGCGGCGGAGCCGGTGTTCTCGAAGAAGAGTGTGTGGCCAGTACCAAAAAAATCAATGCCAATCAGAGCATCGAGATCGCCATCCCCGTCCAGGTCCGCAAACGCAGGCTTGGAAGCGACTGGCAAGATAAAGGGGCCGCCACCAATCCCCAAGCCAAAGGGGTTGGTAGATGGTGGGGCGAAGGCAGGTGAAGCAGCCGAGCCAGTGTTCGCGAAGAGGACCATATGGGCGTAGTTGTTGCCAACCATTGCGTCCAGATCACCATCGCCGTCCAGGTCCGCAAACACCGGCGTGGAATAATCGCCAACGTCGGTTAGGCCAAAGGGGTTGAAGGAGCGGCCAAAGGCAGGGGCACTAACCGAACCGGTGTTCTTAAGAAAGAACACCGCGCCAGGGAGGTATGGGCTACTCCCCGAGCCGATGCCGATTGCGGCGTCTAAGTCGCCATCCCCGTCCAGGTCCGCAAACGCAGAACTGGAGCTGTAGTCGGCGGTGGCGAGGGAGGGGAGGTTGAGGTCGAGGCCGAGGCCGAAGGGGTCGATGGGTCCGGCGGGGCCAAACGCAGGGGCACTAACCGAACCCGTATTCTCCTGGAATAGCGAGGTGCCGTTCGCCCCGGGGACGACGGCATCGAGGTCGCCATCGCCATCCAGATCCACCAGAGTGGGGCGGCCTCCGCCGAGCCCGAAGGGGTCTGGCGAGGGTGGAGCGAACGCGGGTGCGTTGAGCGTCCCAGTATTGTCGAAAAGGTCGCTGCCAACCAGGACATCGAGATCGCCGTCACCGTCAAAGTCCGCGATTGCCGGACTGGCGTAGAAGCCGATGCCCGTGAGGCCGAAGGGATTCGTCGAGGGAGTAGCGAACGCGGGTGTGCTACTCGTACCAGTATTGTCGAAGAAGAAAACGTTGCCGTCATACGAGCCTACCAAGGCATCGAGATCGCCGTCACCATCCAGGTCGGCAAACGCGGGGTCGGGCACGTAGCCGATGCCCGTCAGGCCGAAGGGAGCGATCGAGGGTGGGGCAAACGCGGCTGCTGCGACCGAACCGGTGTTCTCGAAGAATTGGATATCGCCGTACGACGTGCCGACAACGATGTCGAAGTCGCCGTCACCATCCAGGTCCACTAGCACTGGACGGGGGAAGGAACCGACACCGGCGAGGCCAAATGGGTCGACTCCGGAAGCGAACATCGGTGTGGCCGCAACCGCCGCACCGGACAGCGGGACTCCCAGGAGCCCTGCCCCGAGTGCCACGACGGCCAATGCCTTGCCAATGCGACGCGCTGTCCGGTGGTGGGCGCCGCGCACCGCACGCCAGCGCACCAGCTGTGCATTCCCTTCACACAGCAGCTGGTACCCCACAGCCCGCTGGTCGAGGCCGCCGGCCACAGGAGGTGGAACTGGTTCGCCGCTCGCCGCGCCAATCTCACAATTCGCCATCCAAGGCCCCCCGGTCTCTGGTTTAGGATCTTGCTCGGTCGTCGGATTGCCGGCTGGTGATAACGCCCGCCCGTCGCGGCATCCTACGCAGCAATCATCGACCCGATCAAGGAACTAATGCCTGGTTCGCCGCAGAAAATTTAGCGCGGAGACGCTAATGCCACACGAGCTATCCGAAAACTACGTACTTATACGTAGTCGCTCCGCTTGCAGGCCGGGGTCGGCTTTTCAACGCGCCGCTTGAGTGTGATTCGGCGTGGGGTCTAGACGAAAATCGGCGTGCGATTAAGACCCCACCGATGGTCACGCAACCCACTCTAGTCGTTGAGCTTTCTCGCCACTTGCCGCGGTCGAACTTGCACGCCGAAAGGGGTCAAAGTTGGAAGCCGATCCACACAGTCCGTCCCCAACCAAGGCGCGAGTTGGCGCGCAGTCGCTTCATCCGCAACCCAGCCTTCCGGCTACCTTCCCTTCGCGTCCTCATCAATCTGCCTGAGAACTTCACGGTAGAGTTCGATTCCGATGCGGAAACCGTAATTCTACACGAGGCGATCTACCAGGATCCTCGTCTCCGTCGCCGAGAGCAGCTGATCACGCATTGCCCGGAGTAGAACTCCGAGCGTCCCCAATGGGCGCACCCCCTCCGCCTCGGCCATGAGTCGGGTGATCCGCTCATCGCACAACAAGAAGTCAGCGTTCGCTCTAACGGCCAGCGTGAGAGCCGCATTGTCGGCTCGACTCATTCCCGACGCGAACTGACGAGGCCGACGCACCGCATCAACGGTGCACTGCTCGAGGAACTTCTCCAACTCGCGGAACTCCGCCGGATCCACTCCGGGTGCGAGTACTTCTTCGCAAACTTGCTTTGGGACGCGCACTTCACGACCCAGTACGCGAAAGACGAGTGAGAGCTGCCTCAACTTCGCCAGGAAAATCAGCGGGCTCGCGTCCGCGATCACGATCATTCCCGAAGATCGCTCGCCAGATCGTCCACCCCATAGCTGATCTCGAGATCGGCTCGCTGCATTCTCACGATCATGTCGCGCAAGCTAAGCCCGGATATCTCCGCGGCACGCGACAAGGTAACCTCACCGCGCCTATAGGCATCACAGGACCGTTCAAAGAGTAGGTCGGAAACACCGCGACGGAGTGCTTGCTTGAGAAACGACGGCCGTTCGACCCCCATCTCCCGCGCCTGACGCTCCAGCCGTTCGGCCTCCGCGGTCGACAGCCGCATCGATACGGTTACACTCTTCATGCTTACACCTCTACGATGTGTAAACAGTTTGATCCGATCAGCCGCACGGGTCAACTTCAAACAAGGAAACATAGGTGGGAAACAACTGAAAGCGATTGAGCCTCAGGTCGAGAAACACCCCTTGTCGCGAGATGAATTGACTAAAGTAGACGTCGAGAATCAGCGGGCCGGTCCTTGCGGTCTTGCCACGTCTTTGCCATCGATCGGCTCGGCACTCATCGTCACGGCGGGTAGAATGAGAAGAAGGGGGACAGATTGCCTGTCCTCGTTTTTCCTACGCATGCCCGTGCCTCCACCTTCTCGCCAACCGATCGACCGGCCGACGGTATTGAAAAAAGGCTTACCGGGACCTCCACCTACGCGGCGTAGGAGCGTTGTCTTCCCCCGTCACTCGAAAGCTCCTCTATTCGTTTAGCGCAGGTTTCACCGCCAAAAACCGGGGCGCTAGCCTGCTTACAGGCCCTCCGATATCACGAGTATTCTCGAGGACTCTGTGAGTTGCGTTGGCCCGTCCACACTGAAGTCGCGGAGCGCCGCCTAATGATGTTTTGTCCTAGGTAAGACCCGGTGCCTGGACCAAACCGAGGCCGCGATCGATCTCTTCGACGCCGGGGGCGAACCTCGTGACGTCGACGCCCGCTCGCATCTGTTTCCATACGGTTTCGGCTGTGACGAGAGCGTCCGGAGAGCGCTCCCGCAGATAGCTCCACCAGAGTGCCGCGGTGCCCGCCGCCATCGCGGCCGCCATGCTCGTTCCACTTCTCATGGTGACTCCGCCGCCCCGCTGCGCCGCAGTGACCTCGGAGCCGGGAGCACACAAGGTGACCTGGGAAGGCGAGAATGTCGACACTCGGTAGACATTGGGCCCGTTGTCAATCGAGCCAACCGAGAGAAACCCCTTCGCCAGGGCGGTGGACAGAGTCATGGGGACCCGCTGCCCTTGAGCTGGATCGGATCTGCTGTTGCCCGCTGCAGCCACAAAGGTCATTCCTTTTCCCGCGGCTCGGGCGGCGAAGATGGTGCTTTCGACGGTTCGGACCTCTTGCAGGAATTGACGCAGCAGCTTTGCCGTGTCGTATTCGAGAGCAGCGCCGCCCGGATGCTGAATGAGGCTGCCCGGATAGTCGACCCCGAGTCCCATGAAGACAACGTCGGCCACTCCGTTCTCGTACTTGGTGACCCAATCCAATGCCGAAGGAATCGCTTCCAGTGCGCTGCTGGTGCCGGCGCCGCCGAGAACTTTGGCCACTAGCGCCTTCTTGACGCCAGTGGCGACCCCGATTCGTTGATTCCCGACCTGCTTACCAAAAGCGAGACTGGCGAGATTGGTGCCGTGGCCGTTCAGGTCGCCGTTTCCCTCGCCGGTGAAGTCTTTCTGAACCAACTCCATGTCGGCGAAGACGGGATGGTCGGTCTCGACCCCAGAACCGATGAGCGCAATGACCACGCCCGAGCCGTCCGAGGGGCTGCGGTCGGCTCCCACCGCCTCGAGAGCCCAGCCGCCGGTGGCGCCACTCAGGTTGTGAGGGCGCGGCGCGGTGCGGACGATTTCGATCGGTCCGCCCTCTAGGCTGCTCGAGTTGGAGCTCGGGCCCTCCGTGATCAGACGCTTCCAGGTTTCCAACTCGTCTTGCTGGTCCCTCAAGGCAGCCCGGGCGGCCTGCGTCTCGAGTCGACCCACTGCCGCTTGTTGCTCCGCAAGGAAGGTGCGATAGCCAGCCACGCCGGCGCCGCCGGCGAAGATCGTGGTCCCCGCAATTCCGAGAAAAGTCCGGCGGGCAACCTTCCTGACCGCAATTTCGCGCTCGTCGAGCGCCTGGGCCGTATCGCTCTGCGCCGCAGCGATCTCCTCGAGCCGCCGGCGCTCCTCGCTGCTGCGCTTGGCTTCCTCTCGCTCGCTGGCTTCGATGAACGCGTGATGCAGCTCGGTCGCTTCGGGGGCGTCCCTGGGCCGGGTAGAGGCCCACCGCTGCGCGGCTGCGATGTCGGCACCGCGAAGAAGCCGGGCGACCGGACGGCTGTCGCCGTCCCACTCCGCAGCGCGCGCCAGAAGCCGGGTGTGCTCACGCAGCCACTCGAGGTCGGTGTCGAGCGCTGTCGTCAGGGCTCTAAGTGCCTCCATGAACGAGCGCGGCCGGCGGTCGTCGAACGGATCGAAGCGGACATAGTTGAGCGCCGCCAGTCGGGGTGGCACCGCTTCGTGGTCGGTCGCCTCGACCAGGATCGGGAGGAGGCGTTTTGACAAGCGATGCGCCTCGTCCACTTCCCACGCGAAGGTCTCCGACGCCACTGAACCCGGCGACAGGATGCAGACGACCGTGTCGGCATTGGCGATCAGGGACCGTAGGCGCTCGCGCCAGTCTTCCCCCTCAACGATCGACTCGCGGTCGATCATAACGTCGAAGCCGGCCCACTCCAGGCCCCTGACCAGCTCGTCGACGAACGAGCTGTCGGCGCGCGAATACGAAATAAAGACCCGGGCTTTGTCGGTGCTCATGGCTAGGAAGCTCGCAGCCTTTCACGCAGTCTGAGGTGGGTCAATTGGCGACGCCACTCACCGCCCGAGCACGAAGAGTCGCCTCTGAGATCCGAACTTTGGGAGCCTCTGCCTGCCCGTTTGTGCGGCGCGCTCCGCGATCGCGGGCGTAGCCTTCTTCACTACCGCACGACCAAGAAGAACGTGGTGAAGTTCGAGAACTACTGTCCCTCTGGCTGTGATTCGGCGTGGGGTCTAAACGAAAATCGGCGTGCGACTAAGACCCCACCGATGGTCACGTAACCCACTCTAGCCGCTGAGGTTTTTCGCAAGGTGCCGGGGTCAAAATTGCACGCCGAAAACGGTCAATGTTGGAAGCCCATCCACAGCGATCTACCGACGACTCACGTGTGGGGGCTCCAAGCAAGTTACCGACGACTCACGTGTGGGGCTCCAAGCAAGTTACCGACGACTCACGTGTGGGGCTCCAAGCAAGTTACCGACGACTCACGTGTGGGACTTCCCTCATTTAGTCAAGCCGCATTTGAGTGCGGGCGTGTGCCTGGATTGGTTTGGTTGGGCGGGTGTTGAAGCCGCCGAGAGAGGTCGTAGAGAGTTCGATCACGGAGCATCGCGACAGCGACTTTAAGCAG
>JAJCZJ010000075.1 GCA_029262455.1 Deltaproteobacteria bacterium | reverse complement strand
CCGCACCTTCGGCAGCGCCGGGACCTTCGGCTGCGCCCGGCCTTGGCAACGTCGTCGCGCCGGCCATGGCCGTCGCGACGAGCGCCAACTGAATCGTCCTCACTCGAATGACCGACACTGTCACTGACAGATGAACTCGATCTCAGCCACGATATCACCCAGCGTCGAATCAAAGAACGCCAGATAACCGTCGAGCTTGAGGTCGGTGACACTACGATTGTTGAAGAAAGAAACGCATGGAATGCTGCTTCCCTCGACGTCGCGTGGACCGGTCCTCTTGTTCATGTTGCGCGCATCGTTGACGTGGAAAAGCGTCCCCTCTGCTGCGCCGGTCGTCAGCGAACCGCAAATCTCTGGCAGCGTGATACTAGGCGGTTCATCGCCGCAGATCATGTTGTTGTCACGTTCCACGGTAATCCCAAGCCCAATGTCACTACTCATCGAGCCCGCAGGATTCAGAGCTCCAAGCTGCTTCCCAATACAAACACATTGACACTTGTCCTCGTGGGGTCCGCCTTGGGACGGATCTTTGCCGGGACACGAGCCGTTCGGGCACAATGCATCCGCGTCACACGCCATCTCATCGTTCGGTCCGCCTTTGCAGTACCCCTCACATCCTGAATCTTGGCGGAAGTAATCTGACCCAAGAGCGCCACAATACGAGTCACAGAGAGAATCGCACTGCGAGTTGCTCGTGCAGGCACCGATGTTGTGATCACTAACCAGCTCGACATCGTTTGCAATCGGCGAATTGCAGCTGATCGGACCGGGATCGCAAGTGCCACCCGGGGCAACGCAGACATCGCCGATGCCGAGAAGCGGAATCGCATCAAGCTCGATCAACTCGGAGGTACACGCACCCATCCCCTGCCCGTCCGGCTGGGTACACGATATGTCGAGAATACCGTCCGGACGCAGCAGCAGTCCCGATATTTCGAGCTGCAAGAACAGCCGACTGGTCTCCGCATCTAGCTGGCACCGGTTGGTGATCGGCCCCATCGTCTGGGTCGGCGTCGGAGAAGGCGTCTGTGTGAACGTGAACGTCGGGGTAAAAGTGAACGTCGGCGTGAATGTGAAGGTCGGCGTCTCCGTGTTCGTCGGCGTAAACGAATTGGTTGGGGTATTCGTCGGTGTAAACGTGTTGGCTGGAGTATTCGACGGTGGCACAACTGTATCGGTCGCTGCTGGTGTCGGGGGATCCGTGGGCAACGCCGTCGCCGCGGGGTCAGTCGGAGTCGCCGTCGGGAGGACGGTGGCCGATGTTCCTGCGGTGGCCGTCGCCGTCGGAAGGACGGTGGCCGATGTTCCTGCGGTAGCCGTCGCAGTCGGAAGGACGGTGGCCGACGTACCCGCCGTGGCGGTCGGCGTCGCTGTGTCCACCATCCCGACCGTTGCCGTCGCTACCTGGGTGTTCGTCGGAGCGACGGTATTGGTGTTCGTCGGTGTATTCGTATTCGTCGGTGCCACCGTATTCGTGCTCGTCGGGGCAACCGTATTCGTGCTCGTCGGGGCAACCGTGTTCGTATTCGTCGGCGCAACCGTGTTCGTGTTTGTTGGGGTATTGGTTCCCGTAAGCGTCGGAGTGTTGGTATTGGTTCGCGTTGCGGTAGCCGCGACGGGTGTGGTCGGCGTCGCGCTCGGAGTGGATGTCGCCTGCAGAACCGTCTCTGTCGGCGTCCGTGTCGGTCGAGCCGTTTCCGTAGCAGTATCGACCGGCGTTGATGTCGCCGGCCCCTGAGTCGGAGTGTCGTTGGCCGGAGTCGGAGTGTCTGAGCCAGGAGTCGGTGTGTCGAGGGCTGGAGTCGGTGTGTCTGGACCTTGTGTCGGCAACGGAGGCAAGGAAGCAGACACAGCGTCTTGGACAGACTGGTCGGCACGCGCGAAGTTGAGCGCCGCGGCATTAACGTCGCTCACCGTGGTACCGAGGATCTCGCCTGAGGCAGCCTCGACTGCACCTCGTATCGACTCGATTTCAGCCGAGTCGATATCGCAGAGAGAAGCTTCCCCTGCCGCAATTCGCTCGAGGACCAACCGTACGACAGCTTCACTTTCGAAGTTGACATCGGTCGCATCCGCGCCGACCAACGCCCTGGTCGCGCCGCCGCCAACATCGACCTGAAGCAGCAATCGACAAATGCTCGAATTAATTCCGCCGGGAAGATCCGCTTCTAAGAACTCAAAACGCCCATCCGCATCCGTTGATGCGGACGCCAATTCAGAGCCACCGGAAATGCTACCATTGGCGACATCGCTCGGCTGCAGTTGAATCAATCGAACCACAACACCCTCACCGACCGGTGCAACATTCACACCCGTGAGAGCCTCGACTCTCGAAACAAGAATCGCCGCGAAGCGCTCGACGATTCCACCGAGACCCTCGGCGGAAGCCGTGTTCTCAACGGGCAACGACACCTGCCCTTGGATCGCCCGCTCTGGAACAGCCGTCGGTGTGTCTGGAACTCTCGCAGTTGGCGTGCCGCCAGGCGGGCGCGCGACACGAACCTCTGCCTCGCCGCCGCAACCAGAGAGCATCGAAGCGATGATCGCGATCGCCGCAATCCAAGTAGTTAGTGTGGTCGTGCAGGTGAGTCTAGCGTCCGACATCTCGTAACGGCCCCCATTTGAACAGAGTCACGCACTATGCGCGACCGTCCTCTAGTATCATCAGCTGGCCCCACTCAAGGCAAGCCTCTCCAGCTTCAGCCAGACAAACTCAGTTCGCGCCCGCGATAAACCTGACTAGATCAACCAGGTCAGCCGCATTTACCAGTGCATCTTCGTTGCTGTCCGCCCGCGGTGTACCTCGAAACGTACCGCCGGTTACATCAGCCACAAGATCCCCGTCGCCGTCGAATATCTCAGTCGCCAGAAAGCCACGGTCAGCCTCCTCGACCCTCGCGTCGCCATTGACGTCGCCCGGCGGAGCATCCTCCAACTGACACATCGACGAGCAACCGTCACCGTCCAAGATATTGCCGTCGTCGCAGGTTTCCGGCGCTTCCGTCACGCCGTTTCCACAACCGGGACAGGGGGTTAGGTCGCTCTCGACGACGATTGCCGCCGGCTGAACATCCCCCAAAACGGTCGCGTTCATGTTCCCCGGAGGGGGCACGATCACTTCATTGCGACCACTGAGATCAGTCCTCATCATCCCAAAAATAATCGCTTCCATAAGGCCCGTGACCCGGTTTGTACCGTCCGGTCCGGTCGTACGCAGCGAACCCGTAGCTCCCCCACAATTTTCAGGCTCGGCATTGAAGCCACAGAGCAGCACCGTGCAACCGCGCACGTCAATCACGCCGCCAGGCATTTGCCCACCGTCTGAGGTCAGCGTACCGGCAATCGAAACCGCACCGTCCGAGCGAACTTCGATCAAGCCGCCGGAGCCGGGCCCACCGGTGGCATTGATCGATCCGCGTATGCGAATCGGCCCAGTTGCCTGCAATCCAACATCCGTGTCGCCTGGACTCGCACCGGAACCGGAAACGTCGATACTTCCCGGCATCTCGATCAGATTGCCGTTGACGGATACCGACCCGCCAGACCCGCTTCGACCCCGGGCACGCAACGTTGCTTCGACGAAAGCCGGTCCCTGACTGGCACTGAGCGAAATCGAGCCCCCAAATCCGCCGCCGTTACCGCCGTCGGCGCTCATCAATGCGGTCACACGCACCGAATCGAGGCCGATCACCTCGATCGCGCCGCCGGGGCCAGCACTGGAACCACCGTCGGCAATCACTGGCCCACTTACGACCACGCTCGCCGGAGGGCCTGAAGGAAAGGCGGCACTCTCGAGACACACTGGTCCGCCGTTGCCCACGTCGACTCCACTCACATCAATTGATGCTGTATCCAGGATCGTCACACTGGCCGCAGAGCTGATGATTGTGACCTCGCCACCGTCACCACCATCACCAACGATCGTGCCACCGACCTCGATGGGACCCGTCGCGTCGATCGCAATTGAACCGCCGCCGCCCTCGGTTCCCTCCGCAGAAACATCCAGTCCAACGGCTAGCCGGACACTTCCAAAATCGGAAACAATTTCCAGTTCACCACCGTCGCCATCCGGACCGCCGCCGGCTACGGAAAGTAGCGCTGCAACATTCTCCCCGATGATGTCACCCGTCGCATTGATCGAAAGGCAGCCTCCGGAACCTCCGCCAAATTCCTCACCTGCTGTATCGCCATCGACGCTCATCGAGCCGTCGATTCGAATCAAGCCTGTCGTCAGGCCATCACCAGACGCCGTCAGATCGATGCCCCCACCGAATCCCCCTTGGAAAATCCCATCCGCCAAAATACTCGCAGTATCGGCAATTGTCAGATTTCCGCTACCGACACCTGATCCAGCGTCGAGGGTGACCGATCCACCATCCGGTCCGACAGCTGAAATCATCGATAGCAAGGTGAGGTCGCCTTCCGCGATAGCTTCGACGTCGCCCCCGAGGGAATCCTCCGTTCCACCATCCACCCGAATATTCCCAGCGATGCGGATCGTACCAGCGTCGATGTCGATGGAGCCGCCCGATTGATCGCGGGCGAGAGAATTCGCTAGCATCGTGCCGGTCTGATCGAACAGTCCAGTCACGACCAAGGTTAGGATCCCACCCGGCGTGCCTGACACGTCTATTGAGCCGGCCACTTCAAGCGACGTCCCGCGCACGACCACCTCACCACCAGTCGCGGTGCCCGACCCTCTCGCGGTTACGGACCCTCCATCTTCGATCCGTACGTCACCTGCGAGAATCGTCATTCTTCCCGAACCAACAGACAAGGAGCCATTCCGGGAGATGGTCAGGGCTCGGCCCCCGAGGTCAAACACCGACAGGTCTTCGACCACGACCGCTCGGTCAACAACACAGGGGTCGTCCCCAGCGCCGCACAGCATGTCGACGGTCGTCGCCGCCCCTGAGCTAGCCAGCACAGCAATCGCAGCGCTTGCTGCTACAAAACGAAAAAGTTCACTACATCGGGACATCAGTGCTCCGTTACGTCAGTTTGGGGTTCGGATTCTCCAACCACGGCTATCGAACGGCCGGTCGCGAGGCAAGGAAAAGATACTCGATGCTCAATGATACGCCTCCATCAAGTCAACGAGTTCAAGCTCACGCATTTTCTCGAAAACGTGGCGTTTTACTTCCTTCACCGTATCGAGCTCGAGAACCCTATTTGCAATTTCCTCGGCCCGACTCATCTCGACACTGCGAATTAGCCGCTTAATGGGCGGAACCAGAAAAGAACTCATGCTGAGATCCCGAAGGCCGAGCCCCAGAAGGACAAGCGTGCATACCGGGTCCCCGGCCATCTCGCCACAGAGCGCCACATCTTTCCCCGCCCGTCGAGCGACTCCAATCGTCGACGCCAACGCCCGCAACACCGCAGGGTGGAGCGGCTGGTACAATGAGGCGACCTTGCGATTGCTGCGGTCCACCGCCAGCAGATACTGGATCAGGTCGTTTGTCCCGATGCTGAAAAAGTCGACTTCTTCAATGAAGCGATCCGCCAACTGCACCGCCGACGGCACTTCGATCATGATACCGATCGGCATCTCATCGTCAAAGTCGTGCCCCTCGCGGCGCAACTCTGTCTTGGCCTCCTCGACCAGGGCCTTGCTTCGCCTGAGCTCCTCGAGGCTCGAGACCATCGGAAAAAGCAATCGAACGCGGCCATAGACCGACGCCCGCATGATCGCCCTCAGCTGCGCCTTGAAGATTTTCGGCAACTCGAGCGAGATGCGAATGGATCGCCACCCCAGGAAGGGATTGGTCTCGTCGGGCACCGACAAATACGATGGAAATTTGTCTGCACCCAGATCGAGCGTTCGCAAAGTGATCTCGTATCCTTCGGCGCTCCGCACGACCCGCTCGTAGAGTTCGACCTGCTCACTCTCACTCAGATAATCACGATGACTCAAGAACGCGATCTCGGTGCGATACAAGCCAATGTGATCGGCACCGTGTCGCCGGGCAATCGGGATGTCCCCCAAGAGACCAATATTGGCGCCGAGCGCTACTTCGACTCCATCGGGGGTCTCTGCACTCAAATCGCGCAGGCTGTCCAGCTCTCGATTGAAGGCGTGGTACTCATCGCGTAGTCGGCCATACTCGCGCAGCACGTCGTTGCTAGGGTTCACATAAACACTACCTGAGTTTCCGTCGACGATCAGATGATCCCCCTCGCGGATCTCGTCCGAACGCTCGACGCCGACAACCGTCGGCAACTCGAGCGACTTGGCCAAGATCGAGGCGTGCGAAGTCGCACCGCCGCGCCCCATGACGATCCCCTTGAGCTGCTCCGACTCGATCAGGATAAAGTCCGATAGCGACAACTCGTCCGCTACCAAGATCACAGCACCGACAAACCTGCGATTGCGCTCGGCGACCCCCAGCAGATTGCGCAACACCCGCTGTCCAATGTCCTTGATGTCGAAGGCGCGCTCTCGCATGTACGCATCGTCGAGCTTGGTGAACTGATCCACCAGGTCGGCAATCACGGTCTCCAATGCGCGCTCCGCATTGACGCCAGTCGCGATATTTTCGTCGACCGGCCCCAAGAGGTTTTCGTCTGCTAGCATCATTTCCTGGGTATCGAACAAACTCGCGTCAATCTCGGGGTACGATCGCCGGACACGCGCCTTCAGGCGCTGAATCTCACCGACCGATCGCTTGATCGCATCGCGGAAGCGTCCTACCTCTCGCTTTGTTGAGGAGACCCTGCGGGTTGGCGCACTCCCCAGGGTCACCTCCGGCGCCAACAGGTGGGCCCGGCCGATGCCAAAGCCCGGGGCAGCCGGCCAGCCCGACATCCGAATCGCGGTCTCGCGCACCCTCCGCTTGGTTCCGCGCTGACGCTCATAGCCCTGCAACCGCTTGATCGCATCCAACATACGTTTCTTGTACTTGCGCCGTTCTTCCTCCTTGCTTTCCAAGCTTTCCAGGAGCTCGAGCTGGGCAAGCAATCCGGCAACCGGTACGGCCAAAGCCTTGAGGAGGCGAACCTCGTCCAATGAAAACCTTCGGCGCCGCGAGGTCTGCGCAACCAAGACTCCCCGAACCTGCTTCTTGTCGAGGATCGGTACACCCAAAAACGAGTGGTAGCGCTCTTCACCAGTCTCGGGGAAATACTTGTAGCGAGGGTGGGCCAAGGCATCGACCGCCATCACCGGCTCGCGGCGCTCAATGACGAACCCGGTAAGTCCCTCGTTGACACCCATCCGGACTCGATCGATCGAATCTGAGTCAAGCCCTCGGGTAGCCACCAGTATCAGATCGTCACTCTCCCGTTCGAATCGATAGATTGAACAAACGTCCATATCGAGGCGTTCCGCAGCCAACGCGACGATCTGTTGTAAAGTGGACCGAATCTCCTCGGACTGGCCGATGAGATTGCCGACTTCTTCCAACAGCTGTAAGCCACGACTCGTCACCCTCGACCCCCTCGGACCGCAGGCGACTCTACGTTTTCTGCCTTCTTCATCATGCGCGGGGAACAAACCCTATAGCAGGCCCCCGCTACCAGCGCATCTCGCAGTCACCGGCCGAACCTTGCGTCAACCCGCGGTACGGCGATCCCCGCTCTGGCGAACTGCTTCCACCAACGGCATCGAGAGTCGAAACGTCGTGCCCACCCCGGGCAAACTCTCCGCGCTGAGCCCCCCACCGTGAGCCTCTGCTACCTGACGGCAAAGGTACAAGCCCAACCCCAGCCCGCGGGCCCCAAAATCGAGCCAACCAGAACCGTGCAAAACGGGGTCCCCGGACGCAGTCGCAAACGGCGCAAAGACTCTAGTCAAAGCGTCCGGCGAGATGCCAACCCCCGTGTCTATGACTCGAAGAATCGCTTGATCTTGCGCGATCTCAGTCTCGATGCGCAATTCTCCCCCATCTGGTGTCGATCGGGTCGCATTGGTCAACAAGTTCCAGATCGCTAAGTGTAGCCACTCCGTATCTCCGACGACGGCAACCCCTTCGGATAGGGACTCCCTCACGACGAGACGCCGTGATCGCGCGGCAACGCGAAGATCAGCAACCGCACGCCTTGCGAGCCCCGTGAGATCGCAACGCCGACGCACCAAGTCCAACCGACCCGATCCTACACACGAAGCTCTCTGCATCTGGCCGACTCCACGTACCAGCCAATCCCCCGCTCGCCGCATCGCCGCGATCCATCGAAGGCTCACTTCGTCCAACGAATCGTCGGCCGGCATCAGACCGAGCGCGTTGACGATAATGTGAGTTGGAGTCCCCAATTCGTGAGCCAGCAGCCTCAGCAAGCGGCTCTTGTATTCGGCCTCCTGCGTGACCTTCTCGTTCGCTTCGCGAAGCTCGGAAACCAACTGAGCGCGGCGCCACTCTGCCACACGGTGCTGCAGCCCCCTGCGAACAATCTGCTGCAGGTCCGCCACTCTCCAGGGCTTTTCCACGTAATGGTAGATTCCGACTTCGTTGATCGCTTCGGAGAGCACTGCGACATCGGCATAACCAGTCAACAGGACCAATACGATGTCCGGATGGCGCGAGCGGACTTCGCGCATGAGATCCACCCCGTTCATTTCGGGCATCCGATAATCAGACACGACGAGGCCGACCGCCCCTCCGGCCAGAATTCTCAGCGCCTCCGCACCGCTCGTCGCGATGTGTCGCTCGGCCACTGGCGCTAGCGCCCTCGCCAACGCGCGCAAGTGCGGCCGGTCATCATCCACAACCAATACGCTGCCACCATCCATGCAGCGTGCTACAATACTAGTTAAGTATCAGTTGTGCAACTTTCCTCAGTCCGCGTAATCACCCTCCAAGTCGTCCTCGGGACCGGCATCGTCCAAAGGCAAGAGTGCCTCCTCTCCGTTGCCCAATTCAGCCAGAGGCGCACTCAAATCAACCGTCGGCGGCGCTACCTTCTTCGATTTGCGGCGTCGGCGCGCCGGTTTGCGCTTCTTTTTCTTCTTTCGCTCGGGCTGCGCAATGGGCTCCCAGAAGCTTGACGGGCGCTCCGGGCGCCCCCGACAGGTGTCGCACAATCCGCAATCATCGCCATCGTGCTCACCGAAATAACGCCGCAACAGTACCGCTCGGCAAACATCGCTGGTGGCGTATTCGGAAATCGAATCCATGCGACGACCGTCCTGAGTCCGCAGGGTCTCGAACTGCCCGGCAAGACTGCGCGACCGCTCCTCGACTTCGTCCGGCGGCGGGAGAATCTGAATCGACTTGTCTTCCGCAACCCCGACGATCCCGGCCTCTTCCAATACAGCCAGGAGGGCCTGCGTCACCCGCGGACCCTGCCCTGCCGAAAGCGCCAGCGCCTCCACAGTCGGCGTACGCCCCTCGCCCGCCCACGCCGCAAGCGCAGAGCCGAGCTTGAAGAGTTGATCCGGCCGAACACGACTTTTCTGGAGCAAAGCTTCGTGGATCGCCCGATCGTCTTCATCGTAAAGCAGAATGCAGTTCGCCTTCTGCCCATCTCGCCCAGCCCGCCCGGCCTCCTGGACATACTGCTCGAGCGACGCCGGGCTCTGGTAATGAACGATGTAACGAATATCGGGCTTGTCGATTCCGAGCCCAAACGCGCTGGTCGCCACCATCACGGTGCGGCGGCCCGCCTTCATATACATTTCCTGCTGCTGGTTTCTTTCGCCCGCGGCCATGCGTCCGTGGTACCGATGCGCCGGAATCCGCAACATGTGCAACGCGGTATAAACGTTGTCGACCTCCCTGGTCGTCGAACAGTAAATAATCCCCGGCCGCCGCAACCGCCGAGAGAACCGCACGAGGGCGCGTAAACGCGCATCACCTCGACTGTGCAAGACTTCAAACGCCAGATTCGAACGATGCGGAGAGCCGGATATCACCACCGGGTTGCGCAAACCCAGGAATCGCATGATGTCCTGACGAACGTGATCGGTTGCCGTCGCAGTCAGGGCCATGATCGGCGGTCCACCTAGCGCCCGAAGCCTCTCGCCAAGCTGTAGGTAGGCCGGTCGAAAATCGTGTCCCCATTCAGAGATACAGTGAGCCTCGTCGACTGCAGCGAGACTTACACCAGATTCTTGCAACACCTCTGTCGCCTCGGACGAACCTAGCGTCTCCGGCGTCGTCATGACCAACAGCGAACCACCCTGGCGAATTCTCTCCAGGCCTTCTCGGCGCGCCCTTCCGCGAATCGTACCGTCGAGCCGAACACACGGAATATCTCTCTTCAGCAGCTTTTCATGCTGATCGCGCAGCAGTGCAAGCAGCGGCGAAATCAGTACTACCGGCTTGCTCATGGTCATCGACGGGATCTGGTAACACGCTGACTTGCCAAACCCGGTCGGCAGGACCACGAGGACATCCTTCCCCTCCATCACGTGAGCAACAACGCGCGACTGCTCAGGGTAGAGCTGGCTGAACCCCAGCCGACGCGACGCCTTGTCGACTTCACTCAGTGGCCCTTCGGGCTTGCGACCTCCCTGGCCGCGCTTGTTAGGTCGTCTACGACGCCGACGCCGCCGGTTATTCGAGCGTTCGGGCCTGGTCGAAGCGTCTGACCCGCCCTTCCCCCCGCCCGCTTTCCTCCCTCGCTCCGGCTGTGAGGTACCTTCGGCGGAAACGGACTCGTCCGCCTTCGCACCATCCGACTTCGTGGCGCGCTGTGGCCGAGATCGTCTTTGCTGCGTTCGAGATTCAGCTGCCGCACCCTCCGAAGTCGAGGTGCGCTGCGGCCGGGACCGTCTTTGCTCCGTTCCAGATCCCTCGGCTGCCGCACCCTCTGAAGTCGAGGTGCGCTGCGGCCGGGACCGTCTTTGCTCCGTTCCAGATCCCTCGGCTGCCGCACCCTCCGAAGTCGAGGTGCTCTGCGGCCGAGACCGTCCTTGCTCCGTTCGAGATTCCTCGGCTGCCGCACTTTCCGAAGTCGAGGTGCTCTGCGGCCGAGCCCCTCTTTGCTCCGTTCGAGATTCCTCGGCTGTCGCACTTTCCGAAGTCGAGGTGCTCTGCGGCCGAGACCGCCTTTGCTCCGTTCCAGATTCCTCGGCTGTCGCAGCACCCGATTTTTGGGCGCGCTGCGGCCTGGACGAGCGAGTATCCGCTGCCTCGACCCCAGCTTTCACTGCTTTCGCGCCACGAGCTTTCGAGCGCTGCGGCTTGCCCGCAGCCCCTAGATCCGCAGCAGAATCTGTTTCCTCTGACTTCGCCTTTGGAGCCTTTGTCGCGCGCGACTTCTTGGCCGCGACATCCCCCTTCGCCCGAACAGCCGCCTTCGCTACTTTCGCGACGCTCGCTTTTTTGGTGGGCGACGGCTTTGGCGAACTCTCAGCCTTTGCCGCAGCTTTTGCTTCCCCTGCCTTCGTGACGCTCGCTTTTTTCGCGCGCGATGGCTTTGGCGAACTCTCAGCCTTTGCCGCAGCTTTTACTTTCCCTGCCTTCGTGACGCTCGTTTTTTTGGCGCGCGATGGCTTTGGCGAACTCTCAGCCTTTGCCGCAGCTCCCACTTTCGCTGCCTTCGTGTCACTAACCTTTTTCGCGCGTGACGGCTTCGGTGAACTCTCCGCCTTTGCCGCAGCTTCCGCTTTCGCCGTCTTCGTGACGCTCGCTTTTTTGGCGCGCGCCGACTTCGGCGACGCTTTGGCCGCTACAGGAGCATCCTTCTTCACCGCTTTCGCAGGAGCCGGTTTCTTGGCTCGCGTCGACTTGGACGAGGTCGCTGCTTTCGCGACACTCGATCTCTTCGAGCGTTCCAGCTTGGGCGAGACTTCACCCCCTGCCGAAGTCTCCGCTTTCGCTGCTTTCGCTGCTTTCGCGGCGCCCGATTTTTTCGGCTCACTAGCCGCTCGTGCCACGGTACTCTTCCTTCTTGCCGATCAGGCCACACCCAGAACGCACTGCGCCTGGTCATGGGACACTACATGGAAAACTGCTGGAACGACCCACCACAACACCTCGCAACTGACTTGCGAGACCTCACTTCGGTGGAACCGTCACCATTGCAGCGGCGCCCCATGCGGCGGGCGCACCGCCCTGTGATGCTTTAAAAGTGGCGGGCGCTACACCGACCCGCCAATGAAAAACGCCGAAACCGGCTGTTCACACAACCAACGAAACTCCGACGGCTGAGTAAACCCTAGAAAAGATCACGTGCGAGGTCAACGACTGAGTTCACAGACAGTTCAAAACCCACGCCCACGCGCAAGAACCATGCGACGTTCCCGAAAAAGGGAGCGGCCCAACAGAATGGCGACGAACCCAAACACAACCGGGTTCCATGATCGCCCGGCCGGAGCCTGGATGGCGCATCCATTCGCACCGTCAGGGACCCCAAAGTCGCCCCCGGAGTAAATGAGTCGCGCTCCCGCGAGATCATCGGCCTGCGGTTCGGAAAAGTTCTCGAACAACCTCGACTGCATCAGAGTACCAACCGGAGACCCCCCACATGCATCCGAGTGATCGAGGCCGATGACATGGCCGATCTCGTGCATCACCACCTGGCGGAACCCAGCATTCGTAAACGGCGCGTCCGGATTAAATGAAACGTCCGCATCGATAATCCGATTGTTGACCCACGTCGTAACCGTGATCGCCAGAGTGTCGCGCCCATACTCCGCGCCTTGGCAATCCCGCTCGGTAAAGGCCAGCGCCGTTACGCCGTCGTCAAGGTCGCAAGCCGCGCCGGACCCGCTCACGAAAGAAAACCGCGCGCCCAGGGCACTCTCCCACTCTGCGACGGCTTCGTTCGCGAGCTGTTGATCTCTTGCATCCAGATCCCCTAGATCCAACCCTACGCGAGGCGGGCTCCAGCGCAGGTTGGGAGCCGTGCCGCAGCTATCCCCATCGCTGCGAAGCAGTTCGAAGGCCATCACCTCCGTATTTCCGAACAACACCAGCGCGACAAGCGCTAGGACCAAGATCATCGCTCGGCCGCCATTGCCGGCGATTCCTCGGCGGAAGGTCGTCGCAACGTCTCCACTGCTCTAGCGAAGGCTTCCAGTCGCATCCCCCCGGATGCTCCAGCATCCCCTGTGCGCAACTCGCCGCCGTTGACCGCAAGCACCGGACGTCCATCGAGCGTATGCACCGTTTCACCATCGGGCGAGGATCGCAGCCCAAAGCACCCCTGGTGGAAGCCCACGATCGGACTCGCGGTGCCAGCATCACGAACAAACAACACGACACGTTGGCCGGGGTTGAACTCGGGCATACCGCCAACCGCCTCTCGGCGATCGCCAATACGGCCACCCGCAAAATGCAGCTCGCGCTCGGTGGACTCGCCGCTACCAACAATACTGCGCAATTGGCCAAACCGAACGACTGTCCAGATTCGCCCGTTACTGCGACGATACGACCGCACCTGATCTACCGTCGCCGCAAAGACCTCCTCGGCGTCTAGACTAAGCTGAGCAAAGCTCTTGCCGATCACCGTCGTGGCAGTGGCCGGATCAGAAACCAACGAACCAAGTAGAGCGAGCAAGCAGATTCCGGCTCTCACCATCGCGAAACTCCAAACTTCCGGAAACTCACCCGGGCAGGTGCGCCTTCCACCATGGGGCCCCAGCTTCGGCGTACTTCTTCGTTCGGGCCGCAGACTTTTTCGCAACCTTTCGCCCCGAAGCCGACTTCTTCGCTCCTGTCGCGGTTTTCTTGGCAACAGACTTTCTACTCGTGCTTGCACCCATAGATCCCTCATCCCCTCTTCAACCAGGCCCAATCGGACAATGGTTCCAAAATCTCGATTACATACACATCTGACCCCAGCCGCAAGCACGGCCTCAAAACAAAGCTCGTCGCCCCGTCGCCCGATCGGTGCAAATCACTCGACCTGGCATCCACGTGCGAGCGGTAACCTCGGGCGGCATTCCCCGGCGCAGCAACTTGGACGCTCAAGGCTTTGGGGAGACGGTCGGCCGGCCGCCTCACATTGAATTCACCCAAGCCGCGAGCTAGGGACCCTACAGTGGGAGCCTCAACAAAGCGAAAACCGATCCGCAGGACCAGTCGTCGCCACACCACAAAAGAACGCGAGGGGGCGGTGCGTGTCTTCGTCGGGGGGACCTTCGACGGCTTGCACTCTGGGCACCTCTACCTCTTAACTTTTGCGCGCGAGTGCGGCGCCGCCATCGCCAAGAAAACACAACGCGAGGGTGTCCATGTAACCGTTGTGGTTGCGCGCGACGAGAGCGTACTACGCATCAAGCACCGGCAACCACACCACACCCAGCAGGAACGCCAGGCGCTGCTTTCTGCTTTGCGCACGGTCGACCAGGCGATCGTCGGAGTACCCAACGACTTCATTCGCTCCGTCCGACGTGTCGATCCCGACATCATTGTGCTCGGCTATGATCAAAAGGCGAGCTGGGAAGGTGCTCTGCGCGACGCGGGGATCCACGCCGGAATCATGCGTTGCCCAGCCTACGAGAGCGGCCGACTCAAGAGCTCGAAATTGCGCTCCGAACTAACCTCGATGACCACATAGTCCGATCGTTTGGCATCGTTCGAGGCGGAGGACGCCGGCAAGGGCGTCGAGGGCCAGCGAATATTTTGGCGAACTAGGGGGCGGGCTGCTAGATCACCTAGCCGGGATCCGCAGCCTCTGACCGACGCGAATCCGGTTCGCATCACGCAACCCGTTCGCTCGACGCAAACTCTCTACGGAGCGACCATAACGGCGCCCAATCTGCGCCAGCGTTTGGCCACGCGTCACCCGATGCGTCACCCGATGCGGCGCTGCAGCCTTTCGCGTTGGTGCAGAGGCCGCCACCACTCCTGCACCGGGAATTTTCAACTTCTGTCCGATTCGAATGAGATTGCGGTTTCTCAGCCTGTTGGCACGTCGGATACTTTCCATCGAAACACGATAGCGCCGCGCAATCTTCAGGAGCGTTTCGCCGCTTCGAACTCTGTGCACTCTCTCTAATACGGGGTGACTCGCTCGTTTGGCGGAAGACGGTAGACCATCATAGCACCGGCGAAACTCCGGCCCCTCTCCGCCACGCAGCCTTACCCGATACCCGCGCGGCAACCAGCGCTTCCCTTGAAAGGCCGCTGGACGGACCGCGGGATTGAGACTCTTCCAATCGTCGAGACTCCCCACGCACGGCCCAATCGACCGAACCGACACGAAATGCGCGAGTTCGACTTCGTCGGCATCCTCCTCGGAATCCAAAGCCATCGGACCAAAATAGCTTTCGTAGTCGCTGTCGATCTCCAGCGCAGCCAGAAACTCTGTATAAAAGTTTTTCGAGGCAAAACCGAACGTCCGGCTCTCGTACTCCGCTACGATCTTGCCCAGGTCCACCGTGCCCACGGAACGGACAGCTCGCTCCATTCCGGCCGGGCCGTGATTGTACGCCGTGATGGCCAACGGCCAGTGCCCAAGCCGCTCGTAATTTTGACGAAGAAAGCGGGCCGCCGCCCGGGTCGAGACCATCGGGTCAAGTCTCTCGTCTACCCCACCGTCGATACGCAAGAACTTGCGCCCGGTAGCCGGCATGAACTGCCACATTCCTGCTGCGCCCACTTTCGAGTAAGCATGCGTATTGAACGACGACTCCACCAACGGCAACCGGGTCAGGCCGACCGGGACTCCTTCAGAGCGAAACACTTCCTCCATGCGCCGGATGTACCGCCGGCTGCGCCGCAACCCTTGCATAAACCTCTCACGCACCCCGCGTTGCGAGCGAACCCTCTTCTCGCCTGCCGCCAACCGATAGCGATCCGGCCGTGGATCGTCCTGCAGCAAAGAGCGGATCCGCATCTCTTCGACCGACAACCGGGAGCTGTCGGGATTTCGCTGCAACTTTTCGAGAACCCCGCGAATCCGGGCCTTCTCGGCCTTCTCAGCCCGCCGCACCTCCTTGCGCAAGGCTCCCTCAGAAAGCGATTTCGCCTGAGCACTAAAATCGAGGATGCTGTAGATGCGAGACGGATTCTCCGTGTCGTGGATGACAATCTGATCGCGCGAGTACGTCGAAAAGATCTGTTTCCAAAAGTCTACGTGCCCAACCAACGAAGGCGGCGTAACGAACGGATCCGCATCGCCAACGGCCGGGCCACAACAAACGACCGCCGCAAACACAGCAGCGCCCAAGATCCTCCCAAACTCACCACATCTCAACAACATCGACACCACATTACGAGTATCCGCAGGCACTGATCAGGGAGTCAAGCCGGAACATACACCATTCGAAGGACCGATCGGCAACGAAACCACCATGCGCGCCCCACCGAGAGAGGAATCTTCGACCCGCATCGAGCCCCCGTGACGCTCAATGATCGCAAACGAAAGGCTCAACCCTAGGCCAACGCCCTCGCCCTCCGGGCGCGTCGAAAAGAATGGTTCGAACACACGCTGCCGCAATCCCCGTGGCACCCCAGGTCCATCGTCTTCCACCGTGATGTCGACGGTTTCGCTGTCCAGATGAACGATACCGCCAATCCGAACCCGCCCCCTCCCCTCCATCGAACGCGCCGCGTTGCTGAGAAGATTGAGGATCACTTGATCGAGTTCGTCTGCGACGGCATGAACGGGCGGAAGCGACGGCAATTCAACGTCGACCCACACCTCGGAGCCCAAAAGATGACGCGCGAGCTCGACCGCGCG
>JAJCZJ010000074.1 GCA_029262455.1 Deltaproteobacteria bacterium | reverse complement strand
GGTCGCGGTACCGAGATCGCCAAAGTCTGTACCACCGCTGCTGCTCGGCAATCCGCTCGGCGGATTCTCGGAAAACGGAAGCGAGTACGTGATCGCCACCACACGCACGCAGAAGACGCCGATGCCCTGGGTGAACGTCATCGCCAATCCCGGTTTCGGTACCGTCGTGTCCGAGAGCGCGTCGGGTTACACCTGGAGCGAGAACGCGCACGAGTTCCGCCTCACGCCGTGGAGCGATGACGGTGTGGGCAGCGCGGTCGGCGAAGCCATCTACCTGCGCGACGAGGAGAGCGGACAGTTCTGGTCGCCCACGCCGTTCCCCTGTCCGGGTGACGCGCCGTACCTGACACGCCACGGGTTCGGCTACAGCGTGTTCGAGAACCGGGAGAGCGGCATCGAGTCCGAGCTGAGCGTGTACGTTGATATCGAGGCGTCCGTGAAGTTCTCGGTGCTCAAGCTGCGCAACGTCTCCGGCCAGGCCCGGCGTCTGTCTGCGACGGGTTACGTCGAATGGGTGCTCGGCGACTTGCGGGCCAATTCCGCGATGCACGTGGTCACCGAGATCGACTCCGCAAGCGGTGCACTGTTTGCCCGCAACGCATACAGCGCGGAATTCGCCGATCGTGTCGCGTTCCTCGACGTGGACGATTCCTCGCGTACCCTCACCGGTGATCGCAGCGAGTTTCTCGGCCGCAATGGGTCGCTTGAAAATCCGCGTGCGATGCGGCGCACGCAGCTCTCCGGCCGCGTCGGCGCCGGACTGGACTGTTGCGGCGCCATCCAGGTGACCTTCGACCTGCTGGATGGCGAACAGCGCGAAGTCATCTTCCGGCTCGGTGCCGGCCGCAACGGCGAGCAGGCCCGCACCCTGGCGACGCGGATGCGCCGAACCGGCGCGGCGCGTGCTGCGCTGGAGCAGGTGAAACGCCACTGGCAACAGGTGCTCGGCGCGGTGCAGGTCAGGACGCCAGACCCTGCGCTGGACGTGCTGGTCAACGGCTGGCTTCTGTATCAGACCATGGCTTGCCGGCTGTGGGCACGAAGCGGTTACTACCAGTCCGGCGGCGCGTTCGGTTTTCGCGACCAGCTGCAGGACGTGATGGCGATCGTGCACGCCGCGCCGGAACTCACGCGCGATCACCTCCTGCGCTGTGCCGCGCAACAGTATCCGCAAGGCGACGTGCAGCACTGGTGGCATCCGCCCGTGGGGCGCGGCGTACGCACGCGCTGCTCGGACGATTACCTGTGGCTGCCGCTGGCTGCGTGCCGCTATGTCGCGTGTACCGGAGACATGCAGGTGCTCGACGAGATGCAGCAGTTTCTCGAAGGCCGCACGCTCGGAGAGCACGAGGAATCGCATTACGGACTGCCGGGCATTTCGGCCGAACAAGCGAGCTTGTACGAGCACTGCGTGCGCGCCATCGAGCACGCCCTGCGCTGGGGCGAGCACGGTCTGCCGCTCATGGGTTCCGGCGACTGGAACGACGGCATGAACCTCGTCGGGATCGAGGGCAAGGGCGAGAGCGTGTGGCTTGGCTTCTTTCTCTACGAGGTTCTGGTGTCGTTCGCAGGCGTGGCGGACGCACGCGGTGATTGCACGTTCTCCGAACGCTGCCGCGCGCAGGCTCTGGCGCTGCAACAGAACCTGGAGCGGCATGGCTGGGACGGCGCGTGGTATCGCCGGGCCTGGTTCGACGACGGCTCGCCGCTCGGCTCGTCCGTCAACGCGGAGTGCTCGATCGACTCCATCGCGCAGAGCTGGTCGGTGCTGTCGGGCGCGGCCGATCCGGCGCGTGCACGTCTGGCGATGGACGCACTGGATCGCCGCCTCGTGCGCGACGAAGATCGTCTGGTCTGCCTGCTCGATCCGCCGTTCGACAAGGCCGGCATGAACCCCGGCTATATCGGTGGCTATGTGCCGGGCGTGCGCGAGAACGGCGGCCAGTACACGCACGCTGCAATCTGGGCCGCGATGGCGTTTGCGCGGATTGGCGAAGTGGAACGCGCGTGGAAGGTGTTGGCGCTGATCAACCCGATCGAGCACTCGCGCGACGCGCAAGCCGTGCAGCGTTACAAGACCGAGCCCTACGTCGTGGCCGCGGACGTCTACGCGGTGCCCCCGCACACCGGTCGCGGCGGCTGGACCTGGTACACCGGTTCCGCTGCTTGGCTATACCGGCTGATTCTGGAATCGCTGCTTGGCGTCCAGCGCGAAGGAACGCGCCTGCGACTTGCACCGAAACTGCCCTCGGGCTGGACTTCGTTCGATCTCCAGTACCGCTACAAGGACACGACCTACCGCATCGCCGTGCAACAGCTGCCCGCCGACCGGCACGCGATGCGGCTCGTGATCGATGGCGTCGAACAGTCCGATCCGGTCATCGAGCTGGCCGACGACGGTGCCGCGCACGCCGTGGAACTGACCCTGGGCCGCGCACCGCACCCTGCGTGATCCGGCCGCAGTATTTGTTGCTGCGCACGGACCCGGTGGTATCCGGACACCAAGATTGTTTCGACGAGCGTCGCGATCCCGGGCGTCGCGATCGCGGGTGCGCCAGCGTGTACATCATCGAGAGTGCAATCTGCACCGCAGTGCTCCGGGTGTTTCGTGATTTCCGCGTGTCTCACGCCGGGGGATCGCTGTTCCTCGCTGATAGGCAGGCCGGCTGGCAAGCCAGCGGACTGCGCACGCGGGATCCGGCTGACGGGATTGCCCTGCTCGAAGGCAGCCGCTGCCTGCGCACCGAACTTCACCGTCCCGGAGATGAGGTCCTGATCTCGTTGTTGCCAGACTGTTGCCAGACGGGGCGCTGCGCCTGGTGAGCGTCCCGCGCAGCCTGCGCGGATTGATCGAGGAAATCCGAAGCGCGATCACGCTGTACTCGCTGACGGATCGAAGTCGAGGCACTGCGT
>JAJCZJ010000073.1 GCA_029262455.1 Deltaproteobacteria bacterium | reverse complement strand
ATGCGCTTGTGGATCAACCGGCGGCTGATCCACGGCCGCAGCGACCTCGACAACGACGAACGGTTCATCGATCTCGCCCGCTTGGGCGCGCCCTCCGGCCTCGATTCCACAACCGAGGGGCAGGCTTTCTTCGACGACTTCATCAGCTGCCGCGGCAACCGCCGCGACGTGCTGCGAGTCGACGACTTCGAACAGGGTGATCCCAACGATTGGGACGGCACCTCGGGAGCGGTCACGATCTCGAGCACCGCAGCGCTGCGCGGTAGCGGTGGCTTGGACTTCGACCTCACCCAAGGTACCGCTTGGATCCGTGACGAGTCCCCCGACGCGGTGGATCGCTACCGTGTGCAGTTTGATCTCGACCCGTCCGGGCTTACCGTTCCGGAGGGTGAACGCTTCACCCTGGTTCGTGCCGCCGACGCCGCCAACCGGACGATCTTCACCCTCAAAATGGAGCGCAAAAACGGCCAGCTACAGTTTCGCTTGATCGCGTCGATCCACGGCAGCGCAGGCGCCCTGGCGACCACCGCCCATGGCTGGGTGCCGCTGCTCGAAGCGCCCCAAACCATCCGCCTCGAATGGGACGCGAGTCCTGCCGGCGGTTTGCCCTCGGGATCAGCCCGCTTGTGGCTCGACGGCGCCCTCGTCGACACCTTCAGCGGCCTCGACACCGAAGGTTTGACCCTCGACACGTTGTTCCTCGGAGCCCTCACCAATCTCCCCCTGGGGACCCAAGGCCATCTTGCCCTCGACGACTTCTTCTCGTGGCGCTAATAGGAGCTATGACATGAACAGACATCTCTGCATCCTCTCCAGCCTGCTTCTCTTGCTGTGGACAACATCAATCCGCGCCCAAGAAATTGAGTATCCGAGCCGGGCGAGCGGCGTGTCTTCGGACTCGGTTTACCAGCTCGGTGATATCGACTCGGTCAACCTGTTCAACGGCAACCTGACCCTGAACATCCCCATCGGTCCGACGTACTCCGCCGATGGCGGCTTGAGATGGGGCCTGTCATTGGTCTACAACTCCAACGCCTGGTTCTTCGAGCCGCAACACTGTCAGTCGGAAATCCCCAACTCGATTCCTCCAGCGTTCGACAACTTCCACTTTGGCAAACCGGTCCCCAACGCCAGAGCCAACGCCGGCATCGGTTGGTCGCTGTCCTTGGGTCGACTGTTAGAACCGAACCCGACCCCGGGCCGGCCGACCGCTCTGCGCCCCGGAGGATGGACCTACGTCAGCCCCGACGGTGGCCTCCATACCTTCAGTGACGAGCTCCATCCAGGGTTTCCCACCGACCCCGACGCCAGCGACGCAATCTACACCACCGACGGCTCCTACCTGCGCATGCGGATCATCGCAGCCGGCGTTCCCGGCTGTGAGAACGTGCCAGCCAACCTGGTCGGCAACGGCTGCCGGATCATCGACACCCCCGACGGTGGGCACCGCACCTTCGTTGACCTCAACGGCAACTTGCCCGACAGCGCCGACGACTGGCGCTTGACGCAAATCCGCGACAGCTTCGGCAATACCCTCGATCTCACCTACAACAGCCATAGCTGGACGCTCAGCGATTCCTACCGCACCGTCGTCGTGAGCTTCGATACCAACACCGACGCCTTCGCCTATCGCCGAATCGAATCCGTCACCGTGCCGGTGTTCCCAGGCAGCGCCCCGACCAGCACCAAAACCTACGACTTCACCTACACCACCCAACAGATCAACCGTCATCGATACCACGAAATCGCCGACCGCTGTGACTTCGCGTCCGCCGAATTCCCCGAGCTTCCGACCCCAGCGGTCGAAGTTGATCTGCTCGATCGCCTGGTGCTACCCGACGGCTCGTTTTACGAAATGGCTTACGACATCGACGAAAACCCCGATGGCGATCAGGGTTCCAAATCTGGAGCGCTGCGCAAGCTCAGGGTGCCCACCGGCTTGTGGAATCACTGGGACTACGGCCCCTATGCGTTCTTCAACCCAAGGCCACCGGGCCTCGAGTTTGGCACCTTCGACGTCAACCAGAATATTGGTGTGGTGGCCAAACAATGGTCCGAATCAGACGACCCGGCCTCCTCGTCCCTCGGTCGCTGGACCTACGAGCAATTGATTGGCGGCAAAGAGCCCGAAGGACCCGAGGCCGCGGGCGGCTGCTACCAGACCACCACCGTCACCGATCCCCTCGGTCACCAGACCATCCACTACTTCAACACCTCGAACCGCACCAACCGGGCGCGGCAAGGCCTGCCCTACACCACGTGTAATCCAGGCAATTGGGTGGTCCAGAGCGAAACCTGCCCGGAATCCCTGGCCGGTCATGACTGCTTCCTGTCCCGGGAAGAATTCAATTACACCCCAGGACAACCCCTCGAGCTAGTGCGGCGGCACTACGTGATTTATGACAACGATGGCACCTCCGCCACCGGTGAACGCAACAACCGCGTCAGCTACGAAGCGACCGAGTTCTACGACGACCCCAACCCCGACGACCTCGACAATGAAAACAATCCTCGGCCACACTGGCGAGAAGTTGAGCACAGTCAATTCGATGGTGTCGGCCACTTCCGAGAAACCCGCCGGGCCAGCAGTTTCCCCACTGATGCCTATTGC
Source organism: Deltaproteobacteria bacterium (assembly GCA_029262455.1). Classification (GTDB taxonomy): domain Bacteria; phylum Desulfobacterota; class Binatia; order HRBIN30; family CADEER01; genus CADEER01. Next base: position 3,663 of record JAJCZJ010000073.1, on the reverse strand, counting down.
GCAGACGGCTTCAGCTGTCGCAGCAGAACAGACTACAACCCCGAAACCGGCACCCTGAACGATCCCGCGAACCCGTTCGTCTTACCTCCGGAAGACGGCCGCTGGCTGTTCGGTACCTATACCTTCATCCGCACCAACGAGGCCCCGGGGCACCAGGCTCAGACCGACTATTGTTTCGACTCCGACGGGTTCCTGGCTGGCATGCGGCGTCGTGATGGCAGCCAACAAAGCGATACCGACATCCTGGTGCGTTACGACAAGATCGGCCCCGCTGGCAAGGAAGACGGCAACATCTACGGCGAACGCACCTATGGTGGTGATGCCTTCGGGTCACTGCCGGCAGGATGCGCGACAGATCCCGAAGAGCCCGGCTTCAGCATCGTTCACGAAGTCACCGCCGGGATCCGCACCAAATCGAGCAGCGTTGACGATTGTGGCGCCGAGGTTCTGGTCCACCTCGACCAGGCGATCGACGTGCCCACCGGGTTGGTGGCAACTCGCTGGGACCTATCAGGCGTTGCAACGGCTTTTACATACGACGCCCTGGGGCGCCTGACTGAGGAACATCCCGCTGACAGCGCTTGGACTCGGCACACCTATGAGCTCCCGCGCTTGGGGGACCCGGCACCCGTTACGCTCTCTTATCAGGTCCAACGCTGTCACCGAGGCACCCTGACCTGTGATCTGACCGAGGACACCTTCACTTACGATGTCCTCGGCCGGCTGCGCGCAGCGAGCCGCCAGATGCCCTTGACCACCGACGACACCGAAGTTAGTCAATACTTCGACTACAACCCTCTGGGGTGGCCAACCCACACCTCGGTATGGGGCCTCCCAAACGCCGAGACCAAGTATCAAGACTACGACCGGTTCGGCCGCGCAGGTCGCATTGTTGCGCCCGACGGCTCTGAAACCGTCATCGAGCGAACGGGCGATCGCGTCGCCACAACCACGGTCCAGATACGCGGCGTTGGCGGCGTCATCAACCGCCAAGTGACTCAGGTCAACGACTCGAAGGGCAGGCTTGTGCGGGTGATCGAATCGTCCGGCGCGAACGGTGAGGAGGTCGAGACAACCTATGGTTACGACGAAGCCGATCGCATCGTCCGGGTTTGTGTCGCCCCTGGTAGCCAAGCGCAGTGTGGTCAAGAACGGGTCTTCAATTATGACGACCGAGGATTCCTAGCATCGGAGAGCCAGCCTGAGACGAATACCAAGTTCTTCACTCATGATGCGCTCGGCAACGTCCTCACACAACGGTTAGCGGGGGATCCTCAGCGGCAATTTGGCCTCGACTACCGCTACGATGCAGCTGGTCGAATGACCCAAGTTTGGGGTTACAACAGCCCGTCACAACCCCGGCTTCTCGAGGAGCGAGCCTACGCCCGTAGCGACGAGAACGGGCCGAAAGGCGCCGGCAAACTAGCGCTGACCAAACGCCACAACTATGTGCCCGATCCGGCGGACCCGAGTCGCGACATCAACATTGTGGTCAGCGAAACCTTCGCCTATGCCGAGCAAGACGGGCGAGTGTCCCACCGTACCCAACGCGCTAACAACGGCGTCTCGTTCACTCTGGAAGTCGACAGTTACGATGCCCTCGGCAACATCGCAGCGTTGCGTTATCCGCTCTGCGCCTTCGGCACCGGCTGTGAAAACCTCGGGGCTCGCACGGTCGACTCGACGTACACCTTCGGGCGTTTGACGACAATCGAGGGAGCCGTCTCCGCGATCAGCTACCACCCGGACGGCCAGCTCGCACGGCTCGACCATCTCAACGGCGTCAACGAGATTCTCGACCGGGACAGCTTCGGTCGCCTCGGCGAGCTTCGCACCACCGGCGCGGTCGACAACTGGGAGACCGGTAGTTATGGCTACGATGGCGCCGGCAACATCACCGCCATAGGTAGCGAGAGCTTTCGCTACGATACCGCGGGTCGTTTGGCCTCAGCCACCATCGATCTCGATCCCAGCTCTGGCACGACCCTACGCACCCGAACCTATGGTTACGATCGCTTCGGCAACTTGACCCAGATCGCCGGAGCCGGCGACGCGGTGGGCGACATCGCTGTCGATGCGTCGAGCAATCGCTTGAGCGCGGCTGCCAGCTACGACGTCGCGGGCAATCTCGTGCAGCACGACGTCGGCGGCGCAACCTACGACTACACCTACGACGCGTTCAACCTCATGACCGAGCTCAATGGCCCCACATCTCAGCGCGCGTATCTCTACACCGCTGGTGGCGAACGTTTCGCCACCTTCGATCTGCCTGGCGGTACCGAAAGCTGGACTCCACGGGGCTTGGGCAACCAAGTCCTCAGCCGACTACAGCGGACCGAGAGCGCCTGGACCTGGGATCGCGACTACATCTTCGCCGGTTCACGTCTCGTCGCCACCGCCTCACCCGGTATGCCGCAGGAGGAGCTCCGGCACAACCACCTCGATCATCTAGGCAGCACACGTCTGATCACCGACTCGAACCGCGCCACCGTCGCCTTCCACGCTAATTATCCTTTTGGACAGAGCGCCATCGACACCGGCCCAGGCTCTGAACCCTTGCAGTTCACCGGTCACGAACGTGATGACAACGGTGACGGGCTGCGCGGTGACCTCGACTACATGCATGCCCGTTATTACACATCGCGGTTTGCACGCTTCTCGTCGGTGGATCCGGTCGGCGGCCAAGCGGCGAGGCCACAGAGCTGGAATCGATATACCTATGCTGCCAACAATCCGATGGGTCTTGTAGACCCAGATGGTAGAAAGGAACAGGCCTGGCAGAGCTGGCTGCGGACTGGCATGCAAGCAGTCACCGCGAAGCTGCAAATAGCGGAGGCAACACTCAAGACAAAACATGCTGCAGCCGTATCGAGGCTGAACCGGGGGGTCAGCAGCTTCCAGATCTTGGACCGAATTGGGGTCACGGTCCGAGGTGCCAAGGGGCTAATGTCCCATGGTGTACAGGCATCACATTTCGTGCGTGCAGAGGTCGAGGGCGCTGAAGCCGCCGTTACTCGATTGGCGCCCAAAGTAGCAAAAGCCCGCTTCGCATCACGCGCTTCGGGCATTGGGTTAGCCGTAGAGTTTGCGGCTTCTGTCGAGATAAGCAAGTTTGCTGAGAGCCAGGAAAAAGAAATTGCCCGCATAACTTCTGTCGGTGGTCCAGATGATGACCGACCCGGCCTTTCCCAATTCACAAATGCAGAATACGCCTTGTATAGCCGACTACTTGCTCACGGCGACCCGGCCAAACTGGAAGAGTTTCGGGCTGGAGAACCTCACAACAGGGTTGCCGACGACACGCCACCCGATAGCTCAAATCACTAGGAGTAGGTGAGAAGTGCTGAGCGACCTTGCCACCAGCTTCGGAGAATACCATGACATCTAAGGCCTCTTACCTCACGCTGCAATACCTTATGATCCTCCTGATTGCAGCTTCACCTCCGGTCTTGGCACTCGAGGGAACCTGGACACAGCTGGCGCCGTACCCGACACCGATCTCCAACAACGCAGTCACCTCGGTGTGTAACAGCACCTGCACGCTGTACAGTTTCATGGGTATCGTCGATCCGGGCTCCTCCGCGACCGCTACCGTGGCTTCTTACAAGCTCGAGTCGCCCGGTTCCGGTCCCTGGCAGCCGATTGCCGACGCACCCCTACTCG
>JAJCZJ010000072.1 GCA_029262455.1 Deltaproteobacteria bacterium | reverse complement strand
AGGGCTCGAGGCTAAGGCTGAGGGTGGTGCTCGCTGCGCTCGTTGTTGATGTCGGTGGAGGTGTATCGAGAAAAATGGAGGGCGAGGCTCCGCCCGAGCCGCGTAGCGGATCTGGTTTGCTCGGATCGTCTCTGCACTGTTCTGGGATTGCTCCGGTGTCCGAAGAAATGAAACCGCAGATGAACGCGGATCTTCGGTGCCGCATGAAATCTTCAAGCCGGCAATCTCACCCGGCTGGAGCGACGTTCTCGTACGGAACCAGGCGCTCCCGCACCAGCCAATCGAAGACCGCGTCGGCGAGAACTCGGTGGCCGTACGGCGACAGATGGATATCGTCGGCTCTGAGGTGGGCGGTGGGATGAGAAGAGTAGGCCGGGATCGGGTCGAGGAGCGGCACATCGGATTCTGTCGCCCAGGCGACCAAGCCTTCGAAGGGGCAGTGGTCGCGCGGGGGCGAGAAACGCTCGCCGTAGAGAAACGGGAAACAGATGACGGCGAAATGGGCGTTGTGTTCTCGGGTCGCCGCGGCCATACGGCCGACCGGTTCGATGATGGTGCGTCGCTCGAGTTGCGGGTCAGGCCGCTCGGCCGAATACTCTGCGTGCTTCCAGCGCAACCATAGCCAATTGTAGAGGTACGAGTGCTTGGCCAGCAGCCCGAGCGGCCAGCGATTCGTGCGATCGTCGAGATCGTTCAGGAAGCGGACTTCGAGCAGCTGCTCGTTTTCGAAAGCGAAGTGCATGATGTCGTTGGGGCTGGCGCCGACCAGGACCAGATCCGGATTGAGGGGCAGGCCGGTGGTGATGAGTTCCTGCTCCTCCTGGGCGAGATTCCAGCCGCCTTCCGCCAGGTTCACGACCTCGTACGGGCCGCGGTCGAGTCGCGCGTTCAATCTCTGCTCCAGCTGTCGCGCCGTGCCTTTGCTCTCGTGGACCATCGCCGGCTGCAGAATCGAATCGCCGAGCACGACAATTCGAAATCCGTCTTTCTCGCGCTGTGGCTGCGGCCGGTCGGGGTGAGCGCGACGCCAGACGACGACGCCACCGAGGGCCTCGAAGTCGATCTCGCCGTACTGGATATGCGGGCCGATGACGTGCACCGGCCGGCCGTTGGTGAGAATAAATCCGCCGTAGCGTCGTGCGAGCATCTCGCAAGCGCCGATCGTGCCGACCCAGGCCAATGCGATGATGAGCCAGCCAAGGCGCCGTAGAAAGAAGCTCTGGCGCTCGCCCGGTGCCAGCGTCGCGTGTTCATCGACCACGAGCAGGAAACTAGGCAAACGGGCTCAGATAAGCAAAAGGCTTGGGTTCGCGGCGTTGGCAGAGATCGTGGCAACCAGAGCGCTCGCCGCGCCCCCGCGTGGCGCCGTGCCCGGTGATTTGGTACCTCTGGAAGTCTCATGGAAATCATTGTTTACGTCGTGCCGCTGCTGGCAGCTGTGATTCTGCACGAAGTGGCACACGGTTATGTGGCGAAACTCTGCGGAGATCCGACGGCCGAGAAGATGGGCCGCCTGACCCTTAACCCGTTGCCCCACATCGACCCGGTGGGGACCATATTGTTGCCCGGGCTCATGATTGCCAGTGGGGCGCCGTTTCTCTTCGGCTGGGCAAAGCCCGTTCCGGTGGCATTCGGGCGGCTGCGCAACCCGAAAACGGATATGGTCAAGGTTGCCGCGGCCGGACCGGCGATGAACATTGCAATAGCAATCCTGAGTGCCTTTGTATTCCACGCCAGTGGAGGGTTTAACGGAGAACCCGGCTTGTTCAAGTTGGGCGCGTTGATCAGTGTGCAGATCAATATCGTTCTCGCGGTGTTGAACCTGGTGCCGATGTTGCCTCTTGACGGTGGGCGGATCCTGGTCGGCCTGTTGCCGCGGACGCAGGCAATCGCGTTCGCCAAGCTCGAGCCCTACGGGATGATGATCGTCATAGCTTTGTTGGCAACGGGCGTGCTCGGACGTGTCGTTGGCCCGGTGCGTGACTTGATCATCAGCGCCTTGCTGTAGCGGAAAGGGATCAAGATTTTGGCGGACAAGAAGAAGCAGGGCGCTGGCTTGAAGTCGGGGCCACCGCGCGTCGTGAGCGGCATGCGCCCAACCGGCAGCTTGCACATCGGGCACTTGCTCGGCGCGCTGCGCGGCTGGCTGGCTCTCCTGGACGATGCAGATTGCTATTTCTTCATCGCCGACTGGCACGCTCTGACGACGGGATACGAGAAGACCGACGACATCGCGGCCAGCGGTCGCGACATGCTGGTGGATTGGTTGGCCGCGGGTCTCGATCCCGAAAAGGCGGTTCTCTTCCGCCAATCGGCGGTGAAGGAGCACGCCGAGCTGCATCTGCTGTTGTCGATGATCGTGCCGACGCCGTGGCTGATCCGCAACCCGACGATCAAGGAGCAGGCGCGCGAGCTGGGTTTGATCCAGAGCGACGACGAAGCTGAGATGAACAAGATCAACTATGGGCTGCTGGGCTACCCGATCTTGCAGTCGGCGGACGTGTTGATTTATCGCGCCCAGCGGGTGCCGGTCGGTATCGACCAGGTGCCACACCTCGAATTGATGCGCGAGGTGGCGCGACGATTCAATCGCCTGTACGGCCAGGTTCTGCCCGAGCCCCAAGCGCTGCTCACCGAATCCCCAAAGATTCCCGGCACGGACGGGCGCAAGATGGGCAAGAGCTACGGCAACGCCGTGTTCCTCTCCGACTCCGCCGAAGAGGTCGATAAGAAGCTCAGCCGCATGATGACCGACCCTCGCCGGGCTCGCCGCACCGACCCCGGCGACCCCGCCGACTGCCCCGCCTTCAATCTCCACAAGGTCTACTGCACCGACGACGAGATCGCCGCGGTGACGGAGGGGTGCAAGACGGCAGGGATCGGCTGTCTCGACTGCAAGAAGATCATGATCAAGCACGTCAACGCAGATCTCGATCCGATTCGCGAGCGGCGAGCTGAGATCGCCTCACGTCCGGATTATCTCAGCGATGTCCTGGAGCACGGCAACAAGCGAGCGACCGAAGTTGCCGCCGCGACCATGGCCGATGTCCGGGCGGCGATCGGTCTCGAGTAACGTTCCAGCAATCGCTCTCCGTTCCAGAACTTCCTGGAAAAACGCCACGGATTCGAAAGCAAGCCTGGACTCTCCATTATGGGCCGTGGTAGCTATGGCCCTGGATGTGGTGGTGTAATAGCACTTTGACCCCTGGATGTAGTGGTGCGGTGGTGATTGATGTCTGAAGGTACGCAGGTCGAAGACGCGCTGGTAGGTGCTGCACTGTCGCAGGCGGATCGCCCTGCACTTGCACTGGGGTCGCAGCGCTTCGATCTAGACCTCTTCGAGGGTCCGCTCGATCTTCTGCTCCATTTGATCAAGAAGAACGAGGTCGACATCGCCAATATCCCGGTGGCGTCGATCACCGAGCAATATCTCGGCTACCTCGACCTGATGCATGAGCTCAACCTCGACGTGGCGGGCGAATTCTTGGTCATGGCCGCGACCCTCCAGTTGGTCAAATCGCGCATGTTGTTACCCTCTCCAGAAGTCGAAGAGGGCGAGGAAGACGACCCGCGCGCCGATCTGATCCGCCAGCTGCTCGAGTACAGCCGGTATCGCGATGCGGCAGCCGAGCTCGCCGACCGGCCGCGGCTCAAGCGCGATGTTTTCACTCGCGCGACCAACGCCGAGGGGCTGGAGCCCGATCCGGACGATGCGCTGCGGGTGAAGGTCACCCTATGGCAGCTGATGTCTGCCTTCAAACGTGTTCTCGATCGTGCGGAACCCGAACCGATTCACGAGGTTGCGGCTGAGGCCGTACGGGTTCGCGATCGCATCGACGGTGTTCTGCGAGCCCTGAGTGTCGCCCGTGAGATCACCTTCGACAGTCTGTTTGACGATCGATCGACGCGCGGGTTCATCATCACGACCTTTCTCGCCTTGCTCGAACTCGGCAAGCTCGGCGCCATCGACGCGGTGCAGAGTGAGCGATTCGGCGAAATCCGGATCGTGCTCATCGTCGACAACGTGAGCGACGTGGCCGTCGATCTGCAGGACGAGTACGAGGGAAGTGTGCTGCCGATGCAGCCTGGGACGCTGCTCGAGATCGAGGACTGATGGCAGCTGGGTGGACGCGGATCTTTGACGGGCAGCGCGCTGTAGCGTCGACGTCGAGTCTTGGCCAACGGCTTCGCGGGCCGCTCCGGTCCTTGGCCCGCGGCTTGACTCGATCGATCGAAGCCGGGCGGCAGGTCGTCGCCAGTAGCTGGAAGGCGGCGGAGACGGCGTGGCAGCGATTGCGCGAAGCGCAAGGCCCGCCCCAAGGTCGAGACCAAGGTGCATCCCAAGGGCTACCCCAAGGTCTTCCTAACGACGCGCTCGGGGACTCGACGGCAGTTGTTGCAAAGGTTGCAGGTGTGAGGAGAAAGGCGGCGTCGCTGGTTGGCGCTGCTGTGGTGGAGGAGGAAACAGTGCAGGAGACAGCAGACCTAGAAGGCAGCAGTGAGGCGAAGTCGGTAGCGATGTCGCCTCAGCTGGAGTCGTCCGCCGCCCCGGCCATTCTCGGTTCCGGCTTTCCCGGAATCGACACCGAGGATGATCTAGATCTCACGCCCGACGCGATGGAAGTGCCAGCGGACGGAGCACCGGACTTGGCAGTCGATGCTCCGGCAGCGAGCGACACGGAAGTGTCGGCAGGAGCGAGCGACACGGAAGTGTCGGCAGCTAGCGATGAGGCCGAAGTGCAAGAGTCGCTGGAGGACCAGCCGGAAGAGGCGCTCGAGGCGCGTGACAGCGAGCCGGAGGAGTCCGATGGCGGCGAGCCTGCCGGCGACGACGGCCAAGGGGAAGGTGGCGAGAGTGAGGGGCCGGATGGCGGTCCCGACGATCCGGTAGCGGAAGCGGATGAGGCTGCGGTCGATGCGGCACTTGAGGCCGAAGCCGACGACAGCGAGTCCGACCAGCAGACTCCCTCGGGGCGTGATCGTCTGGATTGTCTGCTCGAGAGTCTCCTGCTGGCGGCCGGTGACCCTCTGCCGGTACGCCGGATGGTCGATGTCCTCGGTGGTCCAAAGAGCAAAGAGGTTCGCGCCGCGCTAGAGCGCTTGATGACGGAGTACAGCGGCCCGGAGCGCGGCATTCACCTGATTGAGGTGTCGGGCGGTTTTCAATTTCGTACCGCACCCGACAGCGCCAAAGTCGTGCAAACGTTACTGCGTGAAAAGCCTGGTCGGCTCGGGCGGGCGGCCCTCGAAACCCTTTCGATCGTTGCCTACAAGCAGCCGGTCACGCGCGGCGACGTCGAGGCGATTCGCGGTGTCGATGCCGATAGTGCTATCAACACCCTGTTGTCGAAACGATTGATCAAGATTGACGGTCGTAAGGAGACAGTTGGGCGTCCTCTGCTATACTCGACGACTCCCGAGTTCTTGGAGATCTTTGGTCTCAAGGATTTGAAGGAGTTGCCGACCTTGAAGGAGATCGGCCCAGTTCCGGAACCCGAAAATGAAGCGGACGGCGAAGAAGATGGCATCGAAACGGCCGAAGTCGAAGAAGCCCTCGACGCGATCGGGCGCGAGCAAGCGGAGGAAGCCGCCGACGGAGCGGCCGAAGCAGACGGCGAAACCACGCAAGTCGCGGCCGACCTCAGAGGCGACGGGGTCGAGGAAGCGGTCATCGGCGAGCCCGGAGACGACGCGGTCGAGGAAGCGGTCATCGGCGAGCTCGGAGACGACGCGGTCGAGGAAGCGGCCATCGGCGAGCTCGGAGACAACGCGTCGGAGGCAGCGATCGACGACGAGGTCGGAGACGGCGCGGCCGCGGAGGCAATCCGCGACGGGATCGAGGACGACGGGACCGAGGCAGCGGACGACGGCGACTTCGAGGACGACAACAAGGACGACGTCGAGAGCTGAGGCAAACTCACCAAACCGGCGATCGCCGGCCAGGTCGTCGGCGCGTGGCGTAAAGAAGACGCCTCTCTCGGCGAGGCGACCGAGGCCGCTGCCACCCCCTTCGCCGAAGAAGACGGGGCCAGAACGGCTGCAGAAGATCTTGAGCGGCGCCGGTGTCTCGTCGCGGCGCGCTGCCGAGGACCTGATTCGCGAAGGGCGTGTCTCGCTCAACGGCAAAGTCGTTGTCGAGCTCGGTGTGCGGGCCAACCCACATGTCGATCGCGTCGCGGTCGACGGCAAGCAGATTCGCGGTCCCGAAGCGCCAGTCTATCTGTTGCTTCACAAACCGGTCGGGATCGTAACGACGATGGACGATCCTGGCGGGCGTCCCACTGTCGCCGACTTGATGGTACGTGTCCGTGAGCGTGTCTTTCCGGTCGGACGGCTCGATTACAACTCGTCGGGTCTGCTGTTGCTGACCAACGATGGAGAGTTGGCTCTCCGGCTCACGCATCCGCGCTACCACGTAGACAAGACTTACCGCGTGAAAGTATTGGGTCGCCCGGACGAGCGCGCGCTGACCCGGCTGCGCCAGGGGATCCGGCTAACCGACGGTAAGACTGCGCCAGCACAAGTGCGCATCGTCGACGAGATCGGCCGCAAAACCTGGATGGAGATCACGATCTCCGAGGGCAAGAATCACCAGATTCGGCGGATGTGTGAAGCCGTACGTTTGCCGGTCGACAAGTTGCAAAGAGTCTCGATCGGCCCTTTGCTACTCGGCAAGTTGCCGCCTTCGAAGTCGCGTCGGTTGACCGAAGCCGAGCTACGCAAAGTGCGACGTGCCGTCGGGCTGTAAAAGTTTGACGTGCTAGTCGGGCTGTAAACGTGCGAAGCCCCGCGCCGTGGGCGCGGGGCTTCGATAAGGTTGCGGGGGGAGGATTTGAACCTCCGACCTTCGGGTTATGAGCCCGACGAGCTACCGGACTGCTCCACCCCGCCCGGTGTAACTAGCATGGGGCTTACGCGAGTCAAGGGACGGGGGCGCTGCCGGAGCCGGGTTCGTCGGGTTTTAGAGTCTTAGCTTCGGCCTGCGATTGTTCAATGCGGTTCGTCTCCGCAGATGGTGACGCGTTCCATCCGCCGGTGTGCGGTAATGTTGTCGGTGACGACACAGTGTTGCGTGCAGCGGTTGTCCCACATTGCGATTGAGTTCGGACGCCAGTGGAAGCGGCAGATAAACTCCGGGGACTCCATGTGTCTGTAGAGGAAGCGCAGGATGGTCGAGCTTTCGCTCGGTTTCATTCCCTTGATGTTGCGGGTGAAGGTTTGGTTGACGAAGATTCCTTTTCGTCCGGTGATCGGATGTGTGCGGATCACCGGGTGTACCGAGATCATGTCGCGCGCAAGTTCTTTGGACTGGTCGGCGTCTGCAATTACGGCAAAGGCGCTACCGTCGTGTTCGGCCGATAGCTCGGACAGCAGGCGCTGCATGGTGTCGGATAGGCCGTCGTAGGCGGCGTACATGCTTGCCCACATCGTGTCTCCTCCGGCCGGTGGTACGACGACGCCGTGCAGAATCGAACCGAGCGGCGGTTTCTTTTCGAAGGTGACGTCGCTGTGCCAGCGGTCCGCAACGAACGGAACCTTCTCGTTGCTCTCGAGGACGACGATCTCCGGGAAGCCTTCGTCGCTTCGTGACGGCAGCACTGGGTGAACGTGCAGGTCACCGAATCGTCTGGCGAAGGCGGTGTGTGCTGCGGCGTCGATGTCCTGGTCGCGAAAGAACAGCACTTGGTGTTCCATCCAGGCGTCGTGGATCTCTTTCTCGATTTGATCGTCGAGCGGCTCTGCGAGATTGACCCCAGAGACTTCGGCGCCGAGGGCGGCCGCAATCGGTTGTACTGAAATCTTCTGAAAGCTCACGTTGTGTCCTCCTGGTCGCCTTAGTGGCACTGCCGAATCCGCTCACAACGTTACCCGGCGACCTGGGCACTCGGCAACCTCGGGGTGCCGGCCGAGAAAAGAGAAACCGCAGATAATCTCCGAGCGGATGGGCCTGGCCTGGGCGGGGTGGGCGGCTGCGTTGGATTCCGCTAGATGTTTGGGTTCGGAATGACTCCAAGATCGACCGCGAAAAGGGGTGTCGGATGGCGATTGTAGAGGCTCTGGAAAGTACGGATGATCGGCGCCGATTGCAGGTGCGCAGCCCGGCGTCGTTGGAGCCGATTGGTGACTTTACCTGTGCCACGGCGACGGAGGTTCAGGTCGCCGTGGCCAAGGCGCGGCGGGCGCAGCAGGCGTGGGCCGCGCGCCCGATCGGCGAGCGGGCCGATTTGCTTTGGTCGCTCGTCGATCAATTCGTTAAACGCCAAGACGACATCGTCGACAGTGTCCTAGCCGAAACTGGTAAAGCGCGCAGCGAAGCGATTGGCATGGAGGTGTTTTCTCCGTGCGACGCGATTTCCTACTACGCCAAGAACGGTCCGAAGATCTTGGCGACGCAAAAGCGAAAGCTGCACGGCGTGATGCGCCTCTCGAAGACGCTTCGCATCGTCTATCAACCGCTTGGTGTCGTCGGATTGATAACGCCCTGGAACGGACCCATCGTTCTTGCGGCGACGCCACTTGCGCAGGCGCTGATTGCCGGCAACGCGGTCGTCCACAAACCGTCGGAGGTCACACCGCTGTCGGCCTTGGTGCTCAAGAGTCTGACCGAGGATGCCGGTTTTCCGGACGATCTCTACCAGGTCGTGCAAGGCGACGGCGCAACCGGGGCGGCCTTGTTGGAGGCTGGCGTCGATAAGGTCTCGTTCACCGGCAGTGTCGCCACCGGCCGCAAGGTGGCCGAAGTGTGTGCTCGGCAGCTGCTGCCGTTTACGCTCGAGCTCGGCGGTAAGGACGCGATGATCGTGTGCGCAGACGCGGACCTCGATCGCGCCGCGGAAGGTGCGGTGCTCGGTTCGTGCATGAATACTGGCCACTATTGCTGCGGCACCGAGCGGATCTATGTCGTCGAGTCGATTTATGACGAGTTCGTCGAGCGCGTCGTCGCCCGCGTCAAGGCGTTGCGCCAGGGCGACCGCGATGAGTTCGACGTCGGCGCGGTCTTCTGGGACCGGCAACTGAGCATCATCGAGTCTCATATGGAAGACGCGGTCCAGAAAGGCGCTCGAGTCCTCGCCGGTGGTCGGCGCAACCCGGACCTCAAGGGGTTGTTCTTTGAACCGACGGTCGTCACCGAGGTCGATCACGACATGGACGTGATGACGAAAGAGACTTTTGGCCCGATCGTTTCAATCAAGAAAGTGGCAGACGAGGAGGAGGCGATTCGGATGGCCAACGAGTCCGAATACGGTCTCAACGGAACGGTTTGGACGTCGGATACCGAACGCGGCATCGAGATCGCCTCGCGTATTCACACCGGTGGTGTCTGTGTCAACGACATGACGATCACCTACGGAATCCCTGAAGCTCCTTTCGGCGGCCGCAAGAGCAGTGGTTTCGGTCAGGTCAACGGGCCGGAGGGGTTGCGCGGGTATTGCCACGCGCAACCGATCATCGCCGACCGCCGGGGCAAGGGGAAGATTCAGGGCGGCTATCCGTATACCCGCAAGAACGAAGACGGGATGCAGAAGTTCATCCGAATGCTCTTCGGAACGAGGGTCGGGCGCTGGATGAGCTAGTCGGTGGATTCCGCAATGCGCTCGCCTGTGGAGGCGTCTCTTGATGAACGGAGGGATCGATGTGCAGTAGATTTCTTGGCGCGCTGAGCGCCAAATCTGGATCCGGAGCGAACCGGTGACAGAGGAAACGAGCCTCTACCCCGGTACATGGGCGGAGCGGACGCCGGACAAAGCGGCGATCGTCATGGCGGGCAGCGGTGAGATTGTCACCTATCGCCAATTGGACGATCAGGCCAACCGACTGTCTCAGCTTTTTCGCTCGCTGGGATTGCAACCGGGCGACCACATCGCCTTTTGTATGGAAAACCGGGCGGAGTTTCTGCCGATCATGTGGGGTGCCCACTACGCGGGTCTGTACTACACCGCGATCAGCTCGCGCCTGAAGGCGGGCGAGTTGGCCTACATCGTGGAAGACAGCGGGAGTCGAGTTCTGCTGGCCAGCCCATACAAGGCTGAAGACTTGGCCGAAGTCCGCGACCGCTTGGCTCACCTCGATCGACGTTACAGCGTCGGTGGCGCCATCGACGGGTTTGAGCCGTTTGAGGACGCGGTTGGCGCCTGCTCGACCGAGCCGCTGCCCGACCGGATCGAGAGTCAGCCGATGTTGTATTCGTCCGGGACGACCGGGCGACCCAAGGGTGTCAAACCTTCCTTCAGTGGGGCACCGCTTGGTGGCGGCGAGGGGCTGACCAAGCTGATTTCGTTGCTTCTTGGCAGCGACGATTCTTCGGTCTATCTATCGCCCGCGCCGCTCTACCATGCCGCTCCGCTGCGGTACTCCACCCAGTATCACCGCCTCGGTGCGACGGTGGTGGTCATGGAGCGCTTCGACGCCGAAGCGGCGCTGGCTGCGGTTGAGAACTACGCGGTGACACACGGCCAGTGGGTGCCGACGATGTTTGTTCGCATGCTGAAACTGCCGGAGGAAACGCGGCAGCGCTACGATGTGAGCAGTCTTCGCTGCGCGGTCCACGCGGCGGCTCCGTGCCCGATCCCGATCAAAGAACGGATGATCGAGTGGTTCGGACCGATCGTTCACGAGTACTATGCCGGCACCGAGGGCAATGGCTTCGTGTATTGCAACTCCGAGGACTGGTTGGCGCACAAAGGGACGGTCGGGCGACCGTTGCAATGTGAGGTGCATATCGTCGACGACGACCAACGCGAGGTCGCGACAGGGGAGGAGGGCACGGTATACTTCGGCCCGAGCGCGCAGCGGTTTGAGTATCACAACGACCCCGACAAGACCGCCGACAGCTTTCTCGACAACGGCTGGAGCACGTTGGGCGATATCGGGCGGGTCGATGAAGACGGCTTTCTCTACCTCACGGATCGCAAGGCCAACATGATCATTAGCGGTGGGGTCAATATCTATCCGCAAGAGACCGAGAATGTCTTGACGATGCATCCGAAGGTCCAGGATGTTGCCGTAATCGGCGTTCCCAACGACGACTTCGGAGAAGAGGTGAAGGCAGTGGTGCAGCCGACCGACATGGCACTGGCCGGCGGTTCTTTGGAGGCTGAGCTGATTGCGTTTTGTCGCGAGCAGCTCGCCGACGTCAAATGTCCGAGGTCGGTCGACTTTCGATCCGAATTGCCCCGCCATCCGACAGGTAAGTTGTACAAGCGTTTGCTAAAGGACGAATACTGGAAAGGTCGATCCAGTCGAATCTAGCGGCAGCATCCGGAGTGAACTCGATGAAGAGCTATCAGATTGCAGATTTGTTCGAAGCCATTGCCGACACTGTGCCAGACAACGAGGCGATTCTCTGCGATGGTGATCGCATTACGTACCGCGAGCTCGACCGGCGTGCGTCGCGGTTGGCGAACTTCCTGAGTAAACGCGGCATCGGTCGCGGCGACCATATCGGGACGTACATGTACAACGGCATCGAGTACGTGACGACAATGATCGCCGCCTTCAAGATTTCGGCGGTTCCGATCAACATCAACTACCGATATGTCGAGGACGAGCTGCGGTACTTGTTTGACAATGCCGACTTGCGCGCCGTCGTTCACCATCGCGAATTCGCCGATAGCGTCGCCAATGTACGCGGCGAATGCCCGCAGCTGAGTCTTCGGATCTCGGTCGAGGACGGTTCCGGGGTCAGCCTCGATGCCGATGCGATCGACTTTGAGGCCGCGGTCGCCAGTGGGAGCGAAGAGCGACCGTCGGCCGCTGGGCGAAGCAACGACGATCTGTTCATCATCTACACCGGCGGCACCACGGGGATGCCCAAAGGCGTCATGTGGCCTCACAAGGCTGCCTACTTCGCTTGTTTCGGCGCTGGTGATCCGATCGGTGAGGATATCGACGATCTCGATGTGTTGCTCGAAAAGGCGCGCACTTCTGGGGCGTCGCTGACGATGATGATTGCCGCACCGTTGATTCATGGGGCGGCGCAGCTTGCGACCTTTATTTCCTTGATCGGCGGCAATCGAGTCGTTTACCAAAAGCGATTCGACGCGGCCGGGATCGTCAAGCTCATCGAGCAAGAGAAGATCATCAGCGTTTCGTTGGTCGGTGATGCAATGGCGAGGCCGATCGCCGATGCGTTGGAGCAAGCCGACACGTCCGGGGCGACCCCTGATTGCAGCAGTGTCTTCGTGATTGGATCGGCAGGTGCGATCTTTTCTGAGCCGGTCAAAGACAAGCTGAAGAAGTATCTGCCGAATTGCACCATGCTCGACAACTATGGCTCGACCGAGACCGGCTTTCAGGGACGCGGCGGAGGTGACCACAAGAGCTTTGGTCAGGGATTGACCTTCGAGATGAACGACCGGACGACGGTTCTCGATGACAACCTCGATGTGGTGGCGCCAGGATCGGAGGTCTATGGCAAGGTCGCTCTGCGTGGGCACGTGCCGGTTGGGTACTACGGCGACAAAGAAAAGTCGGCCCAGACCTTCGTTGAGATCGCTGGCGAGCGTTACGCGGTTACCGGTGACATAGCCCAGGTCGATGCGGACGGTACGATTCGGATTTTTGGCCGCGGGTCGGTCTGCATCAATACCGGTGGGGAGAAGGTCTTCATTGAGGAAGTTGAGAACGCTCTCAAGTCGCACGCCGGGGTCTATGACGCCGTCGTTGTTGGGGTCGACGATACCGAATGGGGGCAGCGGGTGGTCGCTTTGGTGTCGGCGAACCGTGGCACCGACCTAGATGAGAGTGGCTTGCGAGAACACTGCCGAACCAAGATTGCAGGATACAAAGTGCCCAAAGAGATCTACCAAGTAGAGCAGGTGTTCCGCGGTCCGAACGGAAAAGCCGACTACAAAATGTCACAAGCATTGGCCACCGACCTGTCGAAGGCGCGCTGATGTCGCGAAACGGAGAGCCAAAATGAATGAGGCGACCAAGAAACTACAGAGTGGCGAGACTTGGGACGAATTTTGCGAATTGCTGAAGAAAGCCGGCGAGATTCTCCATCGCGAGGATATCGCGGCAACGCCCTTGGAACTTGCTGAAGGTCACCGCTACCTGGGAAGACTGCTGCGCGCCGGCTTGATGGCTTTTGGTGAGCGCACCGGCGCAACTTTTCCGGTCTTCCGGTCGATGCCGGACGGAGTCAAGATGGGGCTCGACAATCCCGACAACTATTACGTGTCTGCCACGGTCTCGCCGCAACATACCTACCGAATTCGCGGCCGGCGTGGCTCGATTCACTATCTGTCTTTGGCTGCGCAGAATCAGAACTTTGCGGCGCGCAAATCGATCTCCGGCGGTGCTGGGCATCTGAACGGCTCAGAACTCGACGTGGATTCGCAAGGTTGCTTTGAGGTTGTCGCCAGTACGCGCGAACATTCGGGTAACTGGCTTCGCATGGCGGAAGACACCTCGCAGATTTTGGTCCGCCAGACGTTTCTCGACCGTTCGGTCGAGCAACCGGCCGACTTGCAGATCGAGTGTGTCGACAGTGAAGGCGTGCTACCGCCGCTCGCCCCGGAAGCTGTTGCCGGCCAGTTGATGGGTGGAGCGATGTACGCGATCGGCTGTGCTCAGTGGTTTGCGGACTGGGTTGTCGATTTTGATAATCACGCGGCAGTGAACCACTTTCACCTACCGGACGAGGAACAGCACAGGAAGGTCGGTGGCGATCCCAATATTCGGATCTGGCTCGGGCGTTGGCAGCTTGCAGCCGATGAGGCGTTGGTGATCGATCTGAAGTTGCCACAGTGCGACTACTGGAACTTTCAATTGGGAAACGTCTGGGCCGAGTCACTCGAATACCGATTTCGCCGGACGCACGTGAACAGCGGACAGGCAGTGGCCCGCGACGATGGTTCGGTCCGACTGGTCGTCGGCGCTCGTGATCCCGGTCGTGGGAATTGGATCGACACCGCTGGCCATGAAAGGGGCACGATGTGCGTGAGGTGGGTGCGGGCTGACTCGCATCCGGAGCCGAATTGTCGTGTTGTGGCACTCGGTGAAGTGCCAGACCTGGTCTGAAACGGCCGAAATCGGCGCAGTCCCTGGGGTTGACTCTGGCGAGGCTGCGCGGATAGGGAAAACGATTGATCTGTTTGCTTGGGTAAGTTGGCCGGGCGGCGGAATAACGACCTAAGCAATCCGAGGAGATCCATGAAAATCGCTCTGGAAGATGCCAACAAGACCCTGCGGCCGATCATGCGGGGGATTGATAAGAGGACGACCTATTCGACAGTGCTCACCGAAGGCGACAAGCCGGGCGTGGAGTTGACCATCTCGAGGCGTGAGAAGTCGAAGAAGATCACGATCCCAGTTGAGGCGTTGGTCGGTGTCGAGGAAGATGCCATGCGACGCCACGAGCTGCGCAACCGCATCAAGCGCGCGCACGATCGAATGCTCTACGTGAAGTTGCCGATCGCGAACACAAAGATGATTCGGGGCTCTGCTTCTGCTGATGGATTCTTCCGCTCGTCAGGCGGCGGTCGGCGCTGAGCAATCGGCGCGATTGAGCGTCTTGCGACGTTCCGCGAGAAGACCGCCGGGTGTCGCTCGCGCAGGTTTGCGGTCTTCTCCGATACCGGCGCTCTCGCTCCCGCACTCGGTGGGCGGCGCAGAGCCGCACCTATTCGTCAACATCTGACGAAAAATGGCATCTAGGGCCACTTCCCAACCACAATGTGTCACTGCCCGAACAAACATCGGGTGACAAGGTCCGGTCTTGCGACCTGGACAGATTCTTGCATGTAAGAATCTGTACAAAGTTCAGCCGCGCAAGCTTGGAGGAAACACATGGGAATCACCCGCGCTAAACAATCTGGTTTTACCCTCATCGAGCTCTTGGTCGTAGTGGCCATTATCGGAATTCTGGCGGCGGTTGCGATTCCTCAGTTTGCTCAGTATCGGCAGCGCGGCTTCGACGCCCGAGCATTGTCCGACTTGCGCAATGCTGCGTCGTCTGAGGAAGCGTATTTCGTTGAGTCTCTCGGCTACCTGTCCTGTGCGGACGCGGCCTGCGCTACGGGACTGCCCGCATTTTCGCTGTCCGAGGGGGTCACTATCACGATGGTTGCCAACAACGGTGGTGGCTCACCGAGTTTTACGGGATCTTCAAGCTCGCCCAGCGGATCAACAACGTACAACTATGACAGTGCCCTGGGCGGTATCCAGTTCTAGGTGAGCGGGTCGCTCACTTTTTCGAGGTGAGCCGGTCGCTCACTTTTTCGAGGTGAGCGGGTCGCTCACTTTTTAGTGGTGAGCCCGTAGCAAACTTTTTGGAGGTGAGACGGGGGCGAAAGATTTAGAGTG
>JAJCZJ010000071.1 GCA_029262455.1 Deltaproteobacteria bacterium | reverse complement strand
CCAGGAAAGGCAGACTGGAGCAGCCATTGGCGAAGGCCACGCAGGTGACAATTAGAACTGCCAACGACTTCGTCCTGATCGCCCTAAGTGACGTTGTCATACTCACCCACCAAGATGTTGGCCAGGTTCTGAACGCTTCGTTTTCCCTGCTGGAAATACTCTCCGTGCCCCAAGAACTTATCGTCCATCGTGTCGGCGTAGAGCGGCCACTTGTTGACGGCTTCCGCATCCACTCGGTCCAGGATGGTGCCCCCGTCCCATCCCACTCGATGTCGTCCCAGGTTTTCCCTCCTCCTCCGGCAACTCGTCGCTGGAGATGCCCGACCGTTGGACTTCAGCGGTGCCGAAACTGCTTGACCCGGACCAGAAACCCGTCGACGATCGCCTGGTCCAGTTAGACGTCGGTAGGAACCCGCGCTCGAGGTCGAACAGCGAGTAGGTATTGAAATCCACCTCGTCCCTCGCGTCGCAGTCAGGCCGAACAGCGGCGAATCAAAGTATCCGAAGGTTTCCCGGAACTACTCGTAGGCGGAACGGTGAGCCTCGATGATCATCAGCCGGTCGTAGTAGCGGGGCCAATGTGGCGTTCGGTGACCAAGTTGAGGCTCATGTGGGTCAGGTTTGGTGCATCCTTCGCCGCCCAACAGCGGGCAGCCCACCCTCCCGCCGAAGGCACGACGCTCTTTTGGCGAGGAGTCCCATGAAACCTTGAGCATCAAAGCTTGAAGGGCTCCGATCTTCGAGTGCCTGGGGAATCTCTACGAAAAAGACGCCATGTACGCGTCGCCGGAGCCGGATACGCGGTCTAACTGAGGTCCCCCTTGCCAAATTTCGCCGACCGAAGCATTGAATGACCTCTAAGTGAGAGGGGCTCACGTTTCACCTTTAATCCGATCGCATTGCCGGAACCTCTCCCAAGTTTTCGTGGTCACCTTCTTGAGGCCGTAAGTCGCAAGGACTTTCCTGCATACCTCTTCGGCTTCGTCGTACGGGTATTCGGCGCGAATACTCGCGATAAGCGCTGCAACCTCGCTGGGCGGCACTTCGTGGAAGTTTCGGGGACCGATAGAACGTGGATTCACCTTCGGCTGGTCCGGCAAACGCAGAGTTAGCGGGACATTTCCAGCTTCATTTAGTGAGTTCTCGCTAACAATTACTCCCCCGCGTAGGGCAGCCGTAAGCGCCACATTCAAGGCAGTCTTTATGCTCTTTCCGACCTTCGCCATGCCTGCCGACTTCACAAACAAGGTGAAAACCCGTTCTGCCTGTACAGGTCCCTCCAACCGGACGATCTCTACCAGTCCGTTGATTCGATCAGTCGTGGAAGCCGAGGTAGGACTTGGAAGAATTCGATCCACGTCCCAGTGCACGTAAGGCGCAAGACCCCCAAGCTGCGGAGCTGGGATCTTGGGATTGGGCGCTGACGCGGAGGATTCGGTCGCTGAATCTCTCTCCCAGTGAAGAAGACCTTCCGGATCGAGCCATTCGTCCTCTTTTTCAACGAAATACGGCACTTCGGTCGCGGAGGTTGGGTCGGGAAGCTCCTGGAAAACCTGCGGAAGCTGAGATTCCGCGAGGGACCGAGTCGCGTTGGCGACGTCGGGTTCCCGTGCGGTGGTATGCCTATCGTCGTCAATCAAGCCGGCTACGGGGGCAAGCGGTACTTTGGTTGGTTGAGACGGTTTCCAGCCTGTGGGCCGGATGTCAAACTTATCAAGCAAATCCCACAGAGGTTCCAAGGCTTGGGCCGGATGGCGGTAGTAGGTTGAGGCTGGCAGCCTAAAGAAGATCCATCCGCACCGCTCAAGCTCTCTCTGCCGATTCAGATCGCTCTCGTACTCTTTGGCCCCATGCCACTGGTCGCCGTCGCACTCGATGGCCAAGCGACGCCTTCCTCCCACGACGACCAGATCGATGCGGTACCCGTACACCTCCCATTGCGGCACTACGTTGAAACGCCGTCTGCAAAGATCGTTGTAAACGTGCTGTTCAAATAGTGAGTCGAACCGGTCATCTCGTTCCCCATCTGACGTGGCAACCAAGTCTTGTGCTGAGGGATCGTCCGCGAGAGCTTCCTCCGAACGGCAGTATTCGAGGAGCTTGAGACGCAAATCGTTGCGATTAGCGATATCGGCGGGAAGGACCGAGTGGAAGAGCCACATCTGATCCTTGGCGCGAGAGGCTGCGACGTTGAATCGCTGAAGGTAAAGGTCGCTCGTCAGAGCGGCGAAGTTTGCATCCCGAGTCGCGACAAGTGACAAGAAGATCACGTCCCGTTCGGAACCCTGGAAATCGGGGGCATCCCCGCAGCGAAGCTCACGTGTCCTGTACTCACGGAGGTCGATTCGCGATAGCAACTCTTTTTCGATTCTTGCAGCCTGAGCTCTCCCCGTTAGAGAAATGACGCCCATCGTCTTGCCGTCGTAGGCGGGATCGGAGAGACACTTCAAAACCGCGGCCACTATCGCGTCTGCTTCCGGCTGGTTGATTCGATTGCCAGAAACTCCTTGAGCATACCCGTCATCTACGTAGACGGTTTTGATCGGCTCCAGGCGATCTGTTCCGTATTGGCGGAGGGGGATTAGGGAAACGCCTTCGGGCTCGTAAGCTATACGGTTCGAAAAGCCGATGATCTCGGGGACGCACCGGAAGTGCTCGCGAAGAGTGATGACGTCGCCGTACATGATGTTGGCGAGGTCAAAGAAGCTGGTCTGAGGTGCCTCCCAAAGGTGGCCTTGGGGAAAGTCGCACAGATACTGTTTTCTAAGATCGATCAGGAGCTGGTTGTCAATGCCGACGCCTGCTGGAGAGACCTGCTTATCGTCCCCCACGACGACGACCTTAGGCGCTAAGTACTGGAGAAAGGCTGCATCCAATCCGGCTTGTGAAGCTTCGTCGATGATTACGACATCAAAGATGTCGCTAGAAACAGAAAGCGTCTCGGCGATTCGATAGATGGGCATAACCCAAGCTGGGACGGCATCACGGCAGTTCTGAAGTGCGTGCTGGGCTTCCTTGCGCTTGTGTTGAGCGTATTTTCCTGTTCCCTTTCCCAGCCTTTTAACCGCGAGGGCATAACCCTTGAGGCTTTGCCGTTCCCCCGGACCTAGCCTGGAGACAGACTTCTCCCAGGCTTTTGCCGCGGTCAGGTCCGCTAGTGTCCCGAGGATCTTCATCTCGAGTCGTTCAGCATAGGCCTGGAGTTTTTTGGTTTCGGTGGTGGTTGCTACTTCATCTATCCACCCGCCAACCTCGCACCAAGTCCACGCCTCTTCGAACAACTCCATTCTCCCGCGCCAGAGTGAGGGGTCGTCTCGCATCGATTCCGCGGGGAATTTAGGTACGAATGCAAGCAAGGTTCGGACTAGATCGTCGCGTCGCTTCGTTGACACGTCGATTTCGTGTAGGCGATGAAGCTGGGTATATGCCTCGCGGAAGCTAGCGGAGTCCAGAGAGCGAACGGCTCCTGCTAGCCTTTGGTGGACTGGGTCAGGGTTGGGCCACCGAAGCGCGCGGCCAACCTCAGCCGCGACTCCAGCAATGGGATCTTGGGCCTGAACCAGAGAATCCATTGTTTCGGCGGCGGAAAACGCCTCAGCGATTCGCTGGATACTACGCGGGTCAAACCAGTCTGGCTGAGGAATCCCCGAATTCGAAAGGACTTCCTCCATTTCCTGGAGTTTCTCGGCGAGAACTGTGACTCGTGACAAGAGTTCAACCTCGCCAAAGTGCCAGGCCCAGCGTTCCGAAAGCGTGTCCTCATCCGGGATTGGGACGTCAGCCGGCCAAAGCATCTCGATGTCCTCCAGCGCCCGGTCGGCCCTAGCCCAGAGCACGAAGCGCTCCAGCAGCTGCACAGTTTCAGGTCGTCTTCCATCAACCGTAACAATCGCCAGCATCGATTGAGCTTGCTTTACTACGCGGGGCGAGCCAAGCACCCTCTTCAGCTTTCCACCCTCTTGAAGGTGGCGACCGAGTTCCTCGGCTTGTGCCACTAGATTCGCAACGTCCTCCCTGGCGCCGGCGATTTCGATCCGAGGAGTAACTCCTAGTTGATCGATCAGTGGCCTTGTCTCCACTAGGAGTCGTCTGATTTCTTCCCGGCGACGCTTCCAGACTTCGGGCTTTCCGTGCGAGATGTCCCGTATCGCTTGACTCATCCAAGGTTCGCCCCGGCTGGCAAGGCGAGCCGCTTCTCTTGCGAGGGCTTGAATGCCGACGCTAAGTTCAGCACGTTGCATGGGGGCGAGCTTCGAGATCGAGGAATACGACGGATGTTCCCGCCAACCGATTTCGCTCTGAACTCCCCTTTCGACGGCGGCGAGTTTGACGCACTGCCGGTGAAACTCTTCTGGGTTCGGGAGGACTCCGATTTCAAGAAGCTCCCCAGCGCTCGGATCGTCAAGGTTTCGGTCGGTCAATAATTCGTAAAGCTCGGCCGCCGCCTCGTTCGCGAGCGGGGCTGCTTCCTGCGTTAGCGAGGGCGACAGGTCCTCAAGCCACCCGAAGCGCTCCATGTCCTTGCGATGGGCTCTAGCTATCTCGGAAAGCGTTCCAAAGTAAGGGCCGAGTTCATAAGGAACCACTTCCGTCTCGCGGCGTTCGATAAGGCGGGATTTCGTTTCGGCTGCTTGTCGACGAAATTTATCCAACGCCGATTCAAGTTTTACTATCCGCTCTCGCTCGCGCAAGGCATCGAAGTCCTCGGCACGGGAGGCCAGTTCGTTCACCGCCACTTTCAGATCAGTGAGATCCGACTGATCTCGCCCAACGGCTGACACACACAATGCCTCAAGGGAGGCTGGTAGTTTCGCTCGAAGTTCCCGCAGCGCTCTATCGGTCTGGGCGGTTACCAGCACCTTCTTGCCCTGGGCTAGGAGATGAGAAACGAGGTTGGCGATTGTGTGGGTTTTGCCGGTGCCGGGAGGGCCCTGAACGACCACATGGGGCCTAGTACTGACGCGCTCGACAATGCGCGCTTGTTCCTTGTTGGCATGAAGAGGTAAATAGGTTTCATGGTTCTCGTCCGGCGGAACGTCGGCGTCCGTTCCGTCGTCGACGGTAGATGGCAACACCGCCACGAGTTCGGCGATACCTCGTGGAGGGCAAGATGCGCTTTCAAGCTGCGTTCGTATTTCGTTGAAGACGCGAATCAAGGATTCGTTGGAACGCTTCCGCAGGATTAGGGTTGGCGCGAACGAAACGTTCGGGTCGCTTCGAGCGGGCGCGGGCAGATTGGAGCTGGAATATTGAGCTTCAGATCCGAGGTTGTGCGCAGCACGACGAAGGATCGATCCCATCGACTCTGACGAAAGGAGGTTATCTTCCACCGCGAGTAGTTCTTCGGTCAGTTGAGTCCGCTTCAGGGGTTCCGGCCACAGACCGGGTTCCAGCATGTCGAACTCCAGGTTCGGGCCACGCGAGGCATCTGACTCACGAACGGTCAAGCGGCCGTTGCTGTCGTCAAAGTCAATGGAAACCCGCAAAACGACAATTGGTCGACAGACCTCTTCATGTCCGTCTGGGCGCCAGGACAAAGTTCCAACACCAAGCAGCAGTTCGAGCTCCTCAGGTGCGTCGGCGACCCGTTCCGACATCTGAAAGACCGATGTATAAATCGATCTAATCCTGTCGGCTTCTTCCTCCTCCAGTGCCCACGATTTCCATTGCGCCACCCAACTCTCGAACATGCGCTCGATATTGCGGTTGTTCTCCAGATACATGATCGTCGGGGAATAGTCATCCTGATCGGTCAGAACGGAAATCTCTTCGGAGAGCACGGGAGCCTGATTGGGGTCATCCTCCCAACCAATCGCGAGCCAGGGTGCAAGCACTTCCTGTGGGGCGGGCGGCGGCGTGCGAGGGACCCTGTCGAGAATCAGGTAAGGCCGATCCGGCTCGGGGGTCGGTTCTTGGAACGATCCCCTTATTGCGGGGGACTTGGGGAGTGATCCAAGCAGGATGACTCTGCCGCCCCGCGCTTCGTAACCGTCAAGAGTCCGGTGGGGTTTCGACCGCACCTGTTGCACCCTGATGAGGAAGTCAAAAAGGCGGATCGCGCGATCCTTGAGTACCGCTTCGTCAACCGGCTCGATGACCACCGGATTACGCGCCTTGCTCAAAAACAGGAGGTTTTGGCCGCAGCCAAGCAGAGAGCGGCGGAACCAGTCTGGCCCGGCGGTAAACCGTCATTGGAGCCCCCGTTTACTTAGACGGAATTCAAAGTCAGTATCGACCGAAACCGAGATCCCTTAAGCACTGTTTGAAAACGCATGGGAACACCTGCCAGTCCCCCGCTCATCTTTGACCGACTCACCCGCCCAGGGCAGCATGCGGTCTCTCGGTGAATCGTTGGGCAGAAGCGAAGTCGCCCCCCTCCCGTTACCGTCACGTCGTCAAAAATCGCAACGCGGCTTGACCTCAGCGAAGGCCTAGTGTCACGGGCTTTGCTTCCAGCTCCTTTCCGTCGGGTTCATCATTGCGGGTCTCGTCCAGCTTTGCCATCGAAGCCCGGTACAGGTAACGCTTGACGGCCACCGCTCACTCGTCGTGAGTCTCGATCAGCGCCGACCCAGCGCGTCTGTTGACCGCGGCCTAGCTGGGGAAGATCACCGCAACCTTGGTCCCGCGCTTGATCTCATTGTTGACCCGCTCCAGCGAATTTTGCTCCAGAGCTTTCTCTAGCGCGGCTGAGAAGAGGCGCAGATGGCCAATTGGCCGGATTCGGCATAACCGTGCATCTGGCGAAACTATGGTATTCCCCGCGCAATGCACCCAACAGCGCCAGCCAGGCTGCCCCCCGCATCACCGCCTGATTCGCCTACGTGAACCCCTCGTGCGAGTCGGAAATCAACTCCCGCACCCCTCGGAGGTCCCGGGCCCGCCCCGCGCGGAAACGGGGTCCAAAAAGGCCAGCGCTTTCGAAGTCGCCGACATCCCGGCCAAGCACCCTTACGCTCCACGGTGGCGCTGATGCTTTTGGCGATCACAATCGCCTTGGACGCACCACGCCTCCCTGGCGCCCCTTGAAGTAAGTAGCGTCGAGCAGGACGCAGGGGAACTGGTGTGGCTAAGGAAAACGGTTACGAAACTCCCCCCACCTGGTCCAACTCAGCGCACGCAAAGCCCCCTGGTGCTACGCCTTCTGCAACCTCAACCCGAGGAGCTAGCAGGAAACGACGCCGATGCTTCTGCCCGATGCCTGGACCAGGCGTTCGATGTCGCCGGGGTCACTGGTCACCACCCGATCCCCGGTTTCGGCTACCGCCACCACGGTCGCATCCGGCGCCTGACCACCGCCGGCCCGGCCCAACAGAACCCCGGCTTGCCTTCCCAAATCGGCGTCCACCGCCCGCACCTCAATGGATTTCATCAACCGAGCAAGATTTGCCTGCCTGCCTGACGGATCTCGCCAAACCTCGGCCACCACTATTCCAGTGGTTCTCAACTCCAAGTTTTGTTCGAGCGCCAGACGCAGGCGGGCGACCATAGGGCGATCATTGCTGTCGACTGCGATCAACGCTCCAGCGTCGAGCACCAGGGCACTCACGGCCCGGACTGCGCCGGCGCCCTGACCATCCCCAACTCTTTGGCCGCCCGGGCAAGCTCCTCCTCGGTCAAATGGCCGTGTTCAGACTCCCAGGCCTGCAGGAAATCGGCCAGGGCCTCGGAGCGAAGCTTTGCTTCGGCAGCGCCGGCCAGCCACGCCGAAAGCCCTGCGCCCTGCCGTCTGGCGGCTTCCCGAACCGAGTCTCCCAGGTCCGGATCGAAGGAAACACTTATCTTGTCGACCTTCATGGCGGGATCATACCACGGTGGTTCCTACCATGGTAGGTCCAAACATGTGGCGAGATAGTCGCGAGACCATGTCGCGGAATGTCGCGCAAGTCATTGCGGCTCGGTACCCCTCCTGGCCTTTGTAGGCAGGCTCTTACACCGAGAGGGTGACGCCACCGAGTTCCTTGCATCGGGTTTGGCCGTCACCCGTGAGCGACGCATCCGAGGCTGCCTTCCTTGCCTTCGTGTCCGCAATAAGTCCAGGCGACATCCCAGCAACTAAGCGCACCCATAGCTGAGCCAACGACAACTCCTGTAGCGTAGAGATCTTGACAAAGGATCGACCCTAGGTTGCTAGCCACGCCCGTCACAGCGGAAAACGACAATAGGCAGAGGAATGGCGATGGCACGACTAGGCGGCGAACTGCGCCCCCATTCCATGGACACCGGCGGAGTCTCCCGCTACGCCACAAACAATCCGTTGCCATGAAGGCCACCAAACTGCCCCCGAAGGATGGCATTGAGGGCTTAGGGGGTCAGGACGCGTTCCTTTCGGCAGCAGATCGGGTGATCGGATGATCGTCGCCGGCAGACCTGTTGCTGAGCCCCTTATAGAAATCGGCCGATACCTGCGCAAGCACCACGACACCGTTGCACACTTCGACCTGCTGAGCCCAGAGGAACGGAGAGTCTCCCGAAAGGTTATCCAGGCCACCAGAAGCCCCTGGATGGGATCGCGCATCAGTGAGGAGCAGGCAGATTGGTTCCTAGAGCGCGCCGTGTCGGCGCCATTCGACAAGGTCGCCCTTGATGCCAGCCTCCGGGACGCGGACCCCACCCGGGGAGGCGGGCCCTTCGATTCCGCTCTTACGCTGTGGTCGCACTTCCTTGACGACAGTCCTGCGGGAGTCTCGGTAGGCAAGATCAGCAAGGTCCTCCACGTGACCCGGCCGGGCCTGTTCCCAATCCTTGACTCCCGACTCCGTGCTGCTTACCACGAACAAGCCAAGACAGCGGCTCAACAGGCTGCCGAGTTCCGGCCCGCGCTGCGCCGATACCGTCTTCTATTTTGGGAAGCAGTGCGCCAGGACATCCTGCTGAACGAGGAGGCACTGCGGGATCTCCGACGAGCCTTGCGCGCGGACAGCGCCCCTCACGCGGCCAGGGTTGCGGGAGAGGTCAGTGATCTTCGCTTGCTCGACATGCTCACTTGGAAGCAGTAGTCGGCATGCCAATCTTGCGCCCGTAGAGCGTAAGAGACGCTGGCACTACAACGTCACATTCTTGAATATTTATGTGTCGGTAACCCGCTACCCCTACGCCACCCTTGCTGCCGCGAACAGGTCCGCCGGCAGGTCCTGCTCCAACCGCCAGATAATCTTCATGGGACGGTCGCCGGTGTGGCTCACGTAGTTCGCCCGGCCCGCATACAGGTAGGGCGGGGAACCCAGGCCCCCATCGGACTCCTTCGACTCCCTCACAAACAGATGGACCGTGGTCCCCATCTCCCGGTGATGGATGTAGCGCTGGCCGGTGGGCGAGAAGGCCGGGATAATGCTCTGCGACTCCCACTGGAACAGGCTCGGCGAGATCGCCCGGTCGTTGTACATGGTGGTCGGCGAGTAGTGCGCTTCGGTCTTGCGGAGGGTCACGAAGAACAGGTCTGCCTTCTCTTCTTTGACAA
>JAJCZJ010000070.1 GCA_029262455.1 Deltaproteobacteria bacterium | reverse complement strand
AATGACCCCGTACCCAGTGCCCCGAACCAGTCCCCCGTACCCTAATCGCCCGTACCCCGCTCTTCCGTACCCCGTACCCGTACCCCGCTCGTCTGTACCCCGTACCCCGCTCGTCTGTACCCCGTACCCCGCTCGTCTGTACCCCGTACCCCGCTCGTCTGTACCCCGTACCCCGTACCCCGCACTTCTGTACCCCGTACCCTGTACCCCGCACCCTGTACCCCGCACCCCGTACCCCGTACCCCGCACTTCTGTACCCCGCACTTCTGTACCCAGCACTTCAGTACCCCGTACCCCGTCCCCCGTCCCCCGAAAAATCATTGGCAACATTGTTCGCGTTGTGGAACAAGTTATTCGGGGGAACTGGAGATGACACTGAGTCACGAAGTGTTTGCTCCGCTGTGGGAGGGATCCTGGCGGCGGATGTTGGATCACCCGGAAGGGATCGATATCCCGCTGCCGCGGCCGAAGATCTCGACGATCGGCAAGCTTGCGGTGGATCGCGGGTTGATCGCCATGTTGTCCGGCACCTCCGGCTTTTGGGTGCGCCCGGGTGATGTCGATCCCTGGGTGCAGCGTGAAGTCATGCGAGCCGTCGAACTCTATAAGGAGAATGGCTGGCTCGACGATCCCGCCTCGTTCCACCGAGAGCCACCTCCGTTGACACGACCGCGCTTCAGGGCGGTGCGCAGGTGGTGGCGCTACGAGCACATGATGTTTCGCAGCGGCTACGAACCGCGCGAGCATGATCCGGGCCGCCGGCGCTGGCTTGGCTATGAACGAAACCGGACGGCGCATGCATGGGTGAAGCGGCACAAAGACGGAGCGCGCCCTTGGGTGGTTGCGATTCACGGTTACCGGATGGGCGACCCGACGATGGATTTGACCGCCATCCATGCCGACTACCTACACGACAAGCTCGGTCTAAACGTCCTGTCCTATGTGATGCCCCTGCACGGACCGCGCCGTTGTGGCCAGGCGAGTGGCGAGACCTTATTTACCGGCGGCATCGCCAATCTGATTCACGGTGAAGAACAGGCGATGTGGGACCTGCGCCGTATCCTGAGCTGGGTTCGAGCTCAGAGCGACGAACCCGTTGCCGTCATGGGAATGTCCCTCGGTGGATACACGACGGCGTTGCTCTCTTGTCTCGAACAGAACTTGGCGGTTGCGGTTGCGGGCATCCCGGCATGTGACTTTATCGATCTCTTCCGGCGCCACATGGACCCGGATGTCGAGGTGCCGGCGCAGATGCATCGTTTCTGGCGCGATGCGGGGCGCATTCTGAAGGTCATCTCTCCTCTGGCCATGCAGTGTCGGCTTCCGCAGGAGCGGCGTTTTATCTTCGCCGGCCTGGTTGATGCGTTGGTACCGCCTCTAGCCGTCAAGCGTCTTTGGAAGCATTGGGAAAAGCCACGCACCGAGTGGTACCCGGGCAGTCATGCCTCGTTCTTGCTCGAGCCGAGCGTGCGTGCCTTGGTCGACCAGGCCTTAGTCGAGGGTGGATTGATCTCGAACGTGGGGGTCTGAGATAGTCGGCTCTATGCTTCTGGCGCTCGGGATTATCAGCTTCGTCTTTGCGTTTGCGGTCGTCGTGCGCGGCCGCAATATCGGTGTCTTCGTCATCCCCTACTTTTTTGTGGGGTGGCTACACGGTGAGCTGGCGCCGCATTTCGTCGTCCTGCAGGCGATCGCGGCGACGGTGCTGGTGTCCAATGGTGCGTTGGACGAGCCGACGGGTTGGGTCGGGCTGGTTCTCGTGGGGCTCTCGTGGGTGGCGCTTGCCTTCGCGCAGTATCAGGCGGCTCGGGCTGAGCCGATCTTGCGGGAAGCGCTGAACAGCGGACTCGGTCGCGAAGACGATACTCCCGGTGAGCTCGGCGGGGTGCGCTCGTACGTACCGTACGCCGATCTCGTGAATCCGTTTCGCATGAAGCGTCGCGGCGTCGAGGTGGTCAAGAACATCGTTTACGGCGAAGCGGGAGACCGACACCACTTGGATGTGTATCGCCCCGCGGAGCGCTCTGGGCCACTTCCCGTACTGCTGCAGATTCACGGCGGCGGTTGGACGATTGGCAACAAGCACGAGCAGGCGCAGCCGTTGATCAACCTGCTCGCTTCCAATGGCTGGGCCTGTGTAGCGGCGAACTACCGACTCAGCCCCAAGGCGACGTTTCCGGATCACATCATCGACGTTAAACAAGCGATTGCCTGGATACGTAAGAACGCTGTCGAATACGGTTTCAACGCCGACTTCATCGCCATCACCGGCGGCTCGGCAGGCGGGCATCTGTCGTCGCTGGCGGCGCTCACAGCCAACGACCCCGAACTGCAGCCGGGCTTTGAAGACGTCGATACATCGGTCGCTGCCTGCGTTCCGTTCTACGGCATCTACGACTTTCTCGATCGCGACGGGGCCTTCAAGAAACAGTCGATGAAGCCGTTCCTCGAGAAATACGTGATGAAGGTCACGACGGAAGATCGCCAAGAGATGTGGGAAAAGGCTTCACCGATCTCTCACGTGCGCGCCGATGCACCGCCGTTCTTCGTCATCCACGGAACCCACGACACCTTGGCGTTGGTCGAGAACGCACGGACCTTTGTCGACACTCTACGTGCCGTTTCCACACAGCCGGTTCTCTACGCTGAGCTCCCGGGCGCGCAACACGCGTTTGAGGTGTTTCATTCTCTGAGGACTGGGCACACCATCAATGCCGTGCACCGCTTCCTGGAAAACATCTACGCTGACTGGCGAAACAACAAGTAGTTGCTCCTCCTTTCCGAGCAGGGGGCCAGGGGGTGGGGAGCGTCGCACCGCCGACACAGTCCGGCCCAGATTCTGTTGCGAGCGACCCGGCAAGGGCCAGGCCCCGGCGGAGCCGGCTTACCCACTGTTGGCGCCGCCTCCTTGAAACCACAGCGGTGGCGCTGAATAGTGCGGCGATGGATCTTGAGTTCTCTTCTGAAGAGGAACAGTTCCGCCGCGAGGCGCGCGAATGGTTGGAGGCGAACAGGCCAGCCGAGGGGCAGGGGTCGGAAGACCCGAAGGTGCGCTGCGAAGCCGACCGTGCCTGGCAACGGACGATGTTCGAAGGTGGCTGGGCGGGCATCAACTGGCCCACCGAGTACGGCGGTCGCGGCGCTTCGCTGATGGAGCAGGTAATCTGGTACGAGGAGTTCGCTCGCGCCGAGGCTCCGGACCCGACGACGCTGTTTGTCGGCCTCAAGCACGGTGGCCCGACCTTGATGGCCTGCGGCAGCGACGAGCAGAAGTCGTTCCATCTGCCGAAGATCCTGCGCGGCGATGTGGTGTGGTGCCAAGGGTTTTCAGAACCGGGCGCCGGTTCCGACCTCGCTGCTTTGTCTACCAAAGCGGTGATCGACGGCGATGACCTCGTCGTCACGGGCCAGAAGATCTGGACCAGTTTCGGTAACATCGCGGAGTACCAAGAGCTTCTGGTTCGCACCGACCCGGACGCACCGAAGCACAAGGGGATCTCGTGGGTGATTTGCCCGATGGACGCGAAAGGGATCGACGTCAGGATGATTCGTACGATCGCGGGCCACGAGGAATTTTGCGAAGTTTTCTACGATGAGGTCCGGATCCCGCGTGCCAATATCGTGGGAAAAATGAACGACGGCTGGAAGGTCGCGATGTCGACGTTGAGCTTCGAGCGCGGTACCGCCTTTTTGGCCGAGCAAGTGCGCTTGGAGCGATTGGTCGAAGAACTCGTGACGCTGGCTCGCGAGACGCCGCTCGTAACTTCGTCTCGCCGAGAGATGGCTCTCGAAGACGAAGAGATCGCGCGCCGCTTGGCGCGAGCCAAAGCCGATGTCGAGGCGTTGCGAGCGATGACCTATCGAAGTGTCAGCCGTACGGCGCGCACCGGAATGCCGAGCTCGGAGGCTTCGTTGATTCGACTTTTCTTCTCGGAGCTGCAGCAGCGTATTCACGCTTTGGCCATCGACATACTCGGTCCGCATGTTCTCGACTGGGAAGGAAACCGATCAGTGGGTTCTTCGCGGAGTTCTTGGGTGTTTCACTATCTGCTGGCGTTCTCTTCGACGATCGCCGCAGGGACGAAGGAAATCCAACGCAACATCATCGGCGAGCGAGTCTTGGGATTGCCCAGGTAAAAGGTGAATTCGATGAAGCGGGCAATGGCGAATGCAGAATGGCCGATGAGGTTCTCGCGATGGATCTGATGCAGAGTGCCGACCAGGACGCGATTCAGGAAACGGTCCGATCGTTCCTCGCCAAGGAATTGCCTCCGGATAAAGTGCGCGCCCTTTTCGATGCCGAGTCGATTGCCGGGCTGGACCACGTCTGGCGACAGGCCGGCGATCTTGGGTTCTTCGGCCTCGGTCTGAGCGAGGATCGCGGTGGATCCGGCTTCTCGCTGACTGAAGAGATGATTGTCTTCAACGAAGTCGGTCGGACGTTGGTGCCGGGGCCTTGGCTCGGCTCTGTGCTCGCAGCGCATTCGCTCAACGATGATGCTTTGCGAGCGCAGGTGCTGTCGGGTGAGACACCGTGCGCGATCGTCGTCGCGGAATCTGAAGATTCGGTGACGGTAGCCGATGGCCGGATCACCGTGTCGATCGGGCGCGCGTCTGATGTCGAGTTCGCCAGTGCGTTGCTGCTGTTCTCGGGGGGGAGCCTCTGGTTTGTCGAACGAGACGACGATTGGACCGCTGGCGCGCTGCGTTCCTTCGATCCGACGCGCCGGGTTTACTCCTTGCATCTCGACGGTGCGCGTTGCCGGGAGCTCTGCCGCGGCCAGGCCGCGGATCAGTTGCTGCGCCGAGCGACCATTCTGGCGTGCGCTGAGGCGGTTGGTGGTATCGAGAGCACGGTCGAGATGTCGGTCGAGTATTGCAAGGTGCGGACGCAATTCGGGCAACCGATCGGGTCCTTTCAGGCGGTCAAGCACCGCTGTGCCGATATGGCGGTGCGAGCCGAAGTCGCGCGCTCGGCGACGATCTACGCGACGGTGTGCGTTCGAGACGGTCGCGACGACGCCGGGTATCAGCTGTCCACGGCGAAGTTGCTGTGTACGGACGCGTACCTGCGGAACGGTGCGGACAACATTCAGAACCACGGCGGTATGGGGTTCACCTGGGAATGCGATGCCCACCTCTACATGAAGAGGGCGCACGGCTTCGACCAGACCTTCGGGGCGCGCGTCGAGCACTTGGATTCTCTCGTGACACGCCTGCGCGCCGCAGACGGATAGAAGCGTGGCGACGGCCAGAGGCGGTCGCAATCGTCGGCGCGTTGTTGCGTCGGTGCGGCCGCCTTGCGGCAATGCGAGCTTGTAGTCCCATTGTGTACGCGTTCGTCTAAAGCAGCGCACAGTCAGCCTCCCGGGTATGTTTGTTGCACTGCTTATTGGTCATGATTGTGCAAAACCTGTGGCGAATCGTGCGGACGGCGGCGACGGTTGCCGGCGCCGCCGCATCTTTGATCCTTGTCGGCGTACCGGCGCAGCCGGCATCGGCATTGGAACTGGTCGTGACCTCGGGGGAGGATGCCGTCGACGCAGCTCCAGGAGATGGAGAGTGCGCGACGGCTCAGGGCGAATGCACGCTGCGAGCAGCTGTTCAGGAGGCGAACGCAACCGCGGGCTTGGATCGTGTCGTCTTACCGGCCGGCGTCTTTTCCCTGTCGCTGCTGGGCGAAGAGGATGAATCGCTGGCGGGTGACCTCGACATCACCGAGGAGATCGTATTGCAAGGCGACGGTCGCGAGTCGAGTGTGGTCGATTGCGGTGGCCTGACCGCGTTCATGGAAGTCATGCCGGGAGTGAATGCGCAGCTCAGCGATTTTACGGTTCGTGGCTGCGTCTACGAGAATCACCTAATCACGCTCTTGAATCGCGGCCCGGAGATGCAGCTGCTCGATGTGGGGTTTGAAGGCAACGGGATCGAAGACTCGTTCGGCACGGTTCTGCACAACGATGGCGGACTACACCTGTCGCGTGTGCACTTTGTGGATAACTTTGGGACATCGATCGAGAACGAGGGACGCGCCCTCATGGAAGATTTGACGATGATCGGGAACGCCGGGGCGATCGACTCCCAAGACGGCTCATTGCGGGTAATCCGGGCTGACATCTCAGGCAACGGCGGCGGGATTTTCGGTTGTCCGACAATCATAGACTCTGTGCTGCGCGACAATCAGGCCTGGGGAGTCGCTTGTCCTGGGAGCGGAGTCGTCGTGGTTCGCTCCGTCGTCAGTGGGAACGGCGGGGTCGGTGTGTTGAGCGACGGCTCCGTACGCATCGTCGAGAGCACCATCGAGAACAACGGCGCCAATCCTTCTACGGTCGCTGATGTCTCGGGATTGGGTTTCGTCAGCACTGGTGGAGTTGGAGCCCTGGGCAAGGCGTGGATCGAGAATTCGGCGATCATCGGCAATCAGGGCACCGGTGTCGATGCGGGTTCCGGGGCGACGTTGCGCAACGTCACCGTCAGCGGAAACGGCGGGCCGTTTTCATTGGGTGGGGTGCAGCTCAACCGAGCGCCCAACCGCATCGAGGACAGCAGCATCGTCGGAAACATGGGAGCGGGTATTCACCTCGGCGACGGTTCTTCGGTCGATGTGCGGCGGTCGATCATCTTCGCGAACTTCGACCCTGACGGCGTCGAAGAGGACTGCGGGACTGCCTTGGGTCTTGCTTTGGGGACGTTACGCTCCGAAGGAAACAACCTCTTGTCGAGCGCGACGGACCGATGTGTGGTGACGCTCCTCGACACCGACTTGGTGGATATCGATCCGATGCTCGGGCCGCTGGCAGACAACGGAGGTGCTACCGTGACGCATGCTCCGCTCGACGGGAGTCCGGCGATCGACGCCGGTGGTGGCGATTGTCATGCTTTCGATCAGCGCGGTGTTGGTCGACCACAGGGGGAGCAATGCGATATCGGTGCAGTCGAGAGCCAAGCGTCGTGCGGTGACGGAGCCTTAGACCCCGGCGAAGCATGCGACGACGGCAACACGATCGACGACGACTGTTGCACGTCGTTGTGTCGATTCGCCGTAGCGAAACCGGGCGATTGCAACGGCGACGGCGTGGTCCGCATCGAAGACCTGACGTTAGCGGTTCGCCTCGCGCTCGTCGCCGATCTGTCTCTTCGTTGCGCGGCGGTGGATACAGATAGTGATCTGCGCGTGAGTATTGCCGAACTCATTGCCGCCGTCCGTGAAGCGCTGGCAGGGGAAGTGCAGACCTGCGGATAGTCGGGCCGGTCAGTCGTATCGGCTCGTACTTGGAGGTTGGTGCGGTTTCTTTGTCAGGGCCCGATTGCGCACGCTGGTGTCGGCGTTGGGGCCAGGCAGCGTCCCGTTTCAGGCTGACACGTGTGGAAGTCGAAGAACCGGCCGAACAGCCCGTCTGGCGAGCCGAGGACGCAGGTCAAGATTGCCGCTCCCGCTTGGTTCTCGCACTCGCCGGTGTTGAATTCGCAGCAGCCGGGTACGGGAAATTCCTGCGGGGTCGGTGTCGTACTAGGCGTAAATGCAATGGCCGGTGGCGTCGGCGTTTGCGTACATGTTGAGGCGGGAGGGGTGGTCGGCGTCGGCGACCCGTTGGAGGGACTCGGGGAAGACGTCGGGCAACCTCTTAGGGCGTTGCCTACCGCCTCGACCAACTCATTGATGAGCACAAGGGAATCCAATTCAAGGTCGATGGCCCTGCAGGACGCGATGTCGGCCCTGTTCAAAGCGATCGAGACACTTCTCACGAGCTCTTGGATTTCGACACTGCCGTTAGCGTTGCAGTCGCCAACGCATTCAGGCTCGGGTTCTATCTTGAGCTGCAGCCGCTGTGATTCACACCGCTCCTGGTTCGAGGCGACCGAGCAGATCCTCAGTTCAAATGCCATGTCGCTCGAACGATGGACCAGCGGCGCAATGAACGTAGCACTCTGGTGGGAAGTGTTTAGGACGACATCGATGCCGAGTTGTTGTCTCCAGGTGAAAGTCGAGCCGGTGCTGCGACTACCGTCTAGTAACACCACTGAGCCGGGCCGCGCCGGGTTCGGTCGCGCTTCGACTGCTTCGAACACTGGCGGCGGTGGGCCGGTCACGATTGTCGGTGTCGGAAATGGGGTAGGGGTTCCGGGCGCAGATTCCTGCATGCAGAAATTCGTGTAGACGTCAGATTCGACGACGGATACTGCTTTAGGGGGCCAGCAGCCGAAGGGGTTGCAGCCTGGACTTGCGATGAGCTCGTAGTCGCCGGGCGGGACGTCGTTGAAGACGAAAATCCCGCCGCTCACGTCGGTCCGGGTGCTCGCACCGAGGGGTTGAAGAGTGACTTTCCAGCCGCGCATGGCGCTGTTGCACCCAGGGAACTCGGCGAGCCGTCCCGAGACTTGGTAGACGGATTGCGCCGAGAGCGTTTGTGCCATGCCGAGTGCCAATAGGATCGCTCCCGATAAGCCTGCCCCGCCTCGCATCATGAGAACCTTCATAGTTGGAAAATCCCGATCATGGAAGTTCACACTGGCATGGGATCCGACTCGATAGGGGGTTTCTCAGACCTCTTCGTGTATGCGACGAGCGGACGAGAAACTTCGGCGATAGGCGCGCGGGGTGATGGCTAGATTGCGGTCGAAGGCGAGCCGGAGCCCGTCGGGGGTGGCGTAGCCGCAGCGTTCGGAGACCGCGGACAACGGCTCGTCGGTGTCCTCGAGATATTGGCGCGCCCGTTCCAGCCGGCATTGTTCCACATAACGTCCCGGTGCCACGCCGAGTTTTCGTGTGAACACCCGAGTGAAGTTTCGCGGACTCATGTTGAATCGGTCAGCTAAGGTCTCGATGCGGAGGTCCGCTTCGAGGTTGTCGACAATATAGGTCTGGATCTCCTGGATTCCCTCTGCGTCGGGTACTTCGGTTGCGACTTGAACGCTGAACTGCGCTTGGTTGCCCGGGCGTCGGAGAAACATGACCAGGCCCTGTGCGACACGGCGAGCGAACTCGGTTCCAAAATCCTCTTCGACGAGGCTAATCGCCAGATCCATACCGGAGGTAGCGCCGGCCGATGTGTAAACGTGCCCATCTTTGACGAAAATGGGATCCGGCTCGAGGTTTACGCGAGGATAGCGCCTGCGGAAGTCTTCGCAGGCGCACCAATGGGTCGTGGCGCGCCGGCCGTCGAGTACTCCCGCTTCGGCGAGGATGAACGAGCCGGTGCAAATACTGACGATGCGCCGTACCCGGTGGGACATCTTCGCGACCCATGCGATGAAGCGCTCGTCTCGCAGGCAGGCATCCTTCTCGTCGGTCGCCTGGAAGAGCAGGGTGTCTACGGTGCCCCGGACCCGGTGGTAGGGGGTTCCCGCAGAAATCGAAAGACCTTTTTGACGGTAGATCGGACCTTTGCCGGTCGTGACGATCTCAATGTTGTAGGCGAGATCCGGTCGGCCGGAATACTCCAGGAACAACCTCGCTTCGTCGAAGACTTGCAACGGTCCCATGTATTCGAGCGATCCCGCGCTGGGGTTGGTGACGACGACGATGCGACGCTTCTTTGCGCCGCTCTTCTTTGGCAGGCTGGTGACTGCCGGTATGTCGTATTCAGGCACGTGGGGCCTCCTTATCTTGGTGGCCTGATTCTTCGGATTATTGTCATTGTGACAATTGCGAGAGTTTCGCACAATCGGTTACCTGAGAGTCTTTGACCCAAAAGAGGAGGGAAATCGTGATGACCGAGAGAGTTGGCAGCGACAGGCTCTGTGCCACCGTCGGCGAACTAGCGCCGCTCATCCTGGATCACGCGGATGACGGCGAGCGTGAGAAGCGTCTGTCGCCACCGGTTTCGACTGCTCTACGCGACGCTGGATTGTTTCGGATGTTACGACCTCGGTCGCGTGGTGGGGTGGGATTGGATCCGGTAGCTGAATTCCGGGTTGCCGAAACGTTGGCTCGGGTCGACGGTGCGGCTGCGTGGAACGTTCAGGTTTGCAATGCGAGCGAGCTGTTCGGCGGGTGGTTTTCGGATCAGACAACGGAGGAAATCTTCACGTCTCCCGATGCGATCGTCGCCGGCGCTTTCAATCCACATCGACGCGCCGTGGCAGTCGATGGTGGTTACGTCGTATCCGGCCAGACGCTCTTCAACAGCAATTGCCACAGTGCCACGTGGTTTATCGGGCTCGCCGACGTGTTTGATGGGGACACGATGCGTACGGATGAGAGTGGCCAAGCGGAAACGCTGCTCACGGCGATTCCCGCGGCTGATTGCCGGATTGTAGAGAACTGGAACACGATGGGCATGCGCGGCACCGGCAGCCACGACGTCGATGTAGCTGACGTATTCGTCCCCACGACGCGTGCCGTGCCGTTTGGCCCGTTGACCGAGCCGGCGCCGGCGTACGATCAGACCCCTTTGTCGCGCATCGCCGTGTGGGTGACGGTGGGGTGCCATTCAGCGGTCCCGCTGGGGATCGCGCAGGCGGCGATCGACGACCTGAGGGAACTGGGTGCCAAAGTGCCGGCGTACACGCAGAGTTCGATTCGAGATCGCACAACGGTCCAGCTGCGCCTGGCGCGAGCAGAGGGCAAGCTAGCCGCCGCGCGCGCCTTCTTCCACGCTGCTTTTGAGGAAGCGTGGGCGTCGGTGAAGAGTCGCGGACATCTCGAGATGCGCGAAAAGGCGCAGTGTCAGCTTGCCGCTACGACCGCAGTCCTGACCTCTGCCGAAGTCGTCGGACTGGTCCACTCCTGCGTAGGCGCGACGGGAATTCGCGACGAGCAGAAGTTTCAAAAGTACTTTCGCGACGTAAACGTAATCACACAGCACGCGTTCATCTGCGAAGCCCGGCTCGAGTCGGTCGGCCAAATCATGTTCGGCATCGAGCCGGATTGGGGCTTTTTCAACTTCTAGAGTGCCGTCCTTTTTGCGGACCTGTCCGCCGGACTCATCCGCCGGAGTTATCCGCCGGACTTATCCGCCGGACTTATCCGCCGGACATGGCACCGAGCACGATGAAGGGCTCGGTGCCGGTGGCGATCGGTTCGGGGAGTGGGTCGTCGGGCGAGGTGTGGGAGAGGTCTTCCTGGCAGGCGAAGAACCGGACGTAGGGTCTGCGCTCACGTGTCGCGTGGTCGCGAATGGTGCCGCGCAGAATCGGGTAGGTGGCTTCGAGCGCATCCAGCACTGAGCGTTGTGTCACTGGAGGTTCGACGTCGAGTCTTACCTCGTGCGGTGTGTTCGCCATCTTTCTGAGGTGAGTCGGGAGCGCCACTCGAATCATGGCAGTGTCTGGACCTCAATGGAGAGGACGGGCGGCAGGTTGCGGACGATCGCAGACCATGTGTCGCCGTCGTTGGCGGAAGCGTATACGTCGCCGCCGCTGGTGCCGAAGTAGACGCCGCCTGGGGACAGCGTGTCCATTGCCATCGCGTCGCGCAGTACGTTGAGGTAGCAGTTCTCCTGCGGAAGGCCCCGTGTGAGCGCCTCCCATTCGTTGCCGCCGGTGCGGCTGCGGTAGACCCGCAGTTTTCCGTCGGGCGGGTAGTGTTCGGAGTCGCTGGTGATTGGGATCACGTAGATGGTGTCGGGCTCGTGTGGGTGAACCTCGATCGGAAATCCGAAGTCGCTCGGCAGATTTCCGCTCACCTCTTGCCACGATTCGCCGGCGTCGTCGCTGCGCATGACGTCCCAATGTTTTTGCATGAAGAGTACGTCCGGGCGCGAAGGATGCATCGCGATGCGATGAACGCAATGACCGACCTCTGCCGTTGGGTCGGGGATCTGGTCTGAGACGAGGCCCTGGTTGATTGGTCGCCAGCTCGTGCCGCCGTCGTCGGAGCGAAAGGCACCGGCTGCGGAGATGGCGACGATGATTCGGTTTGGATCGGTTGGGTGCAAGAGGATGGTGTGCAGGCACAGGCCACCGGCGCCGGGCTGCCAAGACGGGGCCGAGGCGTGAGTGCGGAGCCCCGCCAGCTCTTGCCATGAGTCGCCCCCGTCCCTGGATCGAAACAGTGCAGCGTCCTCGACTCCGGCATAGACTGTTTCGGGATCGCTGAGAGACGGCTCGAGATGCCAGACCCGTGCGAACTCCCACGGGTGAGGCGTCCCGTCGTACCATTGGTGGGTACCTGTTGCGCCCTCGTAGGCGAACTCATTGCCGACGGGCGTCCAGGTTTTGCCGCCGTCGTCTGAGCGCTGGATCGTCTGACCGAACCAGGCGGTAGATGACGATGCGTAGATGCGGTTCGGACGTACCGGAGAACCATTGACGTGGTAGACCTCCCAGCCGCCGAAGTGGGGTCCGCTGACCTCCCATCTCTGACGGTGTTCGTCCCCCGTGATTACAAAAGCACCCTTTCTTGTACCCACGAGGACTCGTACTCCGGCCATCGCCTACCTCCCTTCTCGATTCGGTTTCGGGCAGTAGAGCGTAGACCTGTTTCAGAGGTCAACCGTCGCGGAGCTATCTGTCCACCAAAGCCTTTGGCGGCGGTGGGAGGCAAAGCCAGAGCTTTTGTTGAGGAGTCGCCAGCGCAGCTGTGGGGCGAGAAGACCATTTGCAGCGCGTGTCCTGTTGTTCAACGGGCTGCTATGGCGATTAGCGCTTCGGCGGTTTCGGAATCGATCGCGAGGGTCACGCTGCGTTCGCGGCGATCTGCTGGAGCTTGCTTACCCACTTGCGCGTTCTTCAGGAGAAACTGGCGGATGCAGTACGCCTTCTGCCGTCCCGTCGCCGCAACGAAGATCGCCTCGGATTGATCGATCAGTCTTGGCGGCGGGTGGAGCGTCAGCTCATTGACAGCGTCAATGTACTTCAACATTTCCTGCCTGTCTTCCCGCCCCTTCTTGCTTCGATGAAGAACCGGGTGGTCGACGAGCTCGAGGCGATAGCAAACATCGGTGAGCGGGTAGTAGACCCGGCCGAGGGGGTCGTCTGTTGCGGCGGCCTTGGCAACTTTCTCGGCGCGATCGTACAGTTCGAGAAACGGGCTGAGGGCACGGTTACTAACGACGAATCCGTCGGGCGGGGGCAGGTTTGCTGCGACCGTCTTTGCAAGGTCGGCCGTCATCTTGGGACGATCCAATGCCATTCCGAGAGTAATGA
Source organism: Deltaproteobacteria bacterium (assembly GCA_029262455.1). Taxonomy (GTDB): domain Bacteria; phylum Desulfobacterota; class Binatia; order HRBIN30; family CADEER01; genus CADEER01. Next base: position 80,366 of record JAJCZJ010000070.1, on the reverse strand, counting down.
GACAAATGGCTGGGTGGGTGTCGTCCTTCCGTTCCCACCAGGTTTCTTTTCGCACCTTGCCTATATCGACCGGGGTTAGTCGGTTGGCCACTAGCATGACCTGGGTTCTCCCGCTGACGTTAGCTGTGTCGCCAAAGCAACCGGCTAAGCCAATCGCGAGGTCGTCGCTGTCGAGCAACTCGATTTCGAAGCCTTGACGCGGCAGAAAGTTCGGATTCTTTTCGTCCATCATCAGGCCCACACTCCCGTGCAGGGAAGCTATGAGCATCGGACGAATTGCCCGATTGAGAGCCATGGTCCGCAGGGCGTGCACGGTCATGTAGACCGCTCGCCCGCCGCCCACTGCGAAGAGGCTTTGTGGCTTGAAGAGGAGGTGCTTGGCCTCGATGAAGTAGCGCGCGAGATGGTAACCCACGTGTTCCTCGTAGTTTGCGGGCTCGATTGAATGTTTGCCGCACTGGACGACGATAGCGTAATTGAGCGTCGGATACGCCGCGCACAAGGCCTCCTCCAGCACCGCGTCGCGATCTGTTTTCGGGAGCGGTCGTGGGATCGTGATGATCGAAACGAGCTCATCTTCGATTGCCGTGCTCACGGCATACTGGATGACCGAGCTGCTGCGGTTGAACTTCTCCGCCAGCTCGGCGATGCTCGGAAACTTTCCTGTGGACCTACTGCGGCGATACTTTTCGGTGACGATTTGGGCCCGGAGCTCGTCGGTCAGAGGTTCTCGATTCTTCCGGTGCGCCCTCTTTGCTTTAGCTGGCATTATTCGCCCCTCTCTGGCTGCCGACCGGATGAACCGGATGTTCATTGTAGCCCTCCAGGCAACGACAATAGCGTACCGATTTAAATAGAATACTCGAACTTTAAAAGTCTAGAACAACCGACCGAACGCTCGGTCTGAAGTTTTCCTGGTCGACCCTTCGCGGCCGAATATTGGGGTCGCTATTAGGTAATTCTACGTACCTAAAAGAATCGGTACGCTGAGAGAAAAGTCTTGACAATCGGATCGCGATCTGGCGAAGGTCGGTCCCATGCTTGTTCTCGATCATTCGAGGCGAGGGTGCGAACAGCGAAGTGACAAGCACGGCGCTGTGGATTGGGGTGTGAACATGGGGTCGTGTAACGGCCTCGTGTCCGTCGCACCTTCCCGTTGACGCCCTGTCGTACTTTCCCGGCGACGCCCTGTTCTTGATTTGTCCCCCACCGATCGGAGTCCTCCCGGTCGGCTGTAGGTGCGGAGCTGCTCACGGTCACGTTCCCCGGTCGTGAGCAGCTCTACACCCCATCTCGTTGTGACGATGCGCGCGACTGACCAGCGTCGTTTTCAGCGAAAGTTGCGGAAGAACTTGCGCAAATCGTCGACGAACAGCTGCGGCTCTTCCATGGATGCGAAATGTCCTCCGCGTGGCATTTCTTCATAGTGCACGAGGTTGTACTGCGCTTCGAGCCAGCGTTTTGGTGTCAGCATCAGCTCCTGAGGGAAGACCGCGACCCCCGTCGGCGTCTCGACGGGCGGAGTGACGGCTCCGAAATTGCCGCTGTGCATCGACTCGTAGTACAGGCGGGCGGAGGATGTTGCGGTCTGGGTGAACCAGTAGATCGAGATGTTGGTCAGTAGACCGTCGCGCGCGACGCCGTTATTGGGATCGCCTTCGCAGTCGGTCCAGAAGCGAAACTTTTCGGCGATCCAAGCCGCAAGGCCGGCCGGCGAGTCGTTGAGTCCGACGCCCACGGTCTGCGGCCGTGTTGACTGGATTTGCAGGTAGCCGACACCGTCGTGGTTTCGGATGCCGTTGCGACCCATCAGCTCGGCCTCGTCCGGCAGCATGTCTCCCGTTGGCGGATTGGCGATGGCGAAGTTGAGATGGATGGCGGCGCAGTGGTCGGGGTCGAGGTTCGCCATGTGCGGCGTCGCGACGCCGCCCCAGTCTCCCCCTTGGGCGCCGTAGCGCTCGTAGCCCAAAGTGGCCATGAGCTCGACGTTGGCCTGAGCAACCTTCTTGATGTCGAAGCCTGGAGTCGTGGGGCGATCGGAAAATCCGTAGCCTGGCATGGACGGGCAGACGACGTGAAATGCGTCGGCTGCCTCTCCGCCGTGCGCTTCGGGGTCGGTCAGCGGACCTACAACATGACGAAATTCGACGAAAGTTCCGGGCCATCCGTGTGTGAGGATCAACGGGAATGCGTCTTCGTGTTTGGAGCGCTGGTGGACAAAGTGCACGAGACCGGGGTCCGTCGTATCGACTGTCGTTCGGAATTGAGCGAGCTGATTTAGCGCGGATTCCTGTGCCCGCCAGTCGAATTCATTGCGCCAATACGCGAGCAGTTCCCGTAGGTAAGAGACGGGGATACCGTAGCCCCAATTGTCGTCGTTGACCTCGTCGGGGAGACGCGTGTTCTGCAACCGCTGACGGAGATCATCGAGGTCATTCTTGGGAATCGAGATCTTGAAGGGTGAAATGTCGCTCATGATTGCGCCACTGAATCCGGAGCTTCCATAGGCATGGCAAAGGTCGGATTGCGCGCGAGCCGGATATCTTCGAGTCGGACCTCGCACGATCGGCGCCAGCCGTCTTCGGAAAGAAGATAGAAGCGGTTGTCTTTGATCCCCTGGACGACTCGTTCTCCCATGACCGTCGGATCGACCCCCTGCGTCGCGGCGAGCTCCTGCAGACTGCCTTCGACGAGTTGGCGTTCCTCCGATGTGAAATCGAAACCCGGGAGGTCTTTCGGGCGATTGCGACGGGCTTCGCCGATGTTGGTATTGATCAGTTCGGGACACAAAACAGAAACACCGATCTTTGTGCCAGTCATCGTCAAGTCGTGGTAGAGCGCTTCCGAGTATCCGACAACGGCGTGCTTGGTCATGTTGTAGATGGCGGTGTACGGGCCATTCGTGACTCCGGCCATCGAGGCAGTGTTGACGATGTGGGCTTCGGACTCTTGACCGAGCATGATGGGTACGAAGACCCGAACGCCGTGTATGACGCCCCAAATGTTGACGTTCATCAGCCACTCGTAGTCCTGGTGCGGCGACTGCCAAGCCAGTCCGGCGGCGAAGACGCCGGCGTTGTTGCACAGGACGTCGACCGCACCGAAAGCGTCGAGTGTTTGATCGGCGAGGGCGCGGACCTCGGCCTCCTTGCTCACATCGGTGACGATGGCCAGAGTGTCCGTTCCGCTCGCTGACACCTCGTCAGCGGCTGCTTGCAGCCGTTCCTTCTCGACGTCGGCCAGTACGACCTTCATGCCTTGCTTGGCGAAACTATCGACCATCGCGCGCCCGATGCCACTGGCGGCGCCGGTGACGACCGCGACCTTGTCTTTTAAGTCTTTCACTTGCATCTCCTACGAAATGAAAAGTGAGTGAAACCGCAGATGAACGCGGATAAACGCTGAGTTTCGGCCTACCTGCCGGCTGGCCAAGCCAAGCATCCGCGTTTATCTGCGTTCATCCGGTTTCAAAGTTCGTCGTGTTTGGATCAACCGTTGCGGGCCATGACTTCGGTGATTTCGTCGAGTTGTTTTAGGGCTGCGTCGCGTGGATTTGGCTCGAGGACGAAGATGGCTCGATCGACTCCGGCTTCCTTCATCTGGTTGATGTATCCGTCGTCCGGCGGGGCGTAGTACATCGAGATCTCGAAGGCGTTTCCGTCGCGGCCGGCGTCGGTGACGCGCTGTCGTAGCTCGGCGACGTGTTGCAGCGGTTCGGTTTCGCCGGCTCCCGGCATTGGCATCCATCCGTCGCCGTAGCTGACGACGCGCTTCATGCCGTTGGGTAGGTTGGCTGCGATGTGCAGGGGAGGGTGCGGCTTCTGCTCGGGTTTGGGCCAGGCGTACATTGGATCGAAGTCTACGTACTTGCCGTGGTACTCCGCCTTCTCCTGGGTCCAGATGCGCTTCATGGCTTCGACCCGTTCGCGCATGACGCTGACCCGTCGGTTGAACGGCGTACCGTGGTTCTCGATCTCGGGCGCATTCCACCCTGCACCGATGCCGAGCTGAAAGCGCCCATCCGAGAGAACATCCAGGCTGGCGACCTCCTTGGCGAGCTGGATTGGATCGCGTTGGACGATCAAGCAGATGCTGGTGCCGAGCAGGATCTTGTCCGTGGCCTCGGCCGCGGTCGCCAAGCTGACAAAGGGGTCGATCGTTTCGTAGTACATGTTCGGCAGTCCGCCGGAGTCGAGGCCCGGTGTGGCGTCGGATACGGGGATATGACTGTGTTCCGGTACCCAGAACGAGTCGAAGCCTCTCGCCTCGGCTGCTACTGCAAGCTCGGCCGGCCGGATGGCGTAGGCGGTCGGGAAAATGCTGATGCCGTACTTCATGGGGACTCCGTTATTGGGGAGCTGAACTTGTCGCGCCTTTTCGGGGCTCGATCAAGGGACGGAGGGGCACCGTTGTCCCGGTTCGCTTCTTTCGGTAGAGGACGCTGCGTGGACTTGAACCTCTCCGAGATCAACGAAGCGATCGCGGCCGCGATACCGAACCGCGAAGCGATCGTTTGGCGCGATAGGCGCTCTACTTTTGCCGACCTTGCCGCGCGAACCCGGCGGCTCGCAAACTTCCTAATCGATCGGGGTTTGCGCGATGCGGGACCCGCCACGGGACGGCAGCCCTGGGCATCGGCGCAGGCTCACGTTGCCCTCTACATGTACAACGCTCCCGAGTATCTCGAAGGCATGCTGGGGGCGTTCAAGGCGCGCACGGTGCCGGTCAACGTGAACTATCGCTATGTCGCCGACGAGTTGGTCTATTTGCTGACGAACTCGGCGGCCGAGGCGATGATCTATCATTCAGCTTTTGCCCCGACCTTGGTCGAGATTTTACCGAAGCTACCGAAGCTTACGACCTTGATTCAGGTTTCCGACGAGTCGGGTCACGACCTGTTGCCCGGCGCCATTGCCTATGAGGATGCGTTGTCGGCAGCGTCGGACGAATTGCCCGTACGGCAGTGGTCGGCGGACGATTTGTACGTGCTCTACACGGGGGGCACGACTGGGATGCCGCGCGGTGTGTTCTGGCGCCAAGGAGACGTGTTTGTCGCTGCGCTGGGTGGCCGTACGCCGAAGGGGGAACTCGATTCGCTCGAGGCTGTCGTCGAGCGGGCCAAGTTGGGTGCTTACCGTGTGATGCCGACAGCGCCGTTGATGCACGCCGCGCATTGGACGGCATTCGATGCTCTGCATCAAGGCAACACCGTCGTGTTGCAAGACGAGACGCGTCGCCTCGATCCCGCCTCAATTCTATCGACGATCGAGCGTGAGAGCGTCAATTTGGTGCAGATCATAGGCGACGCTTTTGCTCGGCCGCTTGTCGACGAGTTGCGCCGCCGCTCCTATGACCTGTCCTCGCTCAAGGTGGTGGCGAGCGGCGGTGCGATTCTGAGTGTCTCGGTGAAGGAAGAACTTCTCCACTTGTTTCCTCAGCATGTGCGTATCGTCGATACGGTCGGCTCGTCGGAGACTGGGCGTCAAGCAACGCACACGAGTTCGCGAAAACGCGGCGCCAGTACGGGAACTTTCGACCCGGCGCCCGGAGCGTGCGTGCTGAGCGCCGATCTCGATCGTTTGCTAGAGGCTGGAGACGACGAGACAGGTTGGTTTGCTCAGTGCGGCCGCGTGCCGTGCGGTTATTTTGGCGATCGAGCGAAAACCGAGAAGACATTTCCGGTCGTCGATGGGGCGCGCTACTCGGTGCCTGGGGATCGCGCGCGCTTGCGGGGTGACGGCTCGATTGAAGTGCTCGGTCGAGATTCCGTCACCATCAACACCGGCGGCGAGAAGGTCTTCGCCGAGGAGGTCGAGGGCGTGCTGAAAAAGCACGCTGCGGTCTACGATGCCGTGGTGTGCGGTCGTCCGAGTGAGCGTTGGGGCCAGGAGGTCGTGGCCATTGTCCAATTGGCGCCTGGAGCGGTTGTGACGGACGAAGAGTTGCGCACGACCTGCGCGGAGCATTTGGCGCGTTACAAGCTGCCTAAAGCGTTCATCTATATCGACGAGATTGAGCGCAGTCCGGTTGGGAAACCGGATTACCGTTGGGCGGTTCATGTCGCGACCGGGTAGGGTAGTTCCGACGCCCGAAAACCCGAGAGCCTTCCCCTCTTCCTCCGGAGGGTGTCGATTTGGTGCGGCAAGACGAGTACTTGCTGACAACCCGAGAGCCTTCCCCTCTACCTCCGGGAGAGGGTTAAGGGTGAGGGGATCAAAACGCCAACTTCCTTCTTGCCCTTGTGCCGCAGTGCCTTCGGCGCACGTTCAAGAACGAACCCTCAACTTTCATCTCTCCCGCGCGCAATGCTGGAGATTAGATTGTTGGGCTTTGCCGTCGTTTTGAGAACGACAGTCTCTCCGGGAGGTAGAGGGGGGCGAGCGGGAAGGTCTATTTTTGGGCGGTTGGCGTCGAAGGCGTGTCTTCGATATGGCCGAATCGAATCTACTCGGAGATTGGATGGATATCGGTATCTCGACGGTTGCTTGGTTTGGCAGTGCCGGGCGGTTGGCTCGGCGCATGGAGGAACGGGGCTTTGCCAGCGTTCTCTTCACGGACAGTCAGAACCTTTGTCCGGATGTCTGGTGCCAGCTGGTGTTGGCGGCGAAGGAGACCGACCGGATTCGGCTCGGTCCGGGTGTGACCAATCCGGTGACCCGTGATCCGGCGGTCACTGCGTGCGCTGCGATTACTCTGCAGGTCGAAAGTGCAGGGCGCGCACTTGTTTGTGTCGGGCGCGGCGATTCTGCGGTTCAACGACTCGGATTGCGTGCCCAGCGCCTCAGTGACTTCGAGGACTATCTCGAGTCATTGCAACACTACCTGCAAGGCGATGCGGTGGATCGAAATGGTTTTGCGAGTCGCCTCGAGTTCCTTCCGCTGCTTGGTGACCTTCCGAAGGTGCCCATCGAGGTTATGGCCTCGGGGCCAAGAGTGATTGAGCTGGCTTCGCGGGTGGCCGATCGAGTGTGTCTTGCGGTCGGCGCGGATCCCGAGTTCTTGGCGGCGCGCCTAGAGCGGGGGCGACGCGCGGCGAAGGATGCTGGCCGCGCTGACGGTGACGTCAGCTTTGGCGCGATCGTCAATTGTGTTGCACACGAGGACATGGTTGCGGCGCGCGATGCGGTTCGCGGCGGGGCTACGACGTTTGCTCGATTTTCAGCGATGCCGGGCAGCGATGTAACAAAGTTACCGGAGCCGCTTGCTCAGGCCGTGCGTTGGATTCGAGAAAATTACGATATGAAGGATCACACGCGAACCAATGTGGCGCATACCAAGGGCATTCCGGATGCCTTCGTCGATTGGTTCTCGGCGGTTGGTGGTGCGTCTGAGGTGTCTCGACGGTTGCAAGCGCTGGCGGACCTGGGGCTCGACTTCGTGCATCTGGTGCCGGGTTCCACCGACGCGGACCGAGCGGTGGTATCGTCCTCGTTGCAACTGATCGCTGATGAGGTGTTGCCTGGCTTTGCGGCGCCGACCACGCCGTAACTCACTCCCTTGTCACGGACAGGCGGCTCTTCGGTTAGTCGCTTGATGGCGGGATGTTCATTCCTTTGGTGACGGCCGGACGTTTGGCCAAGCGGTCGATCCACTTTTGTAGGTAGGGTAGCTTGGCGACTTCATCCGGCATCATCGCGTTGAACGGTGTCCACGCGGCGACGACCCACGGGTAGGTCGCGATATCTGCGATGGAGTACTCACCGGCTAGGTAGTCGTTGATGGCGAGTTGCTTGTCGAGAACGCCGAAGATGCGCAGTGACTCGCCGATAAACCTTCCCAGCGCGTAGGAGTGGTCCTTGTCGGCTGGTGCATTGTTGGCGAAGTGTCCGGCCTGACCGACGATCGGTCCGACGTGGCTCATCTGATACATGAGCCATTGCAGCACGGCAGCTCGCGCCTTCGGCTCTTGCGGCAGCAGCTTGCCGCTCTTCTCCGCCAGGTGGATTAGGATGGCACCCGATTCGAAGATGGAGATCGGCCCACCTGGGATGTCGCTGTCCTCGATGGCCGGGATCTTTTGGTTGGGCGAAACCGAAGTGAACTTGTCTTTAAACTGCTCTTCTTCGTTGATGTTCACCGGGATGAGATTGTAAGGCATGCCGATCTCTTCGAGCATGATGGAGATCTTGTACCCGTTTGGCGTCGACCATGTGTATAGATCAATCATCCCTACTCCGTGGCGGAGCGCCTCGCCTGTGTCAACCGAAAGAGGGTTGCGAAAGAGGGTTGCGAAAGAGGGTTGCTAGAGTTTCGCCGCGGTAGTGAAGCCGTCGTAGATTGCCGATTCGATCGTCCCGCCGCCACCGGCGTCGCCCAATAGCAGGAATGGCGGGTATCTCCCGAGCTGGGCATTGGGGGCGCCGAGGGCGTTGGCGACGATGGCGGTGTCCAATTCAATTTGGCTCGTTGTGGTTGTCCCGTCGTGCATAGTTTGGTCGAAGGTCACGGAGTGGGCCGAGACCTCACGCACGGTTGCTTTCGCATTGAGAGTCGCGCCGGCTTCTCGCAGATCGTTGAGCACGCGCCATCGAAGCGGGTGGGCCATCGAAGGTGCGAGGGTATCACCGCTACCCAGGAGTGTGACGGTTCTGCCGTGACGTTGAACGAACTCAGCCAGGCGGAGGGCGACCTGGTCGTCGCCGATGACGACAACCCGATCGCCGATCGCCGATGAAAGTTTGCGTTGCGGCGTCACGATAGCGCCTTGATCATATCCGTTGATGACGTGTGGGAGATCTGCTCCTGGAATTTGTAGGGGCGACGGTTCCGCGCCGGACGCGATCAGTACGACATCGGGCGCGATCTGTTCAATCGCCTTGCGGTCGGCCTGCGTTTCGAGTCGGATGTCGATCGGCGAAGCTTCGACTCGTGCGATGAGCCAGTTGAGCAGTCCGCGGTTCGGTTCGTATAGCTCCGCGGCAAAGCGGAGCCGGCCACCGAGATGGGAGGATCTTTCGAGCAACGTAACCCTGTGGCCGCGCACTGCGGCGACGCGTGCTGCTTCGAGGCCGGCGACCCCTCCGCCGACGATCAGGACGTGTTTCGGTTCACTAGTTTTCGAGCGTTCGGCGTCGGCCCATTGCAGCTCGCGACCCATGGCTGGGTTGATCCCGCAGTGGACGGTGCGATCAAAGAATGGTTTTGCGACACAGGAATAGCAGTAGATGCACGGCCTGATTTCTGCGTCGCGGCCCTCTGACAGCTTTGATGCGATCTCGGGGTCGGCCAACATCTTGCGCGCCATAGCGACGAAGTCGGCCTTGTTGTCGCGAATCAAAGTGTCTGCGACCGTTGCTTCGATCCGGCCGACAGCGATCACAGGTACCTCGATTCGCGATTTGATTTTGGCGGCGAAGTCGGTGAAGCCAGCTGGCCGGTGTACCAGGGGCGCTTCGGTGAAGCCGGGTGCGGACGTGGCGTCAGCGTATGCCGAGACGTGGATTGCGTCCGCTCCGGCTTCGACTGCGAGCTCGGCATTGCGTTGAGCGTGCTCGAGCGTGAGACCGTTTGGCGTTCGATATTCGACCGCATCGATGCGGCACCACACGGGAAAGGCCGCTCCGAGGCGGTCCTTGACGGTGTGGATGGCCTCGCAGAGGAGACGTGCACGATTTTCTACGGATCCGCCGTATTCGTCCTGGCGTCGGTTCCAGGCGGGCGAGAGAAACTCGGACAAGATATAGCCGTGGGCGGCGTGAAGCTCGATTGCGTCGAAGCCGGCCTCGGCGGCGCGTACAGCGGCGTCGGCGAAGTCTGCGACCAGCGCCTTGATGTCGGCGATGCTGGCTGGCTGGACCACCGGTTTGCCTTTGCTCGCCTGCATGAGCATACCGAGCTCTTCCTGGGTGAGGTCCTTGGCCATATCCATGGCGCCATGAAATTTCGGCTTAGAGGGCATTAGGAGGGGCCGGCCCTCACGCGTGTCGAGGCGGGAGACTTTGCCGTGGTGAACGAGTTGCATGGCAATGGCGGCGCCGTGTTGATGCACGCGGTCGGTTAGGTCGCGCAAGCCGGGGATGAACTTGTCGTCGGACACTCCCGGCTGTCGTTTGGATTGAGCCCCACGCGGGTAGCACGCAGCGCACGGCTCGGTGATGATCAGCCCGGCGCCGCCACGGGCGCGTTCTTCGTAGTAGCGAATCGCCGGTTCGCGCATGACGCCGTCGTCATCGATGATCGCGACGCCCATCGGTGACATGACAACCCGGTTGCGCAGCGCGAGTGATCCGATTCTGCCCGGGGAGAGTAGGTGGTTGTTTGGCATTCGGGTTCGGGTCAAGGTCACTTTCGGCGGATCCAGATTGGGCTGCTCCATGCGCGTTCGTTGACGGGAGCTAGACACTCGTCGTCCGGGTCGAAGGTTGGGCCGCTGGCCGGGCAGAATCTTGCCTTGATGCATTTGCCGTCGGCGTTTCGTTGGCAGCGCATTGGGTCGCCGTTGATTGCGTCGGTCGGTTCTTGTAGGGCGCGAACATAATAGAGGTGCTCGCGTTCACCCGTGTACTCAGGGTCCTCGAAAGTGATGGAACACCCATCTTGGCTCGATGGGCAAGCGATTGTTTTCCAGGGGTCCTCGATGAGTGTGTCGACGTCTTCGTCCGGATCGATCTGCGGCCGGATGCGGACGACTTCGATCCTTTCGATGGTGTGCCGCGAATCGCTCGGATGGTAGCATTCGTTGAGGCACAGGCGGTCGAGTCGCTCGGGGGCGAGTCTGTCGAGGGTGTGTTGTGGGCAGCCCGGTTTTTGCTCGAATGAGCCCACAGCACGAACTGTGAACCGCGGTGGCTGTGATAGATCGACATCGCTGCCCATCCGTGCCGGTGCGCCGGGAGCGTTCTCCAAGTCGAACCACAACAAGATTCGCGGCCCGCTCGTTCCGTATGCGTGGCGCTTTTCCAGTGCCTCGAAGATATCTCCGCGGCGCCGGCTAGGGGAATGCACGGCCACTAGGCCGGAGGTGTAATAGAAGGAAGCGGATCGCTCACTGCCCGGATCGAAGCCCTTGGGCTTGGCTTCGGCTGGAGGCACCGGCTCTGCCAGCCGTTCCCCTGCAGCGCCGCGGATGCGATTCCACCAATCCAACCGAACCCCGTATGCGTCTCCGAAGGCCTTGCGACCGATTTCTTTGTAGCCGGGGCCAGCGCGCGCCTTGTGGTTGTCGCTCGAGCCGATCAACCCGTAGCGAAAAGCGCTATCCGCGTTGGGGCGTATGGCGAGGCCGTACTGCGCGCTCATGCGCGTGCGATATTGGTACGACGGTTGAAAACTGTCGGAAAGCTGACCGCATTCGAGCCAATCGTCGGGTGTGGCTCCGGGCACGACGCTTTCTTGCGTCCCGGGAGCTGCGTCGACGTACCATTGGCGAGCGTTGTTTACCCGTTCTTCGCACTGTTGAGTCGGGATGTCGCCGCAGCGTTCGCGAATCAGTTCTCCAGCCCGCCAACAGCAGGGGAGGTAGTTTGGCTGTGGCGGCGCGCAGATCTTCCCGCCGTCCGTCATTGCGGTATCGCGCGTGTCGCGCCATTGTTCGCTGTTGCCGTGACCGGAGAAGACTTCGAACAGGCGCTGGCGTTTCGGGTCGTGCATCCCCGGTTCGAGTTGCCGCGCAAGATCGGCTTGCGGCGGGGCGTGAACTCCCCAGGCAGTCCCGTGCGGAATGACGATGCTCGGAAATCCCCAATCGTCGAGCTTTTCGAAAAGCAGGTCCGGGGTGGCGGCTCCCTCGATGCAGTTGGCCGGTAGGTCTCGAACGCTTTTGTCCGGGTCGCAGTAGTCGATCTTCGACAGCTCACCGGTGTATCGATAGAAGTCGAGGTAGGGCTCGAGATTTCCGAGATCGCCGAGTGTCAGCGAAGCTTGGATGAGCGGTATGGTCCAGCGTGGCACGAAGTTGGACGAAAAGAGTCCGCCGGCGCCGGCGCTGATCGGGCGGGTCGGAATGTTTCCGTCTTCAGTGTCGCGCAGGACGACGTTCTTATGGCCGTAGTGGATGCGATCGCCGGCGATGGCTGCCGGCGCGGACTGTGTCCATTCCCATCCGAGGAAGGCGACGGTATCGGGGTTGTCGGCGTCACCGGCGACCGCATTGCACTCGCGTATGGACTCCGTGATCTCGCTCCACTGCCACGGCAGCAGTGTCTCGGCGTGATCATTGATACTCCAAAAATCGAGCTCGGCGCAGAATCGTGCAAAGTCGCACGCGTCAGCGGGGGGATGGACGCCCTCGCCTTGAATCAAGGGCAAGCTGAAAACGAAGGCGTCCGCCGAGTAGGTGGTATGCACGTGGAGATCGCCGAACAGAATCTGGGACGAAGGTGCGGTGTCGTCGAAGATCGCCGTTTGGGCGCGCTGTCGCCGCTCGCTGCGGTCGGCGACTGCAGTGGCCGGGATTGGTTGTGAGGCAATTGCGCCACGCGCGTGCCGAGCCCCGGTGGTTCCTTGTGAGACGAACCAGATGAAGCATCCCAACAGCACTGAGACTAGGAGGATCGGGATAACGATCCATTTGACGACAATTCGCAGCACGTTCCCGTCCGTTCGTGTCTAACCGCGATACAAGGACCCAGAGCTGAGCTCAAGAGTCCGGGAAGGAAGACCTCGTCCGATCCCTCAGAGGTTCCTGCGGAGTTCTGAGCGAAACTCAGGTGCGGCAATGTCGATCAGGGCTGCTGCGCGATCCTTGTCTCCCAGCGCAGAAATGTCGACCGCGCCATGTTCGGTCACGACCCAGTGGATTAGGTGTCGTGGTGTCGTCACGGTGGAGCCAGCGGGAAGTGCAGGCACAATGGTCGAGATCGGCATACCGCTCACGGTGGCGGTGGACTTCATGCAAATGAAGCTTTTCCCTTCGGGCGCCTCTCCTCCGCCGACGACGAAAGCGTGGTGACCGCCGACCCCGGAGTACTGCCGTCCAGCGATGTGATCGGCCGCTACCTGACCCAATAGGTCGATCGAGAGGGCGGAATTGACGCTGACGAAGCGGTGTAATTGGCGGGTGACTGCGGGATCGTTGACGGCGCCGACAGGCAACATCCTCAGTTTGTCGTTGCCGTCGATCCACCGATAGAGATCGTTGCTGCCGAGCGCGAAGGTAGCGACCGATAGCCCATCGTAGACACTCTTCTTGTTTTCGATCTTGCCGGCATTGTGCAGATGCATGATTCCGTCGTTGATCATCTCGGTGTGAACCCCGAACCCGCCGCGCTGGCCATTGGCCAGAATTTTGGCGATCTCATTGGGGACGTTTCCGATTCCGAACTGCAGCGATGATCCTTCGGCGATTCGTTCTGCGACATGGTGCGCTATCGCCATCTCTTCCCGGCTCGGCTTGCCGGTGGGAAGAGTCATCAACTCTTCGTCGTGCTGAATCCAGGCGTCGACCTCGGAAACATGGATGCGATTACGACCGAGGTCGGTGAGTCCTTCGACCCGCGGCATGTGCCGGGTTGCCTCTGCGATTGCCAGTCGATCTGTGGCAGCAGCGGCCTCGCGGAATGCGCGAAATGTGGCGCCGCTGTGAATCCCGAAGTTCAGCCAGCCCTGGGCATCGGGTGGAGTGGTTCGTGCCAGAACGACGCGAGGCCGCAAGCGCAGCGCCAAGCGCTCCAGGCCGCGAAATCCGGCGGCGAGAAACTGGAGATCTGCGCGTAGCTTGCCAGAGGCTCTCTCGATCGGTCCGAAAAATGCCGATCGCACCCGGAATGCAGGATTGTCGAGCCAGCTGAAGGGACGAGCCAGGAGGCCACTGTAGATGAGAATATCCTCGAGATCCTCGCGCTTGCCCAAAGCGTCGAGGAGTCCGACTGGCTGGCCGATGGCGAAGCCAAACGCGAGGGTGTCGCGGCGCTGGATCAATCCAACTGCGTCCTCGATGCTGAGCTCGGCGCCCTTCTTTGCCATCCGTTTCGTCCCTCGATTGTGAGATGGCAACGTAGCGTGCCGATCACCCCTGGCACAATCGAGGGGACACGATATGCGAAAGCCCCGGTACATTACCGAGGCCCTCGCGCGGCATTTTTACCCCGACACCTATTGCCGGGGGCAAAGCAAAGAAGGAAGGATCAAATTCACAGTAGGTTCGGCGACCCACTTAGTCAACGCGAATCTTTCGTGGGGTGGAAAAGAGATCAGGAGGTACGTTTTCTTGCACTGATTGAGCGTTCACTTTCTTGCGCCGATAGGACTTTGGCTTTCACTGTGCGCCGGTCCAGGCCGAGCCGCCGTGCGGCTTCTTGGTAACTGCCGGTCAATGAATAGACGTGGGCGGTGTATCGTTCGACGAGTTCTTCTGCGGTAAGGCTACCATTGCGGTAGTCGTCCAAGACCGAGGTGAGGGGGCTCGTTGCGCTTTGATGTTGTTGGGGTTGATAGTCGCCGCGGATGAGGACGTTGCGCACGCACTGTTCGAGCTCCCGGACGTTGCCAGGCCAGTCGTAGTCCTGACCGAGGTTGCGATTGATCCAGGTCTCGCATTCGTCGGTCAACCCAGCGGCTTCGTCGCTGCCGACCATCCGTTGCGCCAGGATCGATAGAAGATTCCGGAGGTCGGCCGGTGTGTCGGAAAGCTGATCGCGCAGGGTCGGGGTGGTGATCGTGTCGGAGCACAGCCGGTAGTACAGATCGCGTCGAAACCGACCGGCCTCGATTTCGGTTGCTAGGTCGCGGTTGGTCGCGGCGATGACCTTGCCAGAGAACATTCGTTCCTCGGTTTCTCCGATTCGCTGGAAAGACCTGCTCTGCAGTACGCGCAGCAACTTGACCTGGATACTGCCGTCGAGCTCGCCGATCTCGTCGAGAAATACGCAGCCGCTGTGGCCCGCCGTCTCGAGCCAACCGGGCCGCGTTTCGAGCGCGCCTGTGAAAGAGCCACGGCGGTGTCCGAACAGCTCGGATTCGATCAGTGTCGGCGACAACGCCATCAAATTGACCGCTGAGAATGTTTCTCCGAGGTCAGCGGTAAAGCACTTTTTCTTCTCGTCGAAGGGGATGTAACGTGACATGGCGATGGCGCGGGCGACCAGTTCCTTTCCAGTCCCCGATTCGCCGGTGATCAGAGTGGTGGCGTCATCCATTCTCTCGTAGAGAGCACGTCGATAGCGCCCGGCGTCGTGGGTGAAAATCGATTGCCACACCGCGGCGCGGAGCGCCGCGGCCGGTTCCGAGCCGCCGAAAATCTTGCGGTAGGTGTGATGGAAAGCGCGACGAATCTGGAAAGCCCATGCGAATAGATGCGCCGGCCTTGTGTCGACAGGAAATCGAACGCCCGGAAAATCCAAGAACTGTCGGATGTCCTTAGCGAAACGATCGTATGCCTCGATCTTGCCGTTGGTAGGCTCGCCGTTTTCGGCACGCTCGATGAGCTGCCACCAGACGGCGATATGTCGCTGGAACAGCAGGTGGCGGACCGCAGCCTCGTAGGCGACCAGCTCCTCCGTCGTGGCCCTGGCTCCGGCGGCCAAACGGTCGCGCAACGTTGGAACCAGCTTCTCGATGAGCTCGGCAAGCTCGAGTAGGTTGGGGTCGACTTCTCGCAGATCTTGCTCGGCGTGCCACACCGAAGATCGAGACGTAAAGCGCCGACCGAGCACCTTGCGCTCGTAGGCTAGTCTCTCCGGGCCGAACGGATTGCCGTCGGCCAGGCCGGCGATGGCGTTGGCAATCTCTCGCTCCCGATCTGAGAACAGTGTGCGCGGTTTGGCCATGGACACTGAAGGTACTAGGGCTGGGCATCGGATGTCCAGGGCCAGGCGCCACCTGAAATTTCATGAGTTGTAAGTAGCTGAAAGTATTGGATTCGGGCCTGGGGGCACACGCTGGCACGAGTGATGCGTATTCCCTCTGACCAAAGGAGTGAAGTCCCATGAAATGTTTTCGATGGAGTTTGGCCTTATTGGTGTTTGTCTTGGCTGGTGAAGCGTTTGCTGCGGGCCTGCTTGCCCCAGTTGGATCTTCGCACCAGCCGATTCAGATCCGCGACCACCGAGTCTCGGTGGTCGTGGAGAATGGTTTCGCAAAGACCGAGGTGCGCCAGGTGTTTTTCAATCCGAACGCTGCCGATGTCGAAGCGATCTACTCAGTACCGGTGCCGAAGAGCGGAAGCTTGTCGGAGTTCTCGATTGCGGTCGGCGAGCAAACGCTGTTGGGCGAGGTGGTCGAGAAGTCACGCGCTGAATCAATCTACGAGGAGGAGAAGCAGAAGGGCAACGATGCCGGCCTTGGATCGAAGCACGGCTACCAAACCTACGAGTTTGCGATCGCGCGCGTCGCGGCGCAGTCGGAGGCGGAGGGCAGGTACGTCTACTACCAACCTTTAGAGATCGACACGGGGGTCGGGCGCTATCTCTATGCACTCGAGGACGGTGGTACCGACGATGCGGCGCAACGTTTTTGGTCAACAAACGAGAAGGTCGAAGGGACCTTCTCGATCGACGTCGAGTTGCGATCGGTTTGGCCGATCATGGATGTCCGAGTTCCGGACTATGACAAGGTAGCTCAGATCGATCGCGTCGACGACGGGAACTTCAAAGTCCATGTCGAACGCCAGGGTGCTGAGCTTGGGCGAGATTTTGTCTTGTACTACAGGCTCGAGGACGATCTCCCCGGGCGGGTTGAGATGATCCCGTTTCGCGATGATCCGAATGCGCCGGGGACGTTCATGTTGGTCGTCACGCCGGGGATCGACCTGAAACCGATCAGCGGCGGTACTGACTATGTCTTCGTAATCGATGTGTCCGGGAGCATGGCGGCAAAGATGGCCACGCTGCAGGACGGTGTTGTCCAGGCAATCGAGGGGTTACGGGCTGGCGATCGCTTCCGCGTTGTCGCTTTCAACAACCGGGCTTGGGAAGTGGTCGGGTGGCAGGAAGTGGGCGAGGCAAAGTTGCGATCCTCCGTAGCCGCAATACGGGGATTGCGGGCCTCGAATGGAACGAATCTGTACGCCGGCTTGGAGATCGCGACCGACGGTCTCGATGACGAGCGAGCTACGAGCGTGGTTCTTGTTACTGATGCCGTCGCAAACGTCGGCATGATTGCGCCGCAGGACTTTGCGGCGCTGGTGTCGCGTTACGACGTGCGGGTCTACGGTTTTTTGATGGGCAACAATGCCAACTGGCCGTTGATGCGCCTGATCACGAGTCGAACCGGTGGATTCTCCGCCGGTGTTTCGAATGCCGATGATTTGATCGGCCAGGTGGCGCTGGCGAAGGAGAAGATTGGTCACGAAGTCTTACACGATGTCGAATTGGAGATTGACGGTGTGCGTGTCTTTGACGTCACCGGGCTGACTCCGCGCCGAGTCTATCGGGGTCAGCAGTTGGTGCTGTTTGGGAAGTACGAAGGGTCCGGCCAGGCGCGGCTGCAACTGCGCGCGAGGCTCACTGGAGAGGACAAGACCTACTCGACGAAGTTCGTGATGCCGGCCTCGGATGATAAACATCCCGAGATCGAACGCCTTTGGGCGCTGAGTCGTATCGAGGAGCTCGAAGACCTCGACGCGGTCGGGCTGCTGGAAGGGGCCTTGGGGCCAGCCGTCGAACAGATCGGTGTCGACTACCAGCTGGTGACCGATTACACCTCGATGATCGTACTCGACGATGCCGGTCATCAGCGTCACGGGATCGATCGCGCCAATCGCGATCGTGTTGCACGAGAAAATAGCGCCCAAACTCGACGAGCGATGTCGGCGCCGCGCAACTACCGGGTGGATGCACCGGCCGCTGCGCCAGCGGCGGCGCAACCCGGACAGCCGCTGGCCGAGAAGAAACGGCGTGGAATGTTCGCCGGCCGTGCGCCGCGTCGCCGCGGTGGTGGTTCGGGGGCGATCGACCCGCTCAGTGGTGTAGCGGCATTCGGTGTTGGCTTCGCGGCGTTACGCGCCCGGCGTCGTCGGCAACGTTCGTGAGGCGGGCGGATGTTTCTGCCAGCAATGAATCACCGTGGGGCCGGCAACGGTCCGGCCCGACGCACTTGGCGGTGGCCGGTGGTGACGATCGGAGTGGTCGTCACCGCCATTCTGGCCCACGTGTTCGGGCTGGGTGAGGCCTGGCAGCTCGACTGGGCGCGCGGCGCTGGTGGGGAGCCGTGGCGCCTGGTGACATCTCAGCTGACACACTGGGACGGGGAGCATCTGTTCTGGGACGTAACTACCTTTGCGGTACTCGGCGCGGTTTGTGAAATTTTGGCGCCGCGCCGCTACCTGTGCTGTTTGTTGATGTCCTTCACGATCCTGCCTGCCGTGGTCTATGCTCTGGTGCCCGACTTGACGGCGTTTCGCGGGCTTTCGGGTGTCGATTGTGCGTTGTTCGCTCTCGTTGCGGGCCACTGTGTGAACTCGCGCGACTCCGAACTCCAGCTGGCGGGATGGTTGGCGGCGGGGGTGGTGACGGCGAAGGTCTGCTTTGAGCTCGTCACTGGGCGAGCCCTCTTCTTCGATAGCTCGAGCATCGCGCCGGTGCCGTTGGCGCATGCACTTGGCGCGGCGCTAGGGTGGCTCCCCTGTTTGGTGCCGCCGAAGAATGATGACTGTTTGGTTGCTGCCGCTTCGTGGTAGAGATGACGGTTCATGATGCAGTGCGGAGATATGAGAACGGTGGGACACCGGTGAGCCAGATGCATCTGTTGCGCGAGCGTCGTTTCTCGGCGTTTTTTTGGACGCAGTTTCTCGGAGCGTTGAACGACAATCTGTTCAAGAACGCCCTGGCGATCCTGATCGTCTTTCGTTCTCTCTCGGTGGCCGGCTTGGATCCGAGCGAAGTCGTCGTCATGAGTGCCGGGGTGTTCATCCTGCCATTCGTGTTGTTCTCGGCGTTCGCCGGCCAGTTGGCCGATCGATTTCGCAAACCGCCGTTGGTGCGCTGGGTGAAGCTGGCGGAGATCGTTCTCATGGCGATCGCCGCGGTTGGGTTGGCGCTCGGAGATCTGCGCTTGCTGTTGTTCGTTCTCTTCCTGATGGGCGCCCAGTCGAGCTTCTTTGGTCCGGTCAAGTACAGCATCCTGCCGCAGCTACTGCACAAGGATGAGTTGGTCGGTGGCAATGCGTTGGTCGAGACCGGTACGTTCCTGGCAATCTTGTTGGGTACGATCTTCGGTGGTGTGTTGATTTCAGTGCCAGGCTACGGCGTGTATCTAGTGGCTGGCACTGTGTTGATCGTCGCGGTCGCGGGATTTCTCGCCAGCCTGCGGGTGCCACCGCTACCGGCGGAGAATCCGACCCTGGCGATCTCCCTGAATCCGATCACGCCGTTGCGCGAGACCGTGCGCGTGACCAGTGCCAACCGCACGGTGTTTCTTTCGATTCTCGGGATTGCGTGGTTCTGGTTTTTCGGCGGTTGCTTCATCGCGCTCCTGCCAGATTACGGCAAGTCGGTGCTGCACGGTGGCGAGCATGTCGTGACCTTACTGCTTGCCCTGTTTTGCGTCGGTACGGCCGTGGGGTCCTTGTTGTGCGAGCGGCTTTCTGGTCGCACGGTCGAGCTCGGCGTTGTGCCCATTGGCTCGCTGGGCATGAGTCTAGCGGCGCTCGATCTGTTTCTGGCCGGCACTCCCGAGGCTGTTGGTGGGCCACTTTTGGGAGTTGGGGGATTCATCGGGGTGCCGTCGAGCTGGCGGATCATGTTCGACTTTGTCTTGATCGCCGTGTTTGGGGGCCTCTACATCGTCCCACTCTACACGCTGGTGCAGCAGCGCTCGGAAGCGGCTTACCGATCTCGTGTCATCGCCGGCAGCAACATTATGGGTGCGTTGTTCATGGTCGCTTCCTCGATCATGTTGATGGCGCTGTTGCGTGCCGGCTTGGAGATCCCGCAGATCTTTTTGGTGCTATCGCTGATGAACATTGCGGTCGCGTTCTACATCTACCAAACGATCCCCGAGTTTCTCTTTCGTTTCGCTGCTTGGGTCGTCGCCAACATCATGTATCGTTTGCGAGTCGTCGGGCTCGACAATGTGCCGCAAGAGGGGGCGGCGCTCCTGGTGTGCAATCACGTCAGCTTCGTCGACTGGTTGTTCGTCGCCAGCGCGTGTGAGCGGCCACCTCGATTCGTGATGTACCACGGGTTTCGCGACATGCGTTTCGTCTCTTGGATGTTCCGCGACGCCAAGGTGATTCCTATCGCGCCGGCGCACGAGTCGGAGGACACCCTGGTCGAGGCGTTCGAGCGGATTGCGGTTGAGCTCGAAAATGGGAACTTGGTCTGTATCTTTCCCGAGGGAAAGCTGACGCGCGACGGGGAGATCAACGTGTTTCGGACGGGTGTCGAGCGCATTCTCGAGCGCACACCGGTACCGGTCGTGCCCATGGCCTTAAAGGGAATGTGGGGCAGCTTCTTTTCGCGCAAGGACGGTAAGACTCTGCGGCGGCCTTTTCGCAGGATCTGGTCGCGGGTCTCGCTCGTCATCGGCCCTGCCGTGGCGGCCGAGGAGGCGGATGCCGTCTCCCTGTCGCACCGCGTCGCGCGGCTGGCCGACATGACGCCGCCGCCGAGTCTCGGGGGGGCGCAGGCGGTGGTAGAGGGCAACTGACAGGCTACAGCCTGTTTTTCAACGGACTGCTGGGGGCCCCTGCCAAGATGTCAGTCGCCGATACTGACCCTGCCACGGTCGCGTTTCTTGCTGGCGTTTTGTTTTTTGTTGGTCAGGCGGCGTTCGCGTTGGGAGCGCGAGGGCTTGGTGGGGACGCGGCGGCGCGGGCGGTGAACCGCTAGTCTCAGCAGCTCTTGTAGGCGCTCGATCGCGTCGTTGCGGTTGCGCTCCCTATCTCTGTGGCGGTCGCTCTGGATCACCAGCACGCCGTATTTGGTCAGCCGGCTGGCGAGTTTCTGCCTGGCGCGAGCCCGGTCTTCATAGGGGATGGCGCGACTTCCCACGAGATTGAATCGCAGGACGGCCTTGGTCTCGACCTTGTTGACGTTCTGTCCGCCCGGACCGCCGGAGCGAGCGTACGAGAAGTCGATCTCATTGATCGGGATCGAAATACGGTCGTTGATGTGGATCTGTTCCATGGGCAGTGAGCAACTTGGTTGTCGTTGGGGAGAGAGTCTAGCAGATTCTACGATCGTGGGGATCGTGTGGATCTTGGCTCTTGTGTGCGAGGGGGGGAAGCGCGAAAGTGGTCCGATTTTCCGAGTCGTACCCCGATCGAATGACGCGCTCCGAGCGAACATACTACATCGTTTTCGCCCTCTATAACCTGTCGTGGGCGTTCATGGGAGCCATCTATCCGCTCTTTCTAATGTCGCGTGGCCTGGATCTGTTCCAGATCAACGCGATTCTTGCGGTCTATTTGTTTTGCAACTTCGCATTCGAGGTGCCGACGGGAGCGATCGCCGATCTGTTCGGCCGCAAGGTTTCGTTCTTACTGAGCTGCGCCGTTCGAGCCGCGGCGTTCGCGCTCTACTTCACGATGGACACGTTCGCCGGCTTCGTTTTCGCCGAGATCATCGATGCGATCGGCACGACGCTGGCGAGCGGTGCACTCGATGCCTGGGCTATCGATGGGATGAAAGAGGAGGGCGACAACAGTCCTGCCGACCGGCTGTTCTCGCGGGGAAGGATGTTGTCGCACGCCGCGATGATCGTCAGTGGTTTGATCGGCGGGTATGTCGGCGACGTCGACATCGCCTACCCGTGGCTGGTCGGTGTCTGCGGATTCCTCGTGACGATGACGGTTGGGGCGGCGTTGATGCGACGCGATTACCCGGAAGCGGCGCCTGTGAGGTCGGGAGCTACGATTCTCGCGCGGCTGAATCCATTGCCGGCGATCCAGGCTCAGATCAGCGGTGGGCTGACGACGGTATCGCGGCATCCGACGTTGCGTTTTCTCTGTGGCGTCACGGCGTTGTTGTCGTTTGCGCAGATGCCGGTGATGCAAATGTGGCCGGCTCATTTGAAGAGTCTGTCCGACCAGGGGACGTGGTTGCTCGGTTGGGTATGGGCGTTCTTGAACCTCGCCGCCCTGGTTGGAAGTTGGTCGCTGCCGAGGCTTTTGGCGCGCTTTGGTCGGCCGCGAGCGGCTCTGTACTTGAGCGTCTTCCGCTGCATCGGAGTTGTGGTGGCGGCCTTGTCCGGCGGTTTTGGCAAAGCGACTCTGGGGCTGATCGGGCAGGCGGCGGGCACCGGCGCGAGTGACCCGTTGCTGGGAGCCTGGATGAACGAGCACGCGGAGAGTCACCAGCGCGCCACAGTGCTGTCGATTCAGACGATGTCGTTCATGCTCGGCGGCTCAGCCGGGCTGTTGGTACTGGGTCTGTTGGCGCGATATAGCGGCGTCCCGTTGGCCTGGGGCGTGGCGGCGGTCGTCCTATTGATTACAGCCGCCGTGCTCTGGCGCAGTCGACCATCGATA
This sequence comes from Deltaproteobacteria bacterium, assembly GCA_029262455.1. GTDB lineage: Bacteria > Desulfobacterota > Binatia > HRBIN30 > CADEER01 > CADEER01. The sequence continues at coordinate 58,021 of JAJCZJ010000070.1, read as the reverse complement.
CACACCGCAGCGAAGCAGCATCCCAAGCCCCCGGTCGTAGGTGAGGCTTCAGCCTGACGATCGTGAAGCGATCAGCTTCGAGGTCGTTCCTCCTTGTTTGAAGCGGCAATCGTGCTTGACTGTGATAGCGCTCGAGTTTACCGGCCCGGTCCCATCCTAATAGGCGGTATGCGCGGCGCTCGGAGGAGAGAATGCGACGGCGTTGACGGCTACTTCCGCTGGCTGTTTTTTAGGCCGAACCAACGCACCGAGGCTCGTCGATGGGGATTGGGAACAACACGCGATCAATGATCAATCAATTAGTTGCTTTGGTACTTATCGTTTTGACGAGTACCGCGTTCGCCATGCCTGCCGTCGATCCTCGGTTGGCGGAATGGATGATTGTCGGAGATATCCCTCCGTTTGTGCACTCGAAACGCGGGGACACCTTCCGCGCCGGCGGGTCGTTGCAGTATGGCGGTGCCATTGTTCGAGATAAGGACGTACGCAACCTAGCTGCCGCGACCTTGTACTTGGACAAGGGCCGCAAAATGGGGGTGCACGTGGAGCTCTACCGCCACTCCCAAGGGCTCTATGTGGCACACGAAGTCGAAAGCGGCTTTCGCACTGAAGATGGCAAGTTTTCTCCCGGAACCAAGATGCTGAAAGTCGGGGGCGGTGTCGTCTACTTCCACTGCGGAAAGCGCTCGACGTGTGTGAAGAGTTACGGGTGGGTATCCGGCGGGGACGTAGAGGTCTCTCTCACTGCCAGTTGTGGGGATTGGCTGCCTGACGAGAGTGGCGAGGTACGGCATGTTGCTCTGCCGTGTCCGGAACCGACGAAGATTCTTCAGGCGTATCTCTCCCGCTATCCGTCGTCTCTTTCCTTCTATTCCGATGGCGAGGCGCAGACCCAAAGATGGTGGAAGCGTGAGGCCGAATACATGCTGGCGATTGCGAGGTATGAGATGGATCGATTGGGCAGGGTGGCGAGTGCTCCGATGCGCCTCATGACTTTCGCCCAAATTCGTAGTCAGCAGCTGGAAGGGCCTCCGGTTGGTCCTGAGGTGTCGCGCATTCAGGCAATCGAGCAACTGCAGGAGCCCGTGAAACATCAACAGTTGTTGGAGGTCTGGGACGAGTACAACGTTTGGTGGATGGAGAAGTATGGCAGGCGAGTCGATGTCTTCGCCGTTCCGACGCCGATCCCTTGAGTCCGTTTCCTTCGAAAGCGTAGGGTGGACTTCAGTCCACCAGCTGTGGTGACCCACACTGAGGATAACCTTTACCGGCCGGGTTAGCCGGGATGGTTGGGCTGCAGCCCAACCTACAAAACACCGGGCACCGGAGCAGAAACCGGACATCGGACAAGATGATGGTTGGAGTCGTTCTCTCCGTGGGGTGGCCGGGTTTCGCTGCGGCTTTACAGTGCCAATCGCAGAGGGCAGATTGCGGTACATCTTTGGTGGAACCAATTGTGGTCGTTTTCGGTTCTTCGAGAATAGCGTGCCGATGGGGTAATGTGGCGTGACGCGATCGGTCCGGTTGTATTTTTTTCGGAAGTGAGGGGTCATGAATCTGAATGTCGATAAGGTCGTCCGCGAGCGCTATGCCGAGGGGGCTCAGGCTCGTGAGGAGAGTCTTTGTTGTCCGGTTCAGTACAATACCCAGTACTTGAAGGTCCTTCCGCAGGAGATCCTCGACCGCGATTATGGCTGCGGCGATCCTTCGGCTTATGTCGCTGAGGGCGACACGGTTCTCGATCTCGGTTCTGGCGGTGGCAAGATCTGTTACATCGCCTCGCAGGTCGTCGGTCCCGAAGGGCGAGTGATTGGTGTCGACGTCAACGACGACATGCTGGGCTTGGCGAAGCAGTATCAGGACGAGGTTGCCGAGCGGATTGGTTACTCGAATGTCGAGTTTCGTCGTGGTCGCATTCAGGACCTGCGCACGAACCTCGACGAGGTTGCGACCTATCTTGTCGACCACCCGGTCGGATCGCTGGATGCGCTGACGAGCTACGATGGTTTTGTCGACGAGCAGCGCAACGCGCGTCCCCTGGTGGCCGACGACTCGGTTGATGTCGTGGTATCGAACTGCGTCCTCAACCTGGTGGATGACCGGCAGAAGGCCGAACTCATGGATGAAATTTTCCGTGTGCTGCGGCGCGGCGGCCGTGCGGTGATCTCCGATATCGTGTCGGACGAATATGTCCCGGACAGTCTCAAGGCGGATCCGGAGCTGTGGTCTGGTTGCGTTTCTGGGGCTTATCAGGAGTCCGAATTTATCGAAGCTTTTTCCAAGGCTGGATTCTACGGCATCGAAATTCTGAAGCGCGACGAGGAGCCGTGGCGTGTCGTCGAAGGCATCGAGTTTCGCTCGGTCACCGTGCGCGCTTGGAAGGGCAAGGAAGGCGAGTGCTGGGATCACAATCAGGCTGTGATCTACCGTGGTCCCTGGAGTGAGGTGACCGACGACGATGGTCACGTGTTGCGTCGCGGCGAGCCGACGGCGGTTTGTCAGAAGACATACGAGATCTACACCCGCGAGCCGTACGACGCGGATGTGATCGCAGTCGAGCCGCGCGATGCCGTCTCAGCTGAGGATGCGCGCCTGTTCGATTGCTCGCGCAATCTTGTCCGCAGCCCGCGCGAGACCAAGGGGCTGGAGTACAGCGAGACCACCGACGGTTCCGATTGTTGTGGCCCGGGCGAGTGTGAATGAGCGTCACTGCCCCCATAGCGGCGCCCGACTTCGACGAAGTTCTCGGTGCTAATGGATTGCCGGAGTTGCGGCGACAGGGGCTAGCGACGCTGCAGGTCAATCTCGGCAAGCTTTGCAATCAGGCGTGTCACCACTGCCACGTCGAGGCCGGGCCAAAGCGCACCGAGATCATGACTCGACGGACGTTGGAGCGACTCGACGAGTTGGTCGCTGCAAGTCCCGATATCGACGTGGTCGACCTGACCGGAGGAGCGCCGGAGCTGAATCCGGAGTTCCGTTGGTTTGTGGGACGAATGCGTGAGCGTGGTCACCGGGTCATTGCACGTTGCAACCTCACGGTCATTTTCGTTGAAGGCCAGTCCGACTTACCGAACTTTTATAGCGATCAGGGCGTCGAGTTGGTCTGTTCGTTGCCGTGCTACACGGCGGAGAACGTCGACCAGCAGCGCGGCAAAGGTGTTTTCCAGCAGAGCATCGACGCCCTGAAGATTCTCAACGGCAAGGGTTACGCCATGCCGGGATCGTCGCTGTCGCTCGACCTGGTTTACAACCCGGGTGGTGCGTTCTTGCCACCGCCGCAGGAAGAACTAGAGAACAAGTACAGGGAAGAGTTACGCGCCCTCTTCGGCATTGAGTTCGGTCGTCTGTTGACCATTACCAATATGCCGATCAAGCGCTTTGCGGAGCAGCTGCAGCGCTGGGGAGACTACCAGGCCTACATGGAGCTCCTGGTCAATCATTTCAATCCTTCAGCGGTCGAGGACGTGATGTGTCGCTCCATGGTCAGTGTCGGCTGGGACGGCGTGCTCTACGATTGCGACTTCAATCAGATGTTGGAGATCGGTGCGGCCGGCTTGGAAGATCGCTCGACGATCTGGGATATCGAGACGTTCGAGGACCTGGTCGGTAGCAACATCGCAACGGCGCCGCACTGCTTCGGCTGCACAGCCGGCGCCGGTTCAAGCTGCGGCGGCGCTTTGGCGTAGTTCGGGGTACAGGGTACGGGGTACGGGGTACGGCCTAGGTAGCGAAGCTGCATTTCTTTTAACCCGTAGCCGTAGGCCTAACCCCGAACTAAGCTGCACTTCTCTTACCCATACCCCGCGCACCCTGTAGGCCGTACCCCGTAGGCCGTACCCCGTAGGCCGTACCCCGTAGGCCGTACCCCGTAGGCTGGACCCCGCACCTGGACCCCGCACCTGTACCCCGAAACTAAGCTGCACTACTGCGGGAGTCTTGTGAGGGGTCCTCTGCATCGGGGCGGTGCTCCGGGATCCACACGTGAAATGTTGACCCTTCGCCGATAGTAGACTCGAGACGGATTGTTCCACAGAGAATGGCGAGTAGCCTCTGAACGATATGCAGACCCAGTCCGGCGCCCCTTTGTCCTTTGGCGCTGTCGCCCTGTTCGAATGGCTCGAAAATCGTGTTCAACTGGTCTACGGGGATGCCCCGGCCACTGTCGCTGATGGTGAAGGCCACGCCATCGGCACTGTTCTCGACATGGATTCGGACGAAACCGCGGTCTGTGAACTTCAGGGCATTCGCGACCAAGTTCTTGAGGATGACCTTGAGCTTGACCGGATCTGTGTTGGGCTTGGTTGTCGCCGCCGAGACTTGATGCGAGACTTCGAGCTCCTTGGTTGCGGCCAGGACATTGGTCTCTTCGATGATTTCGTCGATGACCTCGCCGATGTCGACTCGCTCAACGTCGAGCGGGATGCGCCCGGCCTCAACGCGGCTTAGCTCGAGAGTTGTGTTCACGAGATCGAGGAGCTCGCGCGATTGACGATGGATCCGGTCGATCGTCTTGTTTTGGTCTTTCGTGAGTACGCCAAAGGCGTCATCGAGGAGCATATCGCTGTAGCCGATGATGACGTTGAGTGGTGTGCGCAGTTCGTGCGACAGATTTCCCACGAATTCTGCGCGGGCTTTGTCAGCACTGGCGAGATCCTGCATCAGTTGATGATAGCGGCTTTGGTCAATCGGTCCGTCTTGGTCGAGTTCTGCCTGTTCTAAGGATTCGGCGAGTGCGGCCCGAACACGGGTTAGGTTGGATCGCCGCACGCAGTCGAGCGCTCCCGCCTTGAGGCAGGCGACGACATCGTCCTGGGCGATGCGCCCAGTCGTGATGATCAGCGGGATGCCGGGGTGATAGCCGATCACCCGTACTCCCTCGATCCCACCCAGGACGTCCCAGTCGGCGAGTACCGCGTCTACTTTGGCTTTGGTCAAGCGAGAAGCTGCCTCACCGGGGTTGGCGGTCCATTCCCATTCGATCGCCCCGAGCGGCTCGAGTGCGTCAGCCAATTTGGATGCGCGCGCGTGACTACGCTCGATGAAGATCAGTCTTACCGGGTTCATGATAATTCCCGACACATGGTGGAGATGAAATAGCGCATCCTCTCGAAGCATAACAACTCGCACTGGATTCACATCCGTTTTTTGTTCTTACTTGCGGTATGACAGAGCATCCGACGTGGGTGACCGTATTGCGATCGCTAGGATGATATGGTTTCAAGGCTGTTCTGACCCTAAAAGCTGTCGTTTCAGGGGATTTTCGGGCCGCGAATTATCGGGGCGCGAATTTCCGTGGCGCAAACTAGGGTGGAACCGAGAGGAATCCCATGGCTGGTGAAAAGGCAAAAGAGAATCCGACCCTGCAGGCGGCCTGTGAAGGGTGCGGCACAGAGCTTTCGGTGGAGCTTTTGCGTGGCGTAACCTTAGGGACTGGGAGGGAGCGGCGCATCTCCGCTGTTTGCCATCCGTGCTTAGAGAAGGGTTGGTCTGCTGACGCCCCGGAGCCCGAGGCTGTCGCCGAGGAAGCCTGATCGGTAGGCCGTGGGGTGCCCCTCGACCGCCCGAATTGGTGAAGGCCCGGCCCCTGGCGATACCTGGCAACGGCCTGAACGGCGCGTGAGGAGAGCCTAGCTTGCTGGTTTACGTTCATCCCGTGCTCGGCGCCGCCGCATTGGCGTTGCTGCTCTATGCGGCTTGGCAGGGGATCGGGGCGCGCGGCCGGCCGCGCAATCGAGCGCGGAAGTTGGCGGCTCATTCCGCGATTGCCCCGTGGGCCTTTGCCGCTGTCCTGTTGACTTGGGTCGCTGGAGGCCTGTCGACCCACTTCTTACGCGGCGATATCGACTTTGCTGAAACCAATCACTTTGGTCTGGGCTCGACCTTGGTGACCTTACTCGGCTTGAGTCTTGTATCGTCACGCCGGATGCTACGGGGCAGCGTGAATGCGCGTGAAGTGCATGTTTGGATCGGAGTCGCGGCGGTCCTCGTCGCTGCGGCTCAGGCGTTCACGGGCCTGCGCATCACACCCTGAGCGATTCTCGCTGGCGGGGATTAGCGCGAAAGGATCACCTCGGCCGCGTTGATGCCGGTTCGAGCGGCACCTTCAATGGTTGAACCTGTGAGCCAGTCTCCGGCGTACAGGAGTCGCTTGCGAGGCCTGCGCAGGAACGTTCGCATGCGCCGATAGTGTCCGGGCTCGGGCAGGACGACTGCCTCAGCTCTCGGGTAAAGTCGGATCCAATCTGGATCGGCTAGCCTGCCGAAGATCGCTTCCGCGTCTCGGCGGAGCTCATTGATGGCCTTCTCGGGTTCCTCATCGATGAGCTCAGCGCTGCGCCAACTCGAAGCGTGGACTGAAATGAGTTCCTTACCCTCGGGGACATACGACGGTACCCATTCCGAAATCGTTCGAATGCGGGCGATCGGGTGTCGATCTGGGCCTGCCGGCGTGACCAGTGGGTGTTGTACTGTGATCGGGCGCTCGTAGCCGAAGTAAAGTAGCAGATTGGGCACGAAGCGAACGGCTTCGATCTGCGCGCGATCTTCTTCGGAGATGGTACCGGTCAATTTTGCGAGCGCCGGCGCCGGAATGGCGAGGATCGCGTGATCGGCTTCGATCGTCCCGCCGGAGTGGCGTACGACGACCGACTCGTCTCGTTCTTCGACCTCGTGGGCTTTGCATCCGGTGCGCACCTCGATGCGCTGTGCGAGCGCGTCGCAAAGGATCCCGATGCCGTCCTGAATAGCCAACATGTGCCAGGAGCGAGCGTGTCGGACGAGAGCCTTGCCCAAGGCCGAAGATGCCTCGTCCGCCCCGAAGTAAAAGAACGGCTCGACTCCAGGCCGTAGGAGGTATTGATATGCATTCTCGCCGAGAGTTCGTCTCCCCCAGCTCTCGATCGTGGAGCCGCGGTCCAAGCGCGCCAGGCTGGCTGGTTTACCGATGTGCAGCGGCCGGCGGAGGTAGGATTGCGCGACCGTGGACAAGGTGCGGATCTTGTCGGCGGTTGTGATGAGCGGGAACTGAATCAACCGGCGTGGCGAGCGGAGGTCCAGTGGCAGCTTGCCGAAGGGAGTCGCGACGACACCGTTTTGCTCCTTCGGCTCGACCGTTTCGACCTGCAGCTCTTTCACCAGTGCCAGTGTGGTGTCGTAGAAGCTGGTGATGAACCCCGCTCCGGTATGGACGATGCAATCGTTGACGGATTCTGTCCGTGTGCGCCCGCCGAAGGTGGAGTCGGCTTCCAGTACGGTTACCCGAATGCCTGCATTTGACAGGCGATAGGCGGCGCTCAGTCCGGCTATTCCGCCGCCGACTACGACACAGCTCCGACTCATGGCGAGACCCCTATCTCGGATGCAGTAGCGAGTCCACGGCGCTTCGCTTCTGCTTTGCCAGCGGCTATATAGCTTTGATAAAGCGAAAAAACCGGATGACAGAAGCCGCTCACACGGCTATTGTGCCGCACTGAGGAGATGTTGACGATGCGAGTGATGAAAAACACAGTCTTTGCTTTTTGCGTAGTCATGTTGGCCGCCAGCCAAGTCTCGGCCGCGGATCCGCTCGAAGTGCGTGAACGCAAGCCTGGATATGCCCTTGCGGCTGCCCTGATGAATGTTTTCTACGTGCCGGTTCGACTTGCCGTCACGGTGGTCGGGGCGGAGCTTTCCGGGATCACTGGCTTCCTCACTGCCGGCAATCAGGAAGCGGCAGGCGATGTGGCCAGCGTGTTTGATGGGACCCAGTTCCTCACGCCGGAGCATGTCGAAGGCACCGAGCGGATTCGATTCGGTCCTCCTGAGTTTCCGTAGGGCGGTGCTCCTTTTGGAGCGCTAGCGGAACTCTACGGTTGGCTACTGCAGCGACTGGGGAAGTGTTAAGAATGCCGCGTGAGTACCTCGCCGGCATTTGATCGGCCCGACTTTCTGATTGTTGGTGCCGGCGTCATCGGCTGCGCGATCGCCCGCGAGCTGGCGCGACGACGTGCCGGCCGCATCGTCGTCGTCGATCGCGGCAAGCTGGGTGGCGGTGCCTCTGCCGCCGCCGCAGGCGTCCTTGCCGTAAGTAGCTCGCGCGCCGCGAGTGGAGTGATGCTGCGGCTCAAACGCGAGAGCCTCGCTCTGTTCCCGGAGTTGGTCGCCGAGTTGAGTGAAGAGACCGGGGTCGATGTTGGGTATCGCTCCGAGGGGGTCCTCGAGATCGCCCTCAGCGAACGCGATGACTGCGATCTCCGCAAAGTCGTCTCTAAACGCCTCGCCTCGGGGGAGCCGGTCCGGCTTCTCGACGGGCGCGAGATGCGTGAGATTGACGGTTTGGTCAGCGAGGCAGCGCGCGTGGGCGCGTACTTCCCGGGCGATTGCGCTCTCGACAGCGAAGCCTTGGTGCGCGCGCTGTACCAATCGGCACAAAAGCTCGGGGTCGAGTTCGTCTTCGATAGTCCGGTGGGTCGAGTCGAAAAGGAAGAGCGAAGGCTCAGAGTCGTTGAGGCAGGTGAGCGCAGGTTCGAGCCCGGGGAGGTGGTGATCGCGGCCGGGCTTGGGTCTCGCGAACTCGGAACGATGTTGCGAGCCAAAATGCCGATTCGCGGTGATCGCGGTGAGATGATCGCGCTGCGACCGCTTGTGCTGCCGAGACAGACCACGGTATGGCGCCAGAGCTATCTGGTCCCGCGGGCTGGTGGTGAGTTGTTTGTCGGGAGCACGAGTGCTCGGGGCGAGACAGAGAACAAGACCACAGACGAGTCGTTGCAGTTGCTTCGCGGGTTCGCGACGCGCATGATGCCGGCGCTCGCAGACGCACCGGTGTCGCGTCACTGGTCGGGCATTCGACCGATGTGCACGTTGCGCCGACCGATCATCGGACCGATTGGCGGATACGAGAATGTCACGGCCGCGACCGGCCACCATCGCAACGGTATCTTGCTGGCGCCGATTACTGCCAAACTGGTCGCAGAGTGCGTGTTGGATCGCCAGACGAGTATCGCATTGGCGCCGTTCAAGTATCGTAAGAAGCCGTAACCAGCATCTTATTGGGAGAGGACGTTTATGCGGAGTCTCAGGGGCGTGACGCTTTTGTTGATGGGGATTGCGGTGATCGGCTGCTCGCATGTCGGCCGTCCGGCGGGCCCGCGCGGTGTCATCTTGTTTGTCGGTGATGGCATGGGCGTGGCGACGGTGACGGCGGCGCGGATTCACAAAGGGGCAATCGAGGGAGTGGACCCGCCGAGTGCGGCCAAGCTCTATCTCGATCGGGCAACGCGTTCGTGTTTGGTCCGAACGTGGAGTGCCGACGGCATGGTCACGGACTCCGCAGCGGGCATCACCGCAATGATGAGCGGCGAGAAGGTGTTGAACAAAGCGCTCGGTGCCCGTAACGGACCGGGGAACGTCCTGGAAATCTTGCCGACATTGGTTGAGGTTGCGGAGTCGCGCGGGCTGTCGACCGGTGTGGTTACGACGACGCGTCTCACCCATGCGACCCCGGCGGGAGCCTACGCGCATGTGGCGGATCGTTTTGAAGAGCGCGATATCGCACCGGCGATGGTTCCCGGGGGAGCGAACCCTCGATTGCGCGATGGCATCGAAGTCCTTTTGGGAGGTGGCCGGCGCTTCTTCGTGCCCGAGGCTGCCGGGGGGCTTCGCAGAGACGGGCGCGATTTGCTCGACGAGCTAAAGACAGCGAATTACCGAGTGGTGGTGTCTGCCGAAGAGCTCCGAGACGCCACGGAGTCCGGCGCGGCGCGGATACTGGGACTGTTTTCAGATGACAATATGGCGTTCGAAGCGGATCGGGCGAAGTCTGCACCGACCGAGCCGAGCCTTTCCGAAATGACCAAGGCGGCACTCGAGGTCGTGCGGCGAAACCCGAAGGGGTATTTCCTGTTGGTCGAAGGTGGCCGGATTGATCACGCGCATCACGTCAATAACGCTTATCGTGCAATCACAGACATGTTGGCCTTCGACGCGGCTGTCGGCGCGACGGTCGATGCAGTTGGCGACGAAGCGCTGATTTTTGTAACCGCCGACCACGACCACACCATGGTCATCTCCGGTTATGCTCCGGTCACCGAAGATGTTTTCACGGAGGCGGGGACAGACCTCAACGGTATGCCCTACACGGCACTGTTGTATGGCAACGGTCCGGCCGCGTCGAAGCCACCGAAGGCCTCGATCGAACCGGCATCTCCGAAATACCGACAGCGCGCCGGGGTGCCGCTCAAATACGAGACCCACGGAGGAATGGACGTACCGCTCTACGTCTTCGCTCCCCCGGGCACTTCCATCGATCTCCCGGGAACGATCGAGAACACGGAAATCTTTCACTACCTGAAGGCGGCGATGCCTGATTAGCGGGGTACGCAAGAGCGGGGTACACAAGGGCGGGGTACAGGGTACGGGGTACGGCCTACGGGGGTGCGCAGTCTGCTGAGTCCGGTCTCCGAGTTTGACTCCGTACGAGTAGGGGTAAGCGGCGCGTTTTTTTATCGTGGTACAACCTAGGGGTGGAGCCTGCAGAGAGTCCGGCCTCGGAGGCGAGGTGCGCTCTTCATAAACCGTACCCCGTACCCCGTACCCTGTACCCCGTACCCCGTACCCCGTACCCCGTACCCTGTCCCCTGTACCCTGTACCCCGCTCTGATGTACCCCGCTACTCCGCATACTCTGAATCCAAGTAGGCGTTGATGTCCTTCGACTCGAACATCTCGGTCTTGGTGTTGGGGTCGATCAAGAAGGGCACTTGCATCTTGCCGGAGCGTTTGACGAAGGCGGCGCGACTCGGACTACCCTTAGCGACGTTGCGCAGGATGTAGGGCAGCTCGAGACTCGAGAGTCGCTCGCGCACCAGGCGGCAATACGGTGAGGCTTCAAAGCTGTAGAGTTCGAGAGGGCGCTTTGGTTGCTTCGCGTTGCGGTAGAATCCACCGAGTCCGGCACGCGGGATGCCGGCGAGAGTTGAGCCGATGTCGGTGAGCGGACCGAGCCGCAGCAAGGTGGGAACGGTGCCGTCTCCGTAGGTTTCGAACAGGTAACGGACAATATCGTCGGATTCGTACATCTCCCGCCCGGTGTTGGGGTCGACGAGGTAGGGGAACATCGCACGGCCGCCACGCTTGTTGACCTCGCGTCGGAATTGCGGTCCGCCCTTCGGACAGGGGTAGATGTCCGCTTCCAAATCGAGCATCGACAGTGCCTCGCGCGCCTTGCGGCAAAACGGACATGCCTCGAAGTCGTAGAGCGCGAGTCTCTTCTCGGGACGCGGTCCGAGATTGCCGACCGATAGTCCCAGGGTGCCGCGCCCGATCGTAGTGGCGAGTGACGTAGCGAGGTTCAGTGCGTCTGCGATCACAGGTTTTCCCTTTCGTGTGGGCGGGTCGTCGATTCCCGTGGACATACCGGGTACGTTTTCTGCTCGCGACCCGAGCTGGCAGGAGGATTCATGGTATCAGAAATTTTTGAGCCGCAACGTTGGCAGCCGGTTGCCGGCTTCGATCTGACCGATATTTCGTATCATCGTGCCATCGACCAAGGCACTGTGCGTGTTGCCTTCAACCGTCCTGAGGTGCGCAATGCTTTTCGGCCCCATACGGTGGACGAGCTGTACCGCGTACTCGATCACGCGCGCCAGTGGAGCGACGTAGGTTGCGTCCTGCTGACCGGCAACGGTCCGTCGCCAAAGGACGGGGGCTGGGCCTTTTGCTCGGGGGGCGACCAACGGATTCGCGGTGCCGACGGGTACAAATACGAGGGAGCCGAGGCTCTTCAGCCGGATCCCGCGAAGCTGGGTCGTCTGCATATCCTCGAAGTGCAGCGCTTGATCCGCTTCATGCCGAAGGTCGTGATTGCGGTTGTTCCGGGCTGGGCAGTCGGGGGAGGGCACAGCCTGCACGTCGTCTGTGATCTCACGATCGCCAGCGAGGAGCACGCGCGGTTTAAGCAAACGGATCCCGATGTCGCCAGTTTCGATGGGGGATACGGTTCGGCCCTCCTGGCGCGCCAGGCAGGGCAGAAAAAGGCTCGTGAGGTGTTCTTCATCGGCGACGATTACACAGCCCAGCAAGGTGCGGACATGGGCATGGTCAATGCCGTCGTAGCGCACGCCGAGTTGGAGTCCTTCGCCCTCGAGTGGGCAGCAAAGATCAATGGAAAAAGCCCAACTGCGATGCGAATGTTAAAGTATGCGTTTAACATGGTGGACGACGGAATGGTGGGGCAGCAGCTGTTTGCCGGCGAGGCGACCCGGCTGGCCTATGGGACGCCCGAGGCGGTCGAGGGGCGCGACGCGTTTCTCGAGAAAAGGCCCCAGGATTACTCGAAGTTTCCGTGGCACTTCTGAGTAATGGGAAACCGCAGATGAACGCTCATAAACGCTGAGGGTTTCAAAACTATTTGCATCCGTTTCGAAACCAGAGGCGTATTGGTTCTAGATGCGAACTTGGATGCCGATTATGCCAGACCTTGAGGCGAGCAATGGAACGAATGAGCGCTGAGCGCAGTTGGATCGTATCGTTGATCTTGGGACTGATCCTTACCGTGGTCTCGGCCGCATCGGCACAGCCCTCATTTACGGCGTTTGAGAGTGGGCCAGTGCGTCCGTTGGCCATGTCGTTTGACGGCAGTCGGTTGTTTGTCGCTAACATTCCGGACAATCGCCTCGAGATTTTTTCTGTCGCCGAGGGCGAATTGGCGGCGATCGGTTCGGTTGGCGTTGGCCTCGAGCCGGTGGCGGTAGCGGTGCGCGACGACGGTGAGGTGTGGGTTGTCAATCATCTGTCCGACAGCATCAGTGTCGTCGATGTTTCGACGACACCACCGCGCGTGGTTCGAACCCTATGGGTTGGCGACGAACCGCGCGATATCGTCTTCGCCGGGACTGATCGCGACCGCGCTTTTGTGACGACGGCGCACCGCGGGCAGAACGCTCCGTTTGACCCGCAGCTGACGACCCCTGGGGTTGGGCGCGCGGACGTGTGGGTCTTCGACGCGGACGATCTCGGCGAGCCGGCGGGTGGTACACCGCTGACCATCGTGACTCTTTTTGGCGATACTCCGCGCGCTCTGGCGGTAAGCCCAGACGGCCGTACCGTGTACGCCGCGGTTTTCCACTCTGGCAATCAGACCACGGTGATCAACGAAGAGTTGGTGTGCAACGGCGGCGTCGCCGGCACTTGCTCTCTCGAGGGGCAGAGGTTGCCGGGGGGGTTGCCCGGGCCGAGGCAAAACGTCGAGGGCAACGTGCAGCCCGAGGTTGGGTTGATCGTGAAGTTCGATCGCGAGACGGGTGCCTGGCAGGATGAGCTCGGCCGCGATTGGAGCCACGCGGTGCGCCTGAGCTTACCCGACTACGATGTCTTTTCGATCGACGCCGTCGCCGATGTGCCGGTCGAAGTCATGAAGTTTCCGCATGTCGGGACGATCTTGTTCAACATGGTGACCAACCCGTTGACCGGAGCGCTGTACGTGACCAATACCGAAGCGCGCAACGAAGTGCGCTTCGAAGGACCAGGTATCTTGGGCAACTCCACTGTGCGCAGCCGACTGCACGAGGCCAGGATCACGGTGATCGATGCGGAGTCGGGCGAGGTAACTCCTCGTCACCTGAACCCGCACATCGACTACGACGTTGTGCCTAGCCCGGCCGGAGTCAAGGAGCGGAGTCTCGCCACGCCTCTGGAAATGGTCGTCACCGAAGATGGCAAGACGCTTTACGTAGCGGCTTTCGGTTCCGCCGCGATCGGAGTGGTCGATGTCGGCGAGCTCGAGTCCGGCAGGCGTGTACCCACCTCAGACGACCGGATCGAGCTTGCCGGTGGCGGTCCGTCTGGATTGGTGCTCGATGAGGAGAGCGACCGGCTGTACGTGCTGACGCGCTTCGACAATGCCGTCGTGTCGGTCGATTTGACGACGCGCCGCCAGGTTCAGCACCTTGCGCTGCACAACCCAGAGCCATCGACGGTTACGGAGGGACGCTCCACCCTGTACGACGCGTCGTTTGCCTCCAGCAATGGGGAGGCGTCGTGCGCCTCCTGCCACGTGTTTGGTGACGTCGACGATTTGGGATGGGATCTTGGCAACCCAGACGGCCAGACCGTACGTGTCGGATCGACTCGTTTTCACCCGATGAAGGGGCCGATGACGGTGCAGACTCTGCGCGGCTTGGCGGATCACGGGCCGATGCACTGGCGAGGTGAGCGCAATGGAGGTGTTCTATCGGGAGGTGACAGGCTGGATGAGCGGGCGGCGTTTCGGCAGTTCAATGGTGCCTTCGTAGAACTGTTGGGCCGCGAAGCAGAGATCTCTGACTTGGAGATGGACGCCTATACAGATTTCGCGCTGCGTATCATTCAGCCGCCGAATCCGATTCGCGGTCTCGACAACGAGCTCAACGCCCAGGAGGAAGCCGGTCGGAGGCAGTATTTCAATACCTTCATCACCTGCAGTATCTGCCACACACTCGAGCCGGGGCGCGGCTTGTTCGGTACGAACGCGACCCAATCGATTTCGCTCGAGACGCAGGAGTTCAAAACCCCGCACCTGCGCAACATGTACCAGCGAGTCGGCATGTTTGGCGTCGCGCCGATCCCGATGTTTGGTGGCGGCTTGGATACCGAACATACCGGAGACCAGATCCGCGGCTTCGGCTACATTCACGACGGCAGCGTCGATACCCTCAACCGCTTCCTGAGTGCCGGCATCTTTAGTCTGGGTGAGCCCTCGCGTCGGGAAATCGAAGCGTTTCTTCTCGCCTTTGATTCGAACCTTGCCCCGGTCGTCGGTCAGCAAGTGACGATTGGTGACGGAGCCGGCCCGGCAGATCTCGGCCGGATGGACCTGTTGATTGCTCGCGCTGAGGAAGGCGAGTGCGACCTCGTCGTGCGCGGGCTTTGGAACGACGAGGACCGCGGTTGGGTCTATCGGCCCAATGTAGACGCCTTTTCCGGGGATCGGGATGGCGACTCGACCAGGTCGCGATCGGAGCTGGTCGGGCTGGCCGAACAGTCGCCGCTCACCTTTACGTGCACGCCGCCCGGCTCCGGGGAGCGCGTCGGTATCGATCGTGACGGCGACGGTATCGCGGATCGCGACGAGATTGATGCGGGTAGTGATCCGGCCAATGCGTCGAGTCCGGTCTTCCAGTGCGCCGGCGATTGCGACGGCGACGGACGTGTTTCGATCGGGGATCTCATCCGAGGAGTCAACATCGCCCTCGGCGTCGACAACTTGCTCTTGTGTCCCGGAATCGACAGCGACCGCGACACCGAGGTGGCGATCTCAGAGCTGATCTCCGCGGTGCGAAACGCGCTCACCCCCTGCGGGGTGTGATCGCGTCGGGTGCCGATACGGTACTAACTGTCCTTCTCAACCCTCCCAACGAACATTGCGACTACTGCGGCACGCTGCTTGACTGCACGCATTGGTGATGCGGCCGGAGATGGTCGGAAGAGGAGCGGAAGTGACGAATCAATGGGCGATGTTTGGTTTGGTAGGCTTGCTGGTTGCTGGGCAGGCCGGCTGCGGCTCGGATGACGACGCGGCGTCACAGCGAACTTTTGAGCAAGGTTCGAACTCTGTCGAGGTGCTGGATACGACGATGCACTTCGTCCAACGCGGTGAGGGGCGGCCGATCCTGTTGATTCACGGCAACCCGACTTCGAGTTTCCTGTGGCGCAACGTGACGCCTCACCTGTCGGATCTGGGACGCACGATAGCCGTCGACTTGGTTGGCCACGGCGATTCGGGCAAGCCGGACATCGACTACCGGTTTTCGACGCACTTGCAGTATCTCGAAGCATTCATCGCAGAGCTCGGACTGCGCGACGTCATTCTCGTGCTGCATGATTGGGGCGGAGGGCTGGGTTTTGCATACGCCGATGCCCATCGCGACAACATTGCAGGCATTGCGTTCATGGAAACGTTGGTGCGCCCTTTTTCCACCGAGACTGTGCCGCCCTTGTTTGCTCCGATCCTGGCGCAGTTTCGTGACCCTGTGCTCGGCCGGATGATGATTATCGACCAGAACGTCTTCATCGAGCAGCTCCTCGGTAGCGCGGGCCCGGGAGGACTCAGTGAGGAAGTGCTCGACGTCTACAGGGCTCCGTTTCTCGATCCGGCCGATCGCCTTCCGATTCTCGTGTGGCCGAATGAGATCCCCATCGATGGAGTCCCGGCAGACAATGCCGAAACCATTGGGAGCTACTATCGCTACTTGCAGAGCGACCCGGTCCCGAAGCTGTGGCTCTACGCAGACCCGGGGGTCCTGTTGCCGCCGTCCGAGCGCGCTTCGCTAGAAACCCTACCGAACTTGGAGTCTGTCGGGGTCGGTGCGGGTTTACATTTCATCCAGGAAGACCAACCCGACGCCATCGGCATGGCGATCGCGGAGTGGATCGGGCGGCTCCCGTGACTCTGTGGATGTCCTGGCGATTCTCGGTGCCAGCGCACCGGCGGCTGGCGCCGTTTGACAGGTTCCTGGGGGAAGGGGGTACAGTCCTGCGATGACTTTTGAGTTCAGATTGTGGGGCCTTGTCGCTGCACCTGTCGTTTTTGGACTGGTTGTTGCGGGGAGTGCGAATGCTCTCGATGACTACAAGTGTTACAAGGCGACCGACCTCAAGAATCCGAAGTTCGAGAAGGTCTCGGTGTCGTTGGCTGATCAGTTTGCGATCAACGATGGGACGTTCATCGCAACGCGTCCGTTTCTGATTTGCAACCCGGCGACGGGTCTTGCGGAGAATCCGCAGAACCCGACCGACCACCTGGTCTGCTACAAGACGAAGGGCCCCAAGCTCGACAAGGCGGATCGACCGCGGGTTCAAAGTGTGACCCAGCTCGGTACGCTCGAGTTGGAGGTGAAAAAGCCGCAGCTGTTGTGTGTGCCGTCATCGAAGAAGGTGCTGCTCAATCAGACTTCCGGCTCGTTCTCGGCACTCTCCTACAACGTCGCCGGATTGCCCGAAGGGCTTTCTGGCTCATCACCACTGGCAAACACCCCGATCATCAGTCCGTTGTTGAACGGCTACGATCTCGTAGTGGTGCAGGAAAGTTGGCAGACGCCAGATCCCAATCCGCTGGCGCCTCTTCGTGTTTATCACGAGCTCCTGGTCGCAGAGGCCGACCACCCGTACAAGTCGATCTCCGCTCCGCTTCCCCTCGGCAATGATCCGGAACGGCCGCAGGCCCAGGTCAGCGATGGCTTGAACCGAATGTCGCAGCTCTTCTTCGTCGATGATGTTGTGCGCCACCGCTGGACCGATTGCCACGCTAGCGCCGCCGATTGCCTTTCTCTCAAGGGTTTCTCGTATGCGCGTACCATGTTGACTCCGGGGGTGACGGTCGACGTCTACAATCTGCACATGGAGGCGGGAGGTGATCCCGAAGACGATGCGCTGCGCGACGCAGCCGTCACGCAGCTCTCCGACTTCATCAATGCGGTCTCGCCTGGACGTGCATTGATTGTCGGCGGAGATTTCAACCTGCACACCAACAGCGAGCCGGACTCGACGCAGTTCCAGAGACTGCTTTCGGAAACCGGATTGCTCGATGTCTGTGCGACTCTCAGTTGTCCTGAGCCCGGTCGCATCGACAAATTTCTATTCCGCAGTGGCGGCGGTGTCACAATCACGCCGACTTCTTGGAACTTTGAGACAACGATCTTTGTGGACGGTGTCGGCGATCCGCTGAGTGACCACGACCCCTTGGCGGTCGACTTCGACTGGGCGGTGTCGCCGTAGGGAAATACGCCCGACGGCTCGGGCATCGAGATCGACCGGTGAGTTCGTGGACAGTCGGCTGGAGAAGGCTCTCGGTGACAAAAGTGTCTGAGGCTATAGCGTTCTGTGGATTAGGTGGCTTCCTGCGTATCGCAGGAGTTGGAGGGGAGTGACTGTGTTGCGCGTTCTTTGGCTGGCTCTGGGGCTATTGGTAGTTGGAGTTGGGCCAGTCTGGGCTGATCTGTTGCCGGGAGACTATTCGCGCACTCTGTCATTCGACGGCTTCACGCGTGATTACGATATCCACGTGCCCCCAACCTATACCGGCGGATCGGCGGTCCCGTTGGTCATCGATTTTCACGGGCTGGGCTCCAACAAGGTACAGCAAGGGCAGATCTCGGGGTTCAGGGCGCGCTCCGATGCCGAGGGTTTCATCCTGGTGCATCCGCAGGGGCTGTTTAATTCGTGGAACGGCGGTACGTGTTGTGGGACTGCGCAGTCCATGGGCATCGATGATGTTGGGTTCGTTCGAGCAATGGTGGCGTCCGTCCAAGGCGAAGTGAACATCGACCCGGTGCGCATCTATGCAACCGGTCTTTCGAACGGTGGTGCGATGACTCACCGGTTGGCGTGCGAAGCAGCCGACCTCTTTGCGGCGGCTGCGCCGCTCGCGTTTCCGGTTCCGTTCTTTCCGAGTTCCCAGTGCCGGCCGTCACGCGATATTGCCGTCCTGACCTTTATGGGCCTGACTGATCAGACGGTGTCCTATGTGTTCGCTCAGCCGACGTTGACCTTTTGGCGTGATACGAATTCCTGTGCCGGCTCAGTGCCGGATGTGACGACGTCGTTGGGAAACAGTTTCTGCGAATCATACTTGAACTGTTCGTCGGGCGTTGAGGTGGGTCTGTGCAGTATTGACGGCATCCTGCCGCCGCCGTTCGATGGTCATGTCATATACTTCAACAATGACGGCTTGGTGTTGTCGCAGATCGCTTGGGACTTCCTTTCGAGATTCCAACTACCGAGGGCAAGCGGGGGCCTGGATTCTTTCAAGTGCTACTTGGCCAAGGATCTCGAGAATCCGACCTTCGTGGCTACGAGTGTTTCGCTGAGCGATCAATTTGGCGTCAACGACGGAGACTTCGAAGTCAAGAAACCGCAGATGGTTTGCAACCCAGTCGATGTAGACGGGGCCGGGATTCAGAACGCCGCGGGGCATCTCACTTGTTACAAGGTCAGAGGCCCGAAGCTCCTGACGGCGGACCGCCCGAAGCTTCGCGTAGTAAACCAATTCGGAACCTTGGATCTCGCGGCCAAGAAGGCTTTTCTTGTCTGCGTCCCGTCTTCGAAAACGGTTCTGCCCTAGCGGGGCTGTAACACGAGAATCCTCATTTTCGCTTGCGCGTCTGTTCTCAATAGACTGCTAGGACGTGCCACGAGGTTCGTTCGTCTGCGGGTTTGGTAGGCTAAAGCCACCCCTACCAAGGGCACATTGGTCAGCCGCGCCCGCTATGGAATCGGGATGCCGTAGGGTTGGCTTTAGCCTACCAACCTTCTGGCCCCGGCTGCGGGTTCTGTCACGGTAGCTCGTACAGTAGATGCTGCTTCAGGTCCCCGACGAGGTCTACGAACATGATGCGGGTGTCGAACCACCACTGGCCGTCGATCTTGTGGAAGGTGTCGTGATAGCGGCCACAGATGATTGGTTGCAGCGGCAGCTCGTCGGTTCGTTGGAAGACCGTGTAGTAACTCCGGGCCGCGCCCTGGGCATTGCCGGCTTCGACTTCAACGATCGCATTGGTGGTTACGTGATGTGTTCTTGGAGTTCCATCCCCGTAGATGCGCGTCGCCGCCCGGTACATCGATAGGACGCGGGCCCGTCCTTCGAAGGTTTGTTCGGCGGGCGCATCCGGTGATGGCTTGATGCGCCCGTGGGTGAACAACTCCGCCACGGCCTCGAGGTTGCCTTGGTCGATCCGCTCGGCGTAGGTGTACAGAAGGTTCTCGATTGCGCGTGCATCGTTGGCCATGCACCTGCTAGTGCCGTATCGACTTGAAGATGACAAGCGACTTGAAACTCGAGCGGATCAGGAGGCGGAGTTGAGCCGGCGCGAGCGCCGTGCCGAGGCCCGTTCCCGCGCCAAGGCGGGAGTTGCTATTCCCGAGCGGGGCGTCTTTGACAAGTTTCTCGGTTTGGCAGGTGACTTCGATACAGACGTGGCGTCGGGGAAAGTGTCCGCGTTGCGCCAGTTCTTGCTGCTACACGGCGCCGTGCGTTCTTGGCTGTGGCTCGCCTTGGCAGTCGAACACGATGCCGGACTGAGTCCGTTTCTCCTGGCGGTCGCGGCGGCGGTGATCAGCGCCGGCTTCGGCTTGAGCCTGGCTCCGCGTCTTGCCTACCTGGGGCCGCGTCTCGCTCTTGCCGGGCTGGCGCTACAACTGGCGCTGACTTTTCCGCTGACCGACAATCACTTCTTCGTCGAGCTGCTGGCGGTGCTGCTGGTGACGCTGGTTGGGCGGCACCCGAAGTGTGACGAAACCTTGGTGTTGCGCGGACTCATGTGGATGACGGCTCTCATCCTGTTTCACACCGGGCTGCAGAAAGTGCTCTACGGTCACTACGTCCACGGAGATTTTCTGGCGTTCATGGTCGGGAGGGGAGGGAGGTTTGCGGACTTGTTCGCGTTTGCCATCCCCGCCGACGAGATCGCGCGATTGCAGAGCTACAACCCCATCCTCACGGATGCTGGGCCCTATCGTGTATCCGAGCCAGTGGTGACCATCCTTTCGAACGCGATCTATGTCCTGGAGATGGGGCTGGCGGTCCTGCTGATGTGGGGCCGAACGCGAGCGGTGGCGGCCTGTACGTCGATTCTACTCGTCTCCGTCATTCAACTTGGTGCTCGTGAGGTCGTATTCGCAATGTTGTTTGTGAACCTGCTCTTGCCGTTCCTGCCCGGGCCGTGGAATCGCAGACTGTTGCCGTTTTTTGCCGTGGCCTACCTGTGGGCGCTTGGCGCCGCTTGGGGGCTGTTCCCTGGCTCCGAGCTCATCACGCCGACGATGCTATGAAGGAAGCAGTCGTGACGTTTGTGTTGTTGTGGGCCGGAGTTTGGCCGTTGATTCATCGGGGGTTGGTCGCGCGCTATGACCTCAACCCATGGAAGCACTCTGGCTGGGCGATGTATTCGACGCCGAAGCCGCCGATTGTCGTGGCTGTTTTGAAACGCGTCGAGAAGGGGCATGCCGTCCTCGACGAACGGACACTCCCGTCGGCGGCACGCGATGCGCTCGACCGGTTCCGCACCCGTAGGCACGCGATTGGGAAATTCGCCGAGCCGCGGGATGCGGCGCAGGCGATCCTCGAGACTTCGAGCGACGTTGGCTCGCTCGTAGTGATGGTTCAGACCTTCCACCTCGATCCGACAACGGCCCGCATGACGTCTGTGATGGATCGATACGTGTATTCTCGGCGAGATTTCCGCTGAACTGCCGTGTCGGAAGTTTGGAGCCAAACGAACGAGGACCTTCAGCTATTTCTTGGCCGTCTCCTGCCCAGCGGTCTCATTTCTCTGCAATCGGATGACCTCTACGAGTGCGAGCACGATGTGGTAGACCGTCGAGGCGAAGAAGTGCGGCTCGATACAGTCGCCCTGAACGTTGAACTTCTCGCGCCACAGCCCGCTGTTGCTGTCGACGCGGCTGTCGAAGCAATGGGCGAGTACCTTGTCGAGCCGCTTCCTGGCGTCTTTGTCAAACGGTGCGCGTGCCGTGAGTGCCTTGAGTAGCTCGGTTTGTGGCCATGCCCTTTGGTCGGTGTCACGAGGCACGCCGTGTCGGTCCATGACGTCGATTGCCGCACGGCCGCCAGCGGTCATGCCGTACTTGAGAGCCTTCCGGCAAATTGATTCGGCCGCAGGCAATAGGTCGGTCTCGCCACTGGCGTCGGCGTATTGGTGCAGTAGCCAGGTCCATTCGAAGTGGTGCCCGGGCTCGATATGTGTGCTGCGGTCTCCCGTGGCGGGCTTCCACTGCTGGTCGAAATATTCGCCGATCGTTTCGGTTTCCGGGTCGTAGAAATGATCGCGAAATAGTTGGACCATTGCACCGGCTCGCCTGAGGTATCCTTCTTCTCCGGTGGTACCGTGCAGGCTGAGGAACGCTTCAAGCAAATGCATGTGCGGATTCTGGCGGCGATCTGGTTGTGGGTTCAGCGGGCTCCAGTCTCGCTTTGCGCCTTCGGCGTATCCACCGGTGGGTTCGCTCAAATGGCGATCGAGTAACGCCAGCGTGTCTTCGGCGTGGCGCAATGCCTGTGGGTCACCGGTCGCTTCGAAGAATGTCGAAAGAGCGAGCAGGACAAAGGCGTGGGCGTAGGTGTCCTTCTGATCGTCGAGCACTGTGCCGTCGGGCTTGGTCGTGTAGTAGAACCCGCCGTGCTCGCTGTCGTGGAAGGTGGTTAGCAGGTGTTGTACGGACTCTGTCGCTGCTTCGAGGGCCCAATCACCGGCTCCCATGCGATGCGCGACGGACATGCAGTAGATCTGCCGAGTCTGGACGACGAGCCGGCGGAAGTCCGACGACGCCGTGGGTGCGAGCTGTTGGTCGAGGTATAGATGCCAGCCGCCGTTCTGGCGGTCGCAGCCGAACTCAGCCCAGCGCGGCAGCAGGGTGTCGAGCAGGTAGCTTTCGAGTGCCTCGGCCGTTGGCGTCATTGCTCTTCCTCGATGAAGTGTCCGTGCTGAACCTCTCGGAATACAAATTCACCGCGGGGATGAGTCGAATGCGGCAACGCTCAGCGAATACCGGATTCGGTACTACGTGCGAGGTCGAGATGAAAGCGGGCCGTGGCCGACCAGTGGGAATCTGCGAGCCGGTGTGGCGACTGTTTGGCCACTCCTACGGCTCGATCCAGTACAGTCCAATCAGGATGAACATCTCATTCTCCGTGCTGACGCCGCCGGTGATATTGCAGGCATCACACCAACCGTCGGCCGCGCCAGGCGATGAGTCGCACGCGCGATCGGTTTGGCAGCTCTCTCCTACCATTCCATCGTTGACGCACGCGACGGCGCGGCACGGGCCGAACGAGTTTGGTGGCGTTTTTGATCGACGCGTAACCGAGGCGAGATCCGCTGCACCGTCGTCGGCTACGCCGTTGTTGTAGAGCGAGCAAAAAGTCAAGGTGCGTTCCAATCGATCACTCGAATTGAAGGCCAGCGGGGGCTCGTAGTCCGCGTACAGCGGGTCGGTGTACTGGAACGAGGCATAGATTTGTGTCGTCTCCGGGTCGCGGTCGATCTCGGTCGGCTCGCCGTCCAGCGAGGTTCGAATGGCCCGCAGGAGCTCGCCGATCGCAACCCGGTTGTCGGTGTTGGTGTCGAAGTCCGGGCACTGGTCGAGCGGTGTGATGTTCAAGGCGATATTCACACCGGTGATCAGCTCATTGATCCCGACCTCTGTGTCGCCGTTACAATCGCCTACGTAGAGAGACCGTACGGATCGACATTGCGCCCCGGCGCAAAGATCGGGCGCATCGTCGAGTTTCTCACTGGGCGCGCATGGCTGTCCCGCGTTCGGCCCGCCGTCGCAGGTGAAGTCTCCGTTCCAAACGCGGAAGCGCTTGCCGCGTTGGTGGGTGTGTGAAGTCAGACTGAATAGTCGCGATCCGCGCGGAAGCACGTGGCTATGGCAGACTTCTTCGGTCGTGAACGGTGCGGCGTTGGCCTTAAAGATCTGGTTGGCATTGAAAATTCGTCGCACCAGGTGCTGCTGATTGGCGGCAAAGGTGTAGTTCAGTCGGCCGTTGATCTCCGCATCGATCTTGGTGAGGTTGAAGGCGTGGGAATTCCAGCGCAGCACGCCTTTGAGCGGAAAGTCGGCATAGACCCCGTCGCTGAAAGGCAGCAGCGCAATCGCCTGTTGGGCGCCTCCGATTTGTGACCACCGAGAAGCTGCTTGACCTGGACCCCAACCGATACAGGCTGCCCCCGAAGCGGGTGCGGTTCTGCAGAGACCGCCGTTGCCGCACGCGCCGAGGTCGACCGGGTCACAGGCTTGTCCCGGCGTTGGGCCGCCGGCGCAAGTCCATTCGCCGAAGGCGGGATCGTGCGGGTTCAGGTCGAGGTTGGGTGTGTAGTGCAGTAGTAGGTGGTGAGACTGCGGGTCCTGGCGCAGCTCCATCACGTTGAAACGAAAGGACGTGCCGTCCTCGTTGAGAAACTGTTCGGGGATCGTGCCGGTGAAGTCGTAGTACGTTGCGAAGCAGACCTCGTCTTCGTCTTCCGCCGCCAGGTCCCACGGGGGCATGACGAACTGGACGCCCTCACCTTCGGCTGGCGGGGTGAGTGGTTCGATCGTAATCGGTTCAGGCTCGGGCAGGCACCCGTCGATGAGATCTTCGGTGCCCTCGACGGTTCCCGTCTCGGGCGCGCCGCTCGTGATCCACAGACGCAGCAGGTCGAGTTCGTCGAGGGTTAGCGGCGCTAGACCGTTGGGCATCGGGGCGCCGGCGATTTCGACACTGCCGGGAAAGGTGGCCGCAGCGAGTTTCGAATATAGGTAGCTGCGCTTGCGATCACCCGGGTGAACCAAGAGTAGGGAGCTGCCTTGCGAAGGAACATCAAACAGGTTTGCGTACGATGCCCCGTCGCGAAGATCTAAGCCTCCGGATGCGCTGGATCCGTGACATGGCCCAGCCGTACAAGACCGGTTCTCAAAGATCAGTGCCTGGATCGCATCGAAGGTGCCGTCAAATGACTCTCCGGATGGACAAGCGTCAGAGCCGTTGGTTCTTGCGTCTGTGCTGGCGCCAGTCGGTGCTGTCAGAAATACGAAGGTCGCGGCGAGAATTAAGATTCGCGCATACGCGGACCGTTTGACGGCGGGCATCCTCTGCACTCGGGGTCGCATACCCGTATCCTGGCTGGCAATCACGGGTTTGGTCAATAGGAGATTTGACCGGATTGCTCGGGAAAGGGTGGTTCCATCGGCCCGAATGCTGACCCGGCTGGCCACGCTGCAAGGCGGCCTCTTTTTACAACCGGCTATTATGGGGTGGGGGTGATCGAAATCACACCGCCGGTTGCGATGCGGATGGTGAACTTCGTGCCGGATTGGACAAAGGAGTTGCCGCTGAGTGGAGTCCCGTCGAGCTCGGCGCTATGGGCCGCGCCAGCGTCCAGCCCCGGTAGGTCGCTCAAGGTGATGCGGAGTGTCTGGCCCTGTTTAGAGCCGACGACGATCGCCGCTGCTCCGGAATCGAGGCTGAGTGACAGGGTGACCGGGCGATTGGTTTCGATTTGTCCGTTCTCTTCGATGCTGGTGCCGCGGACGAAGGCGAGGCCGGTTGTCGTCCCGGATTGTCGTTCGACGATTGCCAGCATCGCGTCGCTCGAGATTCCATCGACTGAGAAAGCTTGACCGCCACGGCTCGCGATGACGTGTTCGCTGCTGCCGTCGACGACACGAAACGCGGCCGCGCCGCCGATGGCAGTGAGGACCTCGACGGTTGAGGCGGCGTTGGCATCCGTGCGTGGCCGCAATAGCGCCAGCAAGGATGCATCGGTGCTAGAAGCCGCGACGTCCAGAGGCTGTAGCGCCTCTTCAACTCCCCAGGCGGGAGCGTAGAGTCCGCTGCCAAGACCGCCGGTAAGAGGTGTGGCTGAAGTTACATCCACCGACAGGTGCGCACTCGGCGACACGGACGTCGGCCATGCGTAGTCGACTCCGAGATGGTTCGTGTCGATGATCCTTACCGCTGCGTCGCCGCGTCCTCTCCAAGTTGCCCCGTAGTCGTGGGTGGCGGTGCTTTCGAAGTGGTCGAGGATGATGCCGTAGCGATCCGCTACCAGGCCGACCGTGCGCTCGACCGTCACTCCTGGGGCGAATTCCGTGATCTTCGTTGTCGCGGTGTCGAGTAGGCGGTTTGCGATCCCTCCGGCATCGCGGCTGTCGAGGAACTCGCTTTGAGCGATGGCGAATGGGTCTAGAAGGTAGGGTGCATTGGCATCGACCAGCGGGATGTTCTTGGACGAGGGCTCGAGGTAAACGGCGCGGTTGGCTGAGCTGGTAACCTGTGGACCGCCGCTCGCGGTGGGCAAGAGCATCGCCCCGGCGCCATAGAAGGTCACATCGAGAGGGTTCTCGGTATTGTGGCGTGATTCGAACACTTCGGCGGCTGAGTGATCGAGCGCTGTGATCGACGTGAGCTGGACGGCGTCGGCGTCCCAGCTGGAGCGCAGGACCACAGCATTGGTGTCACCTGCGAGAAATGACGTGGGAGCAGCTGTTGGCGCGGCCGGACTCGTCGCGGTATCGACAACCAAGAAGCGTGTGACCGAGTGAATCTGTTGGTTGTCGTAGTTGACGGGATCCTTCGAGCTTTCGTCCCACGCCCACAGCATCTGCGGCGCCAACGCTGGGTAAGCTGCCGCGAGCACATCGTAGGGGAAGACGTTTGCAACACCCTCTTCGAAAGGCGCTGATTCGCCGTCTGGCTGTCGTAATGCCAGTGCGGTTTCGACCAGCGGTGCCAGGTCGTCGAACCAATCGGCGCCGGCCGCGTGGCGGACGTGCCACGCTGTCGAAGCCAGATTGTTGAGCGAGTAGTTCACGTAGTGCGGGCCTTCGGAGTACCAACCGGGCCCCATTACGACCTCGTACAAGGATTCGTTCAGATGAGTGATGCCGAAGGACAGCCAAGTCGGGGCGGATGGATGCGCCGGCAGGGCGAGCGACGCGGTGACCAGGGCGCTACCAGCTTTGACCGCCCAGTTGTCCCTGTGGCCTGCAAACACGCCGAAGGGGTCGCCGATGAGGTTCCAATCCTCGACGAAGGCGAGAGCCCAGTTGGCGATCAGGTCACGAATCGCCGAGTCGTCCGCCGGATCGATCGTCGTTCCGCGCAACAGGTCGTAGGCCTCGGCCATCGATTGTAGCCGGCCGCTGTCTTGCAGCACGTTGAGGAGGTTTGGTGGCGGGTTCAAAAACTCATCGACGCTATCGAGCGCAGTGCGGTCCTTAATGCCGAGCAGCGCGGTCACCGTGACTTCGCTGTATTGCGTGAAGCCGCTCGGCGCCGGCGGTACTTGTTCGAGGAAGTGGAGCAGCGCAGAGGCCTTCGCGACCCTGGCGAGAGTGTCGTCACTGGCGCTGCCCAGCGAGCCGAGTGCGTTGTCGACGGTCGCACGAAAGCTGTTGAAGTAGGCCTGTGTTGCCGGGTCGGTGATGCGCGCGCTAAGTGCAGCGAGCGCAGCTGGGTCGCTACCGTTGAAGTACAACGATGGTGCATTCGGTGCAGTTGGAAGAGTGGGGGTCGGGGCGAGCAAGATCCCAGGGCAGGGAGCTGCTTGACCCCTTCTCGCGACGAGCTTGGTGCGGCCCGATGGAGACGGTCCGCTTGTGCTGATATCGGCGGCCGGGAAGATCGTGCAGTGACGGTTCGTCTCGCCGTCGTTGCTAATTGTTGTGATGACGCGGATGCCGACGGACGCGGCGCTCATGGAGACGATGTCGATGGGGTCGTCGCCGATGGAGCGTGTCGTCACCCTTAGCTTGCTGCCGGCCTTGAATACCAGACTGCGGACGCCGGTGGGTATTCCTGTCGCTGCGGCCCGGTTCGAGTATCGCGCCGCGGCTGCGCTATTTTCCCGCCAGCCGTCGCCGTTCTGCAGCGCCGCTCCGGCCGGAATGGTGAAACCACCATTCGACGAACCGCGGCTGATGTCGATGCGCGCCGAAATGGCACCTGCGTCGGTTCCGCTGCCCTTGGTGAACGAGTCTCCTTTGGCGACGTAGATCACCTTGGACGCTCCCTCAGGTCCGCCATCGACGATGACCAGGCGCCGTCCCTCGACGCTGGTGTCTGCGGCGTTCGCACCGATTTGGCTCATGGATACGCAGATGACGATCGCGCCTAGCGTTAACAGGGGACCTTTAGTCGCTGCTTGCTGCATTGGAGTAATCTAGAACAATACGCCGATGACGCAAACTCACCATCCGCGGAGGTCGATTGGCCAAGTATCGGCAATCTCGCCGTTCTGTACGACGTGCAATGCCTCGTGGTAGGCGACTGTTGGGTCGATGTGTGCCGGGGTTACCCGCATTCGGTCGCCGACTTCGACTTTGGCTTGTGTCGAGAAGGTGGTGTGCTCGTCGGAGCAGAACCAGACCTGGCCGTCTTCGATTTGGGGATTGCCGTGATCCATCCCCAACGACTTTAGGCCGCAGTCGAGTACGGCGTACTCGTCGGAGACCGAGATGACGGTCGACCAGACCCACAGCGCCTGACGAAAGGGGAGATTCAGCTTCCCGTACGCCGTGTCCATCAACGCGTACGAGCCGGCCTGGATTTCCGTCGCCCATGTGTTGATGTCGTAGGTGCCGGTGCCGCCCGCTGAGATGACGTTGCCGCCGACGTCGGCGTGCGCTCGCTGCAGGATCTCCATCGCCTGGCTTGTTTGATCGATGCGTTGTTGGCGATCTTCTAGTCCGACGACATGGCCTTCGTAACCCATCACTCCGCGCACGCCGAGTCCTTTACTGCGCGCGGCGTCGGCGAGGCGCCCTGCGTCCTCGGGCTTGCAGCCGCAACGCGGCAGGCCGACGTTGACGTCCACCAACACGGCTTCGACGGCGCCGCCGGCACGCGCCGCAGCCTCGATCGTCTCGAGCGAGTCGACCGCCACGGTGACGCAGGCCTCCAGCGGTGCGAGTCGGCTGGCATCGAGAGTTTCGTTGGCCAAGAGAAGGTCTGTGCCGAGTCCGGCGGCGGCCATGCCTACGACCTCGCGGACTGTCGCGCAACAAAATCGGATGTGCCCGTGCGACGCTTGGCGCTTGGCCAGCTGCGTGCACTTGTGGGCCTTCACATGCGGGCGTAGCCGGTCGCCGGGTAGGGCGGTGGACATCGCCATGAGGTTTGCTTCCACCATGTCGCCGTCGACGATCAGCGCTGGTGTGACGATGTTCTCGAGCGTTGGCATCTGTACGGAGAGAGCCTAGTTGGGGATCTTGGCGTCGTCCATCTGTTTAGCAGATGACAAGGGTCGGCCAGATCCTGTACTGGTGCTGACTGACCTGAAGGAGCCCCGATGGATTTTGAATTGCCCAGTGACATTAGACTGAAGCTCGAGGAGCTAGATGAGTTCATCGAGCGGGAAATCAAACCGCTGGAGCGGCAGGACGACAACGCTCGCTTCTTCGATCATCGGCGGGAGTGGGCGCGCACGGATTGGGACAACGACGGTCAGCCGCGGCGCGATTGGGAGGAGTTGTTGGCCGAGATGCGGCGCCGTGCAGATGCCGCCGGGCATTTGCGCTTCGGGTTACCGAAGGAGCTCGGCGGGCAGGGCGGCAGCAATCTGGCGATGGCTGCGATTCGCGAGCATCTCGCTGCGAAGGGGCTCGGGTTGCACAATGACCTGCAGAACGAGTCCTCGATCGTCGGCAATTTCCCATTCGCGCTGATGATGGATCGCTTCGGGACTCCGGAGCAGAAAAGCGTGTTTCTCGAAGGCTCGCTCAAGGGCTCGGTGCGCGTTGGCTTTGGTCTCACCGAACCCGACCACGGTAGCGACGCGACGTGGCTCGAGACGACTGGCAAACGGGATGGCGACGAATGGGTCATCAACGGGGCCAAGCGCTTCAACTCCGGCCTGCATAGCGCGACACACGACATGATCTTCGCCCGCACCTCCGGGGAGCAAGGGGAAGCCCGCGGGATCACGTGTTTTCTGGTTCCCGTCGATACGCCTGGATTCAAGGTCGAGTTCATGTGGTGGACCTTCAATATGCCCACCGATCACCCCGAGGTGTCGCTGAAGGATGTTCGAGTCGCCGATTCGACGATCTTTGGTGAAGAGGGCCGGGGGCTCGAATTGGCGCAGACATTTGTTCACGAGAACCGAATCCGCCAGGCGGCCTCGGGGGT
Source organism: Deltaproteobacteria bacterium (assembly GCA_029262455.1). GTDB lineage: Bacteria > Desulfobacterota > Binatia > HRBIN30 > CADEER01 > CADEER01. The sequence continues at coordinate 28,378 of JAJCZJ010000070.1, read as the reverse complement.
CGGTGCGGCGCAGTTCTGCATCAACGAGAGCGTCCGCTACGCCAAGGAGCGCAAGGTTTTCGGCAAACCGCTTTGGATCAATCAAGCGATTCAATTCCCACTCGCCGAGCTACACACCGAATGCGAAATGGTCCGAACCCTGGTCTACAAGACCGCCTGGCAGCTCGATCGCGAGCACCACATGGACGTCACCGACAAGGTTTCGATGTGTAACTACCGCGCCAACCGGCTGGTCTGCGACGCCGCCGATCGGGCGATTCAAGTGCACGGCGGGATTGGGTACACCCGACACAAGCCGTTTGAGCACATCTACCGGCACCATCGACGCTACAAAATCACCGAGGGGTCCGACGAGATCCAGCTGCGACGGGTTGCGGGAATTCTCTTCGGGCGCGCCGCGAAGCGGTGAATATTGAGGTGAGAAACAGTACTCGCCGTCCGTTGAGCGTTGGGGGTTGAGATCGGCGCGGCCTGGGTGAAGGGAAGGCCCTACTCGGGTCGCCGAAGTGCCGCGACTGCTTGTGTATCTGTGGTACTGAGTGCTGCGCCAGGTAGGCGGAGTTCAAAGGTCGCGCCGGTTCCTTCGCCGGGCAGGGGGTCCCGTATCACGACGGTGCCGCCATGGGCCTCCGCAAAGATCCGTGAGATGGTTAGACCGAGACCGGTTCCTTCCTGCTTCGTGGTATGAAATGGCGCGAAGATCTTTTCGCGCTCGCTGGCGAGGATCCCTGGACCCTGGTCCGTCACCGATATCCTGAGTTCCTTGCCTTCTACGTGCGCGGTCAGGATCACTCTGCTGCGGCGTGGCGAGACCTGGATGGCGTTTCTGAGCAGGTTGACCGTAGCTTGCCGAATCTTCAGCTTGTCGAAGTTCGCGGCGCCGTCGTATCGGACGCGGTGTTCGACGAACACTTCTTTGCTCGTGGCTTCATTTTCGCACTCTACGATACACTCCTCCAAGACCGGCACGATCGGGTGCTCGTATAGATTCACACGTTGGTCGCGGCTGAAGATCAATAGATCCTGCAGGACTCGATTGACATCCTCCAGGGATTGCTCGATCGCCGATGCGTTCTGGCGCACTCCCTTTCTCAGCGCCGCGATGTCGTTCTCATCGTTGGCATGGTGGATGAGGTCTGCGTGCAACCCGATGACGCCGAGGTGCTGCAGGATTTGGTGGGAGATGATGGTCGAAGTTTTTCCGATGGCAGAAAGTCTCTCGCGCTGTTGAAGCTCGCGGTTGAGAGCCTCGAGAGTGTCGTTCTGTTCTTCGACGACACGGCGCCGATGAATCAGGCGCTTCGAGATGAAGTGCGGCGCGAGCGCAGCCAATGTGCCGAGAGCCGCACCGAGCAGGCCCGCCGATTGGAAGCCGTACGAGATGAGAAAAACGAACGGTGTCAGCGTACACGCTGTCAGCAACGCCATGTCGACTAACGCAGTGCGGAAGACTTCTCTTGGTATCGACAGTGGCAGCAATGTACGGCTCTGGCCGCGACTTGGGTAGAAGGGGAGGACCGACAGGAGTGCCCAGGTCAAATAGCCACTGGCTTCGGCCGCCAGGATTGCCCAGGCATTGGTTATTGGTAGGTCCGTTCCGGCGATCGACGAAGCTACGAACCAACGGACCACGAGCCCGATGGCGAAGGTCGAGGACTCGGTGATATAGTCTAGGGTCGCTCGATTTCGCCAATCGGCGAAGCGACTCATGGGCCCGGCGGTCTCTTCCTCTGCATGGATCCTTCGCTTGAGCGGAGGTGTGATGACCATTCCGTTTAGAAAGAAGATGACGGCGATTGGCGGGCCTCCGATGTAAAGGAAGCCCAGTGTCGCGGCTAGTTCGGGTAGGCACAGACCGAAGTGCGGAAGAACTTCGACGACGAAGGGCATGGTGCCGTTGATGAGAAGAAGGAAGACGACGTAGATCGGCCAATCGACCGTGCGGAAGTCGCTGCTGGCGGCGACGAGTAGCATCGCCGCGCCCCCGACAAGGGCGAGCGACCAGCCGCGATGCGAGCGCTTCACCGGGGTTTCTCGGACAGGCCCATTTGAACCGCTAGTAGCGCGGCCTTGGTGCGATCGTTGACCTGGAGCTTGCGGAAAATGTGAGCGACATGATTCTTGACGGTCTGTTGGCTGATGAATAGACGTTGGGCGATCTCGCGATTCGAGTCCCCGGTAGCGAGGAGCCGAAGGATCTCGTGTTCGCGGGATGTCAAAGCAGCCAGGCGTTCTCGATGCACGTCTTCGTTCCGCTCATTTTCAAACTCGCGCAGTACGCGTCCGGCGATCTCGCCAGACAGCATCGCTTCGCCGGCCGCTACTCGCTCGACGGTTGAGCAGATTACGTCAGGCGAGACGTTCTTGAGAAGGTACCCGACTGCTCCTGCTTTGAGGGCTGCGACTACACGCTCAGTGTCGGAGAAGGCGGTCAGCATCACGACGCTGACGGTCGGATGCTTCTCGGTGAGTTCTTTGGTTACTTGGATACCGCCCCCGCCGGGCATCTCAATGTCCATCAAGACAATTCTCGGCAGGTGACCAGCCGAGATGCTCTCCCACATCTCCGCGCCACGCGAGACGGCCGACAGGACCTGAATCGACTTGCGCGCATTGAGGCACTGCCGCAGTCCTTCGCGGAAGACCGGGTGGTCGTCGACAATGGATACCGTGATCTGACCTGATGTCATGACCGTAAGGGACCTCTCCCAATCAATAAAGTCGGTTCACTATCTACTACGCAGCGTGGTCCGGACGAAATGGTCCTTCCGTACCATATGTACTGGTACTCCTGGATGGTCCAAAGGCACTAGGAGAAATGACTCGATCGGGCGATTTCGCGCGGCCACGACGGCGGCTAGGATCCGGCCGTACTCATTTTCAGCGGGGGGAGTCCCGCCCGCGACAGCTAGCCTAGGAGGACGTTCGATGACGTGTGCAAGAGTCTTTATCCCGATCATGTTTCTCATTGCGGTTCCGAGTGTGGGGCTGGGGCAGACCGAGGCCTCGGATATCGGATTTGATGACGCGGGCCTTTCGTGGACGCTTGGGGGTAACGTCCAAACAGCGCTCGAGAGTGTCGACGCGGGCCTCCTCGCTGCTCTGCCGTTTGAACTGCTGCATCTCAGATCAGACTGTACGGAGTACGTGAACTGTTTTACGACGACAGCGTCTCTGGTCGATGAGATCGACAGCCGAAGCCCGACGGCGACGACGCCACTCAGGGTTGAGATTGGGCCAGGGACCTTCGGGCCACTTCATTGCTCGACGTATGGGTCTGTCGGGCACATCTTCAGTCATGTCACGTTTGCGGGAGTCTCACGCTCGTTGTCGACCCTTCAGGGGGTCTTTGCGGAGAATTGCGACGAGCTCCACTTCGAACGACTGCGCGTTACGAGTGACGGAGGTGGTGGCCTGAATGATGTTCTCGGCTACGGGGTCTGGTGGTTTCACGGTGGTACATCACGGTGGTACGATGTCGCGATTGAGGGCACCAACTTTGCGGTGTATGAGCAATGTGGAGCGCCCTTCGAAAACGTCGATCCGGGTTCTCCTCAGAGCCAGCACTATTTCTACGACAGTCGGGTGTCGGGACCGAAGGGCATTTTCTCTCAGTGCTCGGAGATGTGGATGTTTGCCGGAGAGGTCGCGACCTCCGAAGTTGCGATCGATGTTTCCCTTCGCGGCGATGTCCGGATTTTTGGATCGGCTATCGGCGTCAAAGTCGCACCGGGCGCCTCGCCGCCGCAAGTCGCTGGTCTGCGGGTGGGATTGAACAGCAACAACTCGAAGTGGCCAGAGGTGAATCCTCTAGGCCTCGGGACCCTGCATATCCACGGAAGCAATGTCGCGGTGGACGCATCCGCGGGACAATACGGCGGCGCTGTCGTTGGGCTCGATGTGTATGTAGGTGGGGCTGTAACCGCTCATACTCCCGAGACTTCGTTTCGCATCGTGTCGTCGCCGGCAAGCGGTAGTACTACGTATCGCGTCAGGGGGGCCGACGCTGCGTCACCGTTCCTCTGGCAGGCGGGGCCGCTGCCGCCAACTTCGAGCAGCGAGGCAAACTCCCTAAGCGGTGAACGGGGTTTCGACTTGTTCGTCGAAACGGACTGTGCCCGTTGCGGGGACTGCGATGACGGTGGGCTCGAAGCGCACCTAATGATTTTGAGTCCCGACACCTGCGGCGCCCAGGGCGGTTGGCTTAACGTCGTTACAGGCAAGTGCCGAACCGATACCAGTGCCTGCCCGTAGTCGCCGGATTGGATTGCCGGCCCCTCGACTCCATTGCGACGGCGGCGTGGATAGCGTCGGGCCAATTCAGGGCTGAGTCTGGGCTGCGATCTCGACCTTCGCCGGCGCCAAGAGGAGGCTGACGACTGCTTCGGCGTGCGCCTCGACGACCTCGTCGTCGCTTGCGTCCAGGCCGGTTAGCCGGCGGCATTCCTCGGCCTGGTGGTACATGAAGCTCACGGCCCCGGCGATCGTGTAGAAGATGTAGGCTGGTTCGATGTGGCCGGGAAACATTTCGCGATCCTGTGCGTACCCGATCAGTTCGATCAGGCCCTCGTACATCGGTCGCACGTGCCGATCGACCATCCAACGCATGCGTTCGCCGCGCCGCCGGCCTTCGTCGTGTAACAAGCGAACGACTTGTGGATTCTGCGCGACGAACCGGACGTAGCCCTTTAGGAGGTGGCTTGCACGCTGGTGTTCTTCGAGCTCAGGGGCGTCGGCGATTGCTACGGCGTCGCGCATGGCAGAGAAAGCCAAGTCGACTGCCGCACGCCAGAGTTTTAGCTTGGTTTCAAAGTAGTAGGTGATGAGTCCCTGGTTTACGGCGGCACGGGCTGCGATGTCTCTGGTCTTGGTTCCCTCGAAGCCATTCGCCGCAAAGACTTCCAGCGCGACCTGCAAGATGCGCTGCCGCGTGTCACCCCCCTTTTGTCCTGCACTCCTGGTCATTTTCGCTCTCCCGTGAAAACGTTGTTCATTCATTTGAATAATTAAGTTATACAAATGAGTAAATGGCTGTTGGGCGTTATCATAGGCGGTTGAGGTGGATCTGCATAGTGGAGAAAGCGGTCCTCTCGTGAGCGTGCGCGGCACCGGGGGGACGATCCTTCCGCAGGCGAACTTCGAAGTCGGCGGGGCGACAGTCGATGCTTCCGGGTCGGTTCAAACTCCGGCGTCCAAGCGCTCGATAGACTCGTCTCTTCGTTGCGGCAGTAGATCCGAGATCGACGAGTACTGGGAGGGCTCTGGCGAGGAGTTGGCCGATGGTCTGCGTACGATGTTGCAGATCGTGATGGCAGTTTACGCAGTGCTGAGTCTCGAGGATTGGTTTGTCTACCGAGACATCGCTGGAATCCTTCTCCTGGAGAAGGTTCTTACGATCTCAATGTGCGTCGGAGTGCTATCGCTGCTGCGACACGAGCGGCGTTCTCTTGTTCTTGCGTGGGTCGTTGTGTGCGTGGCGGGTTGGTGGCACGCGAGTTCGGTTTGGCATGCGCTCTGGGTGAACGAGGTATTCCCCGTCCCGGTTGTCGCCGTGAATCTCACATTGGCGATTCCGCTGATGATGCCGTGGAGGTTACGCTATCAGCTCTTCGTGGTGGTCGAAGCGGTATTGGCGATCCTTGTTTCGGCGCTATTCGTTGGCGGGTTCCAACCGATCAGCATGTTCGCTCTCGTCGGTGTCGGCGTATCGGTGATCGTTGCGCACAAGCAGGGGGAACGGCGATTTCGCCTTTGGAGAGCGGAGCGGGCGTTGCGGGAGAGCGAGGCTCGGTTCCGCCAGCTTGCGGAGCACAGCTCGGATATCATCTGGATCTGGTCACCGGACCGCAGAATCCAGTACGTCAGCCCGGCCTTCGAGATGTTTACCGGCCGTGTACCTGATTCTCTTTACGAGGACGCGTTTTCGGTGCTCAAGACCGTGTGTAGCGAGGATCGGCTGCCGTTTGCGAACGCGATTGAGGCGGTCATGGCGGGGCACTTTCAAAAAATGGATCTCCGTGTGACGCACACAGACGGAACGTTGTATTGCCTGGAGGGATGGGGAGCGCCGATCCTCGATGAAGACGGTGCGGTCCTTCGGTGTATCGGAATCTGGCGCGACGTGACCGATCGCGTCGAGCTTGTCCGAGATCTCGATGCTTACGCTCGGCTGGTTGCGCACGATCTCAAGAATCCCCTCAACGTCGTCGCTGGTTTTCTCGATCTGGCATGTGAGTCAGCTGCCGACCGCCTCACTCCGGATGAGCGCCAGTTGTTCGCAACCAGTGAGCGTGCATGCGGCCGCATCAATGCCATCATCGACGATCTCCTGTTGCTCGCGAGTGTGCGGAAGGGCCGAAAAGCCGCTTGTGTGCCCATCCATGTCGAGGCAAGTGCGCGTAACGCTCTGGATCGACTCGCTACGCTGATCGCCGAGAAAGATGCGGAGGTTGTTTTCTCCGATGAGTGGCCGGGCGCCCTAGGGCATGCGCCTTGGGTCGAGGCGATCTGGGCGAACTACATCAGCAACGCGATCAAGTACGGAGGCGCGCCACCGCGAATTGAGCTTGGTACCGACGTCCCGGTCGATGGCAAGGTGCGATTTTGGGTGCGCGACAACGGCGACGGGCTGAATGTCGAGCAGCAGGCGCACTTGTTTGAGGAGTTTGCGCGTGTCGGAGATCGCCGCGTCGAAGGCCACGGGCTCGGTCTCTCGATTGTCCGACGCATCGCGGAAGAACTAGGGGGTAGCGTTGGTGTCGATAGCGAAGTTGGCTCCGGCTCTACGTTTTGGTTCACCTTGCCGCACGAAACAATGGCTGCTTCACTCGACGGGGGAGATGCTGTTGCAGCGGTGGGGTAGGGGGCGGCCGACTACCACTAGTTCGCTGCCCGGATCTTCCACTTCATCGGGGCTCGCTTAATCCCGCCGACGAAGCTGGATTGGGCGCGCTCGACCGAACCGGTCACCTCGCACGACTCGAGCCGTTGGGCGAGTTGAGCGAAGGCGTGGCGGAGTTCGAGCCGTGCCAGGTGGGCACCGAGGCAAACGTGCTCACCCATGCCGAATCCAATGTGCGGGTTGGGCTGGCGGTCGACTCGAAACTCGAAGGGCGCGTCGAACACCTCTTCGTCTCGATTGCCTGACCCGTAGAACAAGCATACGGACTGGCCGGCCTTGATCGTTTTCCCTCGCAGCTCGTAGTCTTCCGTTGCGGTGCGAGCGAACTGAATCACCGGGTTGGTCCAGCGCACCACTTCCTCGACGGCACTGTCGACCAGAGTGGGGTCGGCGCGGAGCTTTTCCCATTGGTTGGGGTTATCGAGCAAAGCGAGCATGCCGCCGGTCATGGCGTTGCGCGTTGTCTCGTTGCCGGCCACGACCAGCAGGAAATAGTAGGACAGATGCTCGACCATCGGCAGGGGTTCGCCGTTGACCGTGCCGTTCGCGACGACACTGACGATGTCGTCAGAGGGCTGCTTCTGACGTTCTTCGGCGAGGCCGCTAAAGAGAGCGAAGAGCTCTTCCCGCGCTGCCTCACCTGTGTCCCTCGGGCTCCGGCCTTGATTGAACTCGGGGTCCTGCGGCGCGATGATCTCGTTGGTCCAGCGAAAAAGCGCATCCCAGTGGTCACGATCCACTCCGAGCATCTCCGCGATCACTGCGATGGTGATGCGCGCCGAGATGGTCGCGACGAAGTCGCCTTCCTCGCTCTTCGCGGCATCGTCGAGCACGTCGCGGGTGACGCGCTCGACTTTCGCGTCCATGGCTTTGATCGCCCGCGGAGTGAACCATTTGCTTGTCACCCGCCGGTAGCGCGCGTGGTCGGGCGGATCCATGTTCAATAGGTGGCGCGATGCGCCTTCGGGCGGCGGTGGCAGGTCGTTCGTAAAAACCGCTATCCGCGGTCCATTGAGGAAGATGTCCGGACGCTTGCCGATGGTGATGATGTCGGCGTGTTTGGTAATGGCCCAGAACGGATCGACGTTGTGGCGATCGTACCAATGCACGGGGTCGTTCTGTCGCAACCAAGTCCACTCGGCGTCCGGATAGCCGTGGTCGACGTAGTGCGACGGGGTCACGACATCGAGAGTCTCTCCGCTCAGGTGGGAAGTATCGGGGATCATGTACCTTCCATACTCTAGTGACGTGCCCTATGGCAAAAGGCCGGCCTACGATTTCCACCCGCGCGCCCGTTTGCTGGGATTCCCGGGGCGTGCTTGGGTCACGCAAGGAAGAGTCTGGGAGGGGGTCGGCACATGTTTGAGTACCAGAAGGTTGGTGTGGTTAGAGCAGCGCTCTCGTTGGTCTTTGCATGGATGGCTACGGCATCGCTGGGGTGCGGGGGGGACGACGACGTCGCCGGTCCGCCGCCGATCGTTGAGAGCATCGTCGATGAGAACGGCGATGGCCTCGTCGTCATTGGCGAGCACTTGACCTTGATGGGTTTCAGCGGACCCGGAGTTCGAGTGACCGTCGACGGGATCGAGGCGCCGCGCGTGGAATCCGGCGCGGGTGAGAACGCCGTGGTGCGTGTTCCCGCCGGAGTTGCTGCCGGAGAGGTTTCGTTGATTGCGGAGAACGCCTTCGGAGTGGGCGATCCGGTGTCGATCACAGTAACTCGATTGGCTTACACCGCCGACTTTGACGACCTGGCGATGACGGTCCTCAGTGTCGATGGCACTAACGTCGAAGTCATGGGACGGATCGCGGTTGATGTTGCGCCGGGTCCTTTCAGCGTCCGTTTTACGCCTGATGGTCGTACGGCGGTTGTCGCCTGTGGTGTTGGGTTCCTGCCGCAGTCGATCATCGCAGCACTGGCGCCCGGTGCTGCACCGGGTGGTTCTGTCGCGATCGTCGATGTCATTGCTGGCGAGACAGTCGCCGTCATTGAAGTCGGTGCAGACAGCATACCCACAGGGGTGGCGATCCACCCGGATGGGCAGACGGCCTACGTTACCAACTACGCAGCGAGCGTGGTCTCCGTGATCGATCTGGCGGAGCGGCGATTGGTGGTGAATTTGGCCGTACCAAGGCAACCGGAAGAAATGGCATTGCGATCGGACGGCGCTTTCCTTTTGGTCAATTCTGTCGGTGGAAGTGTGAGCGTGATCGACACGGCGACACTGGAGATCGTCTCTACGCTGGTGACAGGTGAAAACGATCCGTCGGGTGTCGCTTGGTCGGCGAATGGCACCCTCGGTTACGTTGTCCATTCCTTCACCGATCCCAACCTAACCGAGGACGGTACGTTTGCCGTTCTCGATCTCGAGACTCCGATGTCGCCGTCCGTCGTCAGTATCTTGGCCGACGGAATCGGGCCGACGCCGTTCGACGTAGACCTGGTGCCGAACCAGAGCCTCGCGATCGTCACGAACCTGAACGTGATTTTCGAACCGATCTCGATCGGCCCCGGGTCCGTCTCGATCGTCGATCTAAGCTCCTCCCCAATGGATGTGGAGACGATCGCAGTCGGAACCGCGCCGATCCGGGCAGCGGTTTCGAGTGATGGAGCTGTCGCACTGGTTGGCAACGGTCTCGAGCAAACGGTGTCGGTCGTCGATATCGCGTCGCGGACAGTGGTGGCTACGGTCGCGCTCAACTCGACGATTGGGCCCTCGGATATCGCCATCCAGCCGTGACATTTTCTAGGCCACGGATGAACACGGATGAACCCAGCCCGGCCGCCGGCCGGAACCAAACCGCTGATGAACGCCGGTGGACGCGGATAATGCGGACGAAGAACTCGGCCACGGATGAACACTGATGAACACGGATCCGAAAAATGGAGGGCGAGGCTCCGCCCGAGCCGCGTAGCGGATCTGGTTTTCTCGGACCGTATCTGGCGGCAGTTGGAGCTCCCAGTCTTCATTGTCGATGAGAATCTTTGCGCGCCGCGCAGAAACAAAATGTTTAGTGCACAGTGTGCGGGCCAGGTTCATTCGTGGCCAGTTTTTCGAGCGGCGTGGCGTCCCTTGGTGTTTCTAGCTATGGTCTCGCGCGGATGAACCTCTCGCAACCTGTTTCCTGTTTGACGTTGGCCACCGTGTTGGCTTTCGGCTTGTTGGCTTGCTCTGAGTCTCGCCGGCCGGCACTTCCGTTTGACGGCTCGGCGACGACCGCGGAGCAGGCGTTGCGTTCGTTCGGCAGCGGAGTGTTCGAGGTTGTCGAATTTCGTGTCGGCGGCGGCGAGTACAAGTATCTGACCGATCACTTCCGTTTCGGATCGAGCTTGTACGATCTGCAATTCGAAGCGACGCTTCGCTATGTCGATGATCTTCACATCGATGAGCGAAGCGAGATTCTCAACGGCTTCGGTCGGGGGGAGGCGATTCCCGTCGTGGAGCGCCAACTGGCGTTGTTGCGTTTGCTCGGCGTGGGTTCGCGCAAGCGCGGCGAGACCCAAGTTGTGCAAGGAAGCGCAGTCTTCGAAGAGGTGCGAGCGGGCTGGCGCTTGGCAACAGTCGATCGCCGCTGGCGGTTGGTGCCGGAGTGACTCGGAAGATGGCGATTTCGACAAAGGCAAAGACCCGGTTGAGACTGCTAGGCGCAGGCCTGCTCTTTGGCCTCGGCCTCGACACTGCGACGTTTTCCTCGTGGCCCCTGATGACGATAGCGGTCGTACTAGTCGTCACCGGCGTCTCGTGGTTTGTCCATACGCTGCTGACGTCGAACCCAGACGGCGTCCTTTTCTCGAAACGCCGGGAGATTGTGCTCGCTCTGGGGACCGCGTCGATCACGATTGTTGTAATCGTCGTGGCAGCCACGGCTGTGCGCATCGGTCCGCGTCATTTCGCCCTCGAGAATCAGAGTTACGATGCGGATCTCGGTTGGGCCCCGCCCGACGTACCGGATCGCGTCGGGCAGCGCGGGCAAACGATCGATCCGGATCGGCCGCATGTCGTCTTCGCTGGCGACTCGATCATCTACGGCCACGGCGTCGGCGACAACGAGACTGCCCCGCATCTTCTCGAGGGAATGCTAGGCGGCGAGCAAGTGCTAAATATCGCGGTCTCTGGCTATTCGTTGGACCAGGACTACATCTATGTGAAGCGGGTGCTTCCGCTGGTCAACGCCAAGCTGGTCGTGGTCGGCGTGTTCACCGGAAACGACTACGAGGTGACCGGACTAGAGTACGGTTGGGGGCACACCAAGCCGCTTTTCAAAATGCGCGATGGCGCGATGGTACTGCACAACGAAGATCTGCTTGCCGACAATTGCATCGACCACCTTGCCCAAAGTCTCTTTTTTCGACTGCTTTGGTCGAAGAAGGAACGAGCGCTGGACTTGATTCACTTGTTTTGCGAGCCCGCCAAGCTCGGCCCCCTCGAACTCGAGCAAGTGATTGGTGGGATCTTCTCCGGGATCGAGAATGCGGCGCACGACGCTGGTGCTAAAGTGCTCTTCGTGATGCTGCCGCAGACTCAGCATCTCCAGGAAGTCGAACGCAACTGGCGCTACTTCCGGCGTTATTCATTGCTGCGCAAGTTGTTGCGCGATGGTGGGCACGAAACCTACGAGTTCTATCCGGATCTCGCCCGCGTCGGCGGCGAGGAGCAGACCGAAATGTTCCTCGACGGAGCACACCTGACACCACGCGGTCACCGACTGTTGGCCGAGACCCTGCTGCGAGTGATCCGTGAGCGCAAACTACTTTGAGTTCCTCAGTAGAGGTTGGCGGGTGCTTGGTCAGGAATTTGGAACCGCAGATGAACGCTGATAAACGCTGATTTGGTTGCGCGTCCATCGGCGTTCACCTGCGGTTCGAATCGTGGCGTCGTCAGACGACTGGTGTCTCCCAATCGTCCTCTGCTTCGACACCACCTTCTTCGAAGGTCCAGATGATCTTTTGATACGTAAACGCGACGTGTTCCCGTTCTCCGTTTTGCATCCGTTCAGGCGCCAGGATGTCCACCGGATTGTAGCTGCTCACGAAGGCTTCAGTCAGGCGGATCGTTCGAAACAACTGCCAGCCGCCGCGGGCCTTTCGAAACGACTCCAATACGACCTCGCCGTGAACCCGGTTGTTCAGCAACGATTGGAGGAGCAGCGGCGTCGCCTTGTCGACCGCCTTGGTGATCGTCAGCGGCTTGTGTTGTCGTTTGCCGGTCGGCAGGCCAGAGGCGGCATCCCGCGGCGACACGATCTCGTGACTCCAGCCGAAGACTTCAACATTCGTCTCCGCGCCGCGCTCGTCTTGCAAGGTCAACCGGTGCCGAACGCCTTGGCCGTTGTCGAAGCGCGCTGCCGGTGCGGCGCCGACGATCAGGAGACTCATTGCGGCCAACATCGGAACGATCCAGATCGAACGTCTTAGATAGGGCATGGACTTCTCCTTTTGCTCGGACCCTAACAACACTGCATCAATCGCGGCAAGAGAATCTCGAAACCGCAGATGAACGCCGATAAACGCTGATTCGGGTCTCCGTTTGTAGATGCCATCTGGATTGCTGTTTGACGGTCGTCAACTCGATCGTTTTGTTGGCGCGTTCCTTGGGATATGGAGTTCTTGCAAGGAGTCGGGAGGTGCATCTTCGATGATCGAGAAGCGGGACGGTAATCATATTCCCTGCGTCGATAGCGGTTCGTATCCGCTGCGTGCGGGGAACCGCGTTGTACCTCTGGTCGATGGTGAGCCGGCGTTTCGTCGTATTTGTGAAGCAGTCGAGGCGGCGCAACACAGTGTATGGGTGACGGTCGCGTTCATCGAACCTCGTTTTCGGATGCCGGACGGTCGCGGTGACTTCTTCGATGTCTTGGGGCGGGCACACGATCGCGGGGTCGATGTGCGCGTCATCTTTTGGCGGCATTTGGTTCTCGAACAACTCAGGCCGAATACTCACTTCCCCGGGACGAAGGAGCAGCGTGCCGAGCTAGCCGCTCGTGGACTGGGGTTTCTGGCTCGCTGGGATCAGGCGCACGGCAACTACTGCCATCACCAGAAGAGCTGGTTGGTTGATGCCGGGACGCCTGAGGAGATCGCCTTCGTCGGTGGAATCAATCTCGACGTCGGGTCGATGGCGCCGGCCGGGCATCCGCCGCGCGAGGGTGGCACGACCCACGACGTTTACGTAGAGGTTCGCGGCCCGTCGGCGACCGATGTGCATCACAACTTCGTCCAACGCTGGAACGAGGCCAGCGATCGTGACGCAGCCGACGGCACGTGGCCGGCGGCACACGACGCCGCGAACCTGCACTTCCCGAAGGTCTTGTCGCCTCCGGCCGGTAGCGTGCCGGCGCAAATTCAGCGCACCGTGCGCCGCGAGCGCTATTCAGATGGCAGCGCGGCGGTTGCTGCCGAGCCCTTCGACGTCGCGTCCGGTGAGACGAGTGTTGTCGACCAATATCGATTGGCGCTGGCCTCTGCTCGCCGGACGATCTACGTTGAGGATCAGACGATTGCCTCTCCGGAGGTCAATGAGCTTCTCGCTGGAGCGCTCGATAGGGGCGTCGAGGTCGTGTTCTTGGTTCCGGGAGAGCCGGCCGAGCAGGTGGTTGCTGCTCGCAGTCAACCGGACAGACAGACATTTTGGGACTCACTGCGGGCACTGGGAGAATCGCCGCACTTCACCCTGGCCGCGATTGCTTCGAACAGAAGCTCCGGCGGCTATCAGGAGATCTATGTGCACGCCAAGATCGCGCTGGCCGACGATGCTTGGTGCACGATCGGGTCGACGAATATCGCGAACCGCTCGTTCTATGGCGATACGGAGCTCAACGCTTCATTCTGGCACGGAGAGACGGTGCGGGCCCTCCGCGTCGAACTGTTTCGCGAGCATCTCGGCATCGACACGACCGATTTCGACGACAGGGCTTCGTTGCAACTGTTCCGCAAAGTCGCGCGTGAGAACGCGCAACGGCGCGAGCTCGGCGAAAAGCTCGAGGGGCTTGCGTACGCGCTCGATCCGGCCACCTACGCGATGTGACCGCCTCGGGGTGGTGTTTGGGCGAAATGAAACCGCAGATGAACGCTGATCGAAAAAAAGCTCCGGCGAGGGCGAAGGCTGAGGCTAAGGGTGGTGCTCGCTGCGCTCGTTATTGATGCCGGTGAAGTGTAGGGAGATCTTTGGAGGGCGAGGCTCCGCCCGAGCCGCGTAGCGGATCTGGTTTTCGCTCACGGCACGACGACAGACTGAATTCTTCCGTTCGTCCGGTTTCGCGATGCATCGGCGAAATCTACGTTGTCTACTGGATGAAGTCTCTTTTTCTGAGGATCGCAGTGGCAATCTTCTGAACTCACCTTCGGCTGCTGGCCAGCAACCGGGGCACGCGTTATATAGCTGAAGTGGGATCTCCGGTCTTTGAACGCCGACTCGCTGCGATACTCAGCGCCGACGCTGTCGGGTACTCCCGGCTGATGGCTGATGATCAGGCCGCGACGGTGAGGACCATCACGTCGTATCGCATTCAGATAAGCAGCTTGATCGATGAGCACCGAGGCCGTGTCGTCGACGCGCCAGGCGACAATGTGCTCGCCGAATTTCCGACTGCGCTCGACGCCGTGCAGGCGGCGGTGGAGATTCAGCGTGTGTTGGCTGCTCGCAACCAGCAGCTGCCTGACGCGCGCCGTATGCTGTTCCGAATTGGCGTGCATCTTGGCGACATTACCGTCGAGAGCGGCAGGCTCTACGGTGACGGCGTGAACGTTGCCGCGCGGATCGAGGCAATTGCGCAACCTGGGGGAATCTGCGTCTCGGGGGCGGTAGAAGAACAGTTGAGGCAACAGTCTGACTTCCGATGCACAGATCTCGGGGCCAAGAGCCTCAAGAACATCCCAGCTCCAGTGCGAGTCTTCCGCGTGCATTTTGAAGGCCAGGTCCATGTTGCAAAACCTCCCGCGTCTCGGGTAGGCGGCTCGCGACTATCTTGGTTCGTAGCGCTGGCCGCATCCGTTGTAGCGGCGGCGCTGGCCGTTCAGCTGAGCAGGTACGTAGCGCGGCCGGTTGGCGATACTTCGGCTCCCGTGTCGCGCTGGAGCATCGCAGTGCCCGACGACTCGCGACTCGGCTTACCGGCTCGCGGCGGCAGGTTCGACTATTCTCGTCTGATCGCGGTGTCGCGTGACGGCCAGCGAATCGCCTACACACAGCAGGATGCGCGCAAGGAGTCGCTACTCTACGTCCGGGCAATGGATGCCGTTGAAGCGCGGCCGATCCCAGGGACCGAGAACGGTCGTGCACCATTCTTTTCGCCGGATGGCCGTTGGCTAGGCTTTCTCGCCGGTGAAGTCCTCCAGAAGGTGGCTCTTGGCGGCGGCGCGCCGCAAACGATCTGCGCAGTCGATCGGGTCGTGGGCTTCGATGCCGGTTGGTCCCCGGACGGCGAGACGATTGTATTCGCGACCGACGACGGCCTTTGGCTTGTCGCGGCTTCGGGAGGAACCCCAGAGCAAGTCACGGCGCCGAATTCGAAGGCGGGCGAGGTCGGCCACCATTCCCCGCGTTTTACGGCTGATGGTCGAGCTGTGCTTTTTACGGTTTCAGTCACACCGAAAACCCATGTCGCGCTGCTCTCCCTGAGCTCCGGCGAATGGCGCACCGTCGTCTCGGACGCAAGTCAGGGAGTGGAAGTCGACGGGGACCGCATCCTTTTCGCTCGCGCAGGGGAGTTGCTGATCGCGCCCTTCGCCCAGGGCCAAGATGGAGTCTTCCCGTCTGCGGTGTCGGTGATTCAAGGGATCCATACATCTCCGGGGTTGGGCGGAGTCGTCGTGACTCATTTTGACGTGTCGGACAATGGGATTCTGGCGTCAATCCCCAGTCCGGGTGCCCCGCCGCCCGACCAGCTGCTCTGGGTCGATCACGATGGCGGCGAAAGTGTAGTGACCTCGGGGGCGGGCACATGGGTTCACCCCCGGCTCGCTCCGAACGGCGAGCGCATCTCCGTCGACATCCACTCGCCCGACGGCATGCGGGACGTGTACATTTACGAGCTGTCGCGTCGCCAGCTTCGACAACTCACACAGTCGGGTACGACATGGGAGTCCGAGTGGCGGCCGGATGGACAGCGTATCGCGATCATGTCTGGTGCCCCCGTTGGGCACTGGAGCCTGTTCTGGACTTCTGCGGACTTCAGCGGGACCCCCGAGTTACTTGTCCGATCCAGTCACGCCGTCCCGACCGCGTGGGCGCCCGACGGTCGATCGCTTCTATTCTACGATCTGGTCGAGCACGGCATCTGGCGATTGGCGCCCGGTACTGGAGAAGATCCGGAGCTCTTGATGCGGACGCAAGCGCGCGAGCGGTTCCCGACCGTATCGCCGAACGGAAAGTGGATCGCATACGTTGCCGACGAATCGCATCGACGCGAAGTGTTCGTGCAATCGTTTCCCGGGTTGGGTGCAAAGCATCAGATCTCGAGTGACGGGGGCGGTGAGCCCCTCTGGTCTCCGGACGGGCGCAATCTCTACTTTCGAGAACGCGGGCAGATGCTGGTGGTTGATGTCACCTACGAGCCCGCGTTCCACACCAGCCGTCCACGTGTCCTGTTCGTAAGTGACCACGACGCCGCTCTCTCGGGTCATCAGCATTACTCAATCTCTCGCGACGGAAAGAGGTTCTTGATGATCACGCACGGGACGGTCACCGGTCCCCGTCAAATCCACGTAGCGCTCAATTGGCTGGGTGACCTCTAATATCCGGGAGAAGCTTCCGAACGGGATCAAACCGCAGATGAACGCTGATCAACGCCGACTTGGATCTTGATGCCGTTGTCCGTGTTTCAACGGGCTGCTAGTCGCTCTGTCGCCAAGTCTAAACGGTCGCTCAAGATTCGGGTCAGGTTGAAGAGCAATACGGAGGCTGTGCGGGGATACTGGCGTCGCAGCCGATCCAGGAAGTCTCCGTCGAGAACGAGATACTCGACGGCTTCGGTTGCGATGACGTCGGCGGAACGCGGCGCTGCTCGGACTAAGCCCATCTCGCCGATGACGTCGCCGCGGCGGATCTGGCCAATCACCGGACGGCCTTCGCTCTTGCGCACTTCTGCGTGTCCGCTCATCAGCAAGTAGAGTTCGGATCCTTGTTCCCCCTGTCTGGCGATGGCTTCGCCCGGCGCTGCCCTGCGCACGTATCCGCTCACGACGACGAGCCTTGCTTGGAAGGGGTGCATTCCTTCGAAGAGTGGCAGTTCCTCGATTCGACCCAGGCGAGTGGTGAGGAACTCCGCTACAGTGATGATGCGGGCGTTCAGGATACGCGACGAGAGCATCAGGAGGTTTGCCGAGAACGCCAGGCCGATGCCTGCGCATCCGAGCATGCCGAACCAACGCAGGCCCGGGATCTGGGACGTCAACATCACAGCAAATCCGACGACGAGTGCCGCCGCGCAGTAAGCCAGGGGCCGACCGGCCGACTGCACGACGCCGGCGAGAGCCTCGGTCGGACAGTCGAGAGTGCGTCCGTTGGCTCCCAGGGCGCGAAAGTAGTAGGCGGTGTGGCCGACGGCGATGCCGAGGAGCAGGGTGCTGAGCGGCGCCGTCACCGGGTTGGTTGCGATTCCCGTCCAGGCTGTAAGGCCGTAGGCGACGATGATCGCCGCGAGGTTCAGAAACACCACCGCGAATCCGACGCTGCCGGAAAGAAACTGGATTGAGACGACGAGCAGTAGTGCCAACGCGGTCGCGGCGAGGCCGTAGAGGACGTGGGTCTTCAAGTCCGCTCCGTGGCGGTGGAACTCGACCATCGCGCCCGATGGTGTGATGTCGATGTCTCGTGGGAATGGTGTCTGTCGGCCGAGCCACCGGCTCCAGCCGGTACGCCGTGACACCGCTTCGATGCGCTCGCGCAGAGCGTTGAAGAGCGCGCTGTCGATATTGTCGGTTTGAACGAGAATCCTGGCTCTGGAAAAGTCCGCGTTGACGACGTGAGCGATCGCGTCGCGGTCGCCCTGCGGCACCTGGTTCAACTGATCCTGCAACTCTTCCTGTGTCTCGGGGAGTGCGGGAGGATTCCCAGGTGCCGGCTTGTCGGCGATGAAGTCGATGATGGAGTGTGTGGCCAAGACGATGTCTTGTTCGGAAATGAGGCGCTGTAGGTCGGAGATCGCAAGAACCGTGTCCAATCGAGCGATTGCGCCGGGCTCCCCACCATCGATGTCCACGCTCCAAGTGCGTTGGTCGACCTGCATGAATCTAGGTGTCCCATCGCTCACTGCGTGCGTAAGGTTGTCGAGATCGGTGCGGTTGTCGCTGCGATACACTCCGACCATCGCTGCGATTGCCAGAGCGCTCGCTGCCGCTGCGAGGGGCCAGCCGTGGTGTGTCACGGCGGCGCCGAGGCGCTCGATCGAACGGCTGTGGCGCAGCGCAGTGTCGGCGGCATGCGCCGAGCCGGTGATCGGCAACCATGTTGCCGCGCCGGCCGGCGCGACGAGCAGCGTCGCAACTCCGATGCAGAGGGTGCCCACGGTGGCGAAGAGCGCAAATGTGCGCAGCGCCGGAAAGTCGCTGGCGAAGTGGACGAGCGTACCGAGCACCAACGCGGCCGCCAAGACCCCGAGCGGAATACGCACTCGCACCAGCGCGACGCCGGGGGCGTTATCCTTGTCGCTCGGGGCGTTGGTGTGGGCCTGGAGCTCGGACAAGTAGTACAGCGGGAACGCCACACCGATTAGCGGGAGCAGGGGGATGAGTCCGGCCGTGACCACGGTGATTGGGTGACCGGAAAGTGCGATGCCGGCGATCGTCCAAGTGAAGCCGACAGCCAAGCAAAGCCCAGTCAAGGCGACGCCGGCGAGTGAGCGCAGCGCCAGCGCGGCGGCCGTCAGGGCGATCGCGAAGGCGGCGACACTTAAGGAAAGCACCAGCTGCGAGAGAGTTTGCGAAAGTCGCATCGCAGCGACTGCTGGCCCGCTGAGTGAGTGTATGTTCGATGTCTTCGTGTCGCCGATCAGCAACTCGATCTTCGTCGTGATTCGGTTGGTATGGAGCGCGCCGTATGGTTGTTCGAGGTGAACATGAATCGCAGCGCCAGAGGTGGTATCAGGCGCTCTTTCGCGGCGTTTGCCCAGGGTTCGGATCCTGACCGAGTCGACTCCGCCGATCTCGGCGATCGAGCCGGATAGTCGATCGATCTCAGCACGATCGCATTCCTCAAAACAGGGTACGATGATTTCCGCATCGCGCATCGCCGTCGTGGCTCGGCGTCGCTCGACGCTGGCGATCCCGGAGTCGGCCAGTAGCGCATTCACTGAGCCGTCGAACCGGAGAGTGATGGCTGTCGGCACGGCGCACGCCGCACTGAGCAGGGCGAAACCGAGCACGAAACGCGGCGCGAGGATCCTTGGTGCCCGGCTGTCCGATGTCATAGGTTCTGGCTCAAATCCGGAAGCAACTCCAAAGTGAAAACTGACGACACTGCTGCAGCACCTGGAACCTTGGACGTTTGCCGCCGCCGTGCAGATTCCCGGGTGCCGCGTCTAGGTGGCTCGGCTTGTACCACGCTGTTCGGGTGGGGACAATTAAGCGAACGTCAGGGTGGTTGGTCACCCTGATTGAAGCAGGCGAAAGCAGCGCGACAGCGGGAGGGCGAGACGCCGTCGAGCCGCGCAAAACGCGGCACTGAGCTGCGTGCGAAAGCAGCGCGACAGCGGGAGGGCGAGACGCCGTCGAGCCGCGCAAAACGCGGCGCTGAGCTGCGTGCGAAAGCAGCTGGGCACCTGGCGCTTGTTGGGGTGTTACACCAGGTAGGCGCGCAGGGAACTCGCAATATTCAGCAAGACGAAGAATCCACACATGTCCGTTACCGTGGTCAAGATCGGACCGGACGCCAGGGCCGGATCGTAGCCAACGAGCCGCAGTGCCAGCGGAAGAATTCCGCCGAGGGCAACGGCGATCAACGTGTTGATGGCCAGGGCTCCACCGACGATCAGTCCGAGCACGGGGTTCTGTTGCCAGATGAACGCAGCGGAGGCGATCAAGAGACCCAGGGCAGCGCCGTTGACGAGGCCGACGCTTACCTCTTTGCGAAGCACGTGCAGGAGGTCCCGTGGTTTGACGATGCCGAGGGTCAGTTCGCGCATGCTGACAGCGACTGCCTGATTGCCGGAACATCCGCTCATATCCGAAATGATCGGGAGAAAGACGGCGAGAACGATGACCTCTGCGAGGATGTCTTGGTACATCGCGATTACGCTAGCGGCGAGAAGATTCAGGACGACGTTGATGCTGAGCCAGGACAGCCTGCGGCCGGCTCTCGTGCGCAGAGGCATGCTGCGCAGTTCCTCGCCGCCGGCGATGCCGGTCATGCGCAGGAGTGTGCGTCCGGATTCGCGATCGATGGCGTCGTCCAACTGATCTCGGTGCACGACTCCGACCAAGACGCCGTCCTCAGTCACCGGAACGCCGAGATAGGAGTGCTGCTCAAAGACATCGCGAAGGTCGGCGAGGGGCAATCGAACCTCAACGCTAATCGGGTCGGCGAGCATGATCTCGGTCACCGCCGCATCGCGCCGAGCGAAAATCAGATCGCGCACGCGGAGCACGCCCAACAAGTGTCCGCCGGCATCAATGACGTAGGCGTACTGTACTTCGTAGTCGGAGTACTCGTCTCCGCGCCCGCGGAGGTCATCGAGGACATCGGCTACCGAGCGCGTAGCTGAGAATGCTACGAACTCAGGCAGCATCATGCCGCCGGCCGAATCTGGCGGATACTCGAGCAGCCGGCGTACCTCATCCGCATCTGCGGAGGGCATTTCGGTCAAGATCGCTTCGGCGTCTTCCTCTGCGAGTTCGGCTAGGAGGTCTGCCTGTTTGTCGGCAGGCATTTCGTCGACGATTGCTGCCGCTTGTGCGGCGGACAGCTCCTCGATCAGCTCTGCCGCCTGCAACTCGGGTATTTCGGTCAAGAGGTCGGCAGCGTTTTGGTAGCCCAAGATCGAAAAGAGTTCGGTCTGGGCGAGTGGTTCTAGCCGCGAGATCCCGCGTGCTGTTTCCATCGGACCGATGTCGTGCAGAACGCTTTCGAGCGCTTCACGATCGCGGAGTTCGATTGCGCTGCGAAGCAGTTCCCAAGGTTTGTCGAAGCTCATGATCCGGCCCACTGTGTTAGGGCCCACTTATGCCGACTTCGCAGCGGAAGAGCTAGGTACGGTTGACGGCCGGGGGCCGGATACTCGGTATTCCGAGTGGCTGGTAGCCTCTGTTCGGGTCGAATCGGCAACACCCATGGCGAGCGTCGCTCGGAAGGGGCTCTCGCCCGCCGCGTTTCGCACCAGGCGGCGGCGCAGGCCGTTGCAAACGTCGCAATGCGGACCCCGGGCTGGTTCCACGCAATTTCGATTCCGGGCCGGCTATGGGCACTCGAACGGTTCGCGCACGTTGATATCCCACGGAGATTCGGGCACGCGGGTCGCGGTTGCGAGGAGAACGAGCTCGCACGGGAGGGGCAGATGCTCGGTCACGTCATCGAGCGACACCTGCTTGAAGCGAAAGTGAATGCCGGGCCAGAACAGCTCGAAGAAACTGGATCTCCCGTACTCGAGGCCACCGATAGCACGGATGTAGGCCGGGTGTGTGTTTTCGTTTTCGGCGGGCGGCCCGGCGATGAGGACCTCAACGGTGTTCTCTCCGACCGAAGTTGGAATGATTGGAGCCAGGATGGCGTGAATGCGGGTGCCCACCCCCTGCGTCTGTCGTTGCGGGAGCGTTGGGTTTCGCCCTACCCAGAATAGAGTGAGGACTGCGATGAAGATTGCGCGCAGCCTGAGTTGCCACTTCGGCGACGACAAGTCGTGCTCGACACCGGCCAGGGCGGCCCACGCCAACGCAACTCCAATTCCGAGGATCGCAAGGTTGGCGAAGTAACTCGCGAAGTAGGCTCCCTGCTGCAAGTAGGGTGCGTAGCCAAACGAGAAGATGGCGATCGAGAGCGCGAGGATGCGCCGGAATCCGCATAGCTTGCTGGCGATCGCTCCGAGGCCGAGGGGCACAAAGAGCAGCAGGCCCCACGCTGGCAGGAAGCCCCGCCAGTATGGCTGCAATTCACGCAGGTTGTTGGGGATATTCGACAATGCCGGAGCGTGCGTGCCGCCCGACCCTTCGACCAGGAAGAACGCCGTCACGCGCAACGCTGTAACGACGGCAAAGGCGATGCAGTAGTTGCGCAGTGCTCCGGTCGCCGACAGCCGGCGCAGAATTGAAGGGATTCCGTCTCGGAAGCACAGAAAAGAAAGCATGATCGGCGCTGCGGCGATGGATTGTTCGTGGATCAGGTATCCGGTGAGTAGAAGCGTCAGCCATACCCGGGTGCGAGGCTCACCGCGCAGGAATACGATGCAAGTACCTGCGATGACAAGCCGCGACAGGGTGTGTGCGTGGAAGCTGACTTGGGCAAGGGCGTCTGTCATGGGCAATGCGCCGAGAATTGAGAGAACCGCCAAAGCGGCGATAGGGCCGGCGATTCCGGCGAGCGCGACAGCGTAGATCGTGGCTGCTCCGGTGACGCACCACGCGCCTGCGAGCAAAACCGCGAGCGGTCGGGCGTCGAGCCCAAACAGCTGGTAAGAGAAGAAATAGAGCGAATGGAAGAGTGGCCGAAACAATCCTGACGGGTTCAGAACATGCTCGGCAAAGCTGGCCGGGCTGCGGCCGCGCAGTAGCCACCCCCAGTCATCCTCGCTGTACTCGGTTGCCCACACGTACGAAGGCGTGTCGCGCCAAACCCACAGCACTACGAGTGCAGCCGCCACATAGTAGAGCATCGGCCAGGTGATGACGCTTCGGTCAAGATTAGCTGCAAGTCGCTGTTCGCGCATGGGAGTGAGGAAGGTAGTTTCTAGAGGGCGTCGAGGTCCAGCGCTCGCAAAGCCAAGAACAAGTGGTTGACGCGGCCTGTACGTGTTCGATACGCGTTCCCCATCTTCAGGCTTGGCCCATTGGCCTTGTAACCCACAACGACGGGGGACTGATGAGATCACTTTTACAGGCGGGTGTCGCCCTTGCCGGCGCCGCCCTCTCGATGACTGTTGCTCCGTTTTCGGTGCTGGCTGCAAGTCCGACGATGTCGACGGCGCCCGGCTCCGCCGTCTGCGGTGCTCCGGGGAGCGATCTGTGCACGCCGGCGGGCGACATTACGATAACAGTGCCGCCGATTGGGTCGCCTCTTGTCGTTCCTGGTGGTTTGGCGGCTTTTGGCCTGGTGGCGGGCGATGTTGTCAACGGTTTCGACATCATTACCAGCGTCGCCAGTGGCGCCGAGCAGATCTTGTTCTCGGTCGACTCTGTGTCGACTGGCCTGGCCGGATCGGCGTCTCTGGCGGAGGCGATCGTCGGCGAGGTCGCTGCAGATGTATTTTTTGGTGGTACAACGGGTGCGCCACTCGGAACGAACTTGCTCGCCATCGATGGGGATGGGGCACCAGCCGGCGTGCCGCCGTCGCTGGGCTTGGTTGAGTCCCCGTCCTCTGGGCCGTTCGACGATCTTGCGGCACTGAAATTCTGCGATGCGGCGAACATCATGGACCCCGGCGCTACGACAATTGTGCTCTTCACGCTGGCCGCGGGCTCGCCGACCCTGGCGGCGATCGGCGCGGGGCCGGAGGATATTATCGTCCCAACCGGGGCCGCGACACCGCCTTCGGTGATCACGGGGAGTTCGCTCGGGCTGAGCGCTGGTGATGTCATCGACGCGATTAGTGGGACAGGCCTGATCTCATTGGCGCCCGGATCGCCTTCTCTCGCGACCATCCCGGCGGGTCCGGCGGACCTGATCGAAGTCTCGATTGGCGCGACTCCCTTCGTTGCGATTTCGGCCGCGTCGATTGGTCTTGGTCCCACAGACAACGTCGACGCCCTTGAACTCCTGTCCGATCACGACGGAGATCTCGTTCACGACCTGTGCGACAACTGTCTGGGTTTTCCCAACAACGACCAGACCGACCTTAATGGCGATGGTGTCGGCGACCGGTGCGCGTCGGCGTGTCCGGCAGCGGCGCCGACGGGCTGCGACATGCCCGCGAAGTCGATTCTTCAGATCAAAGATAGAGATGGCGATGGAGCCGGAGAGAAGGACAAGATTTCATGGAAGTACCTCGGCGGACCGGCTCAGTCCGCCGGTGACTTCGGTTCACCGGTCGCTTCCACAGGCTTCGAGCTCTGCATTTACAGCGGCGCCGCGCTGACGCTATCGGCGATCGTCGAGTCGGGTGGGACCTGCGTGGGCAAGCCGTGCTGGCGGTCGATCAACAACGGTTTCAAGTTCAAGGACAAGGCAGCGGCAACACATGGTGTGTTCAACGTGACCCTAAAGGGGCATGCGACGCTGGCCAAGTCCAAGGTCTTGTTCAAGGGCAAGGATGGCGCCCTGCCGCTGAGTGCGTCGACGCTTCCACTGCCGGTGTCGACGGTCGAAGTGAGATTGATCAACTCCGACAACTCGAATTGCTGGGGCGCGGACTTCCCGGTTGGCTCGGTCATCAAGAACACCGAAGAGCAGTTCAAGGCAAAAACGCCGTAGGGCAGGGCGTCGCTCTAAGCCCGGAGCAACTCCTTCCGGATTCCGCATCCCTTGGGATCTGCCCCTCGGGAGTTGGGATTCCGTAACCCGCTGGACTGGCCCGTTCTGGGTCGCCCGACGCGGTGGTCAGCTGTCGTCGTCGGCTCCGAGGTAGCGACGGCGGATATTCTGCCAGACCGGCTCGTGGATGATCGAAAGCAGCGCGACGTTGACTGGCTTTCGCAACGGGCTCGCCGGCGGCATGCCGAAAGCATAGTCGTTGCGCGTGACGACTCCCGGCAGAACCACAATGCCGTCCTGGTCCAGGCTGCGTACGGCGTAGCGCAACACCGGGGCATCGTGCAGCACGGCGTCGACTTGACCTTTGTGCAGCGCGGCGATCGTGTCTTCGACAGAGTCGTAGCTGCGGAAGCGCAGCCCACGCTCGGTGGCGTGTTCGGCGGCGCTGGAATTGGCGAGCACGGCGACCCTGACTTGTGTGAGTCGGCGCTCGTCGAGCAGGTCGCTCTCGAGTCGGTTGACGGTGATGGACGACGCGATCGCGGCTGTAAAGCCGGCGATGATGATGATGCTGGTGAACATCCACACGAGCGCGACCAAACGTCCGCCGAGAGTGACCGGCGCCTTGTCGCCGTAGCCGACGGTGGTCATGGTCACCGCCGACCACCAAAAAGCGGAGGCGAGGCCGGGTACCATGCGGCGTTCGAACATTTCAGAGTTGGCTCGGCGTTCGAAATACCAAACGGCCGCACCGGCGAGGAGCAAGACCGCCGCCAGTGCTAGCACGGCACTCAAGAACTCAAGGGAAAAGAAACTCCGCAAGGTATCGCGCCACGGCGACGACCCGGCTCCATCGACTGCCAGTCCGAGCCCGGCAGTGAAGTACGGATAGGAGAAGTCGATGCGCTCTTCGCGCTCGGAAGTGACGGTCAAGGCGGCGATGGCGAGATCGACCCCACCACTCTCCAGTGCCTCGATCGTTTGCGGCAGATCGAGCTCGCGCCACTCGAAATGCACCTTCAGTTTGTCGGCGACATCCTGCCACAATTCGACGGACAACCCCTCCCAATTGCCTGCGGTGTCGCGCATCGCAAACGGCGGCGCCTCACGAATCGCAACCGTGACCTGCTCGGCTACTCCGTGCGGACCGATCTCCTCGGCAGCAAAGCTTACCGGCAGCACGCCGAGGAATAGGAATAGCAATGCGAACAAACCGGCACTACGCATAGAGGCGTCTCCTCTAGATTCATGGATCAACGAAACACACAAACCATGACACACATTGCGGCGCGTGGCAGGCCCCTTGCCCGAGATCGCCCGTGATCCGTTGCTTGACCGAATCCCCAGAGGCAGACCGGAAGACTGAAAACTCGCCGCGAACCATTAGCTACTATTGGATTTGGTCTGTGGGGTTGGGACGCCGCCCGCCGGACTCGCAATTCCACGGTGCGACGACAGGAGACATCCAAAACGCCACGTTGGGGCCTGTGCCATTCGAAGAGACCGTCGGCGATGACTCGATGATACTGCGCGGTCGAGTGATGGTCGCATCCGCTGGTTCCCCGAGGCGTAGTTACTGATGGCGGTATCCGGGTAGCCCCTGCTCGTTCAGGTGGCGCCGGAAAGGTTTCGTGCGGCGCGATGATCGCGATGTTTTTCGGCACTCGGGACGCGAGGGGTTCTGGCTCGCCTCGGCGACCGTCGAATAAAATGGTGGTGGGATGCCGGTCTCTCGTTCGATGGCAGCGAGCTCCGGCACGGCTCGACGAAGGTTCTCGTGGCCCAATAGGTGCCTGTGCTGCGGTGGGATTTTCTCCTCCAGACACCGGAGCTTCGGGACGCTTGTGGGTTGCGTCGATTGCTTCAAGATCAATTCCGATTCGATACGGTGGGTCCCCAGTGTGTCCAGTTCATGGCACACCACGACGTCGGGATGCGCATTGATCAGCGAGCCTATCAGAGAGTGGCCGCTGCGCGGATAACCGATGAACGACCAGAATCTTTCCAAATCGGCGAATATGCAGAGCCGCACACGATACCACAGCTGGCCAGGACTTGGGCCAATCTACAGCGCTCATTGTCTTGCTTCGTCGATCTGATGAATGCTGGCGCGATGCTTTGCATGATCCAGCATCCCTCAGGACGGCCTAGGTAGATTGAAGACGCTCATGGATTCTGGCGGCGAGATAGGCAATGTTCTCATCCTCGAAGGGTATCCACTGATCGTCCCCGATTTCATCGACGGTGCCGCCGAAACCTCCCACGCGAACCGGCAACATTAACGCCTGACTATTCGCATCGCTGACCTTTTTTACGATGACTCGGCGCTCAAGTGTTGGCCACATCTTTCTGATGTATGCGTGGGATACTAGAAGGACACAGGCCCTCGATCGCAAATAAATGTCGGGTAGCGCATCAATCAGACTTTCTCCCCACAGTCGCGTTGTTTCGATGTCAAGGAACACTCGATAGTGTGGTCTGAGATGTTGTGCGAGGCCGTAAGCGATCCATCGCTCTTGCCCTGCGTAACTGAGTGCCACGTCGTACCGAGATTTTCTCATTCTACTCGAGTTTCTCGATTACATGCCTCATTCGCGATGACATCGCTCCCTCCAAACAGAACCGCCGCGCAGCTTCACGATACTCGATGTGTATTTCCAGCTCGGGGCCGATCAACTTTCCCTTGTGGCTCTTGTGATCCCCGATTACTCCAAGCTGCTTCAGCTGGTCGACGAGGTCCTCAAACTCAAGCATGCCTTTTGCCTTGTATCGGGCCCGGAGCACTACGACTTTCTGTGGGACAATATTGCCCCGCTTGTAGAATAGCTTGAGAAAACGCTCCAAATCTCTCAGCCGCCCTGCTTTCTCCGACCGAGATATCTCAGTGCGCGCTTCGAGACCCCGCATCACTGTGTCGTCGATTTCGCAGCTGCTTAGGTCGAAGTTGCTTCGGTCGGCTGCTGTCCGGACTCCATCCTGCATGGGGAGGAGCTTCAGCTCACAGTCCTGAAATAGGGTTCTTCTGTCGAAGCTGCACTCCCAGAAGGAGTCGTACCCACTGATCAAACTGTTGCGAACTCGGAGACCTGAGAAATCGAACAGTATCCTGTCAGTAAGTCCAGAGAGCGCGAGCCTCTCGATGCCACCCTCGCAACCGAACAAGTCCCGCATAAGCTGCGTTGCTCTCTCCCGTGACAGGGGTGCTCCGGCCTTTGCCCGAATCCGATCGATTGCGATTAGGAACAGTCCAGACACGGCTTTTCGGACGTCGGCTTCCTTCTCGTCCTGAAGGTTGTAGAGGTCGTCGATCAGACTCAATAGACGCATGTTGACGTCCATTTCCGGCGCATCGTCGATTCGCGCAGAGCAGTCGCGTACGAAGCCCGAGTCGAGCTCGGTATGGCGGGCTAGTATTCGGGCGACCCCGTCGTCTATCTTAGTTTTTCCCTTGAGTACGCATCCGATCAGCACGCTCTGGAAGTAGGAACGCAGGAGATCGTACCGGAAGGATACGGTATTGCCTTGGGTGAGGAGCAGTGGATGGTTCTCCATCGCCTGAACTACGACGCGATCCACGTGGCCGCCGACTTGGTCACTAAGGAGTTGCGGGAGGATCTCTTTTGTACATGCTCCGCCATGTCGCGATGCGAACTCGGTGAAGAAATCAACCTGAGTGTTGGAGCCCAAACCGTGGGTATACTTGTAGCTTTCTCGTTGACATATTTTGAATACTACGTAGTCGTTGGCGATTGACTGAGATAAGACGGTGGAATCGAACAGTGGGTCTGTCGATGTGTCTGACGTCTGCCCACCTTCCTCTAGGATGTACGAGACAACGTTGAGAACGAATGGAACGAAGGCGTCTTCGTCCCCAGTAAGATCTCGCGCCAAATCGATCCCGCGCTCAATGTTCTTGGGCCGGTCT
>JAJCZJ010000069.1 GCA_029262455.1 Deltaproteobacteria bacterium | reverse complement strand
GTGTGCTCGTCGGCGTCACCGTCGGTGTGTCAGAAGGAGTCGACGTAGGGGTCGACGTGGGCGTCACAGTCGGTGTGTTGGTCGGCGGGAACTGAACGTTCAGAATTAGTTCCGGTTCCTGCGCAGCAAGTCCTTCCCTCGAGGTGTAGTCGACTTGACCGTTTTGGTTCTCCGCTCTCTTCTTGATCACCCAACCGAAATTCGACGTACCCCCGCCGAAAGCCGAGACATCAGCCGTCACATCGAAGTTGACATAGACTCCGGTAACCCCATCGGTCTGCATGAAAGTCGCGGTGGCCGTCGCGTTGAAGTCGCCACCAGCCCATTGAAGGGCACAGTCAGCTGCACCGTTGGTCGGAATCGTATCGATCGGGCAGTTCCACGTCACACCTGCCTCGGTCCAGTCGGTCGTGATTCTGTGCACATCGATCTCACGACCGGTACCCCAGCTGTTGTTGTTGAACTCGATGTACATTGCCAAGGTTGCGGACAGCAACGTTCCGCCCGAGGTCGCGTTGTCAATATCGGTCTGACTAAAACGGACCAACGCCCGGTTCGGTCCAGTACTCTGGACAACCAGGGCAGCGGTCGTCCCCTCGTTGGAGTTCGGACCACCGCCGCGTACGTACGAATCAGCAGACGCGGACAGAGTCGTCTGTGCCAACGAAGAGCTAGCCGACAGCACAAACGCAACCACCAGACACACGATGCTTCGGGGAAATCTCATGAACGGTTCCTTACAGGTCTTCATCAACGAGCCTGGAGTAGTTGGATGAGGGCGATCGTATCCGCGGCGCTAACCGCGCCGTCGCCATTGACATCGGCTGCCGGGCATCCCGGCGCGAAAATTCGTCGCGCCACGCCAGCCAGATCGGCTGCGTCGATACGCCCATCACAGTTGGCATCACCCGGTCCCGCCGGTGTCGTGGTGACAATCGGGGTAGGAGTCGGGGTTGGGTCGGGGTTGGTAGGAGTCAGGGTTGCCGTTCGCGTTGGTGTCAGAGTCCGCGTCGGAGTGTCCGTCACCGTCGGTGTATTGGTTATCGTTGGGGTGTCTGTAATCGTCGGCGTGCTCGTCGGTGTGAAGACAGCATCGACGCCATTGAGAACAACGGTCACTTCGTCGTCCTCGGACGAGCTGGCCACGACATCGATCCGTCCGTCATCATTGAAATCTCCGGTCGCGATCGCGATCGTACTCAGCGGGCCGATCGAGGCAGTGTAAATCAGCTCCCCACGCTCGAACTTGCCGTCATCGAGACCAAGCCAAAGCTCGCCCCCGAGACTCGAGGCGATCGCCAAATCACGATCACCGTCTTGGTCGAAATCGAAAGCACGCATGCCACTCGGCAAGAACACTTGATGCTCTTCGAGCAGCTCAAAAGTACGCGGCGCCGACTGTTCGAAGATCATCAAACGATTCCGCGAACGACTAGTCGCTGCGACCCCAGCACCGCCCGGCGCATCGGGACCAACAGCTACCGACGATACCCCATCGACTGTGCCGACCGTCACTGGCGCGCCGAAGCCCACACCATCGCCAAAGAGAACAAAGACGGCGTCGTCTACCGGATCGCCGACGACGAGATCCGAATCCCCGTCGCCATCGACGAAGCCAATCGCGACGCTGCTCGGGTCGCCACCCACCAACTCACTGGGGCCGACTCGGAACATCCCCGAAGGGGTGCCCTGAGAGACGTCGCCGAGCAAGATCGTCACGCGACCTTCGCTCAGGCCGCCAACGTTTGTCGAGTGGCAAACCGCCAAATCGAGCGCCGCATCACCGTTGACGTTGCCGCTCTCGAGGCACTTCGGAAACAGTCCAGGCAAACGATACTCGAGGGGCGGAGCGAAGGTACCCGCACCCGTACTCAGGTAGACCAGCACAACTCCACGAACCGGAAGGGTGATGTCATCCGCAGCGACCGCAATGTCTCCACGCCCATCCTCATTAAAGTCGCCCGTAATCAAATTTTGTAGGGTATAGCCGTTCACGACCATTCTCGTCTCGGGCAGAAAGGAACCCGCGCCACGGTTCGCCAAGAACGAGAAGGATGGTCCTTCAGCGCCTGTGCTGTTCGCAGTCACAATGTCTTGTCCCCGTTCCCCGTCAAATTCCAATGGTCCGACGCCAATCGGCGATCCGTCCACCTCATAGCTGGCAGGCCTTCCGAATAGAGGCGCCGCTGATCCAGCCGGCACCAATCCCAAGACGACGACCAGCCCGAAGACCGACCGAACTCCGACAACCCTCCAGAGGCAGGCCCAGGACCATTCTATCATTCATATAATTCCGTTGATCGGTGCATCCTAAATGGCCCTCACCCCGTTTTGCAAGGCAATTAGCAACCTCATCCAGCGCGGCAACTATTCAATTTTTCTTGCATCTTGGCATTTTGCTTGCTGTGGACCCCCGCCCACCACTAAAGGTGTACGATGATGCCCAACAATCACAATCGTCGCCACAGGCCACCGGCCGTTCGAGCCCTCTTGGCCTCCGTGCTGGTGTTAGTGCTCGCGTCCGCGGTGCCAGCCCAAGAGTGTGCCTATGTCGGCAACCACATACTTGGAACTCTTCGACTTTTCACCCTTCCCGATGGCTCCGCCGCCGGCACAGTCGTGCTGCCCGACTGCAACCAGGGACCCTGCCAGCTAACCGAGATCGCAATCCATCCCGCTACCAGAACAACTTACATTTCCCAATTCGACGGCAACCGAATTTGGGTCGTCGACCCCACCGGAGCCATCGAGCCGACCCAGATCGCAGTCCCAGGGGGTCCGACAGACATTGCCCTAAGTGCTGACGGTAGCACGCTTTTCGTCGTCACCTTCGGCTCTGCTGAGCTCGTCGCAATCGACCGAGCGGCTGGCGCTGAGACCGGTCGGATTGCTCTCCCCAGCCAACCCCGGGGGCTCGCCTTCACCTCCGACGGCACCGTAGCCGCCACCACCAGCCGAAATCAAAACACCGTTTCATTCATCGACATGTCGTCCGGTGAAGTTCTGGATTCTGCGACGGTGGACGCGCGGCCCATCGACGTCGCCTTTTCAATCTCGGAAGATCGCGCCTTCGTGGCCAGCGAGGACGGGATTCTAACCATCGTCGAAGTCGATGGCGGTAACATCGTCGATACCATCACCGTTGGAGAATTCCCGTTGTCGATTGCAGTCGATCCGTCGGGAACATTCGTCTATGTCGCGAACCGCGGCGACGGTACCGTTACAGCCGTCGACTTGGGCAATGGTCAGACAGTCAGTATCGAAGTCGGTCGTAGTCCAGTTGCGGCCCGGATCAGCGCCACCGGCCTGCTCGTCGTCGCGAACCAGCTGAGTTCCACCTTGTCGGTGATCGACACGACCAATGGCAACGCAGTCGGAGACCCGATCGACGCCGGATCGAGCCCCTTCGCTCTGGCGATCGGATCGTGTTCCGCAACTTCCGCTTGCGTCGGAGACTGTAACAGCAACGGAATGATTTCGATTAGCGAGTTGGTCACCGGCGTAAACATTACTCTGCGACAGCGAGCGCTTGCCGATTGTCCGCAATTCGATGCCAACAGCAGTGGTGGCGTCGAAATCTCCGAACTGGTCCGCGCCGTCCGCAACTTGCTCGAGGGATGTCCCCAGTGATTCGCCGCGTCTCCCTCGCCTCCATCGCACTCACTCTATTTTCTGCATGCACAGTCGAAAGGCTGCCGCCGCCGATCCAGCCAGCCAAGGGGCCACGAGACCGCGTCGTCGCCGAGCCCGCGAAGGCCTTCCCCGCACAAATTCGCCTCGAGCGACCCGGCATGACCTGCAGATCAGCAACCAAAGCGGCCCGGGCCGCACTCAAGCGCATGGGATACGTGGTCGAAAGTATCGTCGCCCCGACCCCAGACCAAGTTGGCGAGATTCGCGCCCTTCGGAATACGGGTTGGTATACCGGAGACCCTGGGGACAGTTTCGGTGTCGCTGTGCGTCTGTACTGCAACGATCAAGGCTCGATCTTAGAGGCGGCCTCCGAGGAAAAACTCTCCGAACGCATGGTTTTCAAGCGCGATTTCGAGGGCGAAATCAATCGAGCCGTCTCGCGCCGCTCAATTCGACCCCGCCCCGTAGCCAATCGGCCCCAGGCTGAACTCCAAATAATCGTGCATCCTCTCAGCGGCTCCGCCGCGACACAGCAAATCGGCCGTGCTGCCTCGTCAGGAGTCACGCCCGTTCTGGTTCGCATCATCAACAAGTCTGCACGGACCTATCGATTCAAAGCCGAAAGAGTGTCTCTGACCACCGAGGAGCGCAAAAGAGTCCGCCCTCTCTCCGCCGGCGAAGTCGCTGACCGGGTCACCGAGGAGTGGGCGAGTACCGCCAACGATCAACAAATCCGCGACGGAGACATAGCGCCCGGGACCGTGCTCGAGGGGTACGTTTATGTGCCTAGGGCAGCCTACCGACGGGCCAAAGTCGTTCTCATCGAAGCAGAGAGCGAAGAGGCAGAGGGCTTCTCGGTAGAGTTTTAGGCGCTGTCGCGACTGCCGGCTTGGCCAACTCAGCCGCCGGCAACCGCAAAGTTGTCACGTGGCGGGGCACCTCACTTCTTTATTCGTGCCCGGCTTCCATCACAAAGAGTCCGAAACCTGCAACACTCCCGGGAGATCCGCTGCTGTTCGGTAGGACAGGGGAACTCCCTCCACCTTGACCCGCTGCGCGTTGGCGTGTTGACTGGGCGATTCATGGGAAGGCAGGCAAATAACCGAGTCGGCACGGGGACCCAGTCCGCAGTTGCCCGCGAAACAGCTTGGCAGTCCGCCGTCCGCGGACTGAAAGAACTCGCCAAAACGCTTGGCCCGGCCATCTTGATTGCTCTCGCGGTTCGGTCGTCTGTTGTCCAAGCATTCTGGGTCCCTTCGGGTTCAATGCTGCCAACGATTCAAATCGGCGATCACATTTTCGTCAATAAGCTCGCTTACACGGTTCGGGTCCCAATGACCGACCTGACTCTGACCGATATGAAAGCTCCCGAGCGCGGCGACATCGTCGTCTTCATCCGCCCAGGCGACCCCAAAACCGACCTCATCAAGCGAGTCATCGCAATCCCCGGCGACACGGTGGAAGTCCGCAAGAAGCAACTCTTCATCAATGGCGAGCCGGCAGACGACCCGCACGCCCATTTCGAGGCGTCGACGAGACCTAAGGCCGGAGACAACTTGAGGACGAAAACCGTTCCACCGGGCAAATTTTTCGTCATGGGCGACAACCGCGACAAAAGCTACGACAGTCGCTTCTGGGGTTTCGCCAACATCTCCGATATCAAAGGGCGTGCGACATTCGTTTACTGGTCGCGCAACAGCGCCGTATGCTGGGAAGAATTGCGCACCAAGGGGCTCGGAAGCTTGTTTTCCCACAATTGTCTTCCGCGCTGGCGACGTTTCGGGAACCACATCAGATAAATCCAGCGCGCTTCGTCGTTGCCAATTCGCAACGGGCACTGTTTACTGTACGATTCGCTCTTCGCGAGCGCGAAAGGAGACAACCATGGCTGGAGGGAAAACCTTTAAGCGTGATCAAAAGCGTCGCAAGGAAATGGCGCGACGGTTGAAACAAGAAGAAAAGAACAAGAAGCGTCAGGCCCGCAAGGAAGACGGCGGCAAGACGTCCCTCGATGACCTAGAAATCGCCGCGGAGATCGATGCCGAAGAAGGGCGATTCGGAGTGCTGAGCGTTGAAGACAATCCTGCCGACAAGCCCGTCGAGTCGCCGGGCGATGCTGACGGCAGCGAAAAAGGTGTGAGCGAATAAGCGACTACTAGTGGGCGCGCCAATCGCGTCGCGCGCCCACCAACCCGGACCCCGACGAAGCTAGCTCTGCCGAACCCAAACCTCGGGGGCCGTCGCGAGCAGTCCCGGCCGGCCTGACCTCAGACCGGCTCCAAGTGGGCATATCTTAATGCGAGCTTCTTCATTCCCGAGGCCCTGAACAGCACGGTGACCTTGCGCCCGTCACCGCTACCCTCGACGCCTCGGATCACCCCAACTCCGAAGGAGGCGTGGCGAACCTTTCCACCGATTCGCAACCCGTCTTCCCCCTCGTATACGACTCTAGGCTCATCGTCGTCTTGAGCTTCAGACCAAGACGACGGCCGGGACGAGGCATACGGCGACGGCCTCTTCGGCCGCTGCTGCTGTTGGCGCATTTCGCGAACCCGATCCGCCGGAACCTCGTCGAGAAACCGGCTCCGTTGGTTTGCCTGAAAGTCCCCGAAAACCCGACGCCTGAGTGCGTGGGAAAGATAAAGTCTAGACATTGCCCGCGTCATGCCGACGTAGCACAGACGCCGCTCCTCCTCGATATCGGTCTCGCCGGCACGCGCATGCGGGAACAAGCCCTCCTCCATGCCCGTCATGAAGACGAACGGAAACTCCAAGCCCTTGGCCGCGTGCAACGTCATCAAGGTTACGCGGTCTGCCCCGCCGTCGTAAGAATCGAGATCCGTCACCAAAGCGATCTGTTCTAGGTAGTCGTTCAAGTCTTCTCCGGCCGCGGCCCGTTCTTCCATTCCCGACAGCATCTCCTGCAGATTCTGCAGTCGCTCTCTGGCCTCGAACGAACCATTCTCGCGCAACATCGGCCCGTAGCCCGATTCTTCGACGATCGCAGCCGCTAGTTGCGGAAACGCCATTTGCGTCACCCGCTCACGAAACGAATCGATCAAGCGCAGAAACGCCGTGACCTTGTCCGAGCCTCCTTTGCGCAACTGGCCGCGATCGACGATCTCCTGACACGCGGCCAAGAACCCGCCACTGGACAATTCCTGCTCGACAGCCGCGATCTTCTTGACCGTCGTGTTTCCTATCCCGCGAGTCGGTACATTGATGATCCGCTTCGCAGCAACGGTGTCGCTGGGATTCACACAGAGGCGCAGATAGGCCAGCACGTCTTTGACCTCGGCGCGCGCGTAGAACTTGACCCCTCCCACCATCGCGTAGGGGATCTGCTGCCGCGTCAACGACTCTTCGATCGATCTCGATTGAGCATTCGTACGATAGAAGATCGCGATGTCGCGTCGTCTCGATCCTTCGCGCGCCAATCGACCGATCTCATTCGCTACAAAACGTGCCTCCGCGAGATCATCACCCAATTCGGCGACGACGATCTGATCCCCATCCGAGTTCTCGGTCCAAAGCGTCTTGCCCTTGCGGTTCACGTTGCAGGCAACCACGGCGCTCGCCGCGGCGAGAATGTTTCCCGTCGACCGGTAGTTTTGCTCGAGCCGGATGACGACCGCATCGGGGAAATCACGCTCGAAGTTGAGGATGTTCTCGATCTCCGCACCGCGCCAACGGTAGATCGATTGATCGTCGTCGCCGACGACGCAGAGATTTCGATGCTTGGATGCGAGAATCTGAGTCAGCCGATACTGCACCGCATTGGTGTCTTGGTATTCATCCACCAGCACGTGTCGGAATCGTTCTTGGTATCGCTCGGCGACTTGTGGGAACTCCTCAAACAAGCGAATCGTCAGGACGAGAAGATCACCAAAGTCGAGGGCGTTCGAACGCCGCATCCGCTCCTGATAGACGCCAAAGACTCGCGCCACCGCGGCGCTGGCCTCGTCCTCGACCTGAATTCCCCCCGGTCCGCGGCCACGATTCTTCGCCGCGTCAATCTGCGACGCAACCGCCCGCACCCCGACCGTCGCATCCGAGATTCCCAAGTCCGACAAACAATCCTTGAGTAGCTTTTCCTGGTCCTTGTCATCGTAGATGACGAACTGATTCGAGTAGCCCAGGGCACCAATCTCGCGACGCAGGATGCGCACCCCAAACGAGTGAAAAGTCGACACCCAGGGCGCCTCGTCGTCGTCGAGCAAATCCACGACCCGTTCCCGCATCTCCCCAGCAGCCTTGTTCGTGAAGGTCACCGCCAGAATGCGACTCGCCGAAACGTCGCACTCCCGAACCAAGTGGGCGATGCGATGGGTCAGTGTACGCGTTTTTCCAGACCCCGCACCAGCCAGGATCAGCAGCGCCCCTTCGCTGTGCAACACCGCTTCCCGCTGCTTGGCATTCAAAGAACCAACGAGATCAACCATGCAACGACACCTCCACCTCCGAACACAGAACGCCGCATCTACCATGGATCGACTCGGCTAAGGAAGATGCGTTGCCGAAAGTCCCATTCTCTCGTATTCTCAATGCCGTGGCTCATCACGATCATCACGCAGCGGACACCGTAAGCGTTCGTGCCGGAGTGGTAACGATCAGTGATACACGCTCCGAAGCAGACGATACGAGTGGCGTCAAAATCCGGAGCATGCTCGAAAGCGCCGGCCACGAAACCGCGTTCTACAACATCGTGCGCGATGAACCCGCCGAAATCACCGACCTACTGCTGACACCACCGGCACCGGCAGATGTGATCATCACAAATGGTGGAACCGGCTTGGCACCACGCGACACGACCTTCGAGACAGTTTCAAAACTAATCGAACGCGAGATACCTGGATTCGGCGAGCTCTTTCGAATGCTGAGCTACGAAGAAATCGGCGCAGCTGCGATGTTGAGTCGGGCTACCGCCGGCCTCGTTGGCCAGAGTGTCGTATTCTGCCTGCCCGGTTCGACCAAGGCCGTCGACCTGGCAATGTCGCGCTTGATCGTCCCGCAGCTGAAGCATCTCGTCGGACTCGTGAAATCGAAATGAACCGGCGCCTCGACTCGGGTTCACGACACCAAGCGGCGATGGGGCTCCAAGTCATCTGGCTGTCCTTCGTCGGCGTTGCGGGCATCTACACGCTGATCCTTCTCTTGGTTTCACAACAAAGCGAGACCGTCGATCCCGAAACGCTGGCGTACTTGCGACCGATCGCTTGGGTCATCGCTTCAATCCTTGCCATCGCGTCCTTCATTTGGAAGCAACAAGTGGCCGACTTAGATCGCCTGCGACGCACGACCTCGACATTCGGGTTCACGCGTATCCGAACCGCATGCATCGTGACCTGGTCCATCTGTGAGGCCATCGCGGTGCTCGGGCTCGGGCTCGGCATCATTTCCTACAGATTATTCGACTACGGCCCCCTGGTCGCGCTCGGGATCTTCCTGCTATGCATCCATCGCCCCTCGACTTGGCCGCTCGATCACTTTCTCGATCTAGAGCGTCACTAGTCGGTTTGGGTTTAGACAGGATGAAGGTCCAGGTTCTTTTTTTCGCATCACTTCGCGAACTCGCGGGAACGCATGCCTCCCAGATCGTCGTCGAGGACGGCGCCACAGTTGCAGACCTATGGGGCGTACTTTGTGCCAGGCACCCCGCCGTCGAGCCGATGTCAACATCCGTTTCGTTCGCCGTCAACCAGGAATATACCGACCGAGACCATCCGTTGGCCGACGGTGACGAAGTCGCGCTGATTCCGCCGGTCAGCGGCGGATGTTGCGCCGAAGCCGACACTGACGCATGCTGACGCGCACTGATGTTCGATATTCGCAAAACGCCGCTTGATCTCGACGAACTCGTCACAGCAGTCTCGGATCCCGAGGCGGGCGCGATCGCGACGTTCATCGGCACCACCCGCAATCACAACGACGGGCGCATCGTCTCGACTCTGGAGTACGAAGCCTACCCGGAGATGGCGATCGCCGAAATGCGCAAGATCGGCGACATCGCCCGCGAACGCTGGTCGCTCAAGAAGATCGCCATCGCACACCGTATCGGATTGGTCCCGATCGGCGAAGCAAGCGTCATCATCGCGGCTTCATCAGCGCACCGCGTCGCGGCTTTCGAGGCCTGCCACTTCGCCATCGACCGGTTGAAAGAAGTCGTACCGATCTGGAAAAAAGAGCACTTCGACGGCGGCGAGGTTTGGATCGGATCGCAGAAGGGTGCGGCATTCCCGGCCGGTCAGGACGGTCCGAGTCGGTGACTCGCAACGCCAAGCGCCTGCTGGCCGCGTTGGTGTTCGCCGGCGGCTGTACCGCGACCCAGACCATCATCGACTCGATGAACAAGAAGCCTTTGCCCGCAACTCCGTTTCACCGGCAACTCACCGAGAAAACGCAGTGCATGCACTGCCATACCGAGATCTCCAGTGCTCCCGCGGTCCCGCACCCGCAGTACAAGAAGTGCGCCTCCTGCCATACGGTTTCGGATTGACCGGCTGCTAGCCGTTCCAGCGCAACCAGCCTGTGAGCAAGCGCAGAAATCCTTGGTGGATACCTCCCGTCTTAGGGAGTGTCCCCGACATCGAACCGCGCTTGGTCTCACTTCTCGGATTGGTCGCTTTCGCGATCTTCTTCGAGCAGTACGACGCCTCGATGCTGACCGCAGCTCTCAAGCACATCGCAACCGATCTCCGCATTGAGGAAGGAGACCTCGGCGGCTTCCTCGGACAAATTCGACTTGGCGCGCTGCCGGCGTTGCTACTCGTACCGTTCGCCGACCGATTGGGACGTCGAAAGGTATTCCTCATCGCCGTGGTCGGCTTCAGCCTCGGCACGCTTGCCACCGGGCTGGCGCAGACCGCCACCCAGTTTCTCATGATCCAAATGGTGGCCCGCGTGTTCATGACGATCGGCACTGCGGTCTCCGTCGTCATCATCACCGAGGAGTACCCCGCGATCCATCGCGGCTGGGCCATCGGGATGCTCGGCGCTCTGTCAGCAGGCGGTCAGGGGCTCGGGGCAGGCCTCGCATCTTTCATCGAATACCTGCCGTTCGGCTGGCGCACGTTGTACGTCATCGGCGTCGCGCCGCTGGCCGTCTTGCCGGCGCTGCGACGCAACATGTCCGAGACCAATCGGTTCCGCCAACACGCTGAAGCGCACGGTCTAGAGCAAGGGTCCTGGTACACGCCGCTACTGGACCTGGCGACGCACTATCCGACGCGCACGGCGCTCCTCGGGCTGACCGGGTTTATGTTCGCACTCGGCGAGCTACCGGTCTTTCAAATGAGCAGCTACTTCGTGCAAACCCGCCACGGCTGGTCGACCGGTGAATACTCATTGATGTTCTTGATCGGCGGCGCCGACGGCATTCTCGGCATTGTCATCGCGGGGCGACTCGCCGACCGCATCGGGCGGCGAGTCGTCGGCAGCATCTTCCTCGGGTTGTTCCCGGTCTTCGCAATCGGGTTCTACCGAGGTCCCGGATGGTCGCTGCCCATCTGGTGGGCGTTGTTCATCTTTTGCACGAGCGCTGGCGGAATGACGATTCGCGCCCTGTCAGGCGAACTATTCCCCACGTCATACCGCAGCACGGCGGCGGCGTGGCTGTCTTTCGCAGTCACCCTGGGCTGGTGGGCAGGACTGCAAACCATGAGCTCCGAGGCGCTATCGGGGCTCGAGCTACACAATCAGATCAGCCTCATCGCCTGTACTGTTTTCGTGTCGGCGGCACTCATTCTCGGCGTCCCAGAAACAGCCGGCCGCGAACTCGAAGACATCAGCGCCCAGCACAGGTAGTGCGGATCTTCATGAACAATGCGACCATCAGTAAGAATTGTCACCGAAATCGCGCCTCCCGGCGCCGCTTGACCGCGAACAGGCCGGCGACCGCGACGATCAGAAGGATGCCAGATCGATCACTGCCGTTAGGAACGACCGCACAGCTGCTATCGGAATCGCCGGCGCGAAAATCGACGGACCCAAGGCTCGTAACTTCCGACCGGTTACCCGCTTCGTCGCGCGACGCCAGCGCGAGATGGACCAGTTGGTTGGCAAACTTATCCGATCGCGCAACGATCGATCCAGCCTGCCGGCCAGACTCCGGTACCGAATCGAGATCAGCCAGCTCGGCCTGATCGAAATCCGACATCGTCTCGATCGGCGTATCCGAGAACCGCACTTCGATCACAGCTTCGCCGCAGTGCAAGTCATCTCCCGGGACCCGTGCGAGATCCATCGCAACGCTCGCTTCGCCACGCGTGACCTGCACGTCCTCGGCGCGCAAGCTCGCCGGCGGACGCGTATCCGAGTGGTAGTTGCCGGTACCCCATTCGTCGTGGTGATAGCGTCGCCACAAGATCGGGCCGCATTCGTCCCCGAGCGTGTTCCAGACGAAGAGATTGCCTTCGCGCGTCACCGCGGCGACTTCGAGTAAACCGTCGCCATCGATGTCACCGACCGCCGAAGTCCCAACCATCCAGCCGTTGGTAAACTTCGGCCAACCCACAGGCTCATTTCCATTGATGTCAAAGGCGTGGAAGTCGTAGACACCACTGCCCTCGATCGCCTCCGGCATTCCGTCTCCGGAAATATCGGCGACCGCCGGGCCGGCGATGAACTGCAAGTCGGTCACTTGGCGAGGGAAGGCTTCGACATGGGTCGGTGCGACGGCTGCGCCACCCGGTCCGCTGACGTGCCAGGCCGCGAGTTGGTTTTCGGCCGGAAACTGCCTCCCGGCGATCTGGTTGTCGATCAACTTGCCGAGCCCGGCGACAGGCGCAAGCACATGGAAACCCTGCCCCACTCCTGCCAACTCGACCATGACAACGGCGCCAAAGGCGCCAAAGACAGGCGAGTCGACCGAGTCGGAACCGGCACCAAACGGCTCCGAAGGGAGCTGCAAGTCTTCACCGGTTTCTGCGCGGCCGAAGACGGACGTACCGTCTCCATCGAATACATACGCAGGACCCACCGATGACATCGTCGCAATCTCGACGTCACCATCGCCGTCGATATCGGCCAACGCCGGAGGCCCATTGCTCCCAGTGCCGACCAGCGGAAGCAATTCGGTCGTCATCAACGCTGTGCGAACTGGAAAGCCCTGAACGAACGCGTCGGGGTTCCAACCGCGATCCAGCGGCGTGTCACCGTGCGCAACTCCGTCGGCGTGGATCGCGTACATCCGCGTGTTCCCCGAGTCGAGAACCCCGGCCGCGCGAAACAAGTTTACGATCGGGTTCGTGAAGATCGCGTTCGGATCCTCGCGATACTCCTCATTGACGACGGCCAACACTTCCAAGGTTCCATCGCCATCGATATCACCGAGTGACGGCGGCACCAGAACCTTGGTCCCGATCCGCGCACCACTATCGGCCACCAGAGTGACCTCGTTCGAGACCGGGTCCACCGATTCGACCTTCGCCGGATCTTTGAGCAACACCGGCCAGCCGCGCACGGCCGTACCATCGGCATGCCACGCATAGATGTGGCGATCGAAGCTGCCGGCGAGGATCTCCAGCGAACCATCCGCCGAGCCGTCGAGGTTGCCAAAGACCGGGCCGCCGGCGATCGCCCGACCAACTCGGTTGTCTCTATCGTGTCGATTCTCGAGATCCGGCAGACGACCGGCTTCCGAAGACAAATCACGTTCCGACCGCAGCAAGTTCGAATACTGCGGCAGCGTGCCCACCGGAAAGCCGGCGACCCGCGTACCATCGCTCTTCCACAGATACACGCGGCCATTCAGGTCTGCCGCGCCAACCTCGAGCGTTCCATCGCCGTCGACATCGCCGACCGCGACCGCGCCGAGCACGGCCGTCGGTCGCTGCGCGGCGATTGTACCGTCCCGAAATCCCGCAGATCCGTCGTGCAGCTCGAGGTCGTCGGTCGTGACCGGCCAACCCGGAACTTCGCTGCCGTCAGCGCGCAACGCATGAATGATCCCCTGAGACGTCCCGAAGATGATCTCCTCGATTCCATCACGGTCCAAATCGGCCGTGGCCGGCGCAGACACTCCATCACTGCCGAGGGCGATTGGAAAGCCCGGAACGAGATCCGGGTCGTGGTGCAGCGCCAACACGCGACGATCTTCACCGACCAGGCCGCGGTCATCGATCGCGCGCAGGCGAACGGTAAAAGTGAAGCGATCGGGATCCGGCTCGCCATCCGCTGTCAGCGCCGGACCCTCAACACCAGCCGGCATGCGGCTGCGCAACGCCGCAATCGGGACCGACCCGACACCACCCGCGGCAGCGGCGCACTCACCACCGGCCACTACTTCAAATTCGTCAGCGAGAGGTTGGATACCTGGCGCGACCGCGAGCTCATACATGCAACCATTGGCGCGGTTCGCCGCGACGCGTCCGCTGATCGCCAGGTCGCTCGTCACTTCCGGGTCGACGATCGCGTACCAAGCCGGCGCCGCGATCGAAGCCTCGGGAGGAATGCGTCCACTGTCGACCCACAGCACCGCGCGATCCGCATTCACCCGCCCGTATCCAAAATACTGGTCCCAGCCTGCAATCGAGCGAAAACGTTCACTACCGCCGATTCCGGGAACAGCGATCTCCGATGAGTAGTTCTCTTCCAGACCCTCCTCGGGCCGCGCCGAGAAGTCGATATCGTCGGTACTCAGCGATAGTAGTTGCTTGACCTCTTCGGCTGACAGAGCAAACGGCGCCAAGGACCCATCGTCGCGCGGATATCGCGTAATCGTTCCGCGATCGACAGCGTTGAGGGCGGCCGACACGACCAACCCGGCCATCCCCGAGCTGTTCCCGGTCGCTTCCGATGAACAACTCGACGACGGTACGGCGAACGCAATATGGCCGCCGTAGTTGGTGCAACCGTTCAAGTAGAGATACGAGCGCGGCGATTGCACGATGCCCGAGACATCTTCAAAGCGCTTCACCGAGTTGACCTGTACCGTGTGGTTGTAGTTCGCCGGATAGTTGTGGTGATTCGACTCCTCGTCAGCTGCCGAAGCGATCACGACCACCCCGTTGTCGTAGGCGTAGTCGACTGCCTCCTGCCCCAACGTCGTCTGATTCAAACTACCGAGCGCCTCTTGAACGACATGGACGCCGCTATCGACGGCGAAGATGACACCCTGCGCGAAAGCGTTGACGTCCGCGACAAAGCTGTCGCCGACACGAACCTCGAGCAGCATACAATTCGGGCAGGTGCCGACGCCGCCGAGACCGTTGTTGGCTTCGGCACCGGAGTCATTCGACTCGCCGGTACCGTGACCGTATCGCACCTCATCGAGCGGGTTGTTGTCGTCCTCGAAGAAGTCCCAACCGCTGATGTCATCGACATAGCCGTTGCTGTCGTCGTCCCTACCGTCGGAGAAAATGAAGATCAGATCTTCGGGGTCGATGATCCCATTGCTGTTGCGGTCGGAAACGCGATCGTCGGCTTCGAGTTCCCCGGAAGCCAGGTAGTCCGCGATATTGAAGAACCCGTCGCCATTGCGATCGTACGGGTCCTCGGCGTTGTCACTGCGCTGAGGCACCGGCAGCTCGCCGCGATTGAGGTAGAACTTGTTGACCAGATCGGGCTGCGGGTCTTGCCAACGAATCCCCGAGTCCAACACCGCGATCAGAACATCGGGCCGGCCGGTCGTCGTCTGCCAAGCGAGATCGACACTCGCACCTTTGACCCCGAGGAGTTCCTGCAGATTACCATCGATCTCCGCATCGCCGGTCGGTTCACTCGTCAGCTTCCAATTGTCGCTCCCAAAGTCATCGGGCAACAGTGGAGGGTCCGCAACCGGAAGAAAGAGATACGACCCAAAGTCAGTCGCCTCGATACAATCGGCAGTCGAACCACAAGGACGTGGGTTCAATGGATAGGGCATCTCCGCCAAGGCCGCACTCGAAACCAGCCCCGACAACACCAGCCAACAAAGAGCCTTCCTCATGCAGCCGCCGTAGCAAATCGAGCCAATTCTCGCGAACGGCCAAAGAATTCATCTGCGGAACACTAAGGGTCACTCGCACCGGGCAAGAAATCGCTCCAACCATTCTGCAATGATCGGGACATCCGCATGCCCCTGGATCACATCGTCAATCAGAAAGCGCTCCGCCTCGTCGGCGGCGACATCGAGGCGAAAGCCATTCATACGCAGGAAAACCGCCGAGGCGGCGAAAGCCATTCGCTTGTTTCCATCGACGAACGCATGATTACCCGCCAGGCTTTGCAACAGAGCTGCGGCTTGTTCCGAAAGCGACTGATAGTAACCCGAGCGAGGCCGCGCCAGCGCACTTTCGAGTAGGCCGCGATCGCGAACTCCATCGAGGCCGCCAAACCGCTTGAGGAGCCTTCGATGCAGATCTAGTGCCTCCTCCAATGTCAGGAAGAGCGTAACGAGGGCCATCCGGAACTAGCCGATCTTACTTGGCCAGGCGCTCGAGCAGGTCCGCATGTGTATCCAACACCTCGGTGGACGCATCCCTAAAAGCCGGGCGCACCGAAGCCCGCGCCAGGTACTCGGCACTAGCTTCAGTCAGCACCGCCGACAGCGTCCTGCCCTGTTCAGCCGCAAGCACGCGCATTTCGTCGAGCACCTGAGGATCCATCTTCGAACTAAACTTTACCGCCGCCATCGGAGTAGACTCGCCACTTTGTCAAGATATGTCAAGACATATCTTGATCCGGTGAACACAACCATAGAGAAGCCTCAGACGATCGGTTCAAATCCCATCAGGGCGCCTCACCCTTGCCTTTGCTCCGCGGAGCGAAGGAGGATCCCCGGCCTGCCGAGTAAAGATTTGTCCGCAGATTTCGCAGATGGCTCGGTGGCAGATAGTTGCTTCATATACATTACTGATATTTTTGATTACCTATGGACTCAGTGGATGATCCTAGAACCTACGCGATCATCGGTGCGTCAATCGAGGTCC
Organism: Deltaproteobacteria bacterium; assembly: GCA_029262455.1. Classification (GTDB taxonomy): domain Bacteria; phylum Desulfobacterota; class Binatia; order HRBIN30; family CADEER01; genus CADEER01. The sequence goes on along the minus strand of JAJCZJ010000069.1, from coordinate 65,658 downwards.
ATCGACAGCTCGGCAAGGGGTTTCTAGAGGCTGTGTACCAAGAGGCGTTGGTGATCGAGCTAAGGGCGCGTCACATCGCGTTCCAGAAAGAGGCCGACCTTCCATTGTCATACAAAGGGACGCACCTTGCGTGCACCTACCGCGCAGACTTCAGTTGCTTCGACGAAGTCGTCGTCGAGCTCAAAGCACTGCGAGCGCTTAGCGGCTCTGAGGACGCGCAAATCGTCAACTACCTGAAAGCCTCGGGCCACCAGACTGGCCTGTTGCTCAACTTCGGCACCCAACGCCTGGAGCACAAACGATTCGTCCATTCTCCCACCGCCTGGTCTGCGGCCATCTGCGTCATCTGCGGAAAAAAAAGTCACTCACGCCCTCACGGACCGGACCGCCAAAATGGACGGCTAGAGCGTGACCAAGTGCTCGCGCGCGGCGCCCTTGATGGCGCTCAATGGGATCGAAGAATCGAAGGACGCGAATATCCCGGAATGGCGAAGTGCAAGTGCCAGCAGATAGAGATCGGTCACCTGACGCGGGCCATGGATGCGAGTGTGATCCGCGACACCGCCGTCCAACAGACTGACATCGTCCGCCCAGAACTGGTGCAGCGAAGTCGCGGTCGCTTCTGCCAATCGTTCGATGACGTCCCCGACCTTGAGCGGGTTCGGATAGCTCGAGTGGGACATGATTCTTACGCAGCCGTTCTGTGTGATCGGGCATGAGGCCCAACCGTGATCGGCCTGGGTCGCGAACCATCGAACCGCTTCCGCGTGCATCAGGTGATCCTGATCAAGCAACGCAATCAGCACGTTGATGTCGAGCAGCGCGATCAGACCGACTCCTCGTCGCGCAGCTTGTCTATCACTTCGTTGGTGACGACTTCCCCGCGGCGGGGGAACGGACGGAAGCCGTGCACCGCTTCCACTTCGGCGCGCGCGGACACCGACGGCGCCGTCAACGCCTGTCGCGAAAGGTCCGAAATGACCGCACCAGCCGTCCTCTTCTGGCGGCGCGCCAATTCCTTGGCAGCCTGGAGAACGTCATCATCAATATCAAGCGTGGTGCGCATGCACCTGATGCTAGAGCATCACGAGAGCAGCATCAATGGCGAAAGCGGAAGTTGAGGGAGTCCCAGCCCAGGGGGTAAGGAGTTCCTCCACAGATTATGGGGCTTGGGGCCTGACCGCCAAATCTGCGGCCATCTGCGTCATCTGCGGATCAAAAAACCTCTCACCGAGCTTTGCATATAATCACAAGCTGCTTATGATAGAAAAATGAACAAAGACGTCCAGCGTTACCTAGCCGAGATCGGCGGCAGAGGTGGGCGAAAAAGCCGGCGGCAACTCAGCCCAGAGGATGCGCGGCAGATGGTGCGCGTCCGCGAGGCGCGGCGGGCCTTCCGTCGTTACCAAACGCAGTGTTTCTGGTCGTACGACCCCAACTATATAATCACCGTGGGGGACGTCGGTTGGGTCGCCGACCAACTCAGAAAACACGGTGATCGCGGCGCATGGGAAACGGCGACCAAGCTGTGCCCCTAACCGATCTCCAGAGCTCGCTGGCGCGGCTATTGGCCGTCAATCGTTCCCCCGACAGCCATCTGGCCGGCGGTGCCGCGCTTCACTTTGAACCGAACTCGCAACGCTACAGCAACGACCTCGACTACTTCCAAGACTCCGAAGAGCGAGTCGCCACCGCCTTCGCGGCCGACCGCGCTCTGCTCGTCGACAGCGACTACGAGGTCACTATCGAGATCAACCAACCCGGATACCTCCGCGCCACAGTCTCGAAGGACGGCGCCAGCACAAAGATCGAGTGGGCGCACGACTCGGCCTGGCGCTTCATGCCGGCGCAGCAACATCCGCACACCGGCTACCAACTGCACCCTGTCGATCTAGCGATCAACAAGGTGCTCGCGCTGGCCGGACGCGACGAAGCACGCGACTTTCTCGATGTGATGCACGCGCACACAGACATCCTGCCCCTAGGCGCCCTGTGCTGGGCAGCGGTCGGTAAAGACCCGGGCTTCACCCCGCTCTCGCTCCTCGAGATGCTAAAACGTCGCGGCAAATATCAGCCGGCAGACTTCAGTCGGCTACATCTCGCGACGAACATCGATCTCGTCGATCTCAAGGGACGATGGATCGGGATGCTCGACCAGGCAGCGACCTATATTGGCCGCGGCGATCCGAAAGAAATCGGCTGCCTCTACTACGACCGCCAAAGGGCGGCGTTCATTGCGCCAACCCCAGACGAGCGAGGCACTGACGACGTCACACCCCACTTCGGCAGGCCCGGAGGAATTCTGCCCAAGGTCACAGGAGAGTAGAACCTCACAACCGAATCACTCAGCGCCCGCCGGTCACCCCGGCCGGTTCCAATCCCGTGAGGGACGCTTCTCCTTTGCCTCAGCCCAAGCCTCCGCCTTTGCCCAAAACAACGACTCTCGAAGATGGGGAATTCTAATTGACGTCTGGCGATGGACCGTAGCGAGGTCAGCGAAGCGCGTAGCGCGTACGGGAGCAATACGGAAACGGTGCAGATACGATCCCAGAAAACCCGATCCGCTACCCGGCTCGGACGGAGCCTCGCCCTCCATTTTTCTCGAGGCACTCCACCGCACCAATAACGAGCGCGGCGAGCACGAGCCCTAGCCTCTCGATCAGCGTTCACCGGCGTTTATCAGCGGTTTGGTTCCGGTCATCGGCCAGGCTGCGTTCATCAGCGGTTTCGCGATAGAATCCTCGCGGGAAACAACATTCTGAACGTTGACAGTGCAGATGGCCCCAGGCCTTAACCCCCAAATCTGCGGCCATATGCGGCCATCTGTGGACGAATAGTCTTTTGTCGCGGCAGCGAACCAACCGAGCAGCAACCAATCACGCCGCCATATCGGGCGTCCTGCGGCGGTATAATCGACTTGATGAAGCTCTCCTGATAGTTCTTCTGAAAAATGCGCCGGCGTTAGACCACGACCCGGATCTTTAGATCTCAGGGCCGTCGGCGGAAACGAGGTTTTGGAAATGGCCGATACTCCAAATATCGGCGACCGCATCGATAGCTACTGCGGACGCTGTAAAATGATGCTTGCCCACACCGTCGAGACCATCGAGGGAGGCAAGATCAAGAAGTGCCACTGCAACACGTGTGGAGCACAACACGCCTATCGGCCCAAGCCTCCGAAACGTATCCCCGGCATGCCGGCGGTTCCCGAGCCTTCCGATTACGACAAGCTGATCAAAGCCCAAGATGCGGATAAGGCGAAGAAATATAAGACTTCCGACCGGTTTCAGCCGACCGAGCTGATCAACCACGCAACCTTTGGATTGGGCATCGTGTTGACCTGCAAGGAATCCAACAAGATTGAGGTTCTCTTCCAGGACGGCGCCAAGACGCTCGTCCACGGCAGGTAGAAAGCACGCGGGGCGGCGATGCCGCTGCAGCTCGTTCTGGTGCGCCACGGCGTCACCGACTGGAATGAGCAGGGCAAGCTGCTCGGGCGGTCGGACGTACCACTCAACGTCCGAGGCGAAAAACAGGCAAAAGCCGTCGGCGACGCGCTGCGCGAACTGCGCCCATCCGCGGTTCTATCGAGCCCTCAGCGCCGCACGATGCAGACCGCCGAGGCGATCGGCGAAGCCTGCGGCGTCCAAGTCAAGGCGGACGATCGGCTGGCCGAGGTCTGGCTGCGCGCCTGGCAGGGCAAGACGTTTGACGAGCTCGGCAGCGACCCCGACGTACTGAAGTACCTCGCCGACCCATTCCACGAATCCGACGAGATCGAACCGATCACGGATGTCTACGACCGCCTCTCCGGTCTCCTCGAAGAACTGAGGGATTCAGGGCTGAACACACCGGTGGTGCTGGTCAGCCACGGCGATCCGCTACGCATTCTGCTCGCCGAGATGCTCGGCCTGCCGCGTGGTTCGTTCCGATCGTTTTCCGTAGACAACGGTTACGCCAGCGTGGCACGCCTCGGTCGCAAGAAAACCCACGTTCAGACCCTTAACTGCCCCCCCGAAGGTCTCGCCGCAATCCTTTGAGACGACCACCGCAAAGAGGTGTCCCGACCATGAGCCAATCAATCTTCGATCGCTTCGACGTCATCGACATCGACACCCACCTCACCGAGCCGGCCGACGTTTGGACCTCGCGGCTCAGCAAGAAGTGGGGCAACCAAGTTCCCCACATCCGCACCGTCGACGGTAAGGATCTTTGGTTTGTCGGCGACCTGCCGGTCGGGATGCCCGGCGCCTACTCGATGGCCGGCCACACCAGCACGGTCCCGGACTTCCGCGACGGCTACCACGACATTCCCAAGAGCATGTACGAAGCCGACGCCCGGCTGGTATTTATGGACGAGGAAAAAATTCACGCGCAGGTGCTGTACCCAAACGTCGGCGGATTCGGAGCGGGTGGATTTCGAAAAGTCGGCTCGCCGGAACTGATGCTCGAGTGCGTGCGGGCCTACAACGACTTCCTGCTCGAATGGTGCTCGGCTGATCCGAAACGCCTCATTCCGGTAATGGCGACTCCGTTCTGGGACATCGAGGCATCGGTCGCCGAAGTCGAACGTTGCGCCAAGCTCGGCTACCGGGCGGTGTTGATGTGCAACCAACCGCAAGACCACGAGCAACCGCTGCTGCGCGACAAGCACTGGGACCCGCTGTGGGCGGTGGCACAAGAAGCCGAACTGACCATGAGCTTCCACGTCGGCGGTGGCGACCTCGCCGACCTGCTCAACGATCCTGCGGACATCGGATTCCGCGCCAATTTTGCGCGCATCTCCACCAACGCGTTCATGGACAACGCGCGCTGCATCACCGACATCATCTGCGGCGGGGTCTGCCACCGCTTCCCGCGGCTCAAGATGGTCTCGGTCGAAAGCGGCGCCGGATGGATCCCGTTCGTCCTCGAGGCTCTCGACTGGCAGTGGGCCAACAACGGCGTCGCAACCGAGCATCCGGAATACGATCTGATGCCGAGCGAGTACTTCCGACGCCAGATCTACGCCAGCTTTTGGTTCGAAGAGCACGGCCTCGCGTCGGCGATCGAGAAGTACCCGGACAATATGCTCTTCGAGACCGACTACCCGCACCCGACATGCCAGGCACCCGGCCCGGCCAGCGCCGGCACACACCCAATGCTCTACGCGGACAAGGTACTCGCAGACGTTCCCGAGCCTCTGCTGCAAAAAGTGTTGCACGATACCGCGGCGGGACTCTACGGGTTGGAATAGAACGAGCGGAGCCCCTTCGCCTTGACCTCGCCGGTCGAACCATCGAGACTTCCGCAACCGCGGGCACTGCCGGCCGCAGGCCCGACAACCCAAAAGGAGCACAGCACAATGGGAAACAAGGTGTACGTCATCGGCGTCGGCATGACGAAGTTCGAAAAGCCTGGGTCTAAGCAATGGGACTATCCGGACATGGCAAAGGAAGCCGGAACCAAGGCTCTGCAAGATGCGGGCATTCCCTACGACCAAATCGAGCAAGCCTGCGTCGGCTACTGCTACGGCGACTCGACGTGCGGACAACGCGCCGTCTACACCCTCGGTCTCACCGGAATTCCGGTGTATAACGTCAACAACAACTGCGCCACCGGCTCGACGGCTCTGTTCATGGCGAAGCAATTCATCGAAGGCGGCCTCGCCGACTGTGTCCTCGCGCTCGGCTTCGAGAAGATGGAAAAGGGTTCGCTGGGCATCAAGTACGACGACCGCACGATGCCGATGGACAAGCACTTCGAGTCGATGGTCGAGCTGCGCGGCTTCGCGAACGCCCCCGCAGCGCCACAGTTCTTCGGCAACGCCGGCCGCGAGCACATGGAGAAGTACGGCACGACCAAAGAGCACTTCGCCAAAATCGCTCACAAGAATCACAAGCACTCGGTCAACAACCCGTACTCGCAGTTCCAAGACGAGTACTCGCTGGAAGACATTCTGGCAGCCAAGGTCGTCTACGATCCACTGACCAAGCTGCAGTGCTGCCCGACTTCGGACGGCTCGGGCGCCGCGGTCTTGGCAAGCGAAGCCTTCGTCAAGAAGCACAACCTGCAAGCGCAAGCCGTCGAGATCGCCGGCATGGCCATGACCTCCGATTTCCCCAGCACCTTCGACACCAAGAGCTGTATCAAGTTGGTCGGGACCGACATGACCCGCTCTGCGTCGGAGAAAGTGTTCGAGCAATCCGGACTCGGACCCGAAAATGTCGACGTCGTCGAGCTGCACGACTGCTTTTCCGCGAACGAGCTGGTCACCTACGAGGGCCTCGGGCTTTGCGAAGAGGGTAAGGCCGGCGGCTTGATCGATTCCGGCGCGGTCACCTACGGCGGCAAGTGGGTCGTCAATCCGTCCGGTGGACTGATCTCGAAGGGGCACCCGCTCGGCGCGACAGGTCTGGCCCAATGCAGCGAGCTCACCTGGCAGCTGCGCGGCCAAGCCGACAAACGACAAGTCGAAGGAGCCAAGGTCGGCCTGCAACACAACCTCGGCCTCGGCGGCGTAGCGGTTGTCGCCATGTACAAAGCACCTGAGTCGGCGTGAACCGATGAAACTGCGAGTTGGTCTCCTCGGCGCCGGATCGTGGGGTACGACGGTAGCGTGCTTGGCAAGCCGCAACGCGCCGACGACTGTCTGGGCTCGAAGACTTGAGGTCGCCGAGGAGATCAATCGCCAACATACAAACGAAACCTACCTGCCCGGCTTCCCGCTGCCGCAAGCTCTCAAAGCGACCGACTCCATCGAAGAGACGGTCCGCAATGCGGATCTGGTCGTCGTCGGCGTTCCATCGCAGGGCTTTCGCGCCAGCTGCGAGGAGCTGAAGAAGTACATCCGCCCCTGGGTGCCGGTCCTCAGCCTTTCGAAGGGACTCGAGCAAGGCACATTGCTGCGCATGACCGAGGTCATCGAAGAAACCCTGCCTGGCCATCCGATGGGAGTGCTCACCGGTCCGAACCTGGCGAAAGAGATCATGAGCGGCTTCGCCGCCGCCTCCGTTATCGGCATGAGCGATCAGACCATCGCGGTCGAGCTCCAACGCGTCTTTCGCAGCGGCCTGTTCCGGGTCTACACCAATGACGATGTCGTCGGCTGTGAGCTCGGTGGCGCTCTGAAGAACGTCATCGCCATCGCCGCCGGCATGGGCGTCGGCATGGGTGTCGGACAAAACACTCTCTCCGCCGTCCTGACCCGCGGCCTCGCGGAGCTCACCCGCCTCGGTGTCGCAATGGGTGGCAAACCGGAGACCTTCGCCGGACTCGCAGGCATGGGCGACCTCATCGCCACCTGCACGAGTCCGCAAAGCCGCAACCGCCACGTCGGCGAGGAACTGGGCAAAGGCCGCCGACTCGACGAGATCATCGAAGAGATGAACGAGGTCGCAGAAGGCGTGAAGTCCAGCAAGTCGGTGATGGAGCTCGGCAAACGACACAACGTCGAGATGCCAATCGCCCACGAAGTTTATCGAGTCGTCCATCAAGGCAGCAGCGCCCCCGACGCCTACCGGGGATTGACCCGACGCGCCGCTGGAACCGAGCAAGAACCCGGCTGATCCGGTCACGATCAGAGTTCTCCCGATGCACAACCACCGATCTCGCCACACGCACCGATGGCAAGCCAACTGAGCTTGTTTGGCGGGGTCGACACCTCGTCGAAGAGCGAAGTCGGACCGGTCCCGTTGGATGACGACGATGAAGTGAAACGGATCGCGGCGGAACTGCCCAGCTCTATTCGCATCGGCACGTCGTCTTGGTCGTTCCCGGGTTGGGCCGGCCTGGTCTACGACCGCTCGGTATCGAAACCAGTGTTGGCCCGGCGTGGACTGGCCGCCTACGCTCAACACCCACTGCTGCGCATGGTCGGAGTCGACCGCAGCTACTACGCCCCGCTCGAAGAGAAAGTCTTTGCCGAATACGCCGCCGCGGTCCCCGAAGATTTTCGCTTCCTGGTCAAAGCGTGCGAGCAATGCACTGTGGGCCGCTACCCGCGGCACGCGCGTTACGGCGAGCAAGGTGGCAAGATCAACCCTTTCTATCTCGACCCCGGCTTCACGAGTGATGAGGTCGTCGGACCGTACGTAACCGGTCTCGGTGACAAAGCCGGCCCGCTGGTATTTCAGTTCCCGCCGCAGCAGCGATCCGCCATGGGCGGCAAAGATTTCGCCGGCATTCTCTACGACTTCCTCGCCGCGCTACCACCGGGACCGACCTATGCAGTCGAGATCCGCGACGCCGCTCTGCTGACACGAGAGTACGCAGTCGCGCTCGAGTCGGCAGGTGCGTTTCACTGCTACAACGTTCACCCGAAGATGCCGAGCCCGCTCATGCAGCGTCGTTTCGTACCGATTCGCGAACAGCTCGTGGTCCGCTGGATGTTGGGACACGGACAAGAGTACGAAGCAGCAAAAGAACGCTACCAACCCTTCGATCGGATCGTCGATGCCGCGCCGGCGACACGCAACGAAATCGCCGAGCTATGCGTCGAAGCCAACACCATCAACAGCAACGTATCGGTGTCTATCAACAACAAGGCCGAAGGCTCAGCTCCATTGTCGGCCCGGGCACTGGCCGCGGCGATCGCGACGAGCCTCAGTCGCTAACCTCGGGCAAAGCCTGCAGACGATTGTCGCGCAACACAAAAAGCTTCGGGCTCAACTTGTAGGTCGACCGGTCGTAGGTTTTGCGCGCCAACGCACGGACTTTCTCGATCCCCTCGGCATCGGCACTGCCGGTGACGTACAACATGTGTCGCGCTGGCACAGCGAAGACGAAGTCACCCTTCACCTCAAAGCTCCCTTTGCGCCAGACACTGCCGATTGCCAGCAGACTCGCCTCGAAATCTCCGCCCGCCGAAACCTGGTAGACGCCATCGTCGCCACGCCGCTCGATGTTCGGAATGATCCGCACGAGATTCTCGGCGGCGAGTTGACGGAGTCCCGAGCGTTCCACGCCTGCCGCCTGCAACGCTTGCGGACCGAAGTACGACAGACTGTTCGGCGCGTCCTCCGCATAGGCGACGATCAAGTCGTCGTTGAGGACGTCAAAGACGAAATTGCCAGCGCCAATCGACTGCGTCATGTCCGCAACCCAGGCCCGATCTTTGATCATCGGAACGATTCTCGACTTGTCGATCTTGTCGCCGCGCTGCGCCGACTCGACCGCTGACGCCACGAAACGCTGGACGATATCGTCCAACGACTCCGGATCGCTCTTGTAGACATCGTAGGCGTTGTCGAGTCGCATAGTCGATTTCTCTGACGACGGCCCCTTCACGTCGATATGCAACGGCGCGACGATCTCGATCGTCTTGCTCGGACCCGAGGCACGCATGGCGGCGGCAAATTTGTCGGTGAATTCGTCCGGCGAGATCAAGTCGATCGCAAAAACCGCACCCGAGACAAGTCCGATGAACCCAATCGACACGCCCCACTTCACTGCCCGCACCACTCCGTCCATCCGATAACTCTATCCTGGAACATTCGGAAGATCCAAAGTAGGGCCGGGTGGGGGTGGGAGGGCGAGACGCCGTCGAGCTTTGTCGGCCGGGAGGGCGAGACGCCGTCGAGCCGTTCGTGGCGGGCTGCTTTCGCTCCACCCGGCTCGGCGGCGCCTCTCCCTCCCGGTACCGGGCTGCTCACGCTTTACCCGGCTCGGCGGCGCCTCTCCCTCCCGGTACCGGGCTGCTTTCGCTCGACCCGGCTCGGCGGCGCCTCTCCCTCCCGGTACTGGGCTGCTTTCGCTCCACCCGGCTCGGCGGCGCCTCTCCCTCCCGGTACTGGGCTGCTTTCGCTCTACCAGGCTCGGCGGCGCCTCTCCCTCCCTGCTTCCCTGCTTCGTTCGCATTGCCTCGCCCTCAAATCAAAGTGATCCACGACCGCGGCGCCGATCCCTGGCCTGAGCTCTGATCGGAGCTGCGCCCATTGTCGAAGCCGAATTCTCCGATAGGCTCAAAGGGTGCAGCGATTCTCCAAGACATCCGATCTTCCCGCCCCCGCTTCCTTCGTATTCGATTGGCACAGCCGGGACGGCGCCTTCGAGCGGCTCACGCCGCCGTGGGAGCCCGTACGCGTCGTCGATCGGCAAGGGAGCATCCGCGACGGCGATCGCCTGACCATGGAAATGGGGTATCCGCCCGCATCGATTCGTTGGGTCGCTGAGCATCGAGACCACCGCCCGCAACAGTACAGCTTCTGCGATGTCCAGGTCAGTGGGCCGTTCGCTCACTGGCAACACACCCACACGATGGAGCCGAACGGTGACAATGCGTGCCGCTTGATCGACGACATTCAATACGATCTGCCGCTCGGAGCTCTCGGCAATGCGGTCGCCGGCCGATTTTCACGTGCCAAGATCGCGCGTATGTTTCGCTATCGCCATGCCGTCACGAGCAACGACATAGCAGCGCATTGGCGCTACCAAGGAGTCAAAGACATGAAAGTTCTCGTTAGCGGATCGACCGGCCTGGTCGGAGAAACTCTCTTGCCGTTTCTCACCACCGGCGGTCACCAAGTCACTCGCATCGTACGCTCGACCTCGCCTCCCGGGGTACAATGGGACCCCGCCGAGGGCACCATCGACGCCGCGAAACTCGAGGGGTACGACGCCGTCGTTCATCTCTCCGGCGAAAACATCGCTGGCGGACGCTGGACCGAGGAGAAAAAGAAACGAATCCGCGATAGTCGCGTCAACGGCACGCGACTACTCGCAGAGAACCTGGCGAAACTCAGCAACCCGCCCAAGGTGCTCGTCTGCGCATCGGCGATCGGATACTACGGGGACCGCGGTGACGAGATCATGACCGAAGACTCGGCCGCCGGCGAGGGGTTCCTCAGCGACGTCTGCGTCGAGTGGGAACGATCAGCCGACGCTGCGCGCGCCGCAGGAATCCGCGTCGTACATCTCCGCTTTGGGGTGATCCTGGCAGAGCAAGGCGGGGCCCTCGCGACCATGCTCATGCCGTTCAAACTGGGCGTCGGTGGCGTCGTCGGCAGCGGCGATCAGTACATGAGTTGGGTGGCGCTCGACGACGTCGTCGGCATGATTCACCACGCAATCATGAACGAAAGCGTTGAAGGTCCGGTCAACGCGGTCGCGCCAAATCCGGTGACGAATCGCGAATACACCAAGACCCTCGGCAAAGTGTTGGGGCGACCGACGATCCTCCCAATTCCCGCCTTCGGTGCGCGCCTCGTCTTCGGCGAGATGGGAGATGCACTACTTCTCGCCAGCACAAGAGTGGTTCCACGCAACTTGGAAGCCAAAGGCTACCAATTTCGCCACCCGGAACTAGAAGGAGCGTTGCGCCACATTTTGGGCGAATAGCTCTCGAGATTCCCCGTAAGTACCTATATTCAAAGGGCTTACCCCCCCTTGATCTTGTGAGTAATTACTCTATGAGTAGTTACTCATGGAATATCGAATCGAAGAACTGGCAAACGCGGCCGGCGAGAAGGTCGACACCATCCGCTTCTATCAGGCCAAAGGCCTGCTGGGTCGGCCACGACGGGTCGGACGTACCGCTGTGTACGACGATAGCCACCTCGCAACCCTAAGAAAGGTCCGCGAGTACCAGACCCAGGGTTTCACCCTCGATCTCATACGACGTCTGCTGAGCGGCGGTGAGGACTCGAGATCGGCCGCCCTGCTCACGGCTGTAGCCAAAGAAGAGGGAGCGAGAACCCTCACGGTTGGACAGCTAGCGAGTGAATCGGGAGTTCCCGAAGCAATCCTGGCGTCCCTGCGTGCCGCCGATCTGCTGGTCCCGACCAGAGACGCGGCCGGTACCGAGCTGTACTCCGAGGCCGACGTTCAGATGGCAAAGGCAGGGCTGACACTGCTCGGCGAGGGATTTCCCGTCGACGAGCTGCTGCAGATCGCCATGCGCCACGCTCGCAGCGTCGAATCCGTGTGCGACGGTGCGATCGACCTGTTTGACGAGCATGTGCGCAAAGTCGGCGACACTGGTGCCGATGCGGCCGACGTCGCAGACACCTTCCGTGCCCTCCTACCGGCCGTCACGACGCTCATCGCCGTCCACTTTCAACGCACACTGCTGCACCGCGCTATGGACCGACTGCGCGATCGGCGGGCCGACGACGAGCTGTCGGCCGCAGTCGCTGCCGTTGCCGAGGCAGACAACGGGCACCTGGAAGTACGATGGACGTAACCGCGCGAAAGTCGCTACCCGATCCGGCGAACAAGGCCGCGTTCGTCGAGGCAATGTTCGATCGCATCGCACCGCGCTACGATCTCCTCAACCGCATCTGCACCTTCAACCTCGATCAAAGGTGGCGCAGGCGCGCGGTGAAATTGGCTGAAATCAAACGCCATGACACCGTCCTCGACCTCGGTTGTGGCACCGGCGATCTCGCCGAGATGGCTGCCGCCTCCGGCGCGCGGGTCATCGGTGTCGACCCTTCGGCCGGAATGCTGAGCGGCATGAAGCTGCGCGGTATCGACGCACGCGCACTGCGCGCCGACGCGGGATGCCTACCTCTACCGGACAACACCGCCAGCGTCGTTCTGAGCGGGTTTGCTCTGCGCAACTTCGTCTCCATCGAGTCCGTGTTCGCAGAGATCACTCGAGTTCTCGCACCTGGCGGCCGCATCGTGATCATCGAAGTCGACGAACCCACCTTCCCTCCTTTGCGCTGGCTGCACGATTTCCATTTTCGCCGCATCGTTCCGGCGATCGGTCGCATGGTGTCCGACGCCGAAGCCTACCGCTACCTGCCTGAGTCCACCGTCTATCTACCCAACCCACGCGAGATGAAGACACTGATGGAGCGAGTGGGGTGGAGCGACATCCGCAGAATTCCGCTCTTCGGTGGAGTTGCCCAGATTCTCTTCGCCCGACGGCAGCAATCGATATGAGCCACATCGAAACATGGATCCGCAGTCAACGGCGTGAGCCCGGCCAGCGCGCCTTCCTCAGCGTGATCACAGATATCCCGAAGCCACGAGACCTGGTGTCGTGGGTCGCCGCAGCCCGCAAAAACGGCGAAGATGCCTTCTATTGGCAGAAACCGAACCATGCGTTTACCATCGCAGCGGTCGGTTCGTGCTGGGAGTGCAGCGCCGACGGTCAGGGAAGGTTTCGCGACATCATCGAACAGCTTGCCGAGCTCAACAACGGGTTGTCCGTCGAGAGCAGCAGCGAATGGCTTACTCATCCCATTCTGGCAGGCGGATTCTCCTTCAACGACGGCGCGCCGAGCAGCGACGTCTGGAGGGGCTTTCCCGCGGCACGCATGACACTACCAAAAGTCGCCGTCGTCGGACGCGATGGCCGCTACGCCTTGGTTCGCAACGCCGAGATCCGCGAAGACAGTGATCTCGAGGCTTTGGCTGCTCAACTCGTCGATGACACGATTCCCGCCTATCGACGCACGGCGTCGGCAAGTGGAAGGTCACCGATCTGCGACGCCGACACCACGCCGGCGGCAGACTCCTGGACCGCTGATGTCCAAGCAACGATCGATATGATTCAGCGCAACGAGATCGAAAAGTTGGTGCTGGCTCGCTCGCTCCACCTTCACAGCGATGGCGACTTCGATCTCGCCTCTGTTCTCGAAAGGCTGCGCTCGACGCAACCGGAGTGCACGATCTTCTCGTTCCCCGGCGGCGCCGCCGATTTTGTCGGCGCGACTCCCGAAACGTTGGTCAGCATCAAAAACCAGTCGCTTCACACCTTGGCGCTGGCTGGAACGATCAAACGCGGTGCCACGAAGGATACCGACTCCGAGCTGCGGCGATCTCTCGAGGAGAGTGACAAGGACAGAAGCGAGCACGACATCGTTGTGCGCGGCATTACCGACGATCTACTTCCTCTGTGCGACGATCTCGAGGTTGGGGAAGAACCGGAGGTGCTCGGTTTGCACGACGTGCAACACCTGCGCACCCCGATTCACGGCCATGTTCGCCCCGGCAACCACATCCTTTCGGTGGTCGAAGCCCTGCACCCCAGCCCAGCCGTCGGAGGATATCCGAAGCAGGGAGCTCTCGAACGGCTGGAGGTACAGGAACGCTTCGAACGCGGCTGGTACGCGGCGCCGATCGGATGGATCGACACCCAGGGGAACGGCGAGATGGCTGTCGGGCTGCGATCCGGCGTCTTGCGCGGCAAGGACGCCCACACCTTCGCTGGTGCAGGAATCGTCGCCAGCTCCGATCCAGCCCAAGAACTTGCCGAAACCGACCTCAAGCTCGGATCGATGCTGGCGGCATTGACGGATCGAGAATGACCGATAGCGCGAGCGGTACCGTCGAAATGTACCGCTGCTTGCAAGCCTTCGCGGCGCAACTGGCCGCTGTTGGAGTTCGCGACGTGTGCATTGCCCCAGGAGCGCGGTCCACGCCTCTCACCGTCACTCTCGCACGCCAACCCGGACTTCGCTGCTGGTCGCACATCGACGAACGCAGCGCCTCGTTTTTCGCTGTCGGCCTCGCCAAGAGCACACGCCGGGCCGTCGCAATCGTCTGCACTTCGGGAACGGCGGCAGCGAACTTCTACCCAGCTGTCATCGAGGCAGCGCACGGCGCCGTGCCGCTCATCGTGCTCACCGCTGATCGCCCGCACGAGCTGCGCGACCGCGAGGCCGGCCAAACTATCGACCAGATCAAGCTTTTCGGGGACTACCCAAAACTTTTTGTCGAAGTCGGCATGCCGGAGTGCGGCGCGACCTACTTCCGACAACTGGCAGTTCGTGCGGTGCAAGAGTCGACGAGCGCCACCGCGGGCGTCGTTCACCTCAACTTTCCGCTGCGAGAGCCGCTCATCCCCACCGGGTTCTCGTTGCAAGACATCCCCACCGAGGTCGACCAGACCGCCACGATGCGCACGATCCAGAAAGGCGCAGCCGCGCCGAGGACCAGCGACCTCGACCGACTCGCAGCCGACCTGGACGACTGCAGCCGCCCTCTGATCCTCTGTGGCCCCGGCGACCACGACGCCGACGACCTTGCCGCAGTCTACGCCTTGGCCCGCCACGCTCACATTCCGATCCTCGCAGACGCAACTTCGCAGCTGCGGGCGAAGCCCTACGACGACCAAGTCGTCGACACCTACGAAGCACTCGTTGCGAACGACATATTCGCGGAACAATATTCGCCGGACTTCGTCCTGCGTTTCGGCGGCATTCCCACCTGCAAGCCATTGCGACTCTGGCTCGATGCTCTCGGGATGCCACAGGTCGTCGTCGATCCTCGCGGATTCTGGAACGACCCGAGCATGACCGGGCGCGAAATCTGGCACACATCGATCGCAACCACCTCTGAAGGCCTGACCGAGCGCATCGGCCAATCGGACCAAGGGTGGAGCGAGGCATGGTTTTCTGCCGATCGATCGGCACGGACGGCGCTGATCGACGACCTTCTACGCGACCCGACTCTGAGCGGCGCCGGCGTCTGGCAACGTTTGCGCGCGCACCTGGACGCAAACGCAATCGTCTACGTGGGCAACAGTTTGCCGATCCGGCAGATGGAAGTCGCTTGGGGCAGCGACGGACCGCCGGTGCGCGTTCTCTGCAACCGCGGTGCAAACGGCATCGACGGTATGGTTTCCAGCATTCTCGGAGCGGCGGCTGGGGATGGTTCGCCAGTTGTCGGCGTCCTCGGCGATCTCTCCTTTTACCACGACATGAACGGACTCCTCGCCGCCCGCCGGCTCGGAGTCAACGCAACCATCATCGTCCTCAACAACGATGGCGGTGGAATCTTCTCCCTCCTTCCGCAAGCACAACTCGGGCCTGTCTTCGACGAGTTCTTCACGACCTCGCACGGCATGGATTTTCGTCACACGGCAGCGCTCTACGGCTGCGGGCATCGCCGTATCGCATCGTGGTCCGAATTTGACGACTCGGTGCGAGAATCTCTGTCACGTCCAGGCACGGACATCATCGAGGTACCCCTCGATCGAGACCAGGATCTAGCAGCGACGCGCAAAGCGCTTCGCGAAGCCTCGGCTGCCGTAACGACTTCGAAGTCCATCGCATGAACCTGCACGCCGAATGCGACGGCGGCGGCGACCCTCTGGTCCTGTTGCACGGTTTTACCACCAACAGCGAGAGCTGGCGACCGATGCTCGCAGACCTCGAAGTCGGCCATACGGCCATCCGCATCGACCTCCCCGGCCACGGCAGATCACCCACGCCCCCAAACAGCTACAACTTCGATGCGTGCGTCGCGGATATTCTGGGAGTCCTCGACCGACTCAACATCGATCAGACCGATCTTCTCGGTTACTCGATGGGTGGGCGAATCGCGCTAGCGCTGACCTGCACCGCGCCTCATCGAGTCCGTAAGCTCGTCCTCGAAAGCGCGTCGCCCGGACTTGCGGACGGAGCCGCACGCACCGAGCGCAAAGCGAGTGACCGACGTCTGGCGGAGGAGATTCGAAACAAACCACTGTCCCAATTCATCGAACGCTGGCTCGAGCAGCCCCTCTTCCGAACGCTGCAGCACGCGCCTCAGTCGATTCTCGCACAGAGTGTTTCGGTGCGAATGAAAAATAGTGCGCCGGGCCTCGCGGCAGCGTTGCACACTCTCGGCACCGGTTCACAACCGTCCATGTGGGACCGTTTGAGCGCGCTTCCTCAACAAACGATGCTCCTGACTGGAGCCCTCGATGAAAAGTTCCAGCGGATCGCCGACGAGATGCACCTGCTGATGCCCAACAGCCGGCGCACAGTCGTGGCCGATGCCGGGCACACGACTCACCTCGAAAAAGCGGAGGACTTTGTTCGCGAAGTGCTCGACTTTCTTGCCGAGCGACCTGCCGCCGAGAAGCCACAATGAGGTTCCAATGACGCAATCTCAATCGATCGCAGCGGCCTGGTTGATGGCGGCGCGTCCGGCAACCCTCACCGCGGCTATCGCCCCGGTCGTCGTCGGCACCGCGCATGCAATCCGCGACGACAGCGCCCACTGGGGCGGCGCGAGTGCTGCACTCCTCGGCGCCATCCTGATCCAGATCGGAACCAACTTCATCAACGACGTCGAAGACTTCGAACGTGGCGCCGACAACGAAAAGCGCACCGGGCCGGCGCGCGCGGTCGAGCGCGGCCTGATCTCACCGAGTCGTATGCGGCTTGGCGCCATCGCCTGCTTCGTCGGCGCAGCAATCGCCGGACTCTACCTCGTTCAGCTCGCCGGCTGGCCCATTCTCTTGATCGGCGTGCTGTCGATCATTTCCGGCATCGCCTACACCGC
The DNA here is from genome assembly GCA_029262455.1 of Deltaproteobacteria bacterium. Classification (GTDB taxonomy): domain Bacteria; phylum Desulfobacterota; class Binatia; order HRBIN30; family CADEER01; genus CADEER01. Next base: position 48,456 of record JAJCZJ010000069.1, on the reverse strand, counting down.
CGGCCCATGGCCGCTCGCCTACCTCGGACTCGGAGACGTCTTCGTCTTCGTATTCTTCGGCCCGGCTGCAGTGTGCGGTACGTATCTCGTTCAGGCGAACACCGTGACCACGTCCGTCTTTCTCAGTGGCTGTGCAGTCGGTGCGCTCGCCACCGCAATCCTCGCCGTCAACAACACCCGTGACGTCGACAACGACGCGCGCGCGAACAAACGAACCATCGCGGTGCGGTACGGAGATCGCGCCACTCGCGTCGAGTACGCGCTCCTGCTCGCAATGGCATTCGCCATCCCGCCACTGCTCGCCGTCCGCCTCGATAGCTACGGGCCACTGCTCGCCCTTCTGCCCGCCGTCCGCGCCGTGCAGCTGACACGCCGGGTGGCGACACTCGATGGGGCGAAGCTCAACCCTCTGCTACGCGACACCGCCCTCCTCGAATTGGTGTTCGCGGCCCTGCTCAGCATCGGCCTCTGCCTGTGAAGATCGCAGCAACCGAGGTCGTGCCGTTCGCGATACCATATCGCCGGCCGCTGGCCCTGGCCCACGGAGAGACAACACACCACCGCGCCGCTCTGATCTCGATCACAGATGACGCGGGCAATACCGGCAACGGCGAGCTCGCGCCGGGTCCAGGGTGCGACGCAAGTACACTCGCTCGCGCCGCCGAAGAAGCGAGCAAGCAGCTGCATGCGATGCAAAGCTTGGACCTCGATCCGAGCTCCGTTCCCGATCTCGCCGCCGCAGGAAACGGAATCCCCGGGGTTGAAGCCGCCCTGCTCGATCTCGCGGCGCTCCATATGAGAGTTCCAATGATCGGGCTCTTCGGGAGAACCCCGAACCAGCCGCTTCTCGTACCCGTGAACGCAATGATCGATCGCCGTAGCGACGCAACCGCACTGTCGGCTGTCGACGAAGCCATCGCTGCAGGAGTCAGGTGCATCAAGATCAAACTCGACCCGCAACACCACGCGCATGGCAGTGGATGGATCCGAACCGTAAGGCTCAATCATCCCGAGTTAGGCATCCGCATCGACTGCAACGGCGCTTGGCAACCGGCTGAAGCACGAGACGCTCTTCGGGCGCTCGAGCCGCTCGACATCGAGTACGTCGAGCAGCCATGCGCAACCTTGGAGGAACTCGCCGAGCTCCGGCGCCACACGAGCATTCCAATCGCAGCCGACGAATCCCTAACGACGTTGACCGATATCGACCGCTGCATCGACATCGCCGCCGCGGATGTCTTGGTCCTCAAGCCGACACGCATCGGATTCGCGATCAGTGTGAAGGCCATCGAACTCGCGGCGGCGGCCGAGTGTGGCGTCGTCGTCACATCCAACCTGGAAACCAGCATCGGGATCGGGGCGGCAACCCATATCGCCGCGCTGGCGATGGAGATGGCACCGAAGAACCCGGCTCGGGCGCACGGCCTCGCAACCGCATCCCTTCTCGCTGGCGACTTGGTGGAGCGTTCCCTAGAGCCCAACAGAGGCGTCGTGACCTTAGCGGCACCCCGCGGCATCGGCGTCACTCCCTCGGCGGAGCTGCTACGAAAGTGGCGTGATGCATAGCACTGTTCGCACTCCCGATTGGCTCCAGCGCCGCGCCTCCACCCACGGCGACGACACGAGCTTGATCTACAGGGACCAAAACTGGACTTTCGCGGCGCTGGCGCGCAGGGTCGAGGCACTGGATCAAGTTCTTGCGAAGCGCGGTCTCGCGCCGGGCCAGGTCGTTGCGACGCTACTGCCCAATGGTCCAGGGCTCGTAGGCCTGCTCCACGCAGTGCCGCGGGGTGGGCGAATCGTCGCCCCTCTCGGGATCCGCCTGCAAGCGTCCGAAGTCGAGACGATGCTCACCCGTTGCGGTGCTGCGATCGTCATCTACGACGACACGACCCAAGACCTGGCCGGCAGCCTACGCGCGGACCTCGACGCCGTTCATATCGACCAAGTCTGGAACGCACCCGTTGCCAGGACAACGGAGAGTTCGTCGATTGCGACGATCGGGCTCGACACCCATCACTCGATTGTCTTCACTTCGGGGACCAGCGGACCCCCGAAGGGCGTTTACCTGACGTGGGCGAACCACCTCTGGAGCGCGATGGGTTCGGCACTCAATCTTGGCCTCGCGCCTAACGATCGATGGTTGCTCTGCATGCCTCTCAACCACGTCGGCGGACTGTCCATCCTGATGCGCAGTGTGCTGTACGGGCACGCAGTCGAAGTGCAAGAGCGATTCACTCCGGAGGCAGTCAACGAGGCGATCGACGAACGCGCCATCACCATCGTGTCGGTGGTCGCAAACATGTTGCAACGCACTCTGGATCGACGCCACGACCGGCGGTTCCCACCCTCGCTGCGCGCGATACTCGTAGGCGGCGGCCCAGTACCGCGCTCCTTGCTCGAACGTTGCGCGGCAATCGGCGCACCAGTACTCCCGACCTACGGTCTCAGCGAAACGGCTTCCCAAATCGCAACAGCACGACCGGGCGAAGCGATTCGAAGCGGCTGTGTCGGCAACCCATTGCTGTTCGCCGAGATCCAGATCGGCGACGGCACAGGCGGCACCGCAGAAGCGGGCGACGCGGGTCAGATCCAAGTCCGCGGACCGATGATCAGTCCTGGCTACGTGGGCGAGAGCACGGCCCGCGACCCGGCGGACTGGCTATCCACCCGCGATGAGGGTTGGATCGACGAGGCCGGCAAACTCTACGTTCTTGGGCGCTCGGATGACACGATCATTTCGGGCGGCGAGAACATTCATCCAGGCGAGATCGAACGTGCCCTCGAGCGTCATTCCGCAGTCCTCGAGGCGTTTGCCTCCGGCGTAGCTGACGAGCAGTGGGGACAGGTCGTGTACGCTGCAGTTCGATGCAGTGCGCCGGTCGAGGAAAGTGAACTACTCGACCACTGTCGCCTGCATTTGGCCAACTACAAAGTTCCACGACACATTCGGTGTGTCGCAGAGTTCCCCAGAACCGCCGCCGGAAAGATCGCTCGTAGACTGGCATTTGAGCAACTCCAGATAAACCCCAAAAACAGCGCTTGATTTAGGCGTCAAGGATCGGACGGTCGTCGCAGCACCGGAACTTTCCTGTGCGCTGACGCGCGGTTCAGTCCACCTCACATCGACGTCCCAGTGGCCCACAGGGTTGGCATGCGACGTGCTTTTCCTACTCCCAGGAGATGCCCATGCCTACAAGCCACGCACCCCAACTACTGCCACGTCCCGATTACGTAACCCGCCAGGGCAGCAAACACCGAATCCCGTGCCCGGGCTGCCATCGGGAATTCGACTTGTTTTCCGCGCCGTGGTGCGGACACATGCACAGCGAGCCGTCGAAACTCTGCCCCCACTGCGAGGCGTGCTCTTGCGAACACCCGGCCTACGGCGAGCCCGGCTTTTGGAAGGAGCCCTCGCCGACGTTTCGTGCCAACGGCTTCGAGCGGCTCTTCATCCTATATCTGTAGGGACGAGACTGTCCCGATTTGTGGGCACGCCAACACGGGAGGTAGGTCAGGCTTCAGCCTGACAGGTCATAGGTAGTTTGAAGCCTACCCTAGCCCGTGATGACGACGGCCGGCGTCAACGACTGACCAACCGCACTACAGGTTCGATTTGCCCCAAGCGTTCGAGCACGCGCGCGACCAACGTCTCGAGGTCGAGGTTCGCCGATGCGAGTTGCTCGACGCGGGTGCCGTGATCCACATAGCGGTCCGGTAGAGCTAACAACTCGAGGCGCGGAGAACGTTGGCGCCTTTTCTGTTGCACTAGTTCCGCAACAGCCGAGCCAAAGCCCCCCGCCATGACGTGGTCCTCGAGGGTGAACATCACAGGCTGGCTGTCGATCTGCGAAAAGATGAGATCCTCATCGAGAGGCTTGGCGAAACGGCCGTCGACCACCGACAACGCTTTTCCGGACGACTCCCTAACGCGCTCGCGAATCTCGAGCGCGACGTAGACCATCGGTCCGTACGCGACGATACAACCCGCATCACCGTCGGCCACCAACTCCCCTTCGCCAACTCCAAACGGACGACTCGTCACGCACTCGTCGGGGGCAACACCCGATCCACGAGGAAACCGGATCGCGGTTGGCCCGTCGTGTTGAACGGCAAGATCCATACAGCGTCCGAGCTCTAGCGTGTCACGCGGCGCCATCAGGACGAAGTTGGGCAAGCAGCGCAGATACGCGATGTCGAAGACACCGTTGTGTGTCGCCCCGTCGTTGCCAACCAACCCTCCGCGGTCCAAACAGAAGACAACCGGAGCGTTCTGCAGCGCAACTTCTTGAAACAGCTGGTCATAGGCGCGTTGCAGGAACGTCGAATAGATTGCACAGATCGGCTTGTGCCCTGCCAAAGCCAACCCCGCCGCTAGACTGACCGCGTGCTGCTCCGCCATCCCCACGTCCAGACACCGGTCGGGATAGAGTTTCTGGAACTTCTTGAGACCGGTCCCCTCGAGCATTGCAGCCGTGAGGACGATCACCTTGTCATCGGCTTCCGCCAGCTCGATCGCCTTGTCAGCAAACGCCGCCGTAAAACTTGGACCTCCCTGAGCAGGATACTCGAACGTCGGCGCGTTCGATTTCACCGTCCCCTTGGCGGCGTGGTAGCAAGTATCCTCCGGCACGTCGTCTCGGTAGCCGCGACCCTTCTGAGTGACAGCGTGAATGAGCACCGGTCGTTGCATCCACTGCGTCGCGCTAAACGCTTCGCGCAAGGCGTCGATGTCGTGCCCATCGATCGGGCCGTAATAGAAAAAACCGAGCTCCTCAAAAATGATGCCCATCGCGTGTTGCGGCACGATTCCTTGAAAGGAGTGATACCAGCGCTGCAGAACATCCTCGACCGCATCGCCGACGCGCGGGATTTGTTTGATCGTCTGCTGCAACGCGTGCAACCGGTCATTGAGCCAGGTGGAACTGCGAACGCGCGACAGGTATTTGCTCAACGCGCCGACACTCGGGCTGATGCCCATGTTGTTGTCGTTGAGCACAACCACCAGATTCAGATCGCGATACGTACCCCCGTGATTGAGAGCCTCAAAGGCATTGCCTTCTTGCATCGAGCCATCGCCGATGACCGCAACCGCCTTGCGATCCGCATTCTCAGGCTGCCCTCGCCATGCCAGGGAAAATCCCATCGCAGTCGAGATACTCGTGCCGCCGTGTCCGGTCTTCACCGTATCATAGGGGGACTCGGCGGGATCGGGAAAACCGGACATGCCTTCCCACTGACGCAGCGAATCGAAGTCGTCCATCCGCCCGGTCAAAATCTTGTGCGGATAGCACTGGTGCCCAACATCCCAAACCAGCTTGTCACGGTCGTTGAAGTTGTACTCCGAGAAAAGCGCCAAGGTCAGTTCAACGACACCTAGGCCCGCACCGAGATGACCGCCGGTCCGCGTCACGGAATCAATGATGAAGTCGCGCGTCTCATTGGCGAAACGATAGAGAAGCTCAGTCTCCATTCCCCGCAGGCTTTCCGGGGACTCGAGCGCGCTGAGCAAGGGATATTCGTCAGATGCCATCGCTATCTCCTGAGGGCTCGTACAACTTCAACGCTACGCCGATTCGAGGCCGGGTCAACTAACCCGTGAGGAAACAAAGAAACCCCCAAACGACTACCGAAAAATTCCGTTGCGAGGCGTATGTCTGAACTGTGCCAGACACGTGCAACCTGATTGAGGCGATGGTATCGAGACACTATCCAAACATGGTTCAACCTGATGAAGAGCAAAGCCCTCACGACAAAATCGATCGACCTCGACCAAAAAGTCGCAAGCAAGAAGAAAGCACAGAAAGAGATCGAGAAACTTCAGCTCGACCTTCTCCGCCAACAGATCGAGCTGCGAGATAGCAAGGCGTTCTCGGTGGTCATTGCGTTCGAAGGCATGGACGCTGCGGGCAAGGGTGGCACCATCCGCCGCCTCACCGGGCGGCTCGATCCGCGTGGCTACAAGGTCCACGCCATCGGCGCTCCCGAACCAGTCGAGAAGGCCCACCCCTACCTCTGGAGATTTCACACGCAGATGCCGCGCACCGGCGCCATCGGAATCTTCGACCGGTCTTGGTACGGGCGGGTTCTGGTGGAGCGGGTCGAGGGCTTCTGCAGCCAATCCGAATGGAAGCGAGCGTACCGAGAGATCAACGACTTCGAGCGAACTCTCGTGGACAACAAGACCCTGGTCCTCAAATTTTGGCTGCACCTCTCTAAGAAGGAACAACTCGCCCGCTTTCGAGAGCGGGAGAAGGACCCCTTCAAGAACTACAAGATTACCCCGGAAGACTGGCGCAACCGCCGCAAGTGGAATGCATACATCGATGCCGCGGACGACATGTTCCGCCATACCAACACCCGCCACGCCCCGTGGCATGCAATCGCCAGCGAAGACAAGTGGCACGCCCGCATCGAGGTCCTGAAACGAACCCTCAAAGCAGTCGAGAAGCGAAGCAAGTAGCGATGGCCACGTCAGCAAAGCAAACAACGATCGACAAGGTCGCCGAGTATCGCGTCGTGTTCGCTGACTGCGATCCGATGCGCATCGTATACTACGGCAACTATTTTCGTATCTTCGAGATCGGCCGAGCCGAACTCTTTCGCAAGCTCGGCCATGCGTTTCCAGGTTATATCGAGCGCGGCCTCTACCTCGCCGTCCTGGCGACGGAGTGTAGATACCACAGCCCGGCGCGCTACGACGATGTCGTCAGCGTACACGCCGGCATCGAGTCGGTCGGGCGCGCCAGGCTCAAGATCCGTTACGAGCTACGCAGCGCAGAAGACACACTGCTCGTCACCGGTAGTACCGAACACGCCATCCTCGACGACGATGGTCGCCCACAGAGAATGCCGCAGGACCTCCGCGACGCAGTAGAAGCGGCGAGCTAGCGGTCCCACTTGCGGCGACTCGATCGACTATCCTCGCCGCTCTGCGCGCGACCCGCGCTCGCATCGCTACTGCGCCGGTCGTCGCCGCCAACGCCAACGCCGTCGTCGGCTCCGGCTCGGTCATCGTCCTTGCGCCGCGTTCTTCTTGAGCCGTCGCCGCTCTCTCGATCGCGAACCGCCTGGATCAATTTGTACAGACCGCCGATCAACCGGCTGTAGCGTTCCTCGAGATCCCGGCACGATTCTTCGGCGAGGTATCCCAACCGACTCGCCAGTTGGAGGAGGTAGCGGGTTTCAGAGGCGCTCGCCATCGCCACCGCACTGTAGTGGACGTACTCGCTTTCCGAGGACCGTTCACAACCCGCAATGATGCTGGATGGAACCGCGACCGCAGCCTTGCGCACCTGCGCTTGTAACCCAATCCGCTCCTCGGGCGGAAAACGACGCGTCGCGACGTAAACCTCGGACACCAGCTCGTCCGCCAGGGAAAACACCTTCAGCTTTCGATAGTCTCTCGCCATGTGGAGAGACTATCCGTAGCGAACTAATTTGTCAACTTACTATTTAGCTGTAAATGATACTTCTAAACTGCCCCGCCCCATTTTCGAACCCTTCGCGACCCCAACAAGCTCACAGCCACAACCAAGACAAGCCACGCGAAGACGTCACCGTGTTGGGTGTAAAAAGTGCTTGTCTCCAGCAGGCGAATCTCCCCAACGAGACTCTCGGCCGTGAACAGTGGCAGGCGTTTCACAATGTTTCCAAACGGATCGACAATCCCAGTATCACCCGCGTTTCCCACCCGAACGAAATAGCGGCGATTCTCGATCGCGCGCCAAATCGCGATCGCTTCGTGCTGGTAGGGCGCCATCGAGTCTCCGAACCACGCATCGTTGAAGATCGTCATCAGGACATTGGCACCGACCGACGTCATCTCACGCGCGATCCCCGACGGTACATCCTCGTAGCAGACCAGCGGCGCAAATCGCGCGCCATTCGGAAGGTCGAGAGTGATCGCTTCCGTGCCGGCGGTGAACGCCCCGGTATTCGGACTCAAAGACTCCAATCCCGGGATCAGCCACGAGAACGGAAGGTACTCTCCGAACGGCAGCAGGATCTGCTTATTGTAGCGGCCGAGGACATTGCCCTCGCGGTCGGTGAGAAACGCTACGTTGAATCGTTCGGCCTGGTCGACTTCACCGTAGTGATACCCGAGGCCACCGAAGATCATCGGTATCTCGACCCCGGGAAACGGATGCGCCTGCGGATCGAGTCGCTTCGCCGTCTGCGGAATCCACTCGTGCGATACCGTTTCCGGCCAAATCAGAACATCGACGTCGCGCTGCACCGACCGCGACAACATGCGGTACTTCTCGATGTTGATATCGAAGTAAGAGGCGTTGCCCTTCTCGCGAATACCGACATTGCCCTGGATCAGTCCCACCTTGAGGACAGGGGCGCGCGCAATCTCGGCATCGATCTGCGGCCAGCGCCAAGCGCCGTACGCTGAGATCAGCGCGACCAACACAACCGCGCCGGCCAGCGGTCGCCAGGTGCGCCGCAACCACAACATCGCGAGCGACGATCCAACCCAAACGAGCGCGAAGCTCAGGCCGTAGGGGCCGGTGAGGTCCCCCACCTGCAGAAGCAGCGGCACCTCGATCTGCGAGCTCGCCATGCGCCAGGGAAACAGATTCGGGTAAAGGAACTCGAGGGAAACCCACAGCACGGGCGGCGCCAAAGCGAACGGGCCGAGACCCACGCGCCTCAGGGCAAGGGCAAACAAGACGAATTGCCCGGACGAATATACGGACAAGCAAAGATAGAAGAACCAGGCGACCGGTAGCGGAAAACCACCGAACACGTCGATCGTATGAACCAGCCAGACGAACGCGGGAACGTTCGTGGCCAAGCCCGCGGCCAGCCCGAGGCGCAGAGATTGACGGTTCGAGGACGCTCCCGAAAACGCCACTACGAGCGGCGCAAACGCAAACCACGCCAGCGGGTGCAAAGAAAACCGCAACCACGGCGCTGCGATCAGAAATCCGCCGACCGCGCAGAGACCGAAAGTGACCAAACGATTGCGACGCTTCGATTTCACCGGCGACATCAGCCGTCGCTACTTCGAAGGTGCGGTTTGCTTACCACTGCTTCGACGGCGACGTGGCCGGTCACTGGAGCCAGCCGATCCACTCTTCGCACCCTTCGGCGACTGTCGGCCTCTTCCGGGACCACCGCCTGGACGGGCTGACGCGCGAGGCCGGGGGCGGCGTTTCGGCACGACCGCCTCGACCAGCATTTCGTCTTCGACGTGCTCCACAGGCAGCTGAAAACCAATCAGCTTTTCGATTCCTTCGAGCCCGACGGCCCAGTTCTCACAGCCGAGGGTGATCGCTTTCCCCGAAGCGCCGGCCCGCGCAGTACGGCCAATTCGATGAACGTAGTCCTCCGGGTCCTGCGGCACGTCGTAATTATAAACGTGAGACACTGCGTCGATATGCAAACCGCGCGATGCGACATCGGTCGCGACCAAAATCGGCAGACCGCCCTCTTTGAATGTCTTCAGGATGCGCAGCCGAACGCGTTGGTTCACGTCACCCGTAAGGGCCTGCGCCTTGACGCCATTCGCTTCGAGGCGCAGCGCCAGCCATTCCGCCTCACGCTTGGTGTTGACGAAAGCCATCGCTCTTTCGGGCGGGTCGTTCCGGATCAACCCGAGCATCAAGGGAAACTTTTCTTCCTTGGATACGTGGTACAACTTGTGTTCGATCTTCTCCGCGGTGATTTGTTCCGGCGCGATCTCGACCTTGACCGGATCGTTCATGTGCTCATACGCGAGCTCCATGACGGCAAAGCTGAGGGTCGCCGAAAACAACATGGACTGCCGCTCTTGCGGCGGCGGCATACGGCGCAACATGAAGCGGATATCGGCGATGAAGCCCATGTCGAACATGCGATCCGCCTCATCGATGACCAGCACGTCCAAGTTGCGCAAGTTGTAGACATGCTGCTTGAAGTAGTCGATCAAGCGGCCCGGGGTCCCGATCAGAATGTCACACCCGTCGCGCAGTGAGTCGCGTTGCTTGACGTAGTCCACGCCCCCGTAAACCGCGAGACAAGTCAGGCCGGTGAATTCGCCGAGCGCCATCGCGTCGTTATGAATCTGCACCGCAAGCTCACGCGTCGGTGCAATCATTAGGGCGCGCGGCCCCGGCCCTTTGGCCTCGTTGCCCAAAAGCCTCGAGAAAGTCGAGATCAGGAACGCCGCAGTCTTGCCGGTCCCGGTCTGTGCCTGGCCGGCGATGTCACGCCCGGCCAAAGCCTCCGGCAGGGTCTTCTCCTGAATTGGGGTGCACGTCTCGAAGCCAACGGCTTCAATGCCGCGCATCACTACATCGGGAAGGTCGAGCGATCGGAATTCCATCGGCCATTCAGGCGCCGGCGGGCGTTGGCCGCGGCCGATTTGAACACCGGGCGACCTCAAGTGCAGGCCGACGTAGTCTCGACGTTCAAACGGTAGCTGTCAACTGAATCAGCCCTTGCGACAGCGGCGACAAGGTCCCTCAGTGAACCTGCTGCATCGCTGCCAGGAGCTCGTCGGCACCGACGTACCCGACCATGCGATGCGTCTCCTGGCCGTCGCTCGACCGCAAGATCAACGTTGGCACCCCGCGCACCGCAAACTCCTCGACGACTTCCGCATTGGCGTCGTTCTCGTCGGTGAGATCCGCCTTGACCATCACAAAGCGGCCAGCTTCGTCGATGACCTCCGGGTCCACGTAGGTGCTGTGATCCATCTCCCGGCACGGAATGCACCACTCTGCGACGAAATCGATCAGCACCGGCCCAGCCTCCCGGCGCTCCCAGCTCGTCAGAGACTGCCAGGAAATTGCGTCCGAGCCGCTAACCGGCATGCCCAACCAGATACCAGCAGCCAGCATTGCAACACCGACACTACGCTTTACAACTGGAAACCATGCGATACTTTGTCCCGAGCCATCGATGAACCCGAGATAGATCGCCGCGATCACGACCGTTGCTGGCAACAGCGTCGACTTCAGCGGCTCCGGGAGGATCGTAGACAGGAAATAGGCCGCCATCGCGAGCAGGATGCAGCCAAAGAGCCGCTCCGTCCAAAGCAGCCATTCGCCGGAGCGCGGCAGCTTCTTGATCGACCCGGCGGCTACCGCGAGAAACAGATACGGCAGCCCCATCCCAAGGGCCAAGACGAAGAAGAGCATGAACCCCAACCACGGATCCTGGCGACTGCCGACGAACAGCAAGAGCCCCAGCACGATTGGCCCGACACACGGCGCGGCCACAATTCCCATCGTAAGACCCATGAACAGGGAGCCGGCGGCGCCGCCACCTGTACTGCCCGCCCAGGTCATCAGCGCACTCGGAGGGCGTAGTTGGTAGACGCCAAAGCTACCCAACGCGAGGCCGACCATCAGGAGAGAAAGCCCAACAATGACAACTGGGCTCTGCAGCGCAGCTCCGAAGACCCCGCCAGACAACGCCGCGGTGACACCGACAGCCGAGAAAGACAATGCGATACCGAGGACGTAGACCGACGCCAACCAGGCAATCGCGCCACGGCTCGAGGCCTGACCGCCAAAATATGCTACCGTCACCGAAATCAGCGGGTATACGCACGGAGTGAGGTTCAACCCTAGACCCAGCAGCGCCACAGCCAAGAGCGTAAAAACCAAGCCTCGTTCCGACAGCCAACGCGCAAAAATTTCACCGCCGCCGCCGAGCACAGCGGACTTCGGGCTAGCATCACCGACCACCGCAGCCGCCGCACCATCCTCGACCGCGACCTCTAGCACCGCGTCGGCCGTGGCCGGAGGGGCGCACGTCGTATCGTTGCAAGCCTGATAGCGCAGCTTCGCACTTATTTTGAAGCGGTCTCCCGAGAAGTCGGCCGGTACCATCACGCCGGCGGCGATCCCCAGCTTGCCGTCGTAGACCGACAGCACGAGATCGGGCGCAAACGAGAAAGTCTGGTCTTCGGCCGGTGGGTAGACAACTTCCGGATCGGCGAACCCAGCCGGGACGTCCAGGGTCAGGACGGTTGGGATTAGATAGGGCTCCGGCGGTTTGTTCGAGTGAATGTGCCAGCCCGCAGCGATCTCGGCGACCGCTTCGATGGCGACGATCTCACCGCGCCGCGCCGCGCCGTCGGAAGCCTCGAGGACCAGGGAAACGCGATCAGGCGCCGCCAAGGCGGGGCTCGCCAAGGCCAAGATCAACAACAAAATTACGGGTGTTCTTCTACTCATTTGACCAACTTCGTAGGCTTCCATAGCCTCACGGCACTTGCAAATTTTCGATCGTACATATAACCGCGCCGCTATGCGATTGGTTCCGAAGTCCGCGACGATTGTCCTGGCCATCAGCATTTCCCTCGCCAGTGCCCTGCAGGCTCAGACCCTGCGACCGCTCGAGACCGAGAGCGCCGTGCTCCTCCCGTCAGGGGCGACACAAATCTCGATCGGGACGTCGTACTCCCGGAATGGCCGCTTTCCGGCGTTCACCGCGCCGGATTTTTTGCGATCGCAGGACCTTGTGACCGCGCCGGAGGTCGAGATCCGGATTGGCGCTGGCGGCTGGGCCGAAATCCAAGTGCGCTACGAGTTCCTGTATCTCGACGAGCAGCTGCGCAGCGGCAAAAGCAGCGACCAATTCGGCGGCGGTGACGCCGAGCTGTTCACCAAGGTTCGCTTCTTGCGCGAACGCGAGAACGTCCCCGCGCTCGGAGCCATTTTCGGCGTCAAACTGCCGAACGCCGACCGTGGGGATCGACTCGGGACCGACGAGACCGACTTTTCTCTGCTCCTCCTCGCGTCGAAAGAAGTCGGCCCGGTGACGGCGCACTTGAACCTGGGGCTGGAAATCCTCGGCAACCCGGGCAAGCTCAACGGCGACCTCGATGAATCCGGATCCGGCCAGGACGATCCCTTCAACTACTCGCTCGCACTGGTCAGCCGCCCGCTTTTTCCATCCGCCGCGGGCCCCTACGACATCCGCCTTCTCGGCTCGATCGAGGGCAAGGAGGGGTCGCGATTCGACAACGACGGCAACACAGTGCGCCTGGGGACACAGGTGACGCGCAGCGGCTGGACCTTCTACGCGGGTGCCAGTGCGGGGTTGAGCGGCGCCACCGAGGATTTCGGTCTGCGCGGCGGGCTCACCTACGCTTTCGAGCTCGAACGCTTGTTCGACTGAGTTTCGCGATCGGGGTCAACACCTTCGACCACGATCGGAACCGCCTCGACGATATCCAACCCGTAGCCCGGGAGACTGACCATGCGGCGTGGGTTGTTGGTCAGAAGGCGAATCTTTCCAACGCCCACGTCGCGCAGGATCTGGGCACCGATCCCGTACTCGCGGAACTCCATGGCGCGGTCGCTCGACTTCGTACTCGGGGATTCCGGCGCTGCTTTGGCCTTACCGCCGAGCAATTCCGCAGCCTGCCCCTCGCGCCGGAGATAGACAATTACGCCGGTCCCCTCCTCGGCAATGATCTCCATCGAGCGGCGCAACAGCGCGCCCGTATTGCGAGAGACCGAGCCGAAGACATCACCTGGAAGGTACTCGGTATGCGCCCGTACCAGCACCGGCTCATCCGAGCGAATTTCGCCGCGCACCAGGGCCAAATGCTCGCCTGCATCAACATCGCTGCTGTACGCGTAAGCGCGAAACTCACCAAACTCCGTCGGGATGGTTGCCTCGGCCTGGCGATGCACCAGCGAGTCCCATTGCAACCGGTAGTGAATCAAATCTGCGATCGTGCAAATTTTGAGCTCGTGCTCTACCGCGAACTCTTCAAGGTCGGGCAAGCGCGCCATGGAACCGTCTTCGTTCATGATCTCGCAGATCACAGAAGACGGCGTCAGCCCGGCGAGTCGCGATAGATCCACACCACCTTCGGTCTGACCGGTGCGTACCAGGACACCGCCTTTGCGCGCGCGCAGCGGAAAGACGTGGCCAGGTGTCACCAGATCCTGCGGGCCACTGTCTGGCCGGGCGGCGGTACGGATCGTCGTCGCGCGGTCTTGGGCGGTAACACCGCTCGTCACCCCGTGGCGGGCGTCGATCGAAACCGTAAAAGCGGTACCGAGGGGTGCCTTGTTGTCGCTGACCATCATCGGCAAGCCAAGTTCGCGGATACGCTCCTCGGCCAGCGCCAGACAAATCAATCCGCGCCCATACTTGGCCATGAAGTTGATCGCCTCAGCATCGACCTTGTCGGCGGCCATGGTCAGATCACCCTCGTTCTCCCGACTCTCGTCATCCATGAGGATGACCATCTTGCCAGCCTGGATATCGGCAATCGCCTCTTCGATCGAAGAGATCGTCCGCGGGGTTTTTGGGGGTGGTCGAAACGTCGAGAACATCAGCGAGACCGTCTGATAAATCAGATCAATCTAGAGTCTCGACCCATCGGCCGACCGTGTCAATGCCGGGTCGGCGGACACGCAGCCGCCGCGAGTCTCAACGCAGGGCCAGTCGAGCCTGCCTAACCATGCCCCGATACGCCGAAGCTTTGCCCCGGTGTGTCGGCACAGACGTCAGGAGAATAGAACTGCTCAACTCATTCGGCCGTCTTGGGCTACTCGACAGTCACACTCTTTGCCAAATTTCGCGGTTGGTCGACGTCCGTGCCCCGGTGCTCGGCCACATAGTACGAGAGTAACTGCAGCGGAAGGCTCAGAAGGATGGGCATCAGCATCGGGTGAACCGACGGCACGCGGATGACGTCGCGTGCGACCTGGTCAATTTCATCGTCCTCGACGTCCGTCACGACGATGATCTGGCCGCCGCGCGACTCGACTTCCTTCATGTTGCTGAGTGTTTTTGCAAACGACCCGTTCTTCGGCAGCAGCACCACGACCGGCATGGTTTCACTGATCAGTGCGATCGGCCCGTGCTTGAGTTCGCCCGCCGGATACCCCTCGGCATGAATGTACGAAAGTTCCTTGAGCTTGAGCGCCCCCTCGAGAGCGATTGGATAATTCAGACCGCGCCCGACGTAGAGGAAGTTTTCGGCTTTCACGTAGCGGCGTGCCATCGTCTCGATCGACGGCGCCAAAGCAAGGGCCTCGCGCAGCGGTGACGGCAGGTGGACCATCGCCTCGATCAGCTCGCGACATTCTTCCGCGCTGAGAGTGCCACGTCGTCTCCCGAGGAAAAGCGCCATCAAGAGCAACGCGGTCAGTTGCGTAACGAAGGCCTTGGTCGATGCGACACTGATTTCCGGGCCGGCGTGCGTATACAGAACGGCATCGGCGCGGCGCGTAATACTCGAGTCGACGACGTTGCAGATCGCTGCGCTGCGAACCCCCTTGCGGCGCGCCTCTTCGACGGCTGCGAGAGTGTCCGCCGTCTCTCCGGACTGCGACACGACGACCAACAGACCGCGCTCATCGAGAATCGGCTCGCGGTACCGAAACTCGCTTCCGTAATCGACATTGCAGGGAATCCGCGCGAACTTCTCGATGAAGAACTTACCCACCAGGCAAGCGTGCCACGCCGTCCCGCACGCGATCAGATCCATCCGCTCAACGTCTTTCCACCACTCCTTGCCGAGATCGAAGTCGTCGAGAAAAATGTCCCCATCCTCGAGCAGTAGCCGGCCGCGCATCGTATCGATGATCGCCTGCGGCTGCTCGTGAATCTCTTTCAGCATGAAATGCTTGTAGCCGCCCTTCTGGGCGGTCACCGGGTCCCACGTGATGCGCCGCGGGTCGCGCTCGACGACGGTACCGTCAAACTCCGACACACGCACTCCACTGCTGTCGATCTCCGCCATCTCGCCATCCTCGAGGAACAGCATGTCGCGGGTGTAATCGAGCAGCGCCGGGATATCGGAGGCAACAAAGTTCTCGCCGTCGCCGAGACCGATCACGATCGGGGTCGCACTTTTCGCCGCCACCAATCGCCCGGGCTCGTCCACGGACATCACCACGATCGCAAAGGAGCCCTCGAGCCGCGCAATGGCGCGCCGGGTCGCCGCCGCGAGGTCGTCGCCATCGCTCAAATAGCCATCGATTAGATGGGCAATGATCTCGGTGTCCGTCTCCGAAGAAAAATCGCGGCCATTGGCCCTCAACTCGGCGCGTAGCGCGAGGAAGTTCTCAATGATGCCGTTGTGAATCAGGACGACGCGCCCGGCTCGATGTGGATGCGCATTGGCTTCCGAGGGCCGCCCATGCGTGGCCCAACGCGTATGACCGATGCCGCTATGACCGGTCGCTGGCGACTCCGCCAGCAGGTCTTCCAAGTTCTGCAGCTTGCCCACCGAGCGCCGCAACGCAAAGTCACCGTTCGTAAGGACCGCCACTCCCGCCGAGTCGTAACCGCGGTACTCGAGCAGGCGCAAACCGCGAATCAACACCGAGCTGGCGTCGCGCTGTCCTACGTATCCAACGATTCCACACATCTACCAATAGTCTCCGGATGGCAATTCCCGCACACTCTACGGGCCAACCGCGCAAGGCGCCAGCCATGAATTCCAACACTGTTCAAGAATTGCGGCGGGCACTCTTGCGGCCCGGTTTACTCTTACTCTTCTTTTTCGGCGGATGACTGTCGCGCCAATCGGCCACCCAGCCCTCGGTCTCCGACTGCGGCCGTGGATTGTAGACCAGCGTCCCCGCCGGCACGTCGCGCCGTACAGTCGAACCAGACGCTACATACACGTCGTCACCAACGCGCACTGGAGCCACCAACTGCGTGTCGCTACCGATCATCACGCGGTCACCTACGATCGTTCGATGTTTATCGTATCCATCGTAGTTGCATGTAATCGTACCGGCCCCAACATTGGTCTCGCGACCAATCTCCGCGTCTCCGATGTATGCCAAGTGATTCGCCTTCGATCCCGATGCGAAGAAGGCATTCTTGGTTTCCACGAAATCGCCGATGTGAACACCCGCCGCCAACCGCGTCCCCGGACGGAGGTGTGCAAAAGGACCGATTGCACACCCCTTTCCAATCCGAGCAGCGCTCAGGACGACGCCGAATCGCAGGTGGACATCGGCCCCGATCTGCGAGTCTGTTATGTACGAGGAGCCATCGACCTGACATCCGGGACCCAGCTTGGTGTCGCCGCGGAGATGGACATTGGGCCCAATCACAGAGTCATTTCCAATCCGGACTCCCGGACCGATATACGTCGTCGCCGGATCCTCCAACGTGACACCGGCCGCCATCCAGCGTTCGTTGATCTGTTGGCGGTACACCGCCTCCAGTTGCGCCAACTCGCGGCGGTTGTTGATCTGACCAACCTCGGAAGCGTCGACCGCCACCGACTTCACCGGCAGCCCCCGGTTCAGCGCCAGCTCGACAATGTCCGTTAGGTAGATCTCGTTCTGAGCGTTGTCCGGCTTGACCTTACGCAGCAGATCAAAAAGCAGCGGGGCGCGCAGACAATAGACACCGACGTTGACCTCCTGGATCGCACGCTGCTCCGCGTTCGCATCGCGCTGCTCGACGATGGCGTTGATCCGCCGCCCTTTGCGCACGATCCGACCCCACCCTTGCGGGTCATCGGCTTGCGCCGTCAGCAGGGCAATCCCATCGCCAGCTTCTTTGTGGGCACGGACCAGTCGTCGCATGCTCTGTGGCTTCAGCAACGGCAGATCCCCGGCCATGACCAACACGGCTCCGCGGTGGTCCGCCAGATGCCGCCGCGCCGCCAACACCGCGTGGCCGGTTCCACGCTGCTCGCGCTGCACACCAAAGACGACGTCGCGCCCGCACGCAGCACGCAACTCGCCCGAGTCTGGGCTGACCACCGCAACGATCGGCTTCGCGCCGACCGACCGCAGCGCGTCGAGCGGCCAATGGATCAAGGGCTTTCCGGCAAACGAATGCAGCAGCTTGGAGCGCGCCGAAGCAAAGCGCACACTCCTGCCCGCCGCAAGAACGATGGCAGCAACTCGGAGTCGATTCACCCACCGGGCGATACCGCGGGGATTTCGGCCGGTCAAGCGCAGGCAGGTACCGACAGCCGCCAACCTAGCTGACTTTGTGCGCCGCAATTGCTATGAAGCGGCTTTTGTCGAGAGGAGAATGCCGCCATGCCGACCGTCCGTTTCGTCAAACAGGACATGACAATCGAGTGCCCTGTCGGGACCAACTTACGCCAGCTCGCGCTCGACAACGAAGTCGATTTGTACGCGTTCCCCGCAAATCTGATCAATTGCCGCGGCCGCGCCATGTGCGGCACATGCCGGGTCAAGATTGACGACGATAGAGCCGTCTCGCAGCCGACCAAGGAAGAAGAAAAAAAGGTCGGTTGGGAAGGTCCCGGCTACAGGCTTGCATGCAAGACCAAGGTATTGGCCGATATCGAGGTCATCACCAACCCGCGGCCACGCAACCAAGGCTGGACCAACCACCCTACCTACAAATGGATGGAAGAGCTGCCCCACTAGTCGCCTGCAAGCCGCTGCTACAGGTCGGTTACACGCCGGTACCCGCCGCGAAAATATGTCAACGGCTGTAGTTCGTTTCCGTCCCCTGCCTCAATTTGGCCGACGAAGATCGTGTGATCGCCGCCACCGTACGAATGTACTTTGCGGCATTCCGCGAACCCAACGGTCCCAGATAGCAGCGGCATCCCGAGTTCGCCTGTGCGCCACCCGACGCCATCGAACTTGTCCTCACCCGAACTCGCAAAGCGCTGCGAGACGTCGGCTTGGTCCGCCGAGAGAAAGTTGATCGCAAATGATTCGGCGCTGACGAAGTGCGAATACGAACCAGACTCCATGCCAATACAGACCAACGCGAGCGGCGGATCGAGGGAAACCGAAGAGAAGGCGGTCGCAGTCAGGCCGTGGGGGGTTCCATCTGCATCAACGGTCGTCACAACGGTGACCCCGGCGGCAAAACACCCCATGGCTTTGAGAAATGTGTCCTTGTCGACTGGCATCTAGAACTCCTCTAATCCGTCACTCGCTCCGCTCGTAGGCTCAGGCAAGGGCTGAGGCTCGGGCTGAGGTTGGTGGTCGCTTCGCGACGATCCTCTTTCTTCATCGATCCTTCAGGGGTTCCGCGTTGGTGGTTGACTGGTCGCTATCCGCGACAGTACCCGAAACGACTCTGTTCAGCGGCCCATCGGCTCGCCACATGTGACATGAGTTCAGCGCAGTCCCCATGCGTTTTCCGCCACCGGCTCCGGTCCCCGCAGACGCGCGCAACTGCATCTCCTCGAGGAGGCCCGGCATGCTCTGCATGACGACCGGCGCCATCATGAAGACCAGATGAGATTCGGGCCGCAGGCCCGCCTCGTCGCCGAGAATCTTCTGAACCTGGGCAGAGAACCCTTTGCGGACGTTAACTCCCTGTAATCTAACGAAATTATCAATATCCGCCCACGTCCCCACGTTGCCTATACCGGCTGAGAGCTTACGTCGCCGGCCCGAAACATCGTTCAGGCCCATGTCCGGAAATGCCGTCGAAAAATCGGCCATTACCTCGATTCCCCCGATCAGTTCTTCGGTGCCGGAACCGTCTTCCGGAGGCCCGCCGCTCTGAAACACATCGGTAAGAGTGCCGTGCAGGTGCAGGCCCAGTCCCTCGCCCTTATGGGAATCGATGGTCACGGTCCTGTTCCACAGGACCTCGTCCGGCTTCGGTGGAATCTCCGCCGCCATACGTCCGATAACGTGCTCCGACGCGAGGCCGGCTTGAACTGCTGGTCCGGTCATCCGAAGAAGGGTAAAGATGTGAAAGCACCCGCGGGGCCCGCCGACCTGGCCATTGACCTGGTCGCCGTAGCTCTCGTTCAGACGGGTTCCAACAACGTTCTGGACATCAGCGATACGCCCAGGACAGCTCTCACCGGCAGTATGCTCCGATGCAACATAGGGGAAAGACAGCATTTCCGGATCGACGCGAGAGATCGACATGGTTTCGGTGTCGATCCAGACACGGGTCTTCATGTCGTGCACCACGCCGGGGCCTCGGAGACTGGCCCCGAGAGGTACGATCGCGCGCTTGCGAAGGTCGAGTAGGCGCCCCTCGGCGAGCACTTCTCCTGGACGACTCCAGCGCAAACGCAGGGAGATCATCCTGGTGTGAAGGGGTACCGTCATCCTATCCCAAGACACCCCAACTGAATCCTCCAAAGACCAAACGTTTTCCCCTCGCGCATCAACCATCTCCGAGCCGGCAATCGTGCGAACAGACACGATTCGATCTTTCGGCGCAAGACGGCGCACTCCCGGGAGCAGCAATCCACCAATTCCACGCATCCCTGGTGCAGGTAGAAGACGATGAATTCGGGCGACAGACCACAATCTCTCGAGCAATCCGCATTAAACATTGCATACTATGTGCGTATTACTGCAAAGCGTTGGCTCTTTTCACGAGAGATCCTACGATATTCGGTCGTAACCACCCGACAGAGCGTCATTTTTTTGGTTGACCCCAGCCACCGACAGCTGTACGGTGCACGTTGAGTTTGTTGCGGTATGGTTTATCAACCGACCGAATCGCGCCGGTTCAAGAGGCGCTAACCTCATCACTTTTTGGGAGTTCTCATGTTGGGTAAGTTCGATCCCTCGATTCGTCAATTTGGCCGTTGTGGCTCGGTATTGTTTGCAGCAATGCTGGCTGTGGCGCCCTTCGGTGACAAAGCCGCCGCTGAGCCGTTCCTCTACACCACGATCCAAGTCCGCGACGAGCTAGCCATCATCGACTTGGCGACCGACACTCAAGTTGGTGTCGTTCCAATCGGCCGTAGCTCCGTCGGTATTGCGATCACACCAGACCGAATGAAGGTCTATGTCGCCAGCCGGGCAGACAACTCGGTCTCAGTCGTGGATGTCAGCGGCATGTCTCCCACGGTTTCCACCGTGATGGTCGGTAGCCAACCCAGTGACGTCGGCATCACCCCTGACGGGTCCCTAGCCTTCGTTTCAAACTTCGGGGACGGCACCGTATCCGTCATTGATACCGCAACCGATACCTTGGTCGACACGGATCCACTCATGGGGGGCGTCAACGACATCAGCGTCGGCGTCGGCGCCGAGCAGATCGCCATATCTCCGACGACTGGCGACGTTTGGGTCACAACCAGCTTTCCAGCTGGGATTACCATCATCGACTCATCGACCTTCGCTGCAAGCACCCTGGCATCCTCGACCGCGCTGCGAGGCCTCGCTTTTACCCCGAATGGGGCAGAAGTATACGCGGCCCGGACATCGGGCAACCAGGTCGCCATCTTCGACGCTGTGAGCGAGACTCTGATAACCGACGTCGCCGTTGGTTCTACCCCGTTCAGAGTGGCAATCGCACCCAACGGTTCGATCGCCGCAGTCACCAATCTCAACGGAGCGTCGGTCACCCTGATCGATGTCGCAACTCGCACCGTCAACGCAACTGTACCACTAGGCGACAGCGTGACACCGTTGGGTATCGCAATCACCTCCGATAGCACGACGGCCTACACCACCGACCTCGGCCAGTTGATCAAGATCGATATCGTCAACGAGACCCTCGCCGGCACGGCGATGCTACTACGACCGGGAGACTCGCCGATCGAGGTCGAAATCGACCCCTCTGACGCCCCTCCCCCTCCAACCCCAACAGCCACGGCGATGCCGTCCGCAACCCCATCGGCAACCACCATTCCTAGCGCGAGCAGCACTCCGACGGGTACGCCGGTGCCGAGCGACACGCCAACTCCGACTCCGATTCCAGATACGCCAACCCCAACGAATTCTGTAGCTCCGACCGATACAGCAACGGTTCCACCAACAGCGACAGCGACTGCGACCGACACAGCAACGGTTCCACCGACAGCGACTGCGACTGCGACCGACACAGCAACGGTTCCGCCGACCGCGACTGCAACCGATACTCCGACGGGTATCCCGACCGGATCGGCTGCGACCGAGACTCCGACAGCGACTGCGGGTGCCGACACTCCAACAGCGACCGCGACCAATACGAGTGTCGCAACCTCGACGCCGACCGACACTCCAATCGTCGACACTCCGACGGCCACGGCCGTCGCGACAGCCACCGCGACTGGAGTTCCGACCGGCAGCGTCGCAACCGAAACTCCAACAGTCGAACCGACAGCCACCGCGACCGCGCTTCCGACTGGCAGCGCCGCTACCGAGACTCCCACAGTCGAACCAACAGCAACCGCGACCGGAGTTCCGACCGGCAGCGCTGCTACCGAGACTCCCGCAGTCGAACCGACAGCAACCGCGACCGCGCTTCCGACCGGTAGCGTCGCAACCGAAACTCCAACAGCCGAGCCGACGGCAACAGCAACCGGCCTTCCGACCGGTAGCGCCGCTACCGAAACTCCAACGGCGGAACCGACGTCGACCGCTACAGGTGTCCCAACTGGCAGCGTCGCAACCGCAACCCCGACGACCGAGCCCACCGCGACAGCAACCAGTGATCCGACCGACAGTGTAGCGACTGAGACTCCGACCGCGGAACCAACCCTAACGGCGACCGGTGTCCCAACTGGCAGCGCCGCAACCGAGACCCCGACGGCCCAAGCGACGGCGACCGAAACTGCCACGGCTCAGGTAACCGATACACCGACGGGAACACCGACCGGTACCGCGGCGACCGAAACTCCGACAGGGACGGAAACTCCGGTTGCAACGGAGACCCCGACCGCGACCGATACTCCGACACCGACAAGCACAGACACGCCTCTGCCGCCAACCGATACTCCGACCGATACCCCGGCCGATACTCCTACTGATACTCCGACCAACACACCGACCGACGTGACACCGCCGACTTCCACGCCAACAGATCGGCCGACAAACACGCCCACCGAAGCACCAACCGACACTCCGGAAGATACGGCGACACCAACCTCGACCTCAACGGCGACAGCAACCTCGACCTCAACGGCGACAGCAACCTCAACGGCTACGGCATCCGCAACGTCGACTGAGACCCGGGCCGAACCAACAGAAACAAACACTCCGGATCCGACAGCCACGAACACGGTCCAGCCAACCGCGACCCTACGAAACCGTCCAACCGACGGTGGATGTGCGGTGGTGGCAACCGATAATCGGGGTAGCAGCAGTCTGCCGCCGGCTCTCCTTCTACTGCCGGCAATCCTGCTGCTGCGCCGCCGGCGCAACTAGTAATGCATCGTTGGTGGACCGGTATCGCTCAAGCGGTACCGGTCCACCACGTTGGTCTCTGCCTCGCACTGACGACCCTCGAATGATCCTCTTCGACGGGAACGCGCCGTCGCCGTTCACTGAGATCGACCGGGTGGACGTTACGGCAGATCAGGTCGATGCTTTTATTCGCTGCGCACAGTCGCCTGCGGCGCCCGCACCGGCCGAGAAACCTCTCCAGGCACCGCTGACATTCGCCCTGGCACTGCGGCGAGGACACGGCCCGGACGTGACGATCTCACCCGACGCCTTCGCGATTCACGGCGGTCACGATATCGTCCGCCACGCCCCCATCGAAATCGCTCAGAGCTACGCTATCCGAGGTCGTATCGAGCGGGTCTTCGAGAAGACCGGGCGCTCCGGACCCATGAAGATCGTCGAGCGGTACGTTCGAATCGAAACCGAAACCGGCTCAATCGCCACCGAGATCCGCGACCGGCAGATCGTGCGCTGGCGACCAACCGCGAAAGCTCAAGTTAGCGCGGCCCACTCGAAAGCCACCAAGCCGCATTCCGAGGTGACGACGGATTTCGGCGGCACAGGGCAAAGCTCCGAACACTTTGATGTCGGCGACACGCTAGGTCCAATGACCCGACGCGGACCGACCGGCCCCGAAATCTCCAGCTGGGCAAATTCATTGCGAGATCGGGAAACCCTTTTCCACGACAAACAAGCCTCCGTGGACCTTGGCTACGCAGACCTAGTCGTTCCGGGACCAATGCAATCCGCTTTCATCGACTTCTGGCTTCGAGATCTGATGCCAGAATGGGAGCTCCAAAATCTCTCGATGACGTTCAGACAGTCCTTGATCGCCGGAGATCCATTGAGGATCACTGCTGTTGTCGTCGATGAATCTGCGACGACCCGCACCTTGGACATCACGGTCGAAAACGCATCATCGAACGAGCTCACGTCCTCCGGAACCTGCTTCGCAGTGCACCGCAAAGAGTAGGGTCGGCGTCAGTCCACCGATCCCGCGATCAACCCAGGACGGTAGGCGAAAGGCTACCTACTTGGTGGAGTAGCTCACGTTAGTGACAGGAATCACTTCGGGCTGGAACATCAACCGACGAGCGAAGCGACCACCATCCTTTGCCAATGCCTCGCCTTTGCCTATGCCTTTCTGTCCGGTGACTTCGGGTGCGGCAAGGAAGGCAGTGACAATCATCCGCTCACCCTTGGGCTGCGGGCGTAGCTCGCGATAGGTCATATCCCAAACCAACATCCCACCCGGACCTTTCCCTGGACGGTAGGCTAAAGCCTCCCCTACGCCTGGGATCAGTCCTCAGCGGCACAACAAACTCCCAAAGGAAAAGGCCGGAGCGGTTATCCGCTCCGGCCTTTTAGCCTCTCACCGATCTCGCGGTTACGCTAGATCGTCGTTTTTCGCATCCGGCGCAGCGCCCAGAAGAGCGCGATCCCAAGTCCGGCGATCATGAAGAGACCGGCTGGGCTGGCTGGCGATTCCACTAATGGAATCGGCGGCCTGGTACGCGTCGGAGTTGAGGTGTTCGTCGGAGTCGCCGTCGGCGTGTTGGTCGGTGTTTCCGTCGGAGTATCCGTCGGTGTTGGCGTCGCCGTCGGAGTATCCGTCGGAGTGTTGGTCGGCGTTTCCGTCGGAGTATTCGTCGGCGTTTCCGTCGGTGTGTTTGTCGGCGTGTCCGTCGGCGTGTTCGTCGGCGTGTTCGTCGGAGTGTTCGTCGGGGTCTCCGTCGGCGTGTCCGTCGGGGTCTCCGTCGGCGTGTCCGTCGGGGTCTACGTAGGGGTCTCCGTTGGGGTCTACGTCGGCGTCTCCGTCGGGGTGTTTGTCGGCGTGTCCGTCGGCGTGTTTGTCGGCGTGTCCGTCGGAGTATTCGTCGGCGTGTCCGTCGGGGTGTTCGTCGGCGTGTCCGTCGGGGTGTTTGTCGGCGTGTTCGTCGGGGTTTCCGTCGGGGTTTCCGTCGGCGTGTTCGTCGGCGTCTCGGTCGGAGTATTTGTCGGCGTAGACGTTGGCGTGGGCGTAGCAGCCGGAGCCGAGGAGTTGTCTGAACGATCAGCACCGTTCACAACGCCCAGAGTTGTAAAGCAGGGACTTTGACCTGGCGCTGTGGTGTCGGTATTCAGCCCGTATCCTGCGGCGGAAACCGAGAATGAATCGAGGGCAGCGTTTGGGTACGCATAGATGATCGTTTGCCCGGCCATCCCACCGAGCTCGCTAGTCGTGCCGTTCAGAGTGTAACCGTCGGCGGGCACCACCGGAGCACCGCCGTTTCCACACAGGAGGATCGACGTCGTCGGCCCGCCGTTGAAGGTATATAAACTTGCATTCGCACCCGTCTGGCAGGAAGTCTCCGAGATATCGTTGCCGATCGAAACCACGGCAGCAGGAGTCCCGCCACCAGCTGCAGACATGTCAAAAATGTCGCCGGCAACCGTATCAGTCCCGTCAATCGCGAAGAACAAGCAATCGGTGCCCACGGTGCCGGTGCAAGCTCCGCCCGCAACGCAGTCGGGTCCGATACAGACTCTGCCCGAACCCGAGTTGTCAAAGGTTACGGCTGACGCATCGTTGAAAATACGTGACTTTTTGATCGGGACATCGGGACCAACACCGCCCCCGAGTGGGGCGCCGGTCAGCGGAAACAGAGTGCCGTTGGTCCAGGCAATCCCCTCAGCCGGAGTATCCGGAACTCCGCCTGGAGCACTACACGACTCAGCGACCATTCCATTCATGGTCGCAACGATCGTCCCTGCCACGCTGGTCACACGAGCAGCCTCAGCACCCGCGTTGGTACTCGCGGCATCGTGGACCAACACCTGATAGACCGTGCCATCGAAGGCGCGGAACGGAGTCTGCTCCAGCTGCCCAAACGACAATTGCGGAGTTAGCAGGACAAAGCCCGCAAGGATTATACTAAATCTACTCATTCAATTTCTCCGTCTCCGCAGCTCCGCAGGGGGCTTAGGACTGCGCCCGCCCAAATCGAGTCAGCGCCCAAAGGAGCCCGCCCGCTAGCGCGAGGATCATGGCGATGCCACTTGCGCTAAACGGCGAGGACACAACCGGGATCGGTGGCCGTGTCGGGGTGACCGTCGCTGTAGAAGTGCGGGTCGCGGTTGGTGTTGGTGTGTCCGAAGGAGTCGGTGTCGGTGTATCCGTCGGGGTTTCGGTAGGCGTGTTGGTCGACGTCGGGGTCGGAGTGTCCGTCGGGGTGTCCGTCGGAGTATCCGTCGGGGTATCCGTAGGCGTCGGCGTCGGGGTATCGGTCGGAGTATCTGTCGGAGTGAACGTTGGCGTCGGAGTAGGAGCCGGCGCCGAGGAGTTGTCTGAACGATCTGCGCCGTTCGAAATGCCCAGAGCTGTAAAGCAAGGGCTTTGACCTGGCGCCGTAGTGTCGGTGTTCAACCCGAATCCCGCCGCGGCAACCGAGAATGAATCGAGGGCGGCATTTGGGTAGGCGTAAATGATCGTTTGCCCCGCCATTCCACCTAGCTCGCTAGCCGCGCCGCCCAGAGTGTAGCCGTCGGCGGGAACCACGGGGGCACCGCCGTTTCCACACAGGAGGATCTCCGAGGTCGGCCCCCCGTTGAAGGTATAGAAACTCGCATTCGCACCCGTCTGGCAGGACGTCTGCGCGATGTCGTTGTTGATCGAAGGCACGGCAGCTGGGGTACCGCCACCAGCTGCAGACATGTCAAAAATGTCGCCAGCAACCGTATCAGTCCCGTCAATCGCGAAGAACAAGCAATCGGTGCCCACGGTGCCTGTACAAGCTCCGCCCGCAACGCAGTCGGGTCCGATACAGACTTTACCCGATCCCGAGTTATCGAAGGTCACGGCCGACGCATCGTTGAAAATACGAGACTTTTTGATTGGGACATCGGCACCAACACCGCCACCGAGCGGGGCGCCGGTGAGCGGGAACAGAGTCCCGTTAGTCCAGGCAATCGCTTCGGCAGGTGTATCCGGCACACCACCTGGAGCACTGCACGACTCGGCCACCATACCGTTCATCGTTGCGACGATCGTCCCTGCCACACTGGTCACACGAACCGCCTCAGCACCTGCGTTGATGCTAGCGTCATCGTGGATCAACACCTGATATACCGTGCCGTCGAAGGCGCGGAATGGGGTTTGTTGCAGCTGTGCGTCTGCAGAACCCGAGAAGAAGCCACTGGCTAGAAATACGATTCCGGACAGGGCGGCTTTCCATTGCGATTTGGTCACGATCATCTTCTCCCTCATCATGTTACTCTCCACCGGTTCCGAGCCGCACCGCCATGCAGCGGCACTCCTCCCCATTCGAACTGGACGCGGTTTCTTACCACTTGAACCGGCGCGGAGTCAATCACAAATAACCGGAGCATACCAGCCACCCGAACACCCGCTCCAAGCCGCAAAAATATACTCACGGTACGAATAAGGCGATTCGACCGGATTCCACAGCCATCGAGCAAGCACCTCAGCGCCAACCTAACGGAGGAAGGCGGCTGCGTTTTGCAGAGCACCCACCGGCAACCCCAAAGTTGGACCTCGACAGTCTTCGGCATCTCGTCGGCATTTTCGCCGTATCCAATGCCGCAACTTTGCCGGTTTACGCATCCCCAAAGCAATGATAATGGAATCGCCTGCGTGGCACGCCGATTGCGTCGCAAAGAGTCATATGACGGATCGGGTTGCAATAAAATTCGAAGCGGGGCGGTGTAGGTCGATGGGGACAAGGGGAACCGCGAGTTGGGCTATTGGGCTGATTTTGGGATGCACACTAGCCGTTCCAGGTGTCGCCCAAACCGCAGGGTTCATTGAGCATTTCGCCGGTGGCAGCAATGGTGATGGCGGGCCCGGGACGTCCGCGGCCTTGGATCCCGAAGGCTCGGCGGTAGATCAAGCCGGCAACATCTACACCGCAGATTCGAAAAACAACCGGGTCCGCCGCATCGACGCGAACACCGGAGTCATTACGACCATCGCAGGCTCTGGCGAGATCGGCTACTCCGGTGACGGGGGCCTGGCGACTGACGCTACTTTCGACTTCCCCACGGACGTCGAGTTCGACGGCTCGGGCAACCTCTTCATCGCAGACCGAGGCAACCATGTGATCCGCCGGATCGACAATGCCAGTGGCGTGATCACCACCGTCGCAGGTACCGGGAACCAGGGTGATCATACCGGCACGGTCGTCGCGACTTCAGGCTCCATGAACAACCCGAACGCAATAGCGATCGACGAGGAGACAGGCGCGATCTTCGTGGCCGACAGCAACAACCACAGGATCCGGCGGTTCTTTGTCGGCGGCAGCATGACAACCTACGCCGGCCGGCCGGGCGCGCCCGGTTTCGGCGGCGATGGAGGGCCGGCAACCGGAACAAATGCCAAGCTTTCCTTCCCTTGGGACGTCGCTCTGGACCCAGCCGGCAATCTCTACATCGCCGATTTCTTCAACCAACGAATCCGTGTCGTCGACGTGCAGCAGCGGATTCACACCTTCGCCGGCACCGGCAGTTTCGGTTTCGCGGATGGTCCGCGCCAAGAGGCCAAATTTCGATCCCCTTCCTCGGTCGCCTACGATCCTGTGGAAGACGCTGTCCTCGTCGCGGATAGCGGCAACGTTCGCCTGCGCCGCATCCCGCTCGATCCGAGCCAAGATGTCAGCACCCTGGCCGGCAACGGAGTAAGCGGTTTTACCGAGGACGGAGAGTCGGCCGCACAAGTCGTGCTCAACAATCCGACCGGCTTGGCCGTCGATACGACCCTCGGCGTCATCTTTGCCGATCGCGGCAATGCCCGCGTTCGACGAATCAACCGCAGCGACACGCTCGAGACAGTCGCCGGCAACGGCAATCTACCATTCGCCGGCGACGGCGGCCCTTCGACAGCCTCCAGACTTCAATCGCCATCCGGGGCGGCCACCGACGCCAGCGGCCGGGTGTACATCGTAGACACCCAGAACCACCGCATCCGGCGGGTCGCCACCAACGGAATCATCTCCACCATCGCCGGCAACGGCGAGCCCGGTTTCTCCGGTAATAACGGACTGGCTATCAACGCCCAACTGGAGACGCCATCCAGCGTCGCCATCGACGACGCCGGCAACCTCTATATCTCCGACTCCGACAATCACCGGGTCCGCCGCGTCGACGCCAACACCGGTATCATTACCGCGTTCTTCGGCAACGGTGGCACCAACAGCGGCGGCGACGGCGGATCGGCCACGCAGGCCAGAGTCGTGCGTCCCGGCAAGCTAGCCGTCCAAGAGGGGCCCCAAGGCAACTTCCTCTACGTCAGCGAGCCTAGCTCGCACAAGGTGCGGCGCGTCAACCTCGATACCAACATCGCCTCAACCTTCGCCGGTACGGGCACCTTCGGCTACAACGGCGAAGGACCCGCCGCGTCGCGTGAGTTCTCCGCCCCGAACGCTATCGAAATCGGCCCGGACAACTACGTCTACATCTGCGACTCCGGCAACAACCGAATTCGCAAAGTTGCACCGCAATCACCACACATCACCCAGACCGTCGCCGGCTCTGGCGAATTGGGATTCAGCGGCGACGGCGGACTGGCAATATCCGCCGAGCTCTCCGCCCCGACCGATGTGGCAGTGGACGGAAACGGCAGCATCTATATCGCCGACCGCGGCAACCTGCGGATCCGCGTCGTTACAACCGACGGGACGATCCAGACGGCGACCGGTACCGGCATCGCCACAGGCCGACTCGACGGCTCGGGCGGCAATGGCGAGAACAATCCGCTCGACGACCTCGGCGACGGGGGACCGGCAACGGCCGCAAGTTTTACGGACCCTTTCACTATCGCGATTTCCGACAGCGGCGACGCTTACATCGTCGACAACGGCGCCGAGACCGTGCGCCGGATTTTCAACATCGAGTCGGTCTACGATATGGGGGCCGTCACTGCTGACGTATTCGGAACCGTCCGCCACGCATCGACCTTTCTTCCAGTTCCCGGCATCGTCGTGCGCGCTGTCGGTCCGACGACCATGCAGATCCCGACTGACAGCGCCGGCGACTACGAGGTCCTCGATATTCCCAGTGCCCCCTGGCTGCTCGAGCCAACGAGAACCGGCGGCATCGGCAGCGGCGTCATCGGCGCGCTCGACGCCTCGTTCATCCTCCAACAACAGGTCAGCCTGCGCGAATTCTCAACAGCCCAAGATCTCGCCTGTGACGTTACCGGCGACGGCGACGTCAGCGCCCTCGATGCGACGAGAATTCTCCAATTCGCGGCAGGCAGCCTGGCCACTTTCGATGCCGCCGACAACTGCAATTCCGACTGGCTCTTCATTCCAACCGCGCAACCGAACGCGACGCAAAACAACGTCCAACCGCTGTTGCAGAACGGAACCACCTGCCGAATGGGTGCGATTCAGTTCAACCCGCTCACCGGTCAAACCGACGGACAAGACTTCCTCGGCGCGGTCATCGGCGATTGTACCGGCAATTGGAACTCCGGAGCAGGCGCCGCCACCTCGGCGCGAGGCGTCAACGCTACTGTCACCGTCGGACCCGCCCGTGCACGCGGCGGCCGTATCAGGTTGCCCATTTCGATTGCTGCCAGCGGCGGCTTTCACGCAGCCGAAATTCGACTCGGCTTCGATCCACGCGCAACCGTACGGCGCGTGCACAAGCGTGGCGAGGCCAATCGATCGATGGTCGTATCGGCCTCGAATCAGCCGGGTTCACTTTCGATCATGGTCGCCAGCGGCCAGACCATGGCACCGCGGGCGCGCGCGGCGATCGTCGTTGACTTTGACGCGAAAGACGCACGCGCAATCAGCCGACTCATCCAGTCGGCGCAAGCCCAAATTGATGAGAACGACGCGCGCGTGCGGGTGCCTCGCTCTCGCCGACAACGACGCTAACCATTCGCAAGCTAACCATCAGATGTCCTTGGACATCTGATGGGAGAGGTCCCTACATGACTACCAGCCGATTGCTCAGCCAAACTGTTTTGTTGACAGCCGCCATTACGGTAGCCGGATCATCGTTATTCGCCCCTGCATTCGCCCCTGCCTGGGCCGCCACCGTGTCGGTCCCATCGGGAGCCCTTCTGGTCGTCCCAAATCCAAACCTTCGCACCATCACAATCGACATCGACGACGCCGCAAACGTTGAGGCCGCGCTCTTCCGAATCCAGTACAACCGCAGCATCGCAGTCGCCACTGCCGTCCGCAGTACCGTCAAAACGGCGAACTGCTTCATGGAATCCAACCTCGACGAGCCGACCAACGAGGTGCAAATCAGCATGGCCTGCACCGGGCCCTTGAGCGGCGACGGACCGATGTTCGAAATCGACTTTGCGGGAACCAACAGCGGATTGACCGATTTGACCTTCCTCGAGTGCAAGCTCAACGAGGGCGCCCCGGTCTGCAACGTGGACAACGGGGACTTGCGCGTCTCCACTTGCGCCCTCGATGTCGATGCTGACGGCTCCAGCTCAGCTAACACGGATGGTGTCTATCTATTCCGCGCCCTGCCCCCAACTCTACAAACCATCGTGCCGACGTCTTTCCGCGATTTCTTCCCCAACATCACGGCGGATTCTGTAATTCTCGACAATATCGCGGCGCTTGAATCGATGCTGGACATCGACGATCGCGGCGGGGCCCAGGCCAACACCGACGGCGTTTACCTCTTCCGCGCTCTGCCACCGGCACTCCAGACGATTGTCCCGGAGTTGTTTCGAGACCTGGATCCGTCGATTCCGTCCGATAACGTCATCCAAGGCAATATCGACGCAATCTGCCCATAGAGTGGCGGCCTCGTCCGGTCACCCCGCAATGCGCAAGGCCTTTTCCCCTTGCCGCCTCTGGGGCAGCGTGGTATGTCAAGCGACGTTTTTGCCGCTTGACCAATAGGGTCTGAGACGGCTAGATACGCGGTTACTATGGTGGAGATGAATAAGGGGGCTCGTCCGATGAGCAGGGTCAAGCAATTCGCCGTTCTGGCGGTTTCGACAGTATTACTCGCGAGTTCGGCACTGGCCGGGACCAACAGCGGCAGCCTTTCCATCGGTTCTGTATCTGCGCAGCAGGGCGACACAAACGTCCAGATCCCGATCTCTTCCGACATCGCTACACAAGCGGGCGTGGACGGGGTCGCACAGTTGACCTTCGAGGTTCTTTTCGACGTCAGCCTGTGCGCGCACCTCAGCAACCTCAACGTGGTCACCGCGGGGCGTACGACCGGTACCCCCGAGATTTCCGGCAACAGCTGTCCCGGCGTCGGCAGTGTAATGTTCAACCTTTCCGATGCTGGCGGCGATGTCGTCCTTCCCGACGGCTCTGGGCAAGTGATGATCTGGAGTTTTGATATCGGAAACATGGCACCGACCGGCCCGTTCGCGCTGACGGCATCTAACGTGTCGGCCGCGTTCGGCCCACTCTCGGTACCGATCTCCGTCGCCAACGGCGAGTTGTCGATCGAACCTCTCGCCGGCCCAACGGCGACACCTTCCGACACTCCTACGGACGTTCCGACGGCCCTGCCAACGGATACACCTACGGCAACCCCGTCAGACACACCTGTACCGACAGAGACTCCGACAGCGACGCAAACCGACACGCCGACGGATGGTCCGTCGCCGACTCCGAGCGACACACCAACTTCGAGCCCGACCGCGACGATTACGGATACGCCGACGGCGACAGAAACGCCGACCGAGACAGAGACACCGACAGAGACACCAACAGAGACAAGCACGGGAACGCCAACCAACACGCCGACGGCGACCGAGACCGCGACCGTAACCAACACACCGACCAATACCCCGATCCCGACACCGAGCCTCGACGACGCCGACGACGGCGACTCGAGTCTCGCTGGATCAGCCGCACCAGGCTCCAACGTCGAGATCCGCACAGTGCCTGGCGGCGAGGTCCTCGGTTCGGCAACGACCGGCGGCAACGGACGCTTCATCATCAACCTGAGCCGCCAGCTGCAGGCCGGTGAGAGCATTCAGGCTGTGGACACGACGAACGGTGTGTCCGGCAATGTGATCCAGGTCGGAGCACCGCCGGCACCGATCCCAGCAGTCGATCCGATGGGTATCGCGATCCTCATCTCGCTGATGGCGGCAGGGCTGCTGTGGCGGGTAACGAGAGCGCGCAAAAACTAAGCGCAAAGTACTTTAGACAATAAAGCGGCGAGCCCCGATTCGGGTGCTCGCCGTTTTTTTTGGCGAACCTCAAGCTCGAGGACGCTTCGAGATTCGCCACGCTCGCAGACGTGTGCTAGCTGTCCTCAGCGTGAGCGACACGGAAACACTCGACCTCGTGTGGATGGATATGGAGATGACCGGGCTCGATCCCGATGCCGACCGGATCATCGAGATCGCGACCATCATCACCGACCCCCAACTCGAGGTCGTCGCCGAGGGCCCGGTCCTCGCCGTGCATCAACCCGACGAAGTGCTCGCCGCCATGGACACATGGAATACCGAGCACCATGGGGAATCGGGACTCACCGACCGTGTCCGCAAATCGACCATCAGCGTCGCCGATGCCGAACAACAGACTCTCGACTTCGTCCGCGCCCACGTCGGCGAAAAAGCTTCGCCACTGTGCGGCAACTCGATCTGGCAGGACCGCCGCTTTCTCGCCCGCTATATGCCGACTCTCGAGTCCTACATGCACTACCGGATCATCGACGTCAGCACGATCAAAGAGCTCGTCCGTCGCTGGTATCCGGGTGGCATCGGCACCCCGCCGAAAAACAATACCCACTTGGCCCTCGACGATGTTCGCGAGTCCATCGAAGAACTGAAATTTTATCGAAAGACGGTCTTTCGCACAGACCTGTGAGGCATCCGTCGCTCGAGATTCGGCCAAGGACTTGTGTCTAGAGATATGGTTCCCAACGCACCCCCTACCGCTCCCATTCAGCGCCCCGTACGCCTCGCCGTGCTGCTCTCCGGCGGCGGTACTACCCTGCAGAATCTGCTCGATGAAATCGCCGCAGAACGACTCGAAGCCGAAATCGTGGTGGTCGTGTCTTCACGCGCCGAAGTCAAAGGTCTACGGCGCGCGTCCGACGCCGGCATCGACTCTTCGGCGGTGCCGCGCAAATCCTTCAGCGACGGAACCAGCTTCAACGACAGCCTGCACAAAGCTCTCGATCCGTATCCGATCGACCTCGTAATCCTGGCCGGATTCATGTCGCTGTTCGAACCGCGCGAGAAGTATCGAAACCGCGTGCTCAACATTCACCCAGGACTGATCCCGGCATTTTGCGGGCCCGGATTCTACGGTGAGCGAGTCCACCGCGCCGTCCTCGAGTCGGGCGTCAAGGTATCCGGCTGCACAGTTCATTTCGCCGACGACCAATACGACCATGGCCCCATCGTCCTCCAAGAGGCAGTCCCGGTCGCCGAAGACGATACCACCGACTCCCTCGCAGCACGGGTACACGAGGCCGAGAATCGACTCTATCCCGAAGCAATCCGCCTTTGGACCAACGGCCAACTCACGATCGACGGCCAACGCGTACGCATTCGCCGCTAGCATCCCGTCGGACAAGAAGACTCAGTGCTCAGCGTTGCCGGATCCTCAGCATCGCTTTGGAAGTCGAACGGCCCGACGAAAAAACATCGACCGGGGCAAGACTCGAAAAGCCTCGCCCCGGTCGGAACCTTCAGCTGGCAGCCGAGGACGGCTCGGCCGAAGTCGGTGCTTTCGGTGCTTCGGACTCCGTCGCCTTCGCTACGGCTTCCTCGGCAGGAGGCGCCGGGGCTGGACTTCCCTCTGAGGCCGAGGACTGATCGGCCCCGGATTCGGAGACCTTCGGCTTCGCCTTCTTCTTGTTGGGTGCGAGCAAGATCCCCATCATGCGCCCTTCCATGCGGGGAACACCTTCGCGCGTGCCGACATCCTCGAGCGCATCACATACCCCGAGCAGCTTCTTTCGCCCGAGGTCTTGATACGCCATCTCGCGACCACGAAATCGCAACAGGAACTTGACCCTGTCGCCGACTTCCAGGAACATCCGCGCCTTTTCGATTTGACGCTTGATGTCGCCGCTGTCGGTGCGATAGCCCAAACGCAGCTCTTTGACGGTCGTCGTCGAAGCCTTCTTCTTGGCCTCGGACTCCTTCTTGTGCTGCTGATACTTATACTTTCCGTAGTCCAGAATTCGACAAACCGGAGGCTGCGCAGTGGCGGCAATCTCGACTAAATCGAGCTGCGCCTCTTCTGCAAGAACCAGGGCCTCTGCGATCGGCACGATGCCAACCTGGCCGCCGTCGGCTCCGATCAGGCGAACCTGCGGTGCTCGAATCTTGCGGTTGATACGGTGCTGCTCTTCCGGGGGTGGTACGAAACGTGGACCTCTGCCGCGGTATGCCAAAAGAACTCCTTCAAGTTGAGGCGGTAGCCTACACCGTCAATCCCGCCCCGGTCAATTCACTTCTCAGCAAAACAAGAGCTTTCGATTGACCCAAAATAAGATCCAAACCTGGCCGCCGGAACACTTTCACTGTAGAATCCGCGACAATGAAGCAATGGTTTGCGCTCTCCGCTATCGGAAAGAATCGCCCGGGCATCGT
This sequence comes from Deltaproteobacteria bacterium, assembly GCA_029262455.1. GTDB lineage: Bacteria > Desulfobacterota > Binatia > HRBIN30 > CADEER01 > CADEER01. The sequence continues at coordinate 12,843 of JAJCZJ010000069.1, read as the reverse complement.
CGCCGACTTGTCCGAGCTGATCTATGAATGCGACTGCAACCTAGAAGACTCTAGTATGACGGTTCTGGGCTCGGAGTTTGCCGTATTGCTGCTTCTCAGCGGTCAAAGTGACTCGATCGCCGAGCGTTTATCCACAGCCTGTAAGCGTTTAGAGTGGGAAAAGAGACTGACCGTCTTTTTTCGGCCGCTCGACGAGGACCCGACGACAGCCAGCCACAGTGCAGCCAACCGCATCTTCAGACTACAGGCAACCGGCGCCGACAAGGCCGGGATCGTCGCCCGGGTTTCCCGCTGTCTTGCCAACGAAGGAATCAGCATCCGACAAATGGATACCCAATCACGCCCCGAACCTGAGTCCGGAACCCCCATCTATACGATGAAGATCGAAATGGTAGTCCCCGAAACGGTCGCTGAGGACTCCCTTCGAGAGCAACTCGACACCATCGGAAGCGAGCTGTACGTAGACCTTTCCCTGGACGTCATCGCCGGTTAGTCGATTTGCGTCGCCTTAGGGCATGTGGCGTGTTAGCGTTTTCGACGGAGGTAAGATCAATGTTTGGCCTTGGTGCAACAGAGCTGGTCGTCATTTTGGGTATTGCCCTCATCATCTTCGGGCCCGGAAAATTGCCGGAGCTCGGCGGGGCTCTTGGCAAAGGCATCCGCGACTTCCGCAAATCGGCCGAAGGCCTGGACGACGAGTCGGGCAAGATCGAAGAAGAATCGAGCTCTAGCCCCGAAGCATGATCGGTCCCACTTGGTCGCGCGCCGCAGTGTTCACACTCGCGGTCGCGGCTCTACTGGCGCTACCGGTTTCCGCGTCCCGGCTCAGCGATCCAGCACAGACGCTACAGTATCGTGTCGCGTGGAACGGTATCCCCGCTGCCAACGCCACCGTAACGGTCACGCCTGAGGTATTGGGTGGGCAACCGGCCTACTCGGTGGACGCCAGCGCCGGGACCAACCGCTTCGTCGATATCTTCTATCGCTTTCGCGGCTTCGCTCGGGTGCTGTTCCTGGCCGACGGTCAGATTCCTCTTCAGTTCCGCTTCGAGCGTGACGAAGGCGGGCGCAAGGCCATGACGACTATCGACTTCAGCCCGAGCAATAAGCGGGCGCGCAGCCTCTACCTCAAGGGCGGCAAGAAGCGGAAAGAACTCGACATCGACTCGACCGGCCTCTTCGACCCGATCACCGCAGTCTTCAAAGCGCGGGCCGATCCAGTCGAGATCGGAAACACCTTGAACTACGACATTTTCACCGGTGAGGGGCTCTACCGCATCGAGCTGAAGGTTATCGGCCGCCAACAAGTCGAGGTGCCGGCCGGCACCTTCCCCGCAATTGCCTTGCGCCCCCAGGTCTGGAAGATCAACAAAGACGAGAGCCTGGCGGACCCGCGGTTACGCAATGCGACGATTTGGGTCAGCGACGATCCCGATCATCTCCTTCTCAGCATTCGCAGCGAAATCTTTATCGGCGCCATCACCTTGGATCTGGTTTCGCGCGAGTTGCAATCTTGATCGAATCGGGCGGCGCCCCCGCCGTCAGCGTCGTGCTGCCGTTTCGCGACGCCGCCGCGACCCTCGGCGATGCGCTCGAATCGTTGCGCTCGCAGTCACTCGAAAACTTCGAGTGCATTCTCGTCGACCACCGATCGCAGGACGGTTCGGCACAGATCGCCGCTCAGTGCTCAGAGGTCGATCACCGGTTCAAGCTTACTCGCACCGAGGGCACCTTCGTCCAGGCGCTAAATCACGGTGTCGCCGAATCCCGCGCCGCGCTCGTCGCACGTATGGACGCGGACGACCTGTGTCACCCCACCCGTCTCGAAAAACAAGTCGCAGCGTTGCGGGACGACCCGCAACTGCAGCTCGTCAGCTGTCTGGTCGATTGCTTTCCCCACGCAAGCGTCGGTGGAGGCATGAAGCGATACCAAGACTGGATCAACGGGATCGTCTCCGATCAGCAGATCCGCGAGGCGCTGTTCGTCGAATCACCAATTCCGCATCCGTCGGCAACCTTTCGACGCGATCTCTTCGTCAGTCTCGGCGGTTACCTCGAGACCGACGGCCCCGAGGACTACGACCTCTGGCTGCGCATGCTCCTGAGCGGAGCGACAGCCCGCAAGATCCCGGAGATGCTGGTGCGCTGGCGCGATTCACCGCAGCGAATGTCGCGCTGCGACGAGCGCTATAGCAAAGCACAATTCCTCGAGACCAAGTTGCGCCACTTCCCAAGCGCGGTTCCTCGCTCGAAACCCCTACAGATCTGGGGCACCGGTCCAACCGCGCGGCGCTGGTCGAGACGGCTGCGCGAAGACGGATATCGCATCGAACGGTTCGTCGACGCGATCGAGTCTCGCGTCGGCCGAATCGTCCACGGTCACGTCATCGAAGACGTATCCTGCCTCGAGCGCGGTGATTCGTTGACCCTCGCTGCCGTCGGCATTCTCGGGGCGCGAGCAGAAATCGATGAGATACTCCGCGCCCGAGGATTCGAGCCGCTGCGCGACTACCTGGCCGTGGCCTAGCGGAACTCAAACGAAGGTTGCGAAGATCGCGTCCGACACCATGCGGCCGCGTTTCGTCAATCGCCAGTAGTCTTCCGTGCACTCGAGCAGTCCTTGATCGCGCATCGCAGCGCCCTGCGGATAGACTTCGTCGAGATCGACACCAAACCGACGCCGGAACTCATCGGTCGCAATCCCCTCACAACAGCGCAAGCCTAGAAACACAAACTCGCCGCGCGCTTGCGGCGGCTCGATTTGCTCCTCGCGGACGCGGGCATGGCCGCGCGACTCCACATCGGCCATGTACTTTTCCGGTCCCAGCTCGTTGTGCCAGCGCAACGCTGCCGACTGACCAAACGAGTGCGCGCCTGCGCCGACGCCGAGATACGTCTGAGCGCGCCAGTAGGTCAGGTTGTGACGACACATCCGGCCGGGACGTGCGTAGTTCGAAATCTCGTAGCGTTCGAACCCTCGCGCGCCGAGAAAGTTCTCGGTGACCTCGTACATCGCGATCTCCGTGTCTTCCTCGGCCGAGCGCAACTTGCCTTTGCGACGTTGGGCGTAGAATACCGTCCCTTCCTCAAACGTCAGGTTGTAGGCCGAGATGTGCGTCGTTCCCAAATCAACCGCCTGCCTGAGATCACTTTCCCACTGCTCAACGGTCTGACCCGGCACGGCGAACATCAAGTCGAGATTGACGTCGTCGAAGCCAACTCGCAATGCGGAACTCACAGCATCCGCCGCAGTCCGACCGTCGTGAATCCGCCCCAACAACCCGAGCAATCCGTCGTCAAACGATTGCACTCCGAAACTGATTCGGTTCACCCCCGCCGCGAGAAAGCCCTGCAGCTTGGCTCCATCGACGGTTCCCGGATTCGACTCGATCGTGACCTCCGCGTCCGCACGGATATCCCAAGTGGCGCGGACATGGCCCAAAATACGAGCTATCGACTTCGGCGAGAACAGCGACGGCGTGCCGCCGCCCAGGAAAATCGTTCGCACGATCCCGTCCCGCCACAAGTCGCTTTGACTGCAGTGATCGAGCTCGCGGCAGAGGGCGTCGACGTACCGCTGCTCCGGCCAGCGCGGAACGACATGAGAGTTGAAGTCGCAGTAGGGGCACTTCGAATCGCAATAAGGAATGTGAATGTAGAGCGAGAATTCCATCGTCAAAACTGTAACCAGCTCATGCCGGTTCGATGACCGAACCGTGACAACCCACCAGCTATCCTTCAGGGATCAACCTAGCCCGGGAGAACCCCATGTCCAGCCCCAACACCGTCCTGCCATCCTACTCCGGAAAGCCCAGCCTGATCGCTGCCGTGCCATTCTGGGGCGTGCACCTGGTGTGCTTGCTCGTCTTTTTCGTCGACTTCTCCTGGGGCGCCGTCGCGGTCTGCGGCGCAACGTTCGTCACGCGAATGTTCGGAATCACCGCCGGCTACCATCGCTACTTCTCGCACCGAGCCTTCAAAACCGGCCGGGTCTTCCAATTCATCCTGGCCTTCCTCGGAACCACCTCGGCCCAGAAAGGCGTGCTGTGGTGGGCCGCCAACCACCGCATTCACCACAAGAACTCCGACCTCGAGGGCGATCTGCACTCCCCGTCACGGAGCGGCTTCTGGTGGTCCCATTTGGGTTGGATTCTCGCTCCGGACCACGAAGAAACACAATATTCGAAGATTCCCGACCTGGCCAAGTACCCCGAGCTGCGTTGGCTCAACGAGCACTTTTTGGTACCGCCGACGATGCTCGCCGTTGCCCTCTATCTGGTCGGCGGCGCGGGCTGGTTGGTGTGGGGCTTCTTCGTCAGCACCACCCTGCTGTGGCACACGACCTTCATGATCAACTCACTCGCCCACGTCTACGGTTCACGCCGCTACGAAACCAATGACACCAGTCGCAACAACCTGTGGCTCGCCATCGCCACAATGGGTGAAGGCTGGCACAACAACCATCACTCCTTCATGAACTCGGCGCGCCAGGGCTTCTACTGGTGGGAGATCGACGCCACCTACTACATCTTGAAAGCGCTGTCCTGGATCGGTGTCACTTGGGACCTCATCGAGCCACCGGCTCGCCTATTCGAAGAGGACACGCAACTGGTCGAAGTCGTCGCGCTCGCCGAGTAAGGCGTTCTTGGCCGTAGCGATACCCGGAGCTAGCAAAGCGGGGCTGGGAAAATCCCAGCCCCGCTTTTTCGTAGCTAGTTCTTGGCTTTGAAGAAGTCTGCGTCGTTCTTCTTCACGTCGGTGACTTCGGCGGTGAAGCAAGCCCCTTCGCTCGTCCGGATCTGGACGGTGGCGCTCGCATCACCGGCGAGTGCGGCGGTGATTCCCGTAGGCATCGACGTCTGGCCTTTGGCAGCGTTGTTCGCGGCCTTGACCAGAAGCGTGCTCTTGCCGGGGTCGCCCCCTTTGAGCTTGAGGATCTTGACGCCGTCCGCCGTCGTATCTTTGTCCTTGTATTGAAAACCCTTGCCATCGGGCGGATCTTTGCCGATCGACTTCCAGCAGGGCTTCGATGCGCAGGTATCGCCGGCGCGGTCTACCGTCAGCTGTGCGGCCAGGGCGTCGTCGTCACCGTAGACGCAGACCCGATAGGCCGTGCCCGTGGCCACCAGCGGATCGCCGAGATCCCCCTGCGTGAGCCCAGGCCCCTTGATGAGTTTGGCGAGAAGCTTCTCTTTGCCCGGATTCTTCTCTTTGACCAAGAGAATCGCCTTGGCGAAGCCACCGGTGCAACTGTCCGGAGCTGGCGGGCATGGGGGCCCGGCCGGTGGCACCGTCGGTGTAGCGGTCGCGGTTGCCGTCGGCGTATCCGTCGCAGTTGCCGTCGGTGTATCCGTCGCAGGCGGCGGCGCCGTGGCCGTAGCGGTCGGGGTCGCCGTTGGAGTCGCCGTCGGAGTCGCTGTCTGAGTCGACGTCGGAGTCGGAGTCGGGGGTGGTGGCAACGATGAGTCGGACCGACTCACGCCAATGACCACACCATCGAGCGCACCGCACAGCGGCGAGCTGTTGTCGATGTTGACTCCGAATCCAGCAGCCGAAACCGCGAAGGCATCGCCGGGCTCATTGGGATAGGCGAAGATGATCGTTTGCCCATCGTTGCCGCCGCTGAACTCAGAATTGGCGTCACCGAGGCTGAATCCATCGGACGGAACCGTCGGCGCCCCACCGGTAGAGCAAAGATTGATGCTCGTCGTCGGTCCCGGATTGAAAACGTACAGGCTGGCACCCGGTCCGGTGCTGCACAATGCTCCACTGATGTTCTGTCCGGTCAGTGCCACCGCAGCCGGTGTGCCGCCACCGGCAGAAGACATGTCGAAAATATCGCCAACGGCGGTGCTCGTTCCATCGATCGCAAAGGATGCACACTGCATCCCGCTTACGCAGGCGCCATTGAGGCCGCAGTCAGGACCGACGCAGACCAGCCCAGATCCGGCGGCACCGAACGTAACGTTCGAAGCATCGTCGAAAATCCTCGATTTCTTTACGGGAGTGACGGCTCCAACTCCGCCAAGAGGCGCCCCACTGAGCGGGAATAGAGTGCCGTTCGTCCACGCGATCGCTTCGGCGGGTTCGCTGCCGGGGAGGGAGCCAGGAGCGCTACACTCAGAGGCTGTGAAAGAGCTGGCAACAACCGCTGCTACGCTGGTAATCCGGGCGATCTCGGCGTCCCCAAAACCAGCGTCGACGCTGTGGTCATGCTTCAGCACCTGGTAAATCGTGCCGTCTGCCGCACGATACAATTCTTCCTGAAACTGCGCGGCCACCCCTTGCGACAGCAACAGAATCGTCGTGAAAATCGTAAGCTTCGCTTTCATCTCGTCCCCCCGCCAGTGCGTCGCCTCAAGGCGCGACCGGCCATGCTAGTCCCGAGCAGAGAAATAGCAGTGCCGCCGTTGCTGGATCAAGCAGTAAATCACCAAGAAAGTGCAGCTGGACTGCGATCTCTACAACTTGCGATGTGACTAAACGACGTACCCGCCGTTGGGACTAAACACCTGACCGGTGTAGAACGCCGACGACGGATCCGCGAGAAACAGCGCGGTCGCCGCAATCTCTTCTGTCGTGCCCATCCGGCCCAGCGGCGTCTGCGCGACGATCCCCGCGCGCACTGAAGCCGGCAGCTCGTCGAGCAACGGAGTGTCGACGAATCCAGGGGCGATCGCGTTGACGCGAATCCCGAACGGTCCGACCTCGCGCGCGACAGCCTTGGTGAATCCAATGATCGCCGCCTTCGCCGCGCTGTAGTCCGGCGCGCCAGCCAGTCCGCTCAACCCGGCAACCGAAGCGATGTTGATGATCGAGCCCGATCGACAGACTTCCATCACCTTGAGCGCATCGCGCGTGCAGTGAAATGTGCCGTCGACGTGAATCCCAAAGGTTCTGCGCCAAATCCCTTCTTCGAGAGTGCGCGTTGCCTCGAGCGGTGTCGACACCGTGCCCGTCGCTGCGCGCTCTGCCGCCTGCGCCTCCATGTTGGCGATTACATGCGGTTCCAGGAACAACGCTCCGGCGTTGTTGACGACGATGTCGAGCCGGTCCCATAGAGTGAGAAACCGGGTGAACATCTTGAGCACTGCGCGTCCATCCGACACATCGGTCGGCACCGCCATGGCCTGACCTCCGGCCGCTTGGATCTCGGCGACAACCGCGTCCGCACGCTCGTCCAACAGGTCGTTGACCGCGACACGCGCGCCGACCTCCGCGAAACGCAACGCAATCGCGCGACCGATGCCCGATCCCGCGCCTGTCACCAATGCTACCTGGTCTTCCAATAACATCGCCTAGTACACCTTCACGTAGAGCAAGAAATAGATCAGCCAACCGCTGGCAGACACGTAGAGCCACATCGGCAAGACAAAGCGCGCCAAGCGCCGATGCGCTGCAAAGTCCTCTTTCCCCAAAGCCAAGTACAGCAGGCGCACGACGAGCGGCGCCAGAATCATCGCAAAAATGATGTGCGGCACCAGGTTGACCAAGTAGAACGTCTTCCAACCACCGCCGCCGGGAAACGGCTTCGATCCGTACATCGACCAGCGGGTGACGTAGAACACCAGGAACAAGGCCGCGAATGATGACGCGGTCAACATCGCGCCGCGATGACGCGACACCTGTTTTCCACGGATGAAGTACCATCCGAGCAACAGGCTCAGTCCGCTGGCGACAATACAGCTCGTGCTCAGTATCGTCAGCGCTTCAAGGGAGAACGTCATTCACACCTCGAAACGTCCGACACGAAACCGAGCGGAGTTACCAACAGATCAGCGCTGGCCGCCCGTCCGGGCCGATACATTGAGGCCCGAACTCCACGACGTGAGCCGTCTCTTCGAGTTGCTCCTCTTCGGTCAGAAACATCTTGTGCTCCTCGCGGGTCAGGAGCGTGCCGACGATGACCAGGCCTACAAAAATTAGCGCCCCAACACCGATATAGATGGCAACTTCCTCACCAGAAGCAGCGTGAGTTGGCGAAGGTCCCGCCAACAACGCCACCAGGGATACAGCAACAATCAGGGCAAGAGCCTTCGAAACAATCTTCATGGGTTCCTCCTCATTCCGCTCGCAGAATAAACCGCCCCCCTCCGCCTGTCCACGCATGCGCCAATTCACGGCGTGATCCTCTCCCGCAAGGGTTCAATCCATGTCAGCGACGTAAAACAAGGCCACTCCACTCGCGATAGATCCACTTGCGGATCGACGAACACCTGCGACGGCCGGCCGTTCAAACTGACGCGCGAATCGGCGAAGACCGCCACCTGCTTACCCTCGGCCTCGAAACGATCCCGCAGGATGCGGCTGTAGCGCCACAACATATCGGGCCGCCCGGCGATCCGTCGCGCCTGCTTCTTCGACAGCGAATCACTCGGGTAGATACGCTGCGTCTCGCCTGTCGCTAAATCGACAACCCGCATGACCACGGTCCCGGACTTGGTCCGCAACATCATGTGCCACGACATCCGGTGGCCCTCTTCGGTCCAATGCGACCAACCAGGGTAGAGGAAGTGGCGCACCGGCAACACCACCTGGATCGCGAAGAATACCACCAGTACCGAATGTCCCAGCCGACCCATCCCGCCCGAATAGACGCTGCGCCCGTGGCCCTGCTCGCAAAAATAGCGGCCAACGCGGCTGCGTCGCAGCCACGCGCGCAGCGGCGTCCCCGGGAAAAACAACAAACAGAAGGCAATCCCCATGTAAGGGAAAATTCCGATTCGGAAGGTGTACGAATTGAACAAGTGAAAGAAAACAGACAGCCCCACCGCCACCCATCGCGTCGGCCGCCAAAGCAACATCGGCACGACCAATCCGTCGAATAGGATCCCGCCGTAGACGATCAGCCACTTGAACCACGGGACGACATACAAAGGCCCCAGCACCGGATAGTGCGCCCGGGCGCGCATCCAGATCTCTACCGGCTTTGCCGCCAGCCAGTCCGGATAGAGCTTTGCAAGCGAAGCATAGAAGTACACGATCGCGATCTGTGCGACGAAAATGCCAATGCACCAGCGTGGGCAAAGCGAAGTACGCGCCACCCGCCCCTTTTCTGCATCCCAGGAAAAGTCGGCATTCGCCGGCGTCAATAACATCAGAAAGCACAACAGAAGCAGCAAGTAGTAGTGGTTGTTGTAGCTACTCGTCTGTCCGAAATAGACGCACCCCCACATCACCGTGAACACTGCCAATGCGCTGCGAAAGTACGCACCGAGCATCACAAAGGCACCGGCGGCCGCCATGACCGCGTAGTAGAGATACATGCCGCCGCCAGGAAGAGGCTTCAACCAACCGAATCCCATATGCGGGAACGTGTACTGCGGCTCGACGTACACTTCGGTCACCCATCCGGTAAGAATGGATCCGCCAGCCTCGATCATCAAAAGCAATCCAAAAATTGCACGAAACGTGACCAAGGTTGTGTTATCGACCGGTTGCTCCAGCCAATCTCTCAAACGAGCGGTATCCTTCATCATCAAAAGGCGCCCGGTCGTGCCTCGGTGTCGAGCGAAGGCTCTCGCAAGACGACCACTGCAATAATCACCAAGATCAGAATGGCCAATCCCGCGATCGGGCTTTTTCCTGGAGCGCAAAAACCAGAGAAAACAAAGGTCAGGATCATGCACATCGCCGAGGCCTGTAGGGTTCGTGGAAAAAGGAGACCGACCGCGGTAAAAACGCCCACCGCCCCCATGAGAAAATCTAGCCCATAGGGAAGCCTTGGTGGGCCAAACCAAATCGCCACATCGGCAGATCCGACCATGACGAGGATCCCAAAGACCATAGAGTATGCGGTCAGAAGTCCGGTGAGCAACCAGCCCGTGAACAACCTCGCATCTCGCCTATCAACCGATTGATTCTTCATCACCACGCCATTTCGCCCCAAAGAAATCCCGCCGCCCCCTATCGGCCACATTCTCATATTGCCAGTGGACAGCCGCAAGTCCGCATGCTACGTTGTAAGTATCACCTAGAGGTTACTGTCAATGCGTGAACTACTGACCCAGGCCAAACCCATTCATCTAGCATTTATCGGGGTCGTCCCCTTCCTCGTCGGGATGGCGGTGATGGTGGCGCAGCCGCCTGGCGCACTGGCGAAGCTCCTGTTCGCTGGCGCCATCTACTTCGGTGTTTTCATGGTCTTGATCTGGTCCTGGATCATCGGTCACGCATTGAACGAGCGCATCGAGCCAACCCTGCGCCCCGATACATCGATGTTTCGCATCGCTTCAATCTTCGTAGCGGCATACACGGCGCTGTTTCTGTTCAACACGGCAATCCAGAGCCGCAGCTTTTTTCTCGCTCAGACGCCACTGCTTTTCTTCGCATTCCATTTGATCGCTGCCCTCGCAATGGTCCGCATCCTGCATTTCATCTCGACGAACCTGGCCCTGGCCGAAGGCACCGAGATCGCCCCCGCCTCCTGGGCTACCACCCTATCGCTATTTTCGGTTGGCGGCATCCTGCCGATTCAAAAGCGAATCAATCAGATCTTCGGCGAGCACTGAGCACCTCTGCGACGCCGCGCCAAAACCGCGAGCGGCGTCGAGAGCAAAGAACGACACTTCAGGCCGCACCTAAACTGCAGCGCATCTTTGTCGCCCATTTTCGTTGCCAAATGTTCGTTGCCAATTCTTCGCAGCCCACGTTGCCGGGTCGCGGCGATGCCTCGTGTCATACCATCCCGTCGTGCTACCAATCCTCGACGCACGAAATCGGCGAGTGACGAAAGGCGGTGGCTATGGATGTCGGACTTCTTGTGATCTTCCAGAACTATCTCGGGCGGGGATCCGATTCGGACATGGTCGCCAACGAGCTCGCGCTGGCCGACCTCGCCGAAGACCTAGGTTTTGACAAGTTCTGGCCAGCGGAGCACCACTTCACAGACTATTCAGCGTGCCCGGACAACATTCAGTACCTCAGCTACGTCGCCGGCCGCACTTCCAGGATCAAACTCGGCACCGGCGCCGTCATCGTGCCATGGAACGATCCACTCCGCGTCGCCGAAAAGATGGCGTTCCTGGACTACCTCTCCCACGGCAGAGCAGTTCTCGGGCTCGGGCGCGGGCTGGCCCGGCGTGAGTACGAGAGTTTCGGACTCGACATGGGAGAATCGCGCGAGCGCTTCGATGAAGCGGCGCGCATGATTGTCGACGCGCTCGAAACCGGATTCATCGAAGGCGACGGCCCGATTTATCCGCAAAAGCGAACCGAGATCCGACCGCGACCACTGGCCGGGTTTCGCGACCGTTTGTACTGCGTCGGCATGTCGCCAGAATCGGTCGAGCAAGCCGCCATTCTAGGTGCTCGCCTGATGATCTTCTCGCAACAACCCTGGGAGATGTTCGCGGAGGGCTCCTGGGCATCCTTCAGCAAGACCTGGGCGGCCCATCACGAAGGACCGCCACCACCACCACTCACCGGTGATTTGATGTTCTGCCATGCCGACCCCGAAGTGGCGAAGCAACGCGGCCGCGAGTACATGGCCAACTACTTCCTGACCATCGTCGACCACTACGAAATCATGAGCGAGCACTTTCGCGACGCCAAAGGTTACGACTACTACGCCACAGCCGGTGATCTCTTCCGCGAAGTCGGACTCGAAACTGCCGTCGAAACCTATTGCGACGTGCAAAGCTACGGCACACCGGCGCAGATCCTCGAGAAGCTGAAACAACGACGCCAACTTCTCGGAGACTTCGAGCTCAACATGATCGTCAACTACGGCGGCATGGACCCGGAAACCATGCGCGCCAGCGTCGAACTATTCGCCAAGGAAGTCCTACCCGAGCTGCATCGCTGGTAACTCGACCGCTGTAACCCGTGAAGCATGGACCGAGACGAAGCTCAACGACGCAGAAGTGACAGTCCGCCCAAACTAAACGCCGCGGCAAGAAGCAGGATGGCGACCAGGGGCATGCCAAAGAGAATGGCCTCCCCACGTCCGCTCAGGGCTACCCCGCAAAGCGCACACGCCGCCGCCAACCCGGCTTGGCGATTAGAACGCTGCACCTGCCGATATTCACGCTGCCAGTCGCGGTCGCGCTCCGGCTGCCCACTCTGGCGCGCCTCGGCGGTTTTCAGAAAGGCCAACCCGGCGCGCGAGATCTGCTGTAGGTCTCCTGCCGCATCGGTGAGATCACGCACGACTCCGTAACCACTCTGGACCAGTCGCACCGGATCATATCGCTCGGCCGCGAGCGCCGTCACCATTGGCCGCGCCGCCTCCATCATGTCGAGGTCGGGCACCAACTGCTTCGCAACCCCCTCCATCGTGACGACTGCCTTGAAGGTCATTGTGTAGTCCGGCGGCATTCGGACACGGTGACGTAGCGCTAGGCTGACGAGGTCACCGAAAAACGCCCCCATCTCGATCTCGCTCAAGGTCTTGTCGGCAAATCGCCGCTCGAGACATTCGATCACGTCCGCTTCAAACGCGGCATACCCCTCAGCACCGGGCAAGCGATCGCCGAGGCGCCAGTACAATCGCGCCAATCCCTGGTAGTCCTTGCGCACCAGCGCGATCATCATGTCGACGAGATCGTCACGTTGTCGCGGCGCGAGGCGACCACACAAACCAAAGTCGAGGAAGCACAGGGTTCCATCCTCGCGCACCAGCAGGTTCCCCGGGTGTAAATCGCCGTGAAAGAAACCGTCCTCGAAAATCATCTTGAGGACCGCTTCGATCCCGTTGCGAACGACGCCATCGACATCGAATCGTTCCGGCGTCAGCGCCGACAGCTTGACGCCGACGATGCGCTCCATGGTGAGAACGCGCGAGGTGCTGAGCTCATCGTAGGTAAACGGGAAGTGAACGTCGGTGTTTCCTTCAAAATTGCT
>JAJCZJ010000068.1 GCA_029262455.1 Deltaproteobacteria bacterium | reverse complement strand
GGTGTTTCGGGGGTGCCTCTTTTAAATTCCCCCTCTCCCCCCCCCCCGCGGGGGGGCCCCCCCCCGCCCCCCCCGCCCCCCCTAATTTTCCTGCGTCCTCCTCGGTTGATACTTGTGGCTATTCGTTGAGCGGCGTAGCTTGCTCCGTATGTCAGCTGCGACCTCGGTGACGACATTCACACTTGTCTTAAGCTCGTTCTTAGTAGCGTCAGTCTGCTTCGCTGAGGGGCCTCACGCCGCGCGACGTGGCCGATCCAAGGTCTCGGCCGCAGCTGTCGTAGCGCCCCACATGTGGATCGGTGAGCCGCCTCAGGAGCGTACCGAAGGAGCGGGTCTCAGCGACGTGCCGGCGCGACGTAGTCTGGCCGTGGTCCAGGGATTGACACAGGCAGGGGGAGTGACCGTCGAGCTAGATGATCGGTTCATGACGTACTTCCAGGTCGATCGTGACGGAGTCGTCTGTGTCGATGAACCGAAGAAAAAGTAGTCCGAGCCTTCTCGGGCTGACATTGACAGCGGCAGCGGTGATCCTGTTGGGCGCCGTGTCAGTGCCAGCAGCGACGATTCGTCTCATCAACGCCGATGGTCGAGGCGAAGGATTGAATGACGGTACCGCGGCTTCTCCGGTTGGCGGCAATGCTGGGAGCACACTCGGAGAGCTGCGATTGAATGCCATCAACCGGGCCGCGGAGATCTGGGCGAGCCAGCTCGAAAGCCCGGTCGATATCGAAGTCGAGGTGCGATTTGATCCGCTGCGCTGCGATGCGGAGTCAGCAGTTCTCGGTCAAGCCTCGCCCAATTCGGTTCACAGCGATTTTGTCGGAGCTGCGAGGCCGGCGACATTTTACCCCGCCGCATTGGCGAATAGTCTGGCTGGCATCGACTTGTGTCCTCCCGGCAGCTGCCGCAACAGTGTCGACATCTCGGCGCAGTTCAGCTCCAGTTTCGGAACGACCTGCGCCTTTAGCGGAGGCTGGTACTACGGGCTCGACACCGATCCACCCGGTCGCCAGGCTGATCTGGTCACCGTCGCTTTGCACGAGATCGGACACGGACTGGGTTTCTTGTCGCTCGTCGACACCCGAACCGGCAGCCTCTTCATGGGCGAGTCGGACGCATACGCAAATTTCGTCGCCGACCATCGCCTCGGACTGACATTCGATCGGATGTCGAACCGGCAGAGGGCCGACGCCATTGTCAGTCAGGACCGGCTCCACTTCATTGGTAAGTCGGTGGTGAATTCGAGCGATCGGCTCGCCAGTGGCGCAGATGAGAACGGCCACGTGTTGCTCTACGCACCGCAAACTCTGCAACCGGGTTCAAGCCTGAGCCACTTTGACAGGTCCGCGAGCCCGAACGAGTTGATGGAACCGGTCCTGCGGTTCGCGGTCAATAACGTCGGGCTTGCAGCAAACGTACTCCGCGACATCGGATGGTCGGTTCGGCGCGGCGGGTGCGATGGTGATTGCGATGGCGACCTGCGGGTCCGAGTGCCGGAACTCGTTGCGGCGGTTCGTGTCGCGCTCGGCGAGGAACCCATCGGTAGCTGTCTCCCGGCCGACGCCGCTCGAGATGGCCGCATCTCAATCGCGGACTTGATCAGAAGTGTGCGCAGCTCCTTGGTCGGTTGCGGGGGGGCTGTCGTCAGCGCCCAGGTCGTGGCGCGGCAGCACCTTGTTGCGGCAGATGAGGTCTGCACGGGCGACTGCAATGGCGATGGGACGGTCAGCGTCAGCGAGCTGATTCGCGGGGTGAATTTGGCGCTCGGCGCGGCCGAGGTGATGAGCTGCCAAGCCTTCGATGCAGATGGGGACGAGCGGGTTAGGATCGGTGAACTGATCGGCGGGGTCAGCAACGCTTTGAACGGTTGTCCTTGCCCCTTCGACCTGCTCGACGAGCGCGCCGGTGTCGAACGAGCCTGTGTCTTCGCCGGTCGATGGAATGATCAATGCGGCGACAGCGCGCTTCCGGCCACGTTTTCCGTGGTCGGTGGCTTGGTCGGGGTTGCGATCGTTACCGGCCCGAATAGCCCAACTCTCACTTTCTTTGCACAGACGAGTACCGAGCTCGAGGCAAGCCTCGTCGGCTTTACTTTCGGCGAGGACACGGTTCAGCTCGGCGGCAGTGTGAGGCTGAGCGAGGACGGGCGGCGATTGACCGTGACGCCGGATACCGATCCCGAAGTGTTGATCGACGACTGTCCCGTCGTTCGCTACAGCGGCTCGATCGCCAGGATCGTTACCACGGCTGAGGGTTCCGCCGTAGCTGCAGCGATTGTAGACATGACTGCGGCGGCCGAGAGAATGCAGCAATAGGTCGGAGCGTCGCATCTCTCTGATCATGGAGAGAGCGCACCACGACGGTCGATCGATCTCGCGAGTAGGACGGGGTGTCAGCTGGGTTGCGGCGCTTGCGATGGTCGCTCTGACATTGTTCTGGATCGGTGCATTACGTCCGATCTCGTGACGAGCCGTCCTTGGAGCTGGCCGGGTAGATCCCGACCGATCCGGATTCAGCGTCGAAGCGGATGACGGCGTCTCCGCGGTGCAGCTGGCGATGGACTGTCGCTACCTTGTCGTGCAACGAGACCTCGTGACCGCCGTATTCGGTCCCCTCGCGCGAGACGAATTCCTCGATGACGCGTTGCAGCGCCTCCTCGGAAAGAGCCTCTGGTGGGACTTCGACTCCGGGCTGAGTCTCTTCCGATCGATCGCTCATTGGCCTCGACCATGCCGCAGGACCAAACGGTCAGCAAGCAAGCGATCCGGCGGATGATCCGCGGCGCCGGAAGTCAAATGTCCGGAATGTCGCCGATGTCCGTTTTTTTCCCAATCCTTCGGGGCAACACTCCAGAAATCGGTGCAGCTTCGAGTCTATCTGTTGTGGACTGATCCCGTAGGCGTGGATTGACATAAGCGGTCAAAAAAATACAGATGGGGCAATGGGGAGAGGTGTCCGAGCGGCCGATGGAGCACGCTTGGAAAGCGTGTGTGCCTTTTGGTACCGTGGGTTCAAATCCCACCCTCTCCGCTCTTTTTCGATCTTTCTGAAGTTGCAGCATGGCTCCGCAGAGGCTACGAAGGTTAGAGCCGTTGGGAGGGGCACGAGTGATAGCTAGGTCCCGCGCAAGAGGGCGCCGCGAATTCCGTCAGGTCCGGAAGGGAGCAGCGGTACCGGTTTACTCTCTGTGCCGCGGGGAAGCCTAGCTATCACTGGTGCCCCTTGACGAGGGCCTGAGTTCACAGTGGAACGACGACACGACTTCGGCGACAGCCGCCCGTCAGTTGCAGCGAATCGGTTGGACCAGATGAGCTGCACCGGGTGAGCTACGTCGTAACAGCTAGGCGCTGGCGGCCGCAGACTTTCGCCGACCTGGTCGGCCAGGAACACATCGCCCGCACTCTGAGTAACGCAATCAGAGCCGATCGGGTGGCCCACGCCTTTCTCTTCACCGGTCTCCGCGGGGTCGGTAAGACCACCGCGGCGCGCATTCTTGCCAAGGCGCTGAACTGCGAAAAGGGGCCGGCGATCGAACCCTGTAACAAGTGCACCAACTGCACGGAGATCACCGCTGGGCGTGCGGTCGACGTCCTGGAGATCGATGGCGCATCGAACACCGGCGTCGACGACGTTCGAGAGATCATCGACAACGTCATTTACCAACCGGCGAAGAGCACGTTCAAGATCTACATCATCGACGAAGTGCATATGTTGTCGAACAATGCCTTCAACGCATTGCTCAAGACTCTCGAAGAGCCTCCGCCCCACGTTAAGTTCATCTTTGCCACGACCGATCCCCAGAAGCTGCCAGCGACGGTTCAGTCGCGTTGTCAGCGCTATGACTTTCGCCGCATCTCGTTGGAGCAGGTTGTCTCCCGACTCAAGGCGATTGCCAAGGACCAGAAGCTCAAGATCAGCGAGAAAGTGCTATTCACCCTGGCCCGAGAAGGTGAAGGGAGCATGAGGGACTCTCAGTCCCTCTTCGATCAGATCGCCGCTGGTAGCGATGGCAAAGTCAGCGATGAAGATGCGCTGGCGGCGTTGGGAGTTGCCGACCGGCAAGTCGTCTACGATCTGGGAGCGGCGATTGTTGGACGCGATTGCCTGCGGGCTGTCGAAGTGCTCGACGGCGTGCACCGTTTGGGTTGCGACATGCGGCGGCTGACTCGGGACCTCTTGGAGCACTTTCGCAATGTCGCCGTCGCCCACGTGACACGAGGCAAAGTCCTGCCGGAGATTCCAGCGGAGGAAGTCGAGTCGCTACTGGAGCAAGCGCGGGCGCTTCAGCCGGCCGATGCGGATCGGTGTTTTCGCATTCTCATGCAGACGGACGAGGAAGTCGGCCGGTCAGCTTATCCAAAGCTCGTCTTGGAGATGACGGTGATTCGCTTGGCCAGTCTCGAGCCGTTGGTGCCGGTTGATGATCTGCTGCGTCGAATCGAGAAGCTTGGCAGTGCGGATAGCGGCAGTGTGGGTGGTGGCTCGCAATCGGGTGGTTCCGCTGCCCATCGCGGTGGCAGAGCCACAGCGCAAGCCGCGCGGCGAGCGACGCCGACGGCCAGTACCGGATCCGGCAGGACCGCATCCGGCAGGACCGCATCCGGGCCACGCGAAGACAGGGCGGATACCGGGGCGAGAACGGACAGCGAGGCAGGGCCGAGCGCGACGCCCCGGTCGGGCGACAGCGCGCCTGGCGCGGGAATCGACGGGGCTGCGGCGTGTGTGGCTTACCGAGAGTATGTCGGTTCGCGGGTCCCGACATTGGGCTCGCATCTCGCACTGTGTGGCGAGGGGAGTTTTGACGGGAAGGTGCTCGAGATAGAAGCCCTGCGGGGATTTCGCGCGGACTACTTGGCCGACCCCACTCAGACGTCCGGCTTAGAGGAGTTGGCGGCGGAGTTCTTTGGGCGTAGCGTGCGAGTTCGCGTCCAACCAGTCGACAAGGTTGGGCCGGAAAAACAAGAGTCAGCAGCGCCGGAACCAACGGCGGCGGAGAGAGCTGAGGCTGTGATGACGAATCCAACCGTGCAAGCTGCGCTCGACATTCTCGACGGTGAGCTAACCGAGGTTCGTCAACGACGCAGTCGTGATCGTGGAGAGCGGATATGAGCAAGGGATTTGGCTTTGGCAACTTGATGCAGCAAGCGCAGAACTTGCAAGAGCAGCTTGCGAAGGTGCAAGAAGAAGCAGGGAGTCGCACGGTTCAAGGCAGCGCCGGGGGTGGGATGGTGACTGTTACGGTGAATGGCCGTCTCGAGGTGTTGGACGTCAAGATCGACCCGGCGATCGCTTCCGGGGATGATCCCCAGATGATGGCCGATCTGATCGTCGGTGCGGTGAATCAGGGCATTCGCGCGGCGCAGCAGCAAATGGCAGATGAAATGGGCAAGTTGACTGGCGGATTGAAAATCCCGGGGTTGGGATGATGGGGGTGGGGCAATGGCGGGAGTTCCAGTACCGCTCGAACGTGTAATCAATGAGTTGGTGAAACTTCCTGGGATCGGCGAGAAGACCGCGACCAGACTGGCCTTCCATCTGACACGGGCCGATCGCAACGACGTGGAAGGCCTGGCGAACTCGCTATTGTCGATGCGAGAAGAGTTGTATACATGCTCCGTGTGCTGCGCCCTGGCTGGTGCGGACCCGTGCGAGCTATGCTGTGATCCACGTCGTTCGGACGAAATCGTCTGCGTCGTGGAAGAGGCGGCCGATCTCGCTGCCGTGGAGCGGTCCGGAGGGTTTCAGGGACGTTACCATGTGTTGCAAGGGACACTCTCGCCCTTGGACGGTATCGGACCGGACGATCTCCGCATCACAGAGTTGGTGAGGCGCCTGGGTTCGGGAACGGTGCGCGAGCTGATTATCGCAACCAACCCCACGGCTGAGGGCGAGGCGACCGCCTTGTATGTGGCGAACCTGACGAAACCCCTAGGCGTGACTGTTAGCCGAATCGCGCATGGGCTGCCGATGGGCGGCGACGTCGAGTACGCGGACCTAGCGACCCTCGGCAAGGCTCTCGAGGGTCGCCGTGAGATGTGACGGTTGCATCTTGCACAACTTGGGGGGTTGTGGCACTAATGATGGGTGCTGTGGCCTGGGGCTGGGGCAGAAGAGGTTGATGAGGTGGGGGCTACCGTTAATTCAGAGAACGCAATGAAGGCAACGTGGTCCGGCGT
Source organism: Deltaproteobacteria bacterium (assembly GCA_029262455.1). GTDB lineage: Bacteria > Desulfobacterota > Binatia > HRBIN30 > CADEER01 > CADEER01. Next base: position 23,614 of record JAJCZJ010000068.1, on the reverse strand, counting down.
TGTACTCCCCCTGAGCAATTGTCTTTCTTCGGTTTTGGAAGGTTTTTTCGACCGTGATCAGAAGAGCTCAGCGAGGCACTAAGTCTCAAATCGCACAGTTGTAATCGCGGGCGGGCGGGCCACAAGGGTCTGAAAGCCGTGTTCTTTGACTATCTGCGGGATTCGCGGATAAGTGTTTATTGTATGAATCTAATTTCACTATCATTGAGGAGGTGTGGGTTATGAATAAGCTAGCCATCGGGTTAGCGATCGCCCTGGTCGGTGTTGGCGTGACAATTGCGCAGCCGGTATCCGCGATGGACGGAGAAGCGTTCGGCGGTGTCGATGTAGGGGTGGTGAAGCCGACGAATGCACTCAACCGGGCAGCGGATGAAGGTGGCGGAATTGCTCCCTTTTTTGGATACATGCTGTTCAAGCCGCAGGATCGGCGGATCAACTTTGGGGCCATGGCGCAAACTGGGTTCTTCGGACTCTCTCGTGAAAAGTTCACGAATGTTCCGGGTGTCGGTGTTGTGAAGAACAAGAATACTTGGGCCGCACAAGCCGGTCTGGGGCCGCGTATTGCTCTGCCGATCGATAACTTCGAACTGAACGGTAGGGCTCTCATCGGTATTCTGACGGGTCTCAACAGTGGGCCAATTAGTGACACTTCCTGGGGCTTCACGACCGGTGGTGGCATCGATTACAAGCTGAGTGAAAACATGAAGATCGGTGCATTCGCCGACTTCAACCGTTTCTACCAGCGCGTCAGAGGGATCGGTGACGTCCGGTACATCAACACCGGACTGCGATTCACGGCGAATACCGGGGCTGCTGCAGCGCCGCCGCCGCCTCCGCCACCACCACCACCGCCGCCTCCACCGCCACCGCCGGTTGAAGAAGAGCTGGTGATTCCGCCGACGACGGAACGAATCGTCTTGCGCGGTGTCAACTTTGATTTCGATCGGGCGAATATCCGCGGCGATGCGCGTGTCATCCTCGACGAGGCGATTCGCATCCTGGGCGAGAAAGGGACCGTTGATCTGGTTTCCGAGGGGCACACGGATAGTGTCGGATCGGATGCGTACAACCAGACTCTGTCTGAGCGACGTGCACGTGCGGTTCGCGACTATCTCGTCAAGGGTGGCATCTCGGCTTCACGCGTCAACACTGCTGGCTTCGGCGAGAGCAAGCCAGTGGCGTCGAACTCGACCTCCGAAGGTCGGGCGCAGAATCGACGAGTTGAACTTCGGGTTGTTGAGTAGATCGACCTAGGATCAACTTGAACTAGATCGAGGGGCGGAGACGATTGTCTTCGCCCCTTTTTCTATTTCTGGCACCAACACGTTTGCCAGGAAGCGCCGCTTCGATGAGAATCACCGTCGAGGTTCTGAAGTGATGGGGGCGATGCAAAGCGCTGGTTCTAATGACGAGCAGGGCCGGGAAAAGACGGTGCTGCACGTTGACCTCGATGCGTTCTTCGCCTCTGTTGAGGTACGTGACGATCCGAGCCTTCACGGCAAGCCGGTCGTTGTAGGCAGTGACCCGCGGGGCGGGCGCGGGCGCGGCGTCGTTGCCGCGGCGAGCTACGAGGCACGCCGATTCGGGATTCATTCCGCGATGCCCATTTCGCAGGCCTATCGGCGGTGTCCGAACGCTGCGTTCGTTCGACCGCGGGGCTCGGTGTACGCCGAGACATCGGCCCGGTTCATGACGATTCTCGAACGCTACAGCGATCTGGTCGAACCCATCAGCATTGATGAGGCGTTCGTGGATGTCTCCGATAGCTTGCGATTGTTCGGGAGCGGAGAGAAAATCGCCCATGAGATCAAGGCGGCAGTCGAGTCAGAGGAACGAATCACTGCCTCGATTGGTGTGGCACCGGTCAAGTTTGTAGCCAAGGTCGCCTCGGATTGGGAAAAACCGGACGGCCTCGTTGTCGTGACGACAGAGGGCATGGCCGAGTTTCTTGGCAAGGTCGGAATCGAGAGGCTTTGGGGAGCAGGGCCGCGTGCGGTTGAACGCTTTCGTCGGCTCGGCGTCGTGACCATTGGCGATGTCGCGTCCATTTCACGCGAAAGACTCGAGAAGGAGTTTGGTGCCAAGACGGCGGCCCACTTTCGACGGTTGGCGCACGGTGTCGATGAGCGAACCGTAAAGCGCCGGCGCGGTCGCAAGTCCGTCGGCAAGGAGACGACATTTTTCGAGGACGTTTTCGACCGCGGTGTCGTCGAGTCGACACTTCTGAATCTGCTGGAACAAGTGACGCGCCGGCTTCGCCAGAAAGAAATCGCGGGTCACACCGTGACCGTCAAGTTGCGAACGGCTGACTTTCATACGGTAACCCGCCAGGCGACCTTGCCGCTGCCTGCGGACACCACCGAGGCCGCGTGGACGACGGTTAAGGATCTCTTGGCAAGAGCCGACGATCCAACCAAAGCCGTTCGTCTGGTGGGAGTTTCTCTCTCAGGCTTTGACGAAGAGCCGCAGCTCGAATTGTTCTCCGCTGCCAAATCCGTTGAACACCGCAAGCTGGCGGCGGCGTTGGATTCGGTCACGGATCGCTTCGGTTCATCAGCGGTGCAGCGCGGACGGACGCGGGGGACGAGGCCGACTGGGCAAGGGGCTCGTGCGGATGGAGGGAATGACACTGAAACTTAGTATGTATCTGCGCAACATGGGTCCGGTATCAGATCGCGATACGCTGGTCTCCTGTGCCAAGAGTGCGGAAGACAACGGTGTCGATACGTTGTGGCTGGCCGATCACATCGCCATCCCCCCGGACGACGCCGAGGGCTCGCGAGGACGCTATCTCGATCCTCTCGCCACCATTGCGTATCTCGCCGGCGTCACGAAATCGATTCGACTGGGACCAGGTGTGCTGGTGTTGCCCTATCGTCCGGCACTGCCGACAGCGAAATGGATCGCAACGATTCAGGAGCTATCACAGGGGCGATTCAGGCTCGGAGTGGGAGTGGGGTGGATGGCGGCCGAATTCCGAGCGGTAGGGGCCGCGCTCAGTGATCGTGGACGGAGCAGCGACGCAACCCTAGCGTTTCTCAACCAAGCCTTCGCCGAAGACGAAATCGAGTCAAATGGTCAACCCCTGCTATTCCTACCGCGGCCGCCACGCCCAGAAATTGTTGTTGGCGGCGCGGCCCCGCACGCACTGAGGCGAGCGGCCGCGTACGGTGACGGGTGGATGCCCATGACCGGAAGCCCGAGCCAACTCGCGCCGCAGGTCGTCGAATTGAAACGACTCTTCGGCGAGCGCGGCAAGGATGTGCCGCAGGTGGTGTGTATTACCAGCTTGCCACTCGAGGATTCGGGCAAGGCACGCAACCAGATTGCAGAGTTTGAAGGCGTCGGTGTTACCGAGATTGTCCACGCCTGGCGGTACGACTCGTCGCAGGCCTTCCGAATCGCAGCAGAGTCGCTAGGAAAACTCGGTCTGTAGAGCAGTCAAAACCGATGCCATCTGAGCGGCGTCGACCTGGGTTTCGAACAGCGCGTGCATCGGGTCGCCGTTGCGTTTTGTCAGGCGCGGCGCTGTCTTGATCGTGAAGCGGCGCGGGTCGAGGCGAGACGTGACCTGTGACCACTGCAGCGGCATCGACACCTGCGCACCAGCAATCGGCCGGACACAGAAGGGTGCGGCGATGGTCTTGCCTCGGCCATTCTGTAGAAAGTCGACGTAGACGCGATCCCCACGTTCGGACAGGGGTCGCGCAATCGTTGCGATCTCAGGTAAGCGCCGAACCGCGATGCGAGCGAAGACCTCTGCGAACATCTTGGCCTGCTCGTGAGTCAGTCCCGCAGCAAGCGGCATGAGAATATGAAGACCGGCTTGGCCGGAAGTTTTCACGTAGTGCGGCACGTCATGAGCGCCGAGGAGTTGATGTAGAAGACGCGCGATCTTGACCACGGCAGAAAAGGGTGCCCCTTTCGGGTCGAGATCGAGGATGCTCCAGTCAGCCGAGTCTGGACTCTGGTATTTTGCGCTCCACATGTGAAGGGGAATACATCCAAGGTTGATGATGTAGAGCAGCGACTCGCGGGTGTTGCAGACGAAGAACTCGGTGTCGTCGAGCCGGGCCGTGGTGGTCCACTCTGGTGTGAACTCAGGTGCGTGCTTCTGGAAGAAACTATTGCCCTCGATCCCGTCGGGATAGCGGGTCAAGACGAGGGGACGGTCGGCGAGATAGGGAGCGATCGCCGGCCAGATTTCCTCATAGTAGTCGAGGAGGTCGCCTTTCGTGTAACCGTCTTCGGGCCAAAACACCTTGTCTTGATTGGAGCGCAGCTGACTTGGCGATGGAGTGGACGTCGCGAGGGTTGCAGCCTCGGACGGGACTGGGTCCGCTGCCTGAACGTTGCGTTGGGCCGACTCCGGGGCAACGCACTCACGCCAGGCTACATCTTCGACTAAGTCGATAAAGACTGGGTGCCGCAACGATCCTCGCTCGGTCACGTCGGTAAATCGCAGGCGGGCAACGATTTCGGGACGCAGTAGGCGAGCGTTCGACGGGATCGTCAGAGCCGCCGGGTCGAACTCCGGCCGCTCACTCCCAAGCCTCGACATCCGCGTTTCGAGGAGATGCGTAGTCTTCTCCGACAGTCCGCTGCCGACGTTTCCGGCGTAGGTCAAAGTTCCGTCGATGAGCCAAGCGACCATGAGACTGCCAAGTTTTCGGCTGCCCTTGCCGGGGATTGCCCCGACCACGACCATGTCCGCGAAATGCGGCACCTTGATCTTAGCCCAATGGTCACTACGCCTTCCGCTTCGATAGACGGAGTCGGCGCGCTTGCCGATAATTCCTTCGATCGAGCGCTGCCGCGCCGCGTCGAAGAGTGCTTCGCCGTTCGAATCGATGTGATCGGCGAACCGTACGGGTCCTTGCGGTGGCAGCAGCCCGCGAAGTAGTTCCTTCCGTTGAGACAGCGGCAACGAGCGGAGATCGTGGCCGGCGAGGTGCGTGATATCGAACGCGTACATGAGAACCCGCGGTCCACCGGGCTGGCCGGCGAGGCGCTTTTGGAGCAGTCCGAAGTTCCCTCCACCTGTTTCTTCGATGGCGATAATCTCCCCGTCGATCGCGAAGTCGACGCCCGGAAGATAGCGGGCGACCAGTGCGATCTCCGGGAAGACTTGCCGGTAGTCGACACCGCGCCGCGACAGTAGGTGACGCTTGGCGTCGGTCGTACGTGCGAGAATTGCGCGCACTCCGTCGTACTTGAGCTCGAAGATCCAGTCCGGATCGGAGAACGGTTCGTCTCGCACGCTCGCGAGCATCGGTTTGAGCGACTCTCGTTCGAGCGTAGCGGCCAATCCCCCTGCCTTCTCGACGATTGCACGGAGGTTGGCATCGGTCACTGTGACGTCGGCGCGCGCGGCGATGTCCAGGCCCGAGACAATCGAACACGGCTTCTCGACGGGGAGTTCGCAACCATCGGCGAACGCGTCGGGCTTCTTGAACAGAAGCCACTCCCTGCCGGTCTCGGATTTCTTGAGACGTACGAGGGCCCAGCGCCCCATCAGCTTGTGCCCAAAAAGTTCGAAGTCGAGCTTGCCTTCGGCCAACCCGTCAGCCGGCGGCACTCCGTCGAAGCTGCTAAAGTTGCCGCGGTCCCAAATGATCATCGGTCCGGCGCCGTAGTTGTCAGCCGGAATGACGCCCTCGAAATCGGCATAGTCCAGCGGATGGTCTTCTGTCTGTACGGCTAGTCTTTTTTCGTCGGGATCATTCGATGGACCACGGGGCACGGCCCAACTCACCAGGGCCCCATCGATCTCGAGCCTTAGATCCCAGTGCATTCGGCGAGCGTCGTGCTGCTGAACCACGAAAATCGGGCTCGTGAGCCGGCTGTGGGCGGCTCCGAAGGGCTCCGGGGTTTGAGTGGGGTCCCGTTTTGCCCGGTAGGTTTCCAGACCTCGCTTTGGCACTTTTATCTCACAAAATCCTTCCGCCCGGCGCAGCAGACTGGTATGCTCGCAGCCGAAAACGGCGTTGTACAGAGGAGAACAAGATGGCCCCAAGGGCTATATCCAGTGGAACAATATCCTTCGGATTGGTGTCCGTCCCGGTAAAGCTATTTTCGGGCACACAATCCAAGAGTCTTCGCTTCAATATGTTGCACGAGACTGACAAGGGCCGGATTCGGCAACAGTTGGTGTGCGGCTCCTGTGAAGAAATCATCGACCGAAAAGAGACTGCGAAGGGCTATGAGTACGCCAAGGGTCAATATGTCGTCCTAACCAAGGACGAGATCAAGGCTCTGGATTCGCAGTCGGATCAGTCGATCGAGATCGAAGAGTTCGTTCCGATCGATTCAATCGACCCGATCTACTTCGAGAAGTCTTATTTGCTGGGTCCGGACAAGGGTGGGCAGAAGGCGTACCGATTGCTCGCAGATGCTATGCGAGAGTCCGGCCGGGCAGCCGTGGCGCGGTTTTCGACACGCGGCAAGCAGCAGCTGGTCGTGCTGAGGGAGGCCATGAGCGGCCTCATGATGCATTCGCTCTACTACGCGGACGAGGTTCGCGACTTCACTGAAATCGACCGTGGCGACAGTGTCGTCGCGAAAGAGGGGGAGCTCGGCTTGGCGATCCAACTGATCGACCAGCTCCATCACGACGGCTTCGATCCCACCAAGTACGAGGACTTGTACCGCAAGCGCGCGCTCGAGCTGATCGAACAAAAGGTGGCTGGCGAGGAGATCGTGGTGAGCCCGACGGAGGCACCAAAGGGCCAGATCATCGATTTGATGGAGGCCCTGAAAGCGAGCCTGGCCGACGGAGAGGATCCGGCAGCGAAGTTGGCTAAGGCTGCCAAGGGCGGACGAAAACCTCCGCGCAAGAGGACTCCGGCCCCCAAGCGAGCCAAGGCCGGCAACGGCTGACGCGAAGAGCGATATTTGCGCAGATAGGGGATTGGCCTCGGCCCCCAAATTTTGTACAGATCAGTGGCGTGAGCGGTGAGGGCATCGCTCGGTACATGTGTTGAGTGGGAGGTGTGGCATGAACCCGCAGGAAATAGCGGCAAGTGCTAGCACGGCGGAGTTGGCAAACCAGGTCGGCGGACAACAATACCGGACTGCCGACGTCGCTCGGATCTTGGGTGTTTCGGCCGATCGCGTGCGGCGTATGGTCTACGCGGGCCACTGCGCTCCGGGCCGGCGGGGTCGCGCCTTTCGTTTTGCCTTCCAGGATCTCGTATTGCTCCGAACGGCCCACGGGCTGAGTAGCGCCGAGGTCGGACCGCGCCGCGTCAACCGAGCCCTGCGACAACTCAAGAAACAACTTCCCGCGAATCGGCCGCTCTCCGGCGTCAAAATCTACGTCGAGAGCGGCGAGATCGTCGTTCGCGATCGCGACAAAGTATGGCAACCTGAGAGCGGCCAGCAGATATTTCAGTTCGCCGTCGACGAGCTCGCCGCAGCCACTTCGAAAGTCGTTTTGGCGGACAGGCGCCGGGATCTGTCTCCGTCCCCCGATGAGTCTGCCTCGGACTGGTTCGAATACGGAGTGATGATCGAACACGAAGATCCAAATGGTGCGCGAAAAGCTTATGAGCGTGCGCTCCAAATCGATGCGGAGTTAACCGATGCCTACATCAACCTGGGACGCTTGGTCCACGAGGGCGGTGACCCGGGCGGCGCCGCGAAGTTTTACAGCGAAGCCCTGCGACGCTCTCCTGACGATGCGGTCACGCACTACAATCTTGCGGTTGCTTCCGAAGATCTGAAGGATCTGGAACTGGCGCGGACGCACTACGAGAAGGCGGTCGAGATCTCGGCGTCTTTTGCCGATGCCCATTTCAACTTGGGACGCCTTCTCGAACGCGTCGGAGAGCGTGACGCGGCATTAAAGCACCTCTTGGCGTACCGACGTCTGTCGAGCTGAAGGGCTCTCCCCCGGAGCGGTCTACGGCCTCTTCTGAATGTATTCACTCGCCAAGTAGCCGTTGGTTCGCCCGATAAATCGGGCGATGTCTTCACTGATGATCCGTTCGCCTTCGGGCGAATCAAAGATCTCGGTCCTCAACGACTCGTTGGAGGCGAAATACAGCTCGCCAATTCCGTCGAGACTTGGGGCATCGGGCGACAAGCTGCGATCGACGACGTTGGCAACGTACCGGATCAGGCCCGGATGGTGTTTGAGTGCAAGCGGGCGGTGCCGATTGAGCCAATGGTCAACGAATTCATCGTGACTCATGCCTTCGCGCCGGACGATGGGTGCGATCATCTTGACGACGGCGTGCTTGCTGCCCAGCGGGCCCGCCTGCGGGAGTTCCTTTTGCACGTGCTCGGTTGTGGCGTATGCCGCGGCGCCACCCATGAATCGCGCCACGTCTTTTTCGACAACGACTTTTCCGGCATCCGAATCGTATAGGTGGTTCTCAAAGTCTTTGGCATTGGCGAACGATAGCTCGGCGATGCTGTCGTAATGAGGGGAGTCGGTCGGACAGTGATCGATCATGTTTACGACGTACTTCAGCATCGTTGGGTGATGGCGCAGCGCGATGGGGACGTGACTGCCCAGCACCATCTGTTGATATTCTTCATGACTGATTCCGTCTTTGCGGTGGCAAAAGAAGATCATCTTGAGCATCGGCGAACCCTGCGGGCGCGATCGGCGGCTGTCAACTGGCGTGCGCGACGTAGGCCAAGCCCCAGGCCAGGGACAGTGCGATGGCTGCCGCCCAGCCGAAAGCGGACTCGGCACGATCCGTGAGATCGGTCCAATAGGAGCGATCGAGAGACAGACCGACGAGAATCCCGGTCAGCGTTCCGAGCACGTGGGCGAGTACATCCGTTTCCGGATTCGCGCCGATCATCGCGACAATACCGACAGCCCCGCCGATGGCCCGATAGCGACGCCACAGCGCAAGACCGGTGCCACCGCGCCCCTGAATTCCAGCCAAGAGCCCGACGCAAGCAAAGACAGCGGTCGATGCACCAATACCGTTATAGGTTGGACTGCGGACGAGCACGTTGACCAGGGTAGCTACTCCACCCGAAAAGAGGGCCAGCGAGAGCGCCGGGCCGCCGCCGATGAGTCTGGCCAATGGGCCGAGGAAGATCAGGGTAGAGATGCTATTCGAGATGGCGTGCATGGAGTCGGCGTGGAGTGTTAGCGTCGTGAGGCATCGCCACAACTCACCGCTGCGAATTGCGCTCGCGCGAGCCGAGCCGATGACGAATCCAATTGTGTGCGTCGTGATCGGGCCGGTGGCGAGATGGATCAATAGAATTGCGCCGGCAACGATCCATGCGACATTGCTCGAGTGTTCGACCACGGGCGCTGACGCTCGACGGCGATTGAGGCGTTCGCGATCGTAGTCGGCCAACAGCGCAATCGCCGTCGAAGCGTTGCCAGATTCAACGGAGAGCGAAAACTCCCCATTGGTCCCCGCGGTCTGAGACTCAACGCCTGCGGCCGTGAGCACCAGGGCCCATTCGTCGCGCAAGCGTGAGTCGCGGGTGGTCCGAAGGATCGAAGCGGTCATGTCACCACCCTGGCAAAACGCAAGCGCAGGGGCGAACCGAAGACCGATTGGTATTGTGTCCTAGGTGCTGGTAATCCGTCGCAGTGAGGCGCGGATATACTCCCGGTGAAGGGTCTGAATGTGGGAGACAGAGATCTCCTTGGGGCACACTGCCTCACACTCACCTTCGTTGGAGCAAGGTCCAAAGCCCTCCGCCTCCATCTGCTCGACCATTGACAGCACGCGCCGATCTCTCTCCGGTTGCCCTTGCGGCATGAGCGAGAGTTGTGTGACTTTCGCTCCAACAAAAAGAGAGGCCGAAGCGTTCTTGCACGAAGCGACGCAAGCGCCGCAACCGATGCAAGCCGCTGCGTCCATGGCTGCATCGGCATCGCCCTTGGGAATGAGCATTTCGTTCGCGTCGACCGCGCCGCCGGCGTCTACAGAAACATAGCCGCCAGCCGCCTGAATCCGATCGAAAGCGCTTCGATCGACCACTAGGTCCTTGACGACAGGGAAGGCGTTGGCTCGCCAAGGCTCGACAGTGACGGTGTCACCATCGTTAAAATGTCGCATGAACAATTGACACGCGGTGGTGGCGCTCTTCGGACCGTGTGCGACCCCGCTGATGACCATCCCGCAGGAGCCACAGATGCCCTCGCGACAATCCGAGTCGAAAGCCACCGGGTCCTCGCCTTTTTTGATCAGCCCGTCGTTGACGACGTCGAGCAGCTCGAGGAAGGACATGTCGGGGGATACGTTGCTGGCCGTATATTCAACGAGCTCACCGTCCGTAGCGGTGCTTGGTTGACGCCATACCCGCAGCTTGAGTGTCATGGTTTCCATCGTCAACACCTCTACTTGTAGCTACGCTGCTTGACTTCGACGAAGTCGAAGGTCAGCGGCTCCTTGTGCAGCTCAGGTTCCTGATCCGTGCCCTTGTATTCCCACGCGGCGACGTATGCGTAGATGTCGTCCTTGCGTTTGGCTTCGCCTTCCTCGGTTTGGCTCTCCTCGCGGAAGTGCCCACCGCAAGACTCGGCGCGATCGAGCGCATCGCGGATCAGCAGTTCGCCGAACTCGAAGTAGTCGGCGACGCGCAGTGCGTGCTCGAGGTTCTTGTTGAGGTCTGCAGCTTCGCCCGCGACTTTGACGTCTCGCCAAAATTCGTCGCGTAGCGCACGTAATTCCGAAAGCGCTTCCTTGAGACCTTGTTCGTTGCGGGACATGCCGACCTTGTTCCACATGATCTTTCCTAGATCGCGGTGAAACTCGAGGACGGTTTTGGATCCGTCGACCGCGAGCAACGCATCGACGCGCTCGCGCACGCTCTTTTCGGCTTCTTCGAACGCAGGGTGGTCGGTACCTACCGGCTCCAATTTTGCGTTCGCCAGATAGTGAGGAACCGTGTACGGAGCGATGAAGTAGCCGTCGGCCAAGCCCTGCATGAGGGCACTTGCACCCAGTCGGTTCGCTCCGTGATCGGAGAAATTCGCCTCACCTAGGACGTGTAAGCCGGGGATGTTGCTCATCAAGTTGTAGTCGACCCACAAACCACCCATTACGTAGTGAACCGCCGGGTAGATCCGCATCGCCTTCTCGACGTAGACGTCGTCTCCAGAAATGCGCTCGTACATCTGGAACAGGTTTCCGTAACGCTCCGCGATGACGTTGGCGCCGAGGCGGTCGATCGCGTCGCTGAAATCGAGGTAGACAGCCCGCCCCGTCGATCCGACACCGCGGCCCTCGTCACAAACCGACTTGGCGTTGCGGGAGGCTACGTCGCGCGGCACGAGATTTCCGAAGCTGGGGTACTTGCGCTCGAGGAAGTAGTCTCGCTCGTCTTCCGGGATCTGCTGGGGCGAGCGTTCATCGCCCGCCGTCTTCGGTACCCATACGCGCCCGTCGTTTCGCAAGCTTTCACTCATCAGCGTCAGCTTGGACTGGAACTCGTCACTTTGCGGAATACACGTCGGGTGAATCTGAACGTAGCAAGGGTTGGCCATATAGGCGCCGCGGCGTGCACAGCGCCACGCCGCTGTGACGTTGCTGTTTCCGGCATTGGTCGAGAGGAAATAGATATTGCCGTAGCCACCCGTGCACAGCAGGACGGTGTCGGCTGCATGTCTCTCGATCGCACCGGTCACGAGGTCACGTGTGATGATGCCGCGCGCCGCCCCGTCTACCAGGACGAGGTCCAGCATCTCGCGGCGGGTCAACAACTCGACTTGCCCGCGATCGACCTGACGCATCAACGATCCGTAAGCGCCGAGTAGCAGCTGTTGTCCGGTTTGGCCGCGGGCGTAAAAGGTTCGGGAGACTTGGGCGCCGCCGAACGAGCGGTTGGACAATGTTCCGCCGTACTCTCTCGCAAACGGAACGCCTTGGGCCGCGCACTGGTCGATGATATCGACGCTCACCTCGGCGAGGCGATGGACATTGGCCTCGCGCGAGCGGTAGTCACCGCCCTTGATGGTGTCGTAGAACAATCGATAGACCGAGTCGCCGTCGTTCTTGTAGTTCTTGGCAGCGTTGATCCCACCTTGTGCGGCAATGCTGTGAGAGCGTCTCGGGCTATCGAGAATCGTAAACGCCTTCACGTTGTAGCCCAGCTCGCCGAGCGTGGACGCGGCGGATGCACCGGCGAGACCCGTACCGACGACGATCACGCTGTGCTTTCGGCGGTTCGCCGGCGCGACGAGGCTCATGTCGAACTTGTGCCGCTCCCATTTTGATTCGAGCGGCCCTTCGGGGAATTTTCCTTCGAGCATCAGAATCCGCCTCCGGTGAAAAAGATTACCAATGGAATGATCATGAAGCCGCCAGCAAGTACGACCGCGATCATGCGTCCAGCTTGGCGTACCTTCGGTCGGTGCGCGACGCCGAGGGACTCGAACGCAGACCCGATGCCGTGCCAGAGATGGAAACCCAGGACGGCCATCCCGACGACGTAAAATGCGACCAGCAGTGGGTCCTGGAACTCCTCCACGACCAATCGGTGTAGGTCTCGGACTCCGTTGCCGGCGTCGTAGTAGGTACCAAACTTGAACCAAAGAATATGCAGTGGGACGAAGATGATGAAGAAAGTCCCGGTCACGATCATCGTCGCCGATGCCAGACTCTTGTGACTCGCACCACCAGCCCATCGGTTGTCTCGATACGAAATCGATCGGGCTGTCTGTCCCTTGCGCCATACAGCGATGCCGGAGATCAGGTGCGCGACGAACAATGCCAGTAATCCTGCCTCCGCGATGTAGATCAGCGGATTGGAAATCAGGGCGTGGCTGTACTCGTTGTACGCTTCCGGATCGACCAGAACCAGGAGGTTGGCCGCTAGGTGCGTTACGAGGAAAAGGAACATCAACAGCCCCGATAGGGCCATCGTTACCTTACGTCCGATGGACGATGCGAGAAAGCCGACTACAGCGGACATCCGGATTCCTCCTTTCTTCTTCGACCGGCGTCTCGACGAATCTATCTATTCGATAAACTAATGCGTCGGCGCAGAGATTACAGAATGCCTAACCATACAATGCCCCTTCGCAGGGTCAAGGGTCCGGCCGAACTAGAACGACCCTGCCATCGAGCGGGCATAGCCGGTCAGTTCTGCAAATCCAAAGCCAGCAACCGGTTTCCCCCGCGCGTTGCCAGAGATCCGGACCGAGCCTTCCCAGTAGACAAAGGAGTGGACCAGCTCCTGGTCGGCGATGACCGGTGTTACCTCGATTTCGAGGTCGGCACTCGGTACCGCGATGGTCCACCGCGAAGGGTAGTCGCCGTGGGTATGGGGACTACGCCAATGGGCTGTGGGTTCGATCGAAAAGTCGTCCCGGCGGAGAGTCCGGGACAGCCCTGCCGGGTCCATGATCGTTCCACTGGAATACGGGTCGACGTCGCCGGTGTCGGTTCGCAGGTGGAAGAGCATCAGATCGAACCCATTGTCGAGCTGCAGCGAGAACCAATCCCAGCCAATTTGGTTGTCGGCCAGGCCGCTGGAGGTGAACTCGTGATCCATCCAACTTTCGCCTTGCACCTCCCACTGGTTCCCGAGAATCGTAATCGATCCTTGGCTGCGCATCCGGGGGAAGCTGTAGTAGTGCGAGGCTCTGTTTGGGTCCGAGCCCTTTTGGCTGTAGCCGCGATTCCCGTGCGCCAGAGGGCCCTTGGTCGGGCGCAGCCGCAAGTCGATTTCGATGCCGCCATCGGCTGCTCGGATGTGTCGCACGCCGTCGCGTGCGGTTGAGACCTGCCAGTCATCGAGCCAAACCGCGTGAGGCTGCGCCCTTGCACCGGCCACTGCATCGGCGGCGCGGCTGTAGCGTTCGAAGCTGTAGTGCTTGGCGCCTTGGGTGTCGGTCAACGCAAAGTGCCCCATGTAGACGGCTTGGCTTGCCAACGATGCGGCACGAGTTTCGCCGTCGGACGCACTGCGCAGCGAGCGCCGAAAAAACGTCAACTGGTAGCCGAAATGTCGGCCGGATTCGTTCCGTACGTTTCCAGTGTAGTACCACCACTCCGTCTGAAACGCGGGGTGCGCACCGAAATCGTTGGGGAAGACCAGCTTACGATCAGCCGCGGCGAACTCGAATCCTTCTTTGGCAGGTGCAGCGTGTGGCGCCGGTGGGGCATCGATCTGATTCTTGTTTCGGCACGACAAAGCGATGAGGGCGAGGGCAGCAAGAGCGATCCCGCGGCGCGATCTTCGGGTCATGCCAGTAGTTCCGAGGTCTGGACACGCATCATTCGGAATGCTGGCAGCATCGCAGCGATGGTGGCTGCACCGAGAGCTAGGGCGAACGCTTCCAAGTACGGTCCGGCTTCGATGTGCATTTGGAGCGTCCATCCAAAGGCGCGAAAGTTGATGACGCGGATGAGTAAGACGGCAAGCAGAGTACCGGTCGGCACGGCGATCACAGCCGCGGCACTACCCATCAAGCACGTCTGCAGCAGAACCTGGGCCGCGGCTTGTCGTCGGGTCAAACCAACGGCCCGCAAGATACCGAACTCTCTTCGACGCTCGAGTTGCAGAGCCAAAAGTGCCGAGAGGACACCGAGCGCGGCAACCGCTGTCGCCAGCACGACCAGCGCTCGGGTGATCGCGAAGGCCTGGTCAAAGACAGCAAATGCGTCGGCACGCAGCTGGCGATTGGCGCGAACCCGGAGTAGCTGTATCGGGGCCACCGCGGCGGCGATGCTTTCGGTCACCACGTCAACGGACACTCCTTTTTCGAGTATTAAGGCGGCGGCGGTGACTCCTTGGTCAGACCACCTGCTGCGGTATGCCTCGAGATCCATCAGCACTGTTCCTGTGCTGGACGCGTAGTCGTAGTAGATCCCAACGATGCGGGATGGCGCCGGGCCGACGTCAGTTTGCAGAGTCAACTCGTCGCCCAGGGACAGATCCAGGCGGGATGCGAGGGGTTCACTCACCAAGAGGGATCCGGAGGCAAGCTCCGCCGCGATCTCGTCTCTGGCAACCGACAACGATTTGTAGAGGGCTGGGTTGTCGAACGCGGCGCGGTTGGACGCGGCGAGATGGACGACCCCACGGTCTGTGGATACCGTTGTGGCGCGCAACAGATCGAGTCTCTTGCCCTCGCGCAACTCCTGCAAATAGCGAATGACACGCGGGTCGATGGCACTCGTCGAGGCCGTGCCGCCGAGCGCTGGTACCGACAGGTAGATGTCGCCTTCGAGGCTCTGCTCCAACCAAATGGCTAAGGTGCTGCGGAAGCTCGTGATCATGACACGGAGACCGATTGCCACCGAGACAGCCAGCATCAGAGCAGCCACCGCGGTTGAAGTGCGGCTGAGCGATCGCCCGACGTCGCGGGCTGCGGCCGTTCCCAATGTCCCGAACAGTCTGCGCGTCGCGGAGACCCAAGCTTTCATGAGCCACGCGGTTGCCAGCGGGGCCGCAAACGCGGCCCCGAGGACGACGGAGAAGAGACCGCCGAAAGCGACCCAAAGATTGCGGCTCGGCGTGAGTAAAATCGCAGTGCCGAGTGTTGCGAGCAGAAGGCCTCCCCAGGCAGATCGCCTGACGACATCCTCGGCGCTGGTTTCAACGGCGCTGCGCGACATGGCGGATCGCGGCGGAGCGTTGGCTGCTTCACGGGCCGGCAACGCAGCGGCGAGTAGAGGGGCGAGTAGCCCGACACCCAGTCCCTTGAGGATCGCGAGCGGCGGGATCTCCACCGAGCGCACGGTGAGGGCGTAGAAAAGGTCGTTGATGGTTTGGGTCACGAGATCGACGCTACTCCGGCCGAGAACGATACCCATCGCGATTCCGATCGACGTTCCGACAACCGCGACCAATATTGCTTCGGCACAGACACCCCGAAAAATCTCGGCGCGGGTTACCCCGATTGCACGCAGTGTTCCAATGAGTGGGCGCCGCCGCACAATCGAAAACGTCATCGTATTGAAGATCAGAAACATCCCAACGAGCATTGCCAACAAGCTGAGCGCATAGAGGTTTGTCTGGAAGGCGACAATCATTTGGCGGGCTGGGCCGCTGTTTGCTCCGACGGCTGCGATCTCGAATCCGGGAGGCAGAAGGGCCTCGATCCCGTTGAGGTCTGCCTCATCAGCTAGCATCAGATCGACTCGGTCGACCGTGTCCTTCTGTCCGGTGAGCTCTTGGGCCGTAGCGATGTCGCAGACGATCAGGCTGGCGAGAGCACGTCGTTGACTCGGCGAGTTGGCCTCGATCAAGGCCGCTAGCGAGACTGGGTGTCTCTGTCCGGCTATCTCGATTTCGAAGGTATCACCAACCGAGACGCCGAGCGCGCTGGCTGTTTCCGACGACAGGAGCACCGTCCCGGATTGAGCGAATAGAGTGTCGAAGCTATCGCTAAATCCGCTCCCGACCGTCGTGTAGTCGCGGAACGGGGCATCGGCGAACGGATCGACGCCGATGAGAGTCAGCGGTTGCTGTGAAATCGTCGGCACCGCCAAGCGTTCGATCACTGGTGCGGCCCTCCGCACCCCCTCGCGCCGTAGCTGCGCGTAGACAGCGACAGGCACACCAGAAGGGCCGCGCGCAAGCTGATGGGTCGCTCTGCCGGCAATGGCCTCGGTGCTGAGTAGAAATGCCCGCTCTGCACTCTGGTTGGCGATATCAATCGCGACGATCACCGCCACGCCAAGAGCGACGCCTGCCACCATGAGGGTCGTTTGAACCGGATTGGAAGCCGCGTGACGCAGGCTGAGGCGGAGCCACAGCGGGAGGCGTTGCCCGAGTCGGCGAGGTTTCATGTTGGTTCGAGTAGGCCGTCTCGCATGGTGAGAACGCGGTCTGCGATCGCTGCGGCTGTTCGACTGTGAGTCACCAGTACCAGGGTTGTGTCGTGCTGGCGCGACAATTCACCGAGGAGCTCTAAGATCGAGGTTCCGGTCTTGGCATCGAGGTTCCCGGTGGGTTCGTCAGCTAGCACGAGTTTCGGTTGGTGAATGAGAGCGCGAGCGATGGCGACACGTTGTTGCTCGCCGCCCGACAAGCGGTCCGGAAAGGAGTCGCCCCGGTCACCGAGGCCGACTCGCTCGAGTAGCTGACTGACGGCCGTTTGAATTGTGTCCGACGAATCACCGCGAAGCTCGAGCGGCAAGGCGACATTCTCGAAGACAGTGAGGGTGTCGATCAGGTTGAAAAACTGAAAGACGATTCCCAGATTGTTGCGGCGAAAGAGGGTGCGACGATCCTCGTCTAGAGCGGTGAGATCGATTCCGGCGATCGAGACGCTTCCAGAATCGGCTCGATCGATACCGCCGATCAGGTTGAGCAACGTGCTCTTGCCACTACCGCTCTCACCCAAGATTGCGGTGATCTCACCTTGCGCGATCTCAGCCGAGGCGCCGCGGAGTACCTGCCGTCGTCGATCTCCTTCATCAAAGCTCTTGTAGAGGTCGTCGATGCGGAGCAGTGCGGTCGTAGGGGGCGGCATGATTCAGGTGCCATCATGGACTGCCATCGTCGCCACGCAAGGGGAGGTGGAGCGCGACGAGCTTGCTAGGTACGGCCTCGACACCTATTCTCAGACACAGGATGACTGGAGGACCAACCTGATGTTTCGAATCTTCGCCGTCTCGCTCTTGATTGCGGTAACCTTTGGCTCGGCGTTCGCCGAAAGTGCTGCGGTAAAACGCGAGAGCGTGAAGTCTGGGGCATGGCAGATGACCTTGCCCCTCGGTTTGCAAGCCGACGCGGCCTACATTCCTGAAGACAATCCCATGAACGAGGGGAAGATCGAGCTGGGCAAGTTGCTCTACTTCGATCCGCGTCTTTCGAAGGACGCGACGATTTCCTGTGCGACATGTCACAACCCGTTCCACGGATTTGCCGATCCGGGTGCGTTTTCGGCCGGCGTCGGTCGACAGCTCGGCGGTCGAAACAGCCCAACTGTCCTCAATCGGTTGTTCTCTGCGGAGCAATTCTGGGACGGGCGAGCCAAAGACCTCGAGGCGCAGGCACATGGCCCGCTTACGAATCCGGTTGAGATGACGATGGGGTCTCACGATGAGGTCGTAGCAGTTGTCGCCGGAATCAAGGGCTACGGCCCACACTTCGCAAAAGGGTTCGGAGATCCGAAGGTTACGATGGATCGAATCGCCAAGGCGATTGCGGCCTACGAGCGTACGGTCGTCACCGGCAACAGTCCCTACGATCGTTATCAGGCTGGAGACAAGGGGGCCCTCAGCGCGTCGGCTGTACGCGGCATGGAGCTCTTCAACGGCCGAGCAAAGTGCTCGACGTGTCACGCCAGTTTCAACTTCACCGATGAGAACTATCGCAATATCGGTGTCGGAATGGACGCGAAGAAGCCAGATCTCGGACGCTTCGACTTCACAAAGAACGAAGCCGACAAGGGCGCTTTCAAAACGCCAACGCTCCGCAATGTCGACCAGACGGCGCCGTACATGCACGACGGCAGTGAAGCGACGTTGATGGATGTTGTGGAATTCTACGCAAAAGGTGGGATTCCGAACCCTCAGCTGTCGTCGGATATCAAACCAATCAAGCTCACGTACAATCAGAAGGTGGATTTGGTCGAATTCATGCGGGCTCTGACCGGCGACGTGGCCAACGCCGAGGCACCCACGGATTTGCCGCAGTAGTCGAGGAGCTGGGTCAGAGTCTCAATCATGGCAGAGCAATACGATGTCATCATCATTGGCGGTGGCCCCGGCGGGTACACCGCTGCAATCCGTGCGCGCCAACTGGGGTTGCGTTGCGCTTTGGTCGAACGAGCCCAGTTGGGAGGCATCTGTCTGAACTGGGGGTGCATCCCGACCAAGGCACTGTTGCACGCTGCTGAGGTCAAGCACCTCGCCGAATCGATGAATGCGCTCGGGCTCACCTCTGGTCCAATCGAAATCGATCTGGCGAAAATCGTGAAGCGGTCGCGCAGCGTTGCCCAGCGTCTCGTAAAGGGCGTTGCCTTTCTGATGAAGAAGAACGGGGTAGACGTCAGCAACGGTGAGGCGCGGATCGTCCGACCAGGCCTGGTACGTGTCGCGACGACTGGTGGTGAAGAGGATCTTGCCGCCGACCACATCGTCATCGCGACCGGCGCACACGCGCGAACCTTGCCCGGCCTGGAGCCGAATGGAGCATCGATCGTCACATACAAGGAGGCGATGGTTCCGACCGAATTGCCTCGCAAGTTCATGGTGGTTGGTGCTGGGGCCATCGGGATCGAGTTTGCCAGCTTCTATGCGGACCTCGGGTCAGAGGTGACGGTGGTCGAAATGGCGGACCGTATCCTCCCACAAGAAGACGCAGAGATCTCAGACCTCGCGCAGCAGCAGCTAGAGAAGCGCGGACTGCGGATTCACACGGGCGCCAAGGTCTCCTCAGCCGTTCCCAGTGGGGACGGGCTCACGGCGGTCGTGGATCTCGGTGACGGACAAGAATCGCCGGTATCGATTGATCAACTGTTGATGGCAATCGGTATTGCTGGAAATACCGATCATCTCGGCCTCGAAGAGACGGCGGTCCGGGTCGAGCGTAGCCACATCGTCGTAGGCGACCATCAGGAGACAGATCAGCCGGGCATCTATGCGATCGGCGATGTTGCTGGGCCGCCGTGGCTAGCGCACAAGGCCAGTCACGAGGGCGTGCATTGCGTCGAGCATATCGCCGGTGTTCCGGGTGTTCACCGCATCGATGTGACCACAATCCCGGCGTGTACGTATTCGCGTCCGCAGGTCGCCAGCGTCGGATTCACCGAAGCTGCAGCAAGGGCCGCCGGTCATTCGATTCGAATCGGCCGATACCCGTTTCAGGGAAATGGAAAGGCTTTGGCAATTGACGAGGGGACAGGGTTGATCAAGACGATTGTCGACGACGCGTCAGGCGAGTTGCTCGGGGCGCACATGATCGGATCGGGTGTAACTGAGTTGATCCACGGGTTCGCCGTTGCCCGCACGCTCGAAGCGCGCGATGTCGACCTGATGGCGGCCGTCTTTCCGCATCCAACGCTATCGGAAATGATGCACGAGTCCATTCTCGATGCTGCAGATCGGGCCCTCAACATTTAAGGGCGTTGGCTACTTCAGTGTTTCGAGACAGGCGTAGCGAACGCTGTTGCAGATGACCTCCATCGCTTCCGCGATCTCCGCTTTGCCGGGGAGAGTCGGCGCCAAGCGAATGTTTTGGTCATTGGGGTCCTTGCCATAGGGGAAGGTCGCCCCGGCAGGGGTTAGCTTGACCCCAGCCTCAGCGGCGAGATCCACGATGCGCTGGGCTGTGCCAGGTACGCTGTCCAAGCTAAAGAAGTAGCCTCCCTCGGGCCGACTGAGGGTCGCGACCCGGGCGGCATCGAGGAGGCTTTCGAAAGCGCTGGAGACGGCAGCGAACTTCGGGAGAATGATCTCAGCGTGCCGTCGCATGTGAGTGTGAATGCCGTCCAAGTCTCCGAAGAACCGGACATGACGTAGTTGATTGACTTTGTCGGGCCCGATCGTTTGCACGCTCATCGCCTTCTTTTGGTAGCTCAAGTTCGCTGGGCTCGAGGCCATGACTGAAACACCTGCTCCGGCGAACGAGATTTTCGAGGTCGAACCAAACATCAGCGCACGATCCGCTGTGCCTGCCTGTTCGCAAGCGCGCAAGAGATTTCGCAGAGGGCGAACCTGTTCGGTCAAGTGGTGCACGGCGTACGCGTTGTCCCAGAAGACTCGGAAATCGGGGGCCGCGGTTTTCATTGTCGCGAGGCGCGTAACCGTGTCGTCGGAATAGACGATCCCCGTCGGATTGCTGTAGCGGGGAACACACCAGATCCCTTTGATGTCCGAGCGTTCGGCGACCAACGCTTCGACTTCGTCCATGTCCGGGCCGTCGGCACCGATGGCGACCGGTATCATCTCGATGCCCAAAGATTCGCAGATAGCGAAATGCCGATCGTAACCGGGACTGGGGCACAAGAAAGCGATGTTGGGGAGCTTGCCCCACGCCGCGGGGGCGCCCGGCACCGGCCTGAGCCAGGCGTTTACGATCGAGTCGTGCATCAGCGCCAGACTGGAGTTGCCGCCAACGATGACCTCTTCGGAGCCGACTCCCATATAGTCGCCAAAGAGTGCTTTCGCTTCCGGGATCCCGTCGATCCCGCCGTAGTTGCGGATATCGCCCATTGCTTCGCGGACGTCTGCGACACTGATGCAGGTGAGCAAGCCGTTGGCCAAGTCGAGTTGTTCAGGGCAGGGTTTCCCCCGTGTCATGTCGAGGGAAAGGCCACGCCGAACCTGTTCGGCGTGGACGGCGCGTACGCGTGCCAGCTCGGTGGCCCTCTCGTCGGGGGCCGCCGACGGGTAGTCGGTAGTCATTTCGCGCACTTTCTTTGCCGGTCAGGAAGTCGCGGCTGTCTCGGACCCCTTCGGGTTTGTCATAAAACGAGCTTCGAATGCCTCAGGCGTGAATCCCATGTCGAGACGGCCCTCGGCGAGCCATTCGTTCTGCCCGTCCATGACTTGTGCGGCGACCTTGTTCAGGGCGTTGTCGTCGTTCCGCCACAGCGATCGGAACGACGCTCGGACGCGACGCTCGGCCTGACTGCAGAATAGGTCGGCGAGATCCATCGCGCGATCGGCGCCCGGCGCGTGCGTGTCCTTGAGGTAGCGTGCATGTGACAGGGTTGCCGTCATGGCGAAGAGCTCCATGACGATGTCGACACAGCGGAAGAGAAAGCCTTGTTTGCGTTCCATCTTTGCCTGGTAGAAGGCCATGCCGTGAAAGCTCTCTCGCGCCAGCTTGCGAGCCCGACGCTCGATGAAGCGCATGTGCTTTCCGAGTCGCCCCCAGTCTTGGTAGTTGCTCCAGCTCGCAAGGCCCTTGAGGACGAGCGGCGGATACCACACCGCGTAGTGAGAAATGATCCCGGGGAGGGCCGCGAGTTTCTCGGACACACCGTTGTTCTTGTCGATCATGGCGCCGGCGACTTGCAGGTGCTTGTCAACGGCTTCGCGCGCCATGAACAGGTGCATGATCTCGCTCGATCCCTCGAAGATGAGATTGATACGGCAGTCGCGCATCAGTCGCTCGACCGGAATCGGTGTTTCACCGCGCTCGCTCAGTGACTTCTCGGTTTCGTACCCGCGGCCCCCACGTAGTTGCAGAGTCCGATCGACCAGCTCCCAGCACCGAACGGTATTCCACTCTTTCGCGGCGGCGGCTTCCAGGCGAATGTCGTAGCCGCCACGATCCGCCATTTGGCTCGCAAGTTTGGCGATTGAATCCATCGCAAAAGTCGTCGCCGCCATATCGCCGATGTCGTGCGAAACCGCCTCGTGTTTCCAAATCGGAATGCCCCATTGTTGCCGGGCGTTGCTCCAGCCGCGAACATTCTCCAGACACTGCTTTGCGATACCCGCGCATGCCGCCGGCAACGTCAGGCGACCGGTGTTGAGGGTGATCAGTGCGATTTTGAGCCCTTTGCCGCTCTCACCAACGAGGTTGTCGGCGGGGATGCGGACGTCTGTGAAACTAATCACACCGTTGGCGAGTGCCTTGAGGCCCATGAACCGGCAGCGGTGCTCGACTTTTACGCCGGGTGTCGATGTCTCGACGATGAACGCACTGATCCGATTCGTTTCCGGGTCACGGGCCATCACCACCAACAGCTCGGCGAGTGTACCGTTTGTGCACCAGAGCTTTTCCCCGTTTAGGACGAAAAAGTCTCCATCGCGCTCGGCCGTCGTCGTCAGGCTGGCGGGATCGGAGCCGGCGTGGGGCTCGGTCAGCGCGAACGCCGATATCGCTCCTGCGGCGCAGCGCGGAAGGAACCGTTCTTTCTGCTCCGGCGTACCGAAGAGCTTTAGAGGCTGCGGTACGCCGATGGATTGATGGGCAGAGAGTAGGGCGGTGATGTTGCCGTCGTAGCTCCCGATCAGTTCCATGGCTTTGCAGTACTCGGACACGGTAAATCCGAGGCCGCCATACTCGACGGGGATCTTCATGCCAAAGGCACCGAGCTTGCGCAGTCCATCGACGACGTGTTCCGGGTACTCGCCCGACTCGTCGATCGCGACCGAGTCGACCTCTTTCAACAGAAAGTCGCGCAGTTTGTTGTAGAAGTCGGAAAATTCCGGCCGATCTTCGCCCGCGCCCGGAAAGGGGTGAACTAGGTCGAGGCTGAACTCACCGAGGAACATTTCGCGCAGAAACCCGCGCCCTTGCCACTCCTGCTCGCGTGATTCTTCGGCGACCTGACGAGATTCCTCTTCGGTTGTCAATCGTGGTTTGGTGCTCATGCTCTACCCCTCCGTACAGGCCCTTGGCGGCTCGCTTGCCGTCAGATTCCGAGAACTGGCTCAATCACGCGAATTCAGCAAATGAGAATCCGCGAAGTTAACGCGGCAAGTCCCGTAAAATCAATACGCTGGCCAGGGCGAGTTTCGAGGTGGCCCAAACCCTGTCGTTCTCGGATGTCGCCAGAACCTGGGGTACGCCCTGGGGTACGCCCTGGGGTACCGCAGCCGGTGGAGCGTAAGCTGTGAGGGCGACTAGGCGATCCGAAGCAGCTCCTCCGCGATCTGGGTGGCGTTGGTTGCTGCTCCCTTGCGAAGATTGTCGGAGACCTGCCAGAACCATAAACCATCACCCTGCAAGTCTTTTCTGATCCTACCGACGAGGACCTCGTCGCGGCCGG
>JAJCZJ010000067.1 GCA_029262455.1 Deltaproteobacteria bacterium | reverse complement strand
GCCAGCGAACCGGCCGGTCCACCAAAGCCGTGGCCGAGCTGGGAGACAAAACCCCATCGATTGTTGAGGATTCGCCAACGCAGTCTTGACGCGGATCGACCGTTTGCCGCGCGCGTCCGTTTTTTTCCGAGAACCTCAACTCCCGATGGGCTGCTAGCGGTGTGCTGAGCTGTTTGTCGCAACGTCGAGGACCTGGTCCACAAAAGGCTGAAATTCCCTGGAAACTGGGGCAACCGAGTGCAGCAAGAGAATTGTGTGGGGGCACACATTATGAGAGCAAGAGAAAAATTGACGGTCGAGGAGAAGGTCTCGATTGCGCTCGACCTGATCAAGCGGGAGCGATCTCTCGCGGAGATTCGTGACTTCTACAGAGTGAGTCATACGACCGCGTACAAGATTCGCAATGCGTTTCTCGAGGGGGGCCGTCGAGCCCTGGGTGGTGTTGACAATCAACGCGGCGATCTGGAGGCTCGCGTTCGAGCCCTCGAGGAGCGCATCGAGGACAAAGGCAACTTGCGGGTTTCTGATGACCGAAGAGGGCCGCAAGGCCGAAAACCCCGCGCGGGCGGGCTAGGTTCACGAGTGAGGTAAATGGCTGATTTGTATCTTATTACTGGAGGTGCGGGGTTCATTGGTTCGAACGTCGCAGACGAAATTCTCAAGCAGGGCGGTCGGGTCCGTATTTTTGACGACTTCTCGAGCGGGTTTCGCGAGAATGTGAAGGCGCTCGGCGCCGGGGTTGAAGTCGTCGAGGGTGACCTGCGCGACTACGACAAGGTTCGCGAAGCCATGGACGGCGTCTCGTACGTCTGCCATCAAGCCGCGCTGCGCTCGGTCGAAAGATCCGTCGACGACCCGCTGAGCTCGGACGCGGTCAACGTTCACGGCACGCTGCATATCCTGACAGCAGCTCGCGACGCCGGTGTCCGGCGCGTCGTTTATGCTTCTTCATCGTCGGTTTACGGTGACTCGACCGAACTGCCAAAGCACGAAAAATTGACTCCTTCGCCGGTGTCGCCGTACGCGGTTTCGAAGCTGTCCGCTGAACTCTACTGTCGCGTGTACAGCAAGCTATACGGCTTGGAGACGGTGGCCCTGCGCTATTTTAACGTGTTTGGACCGCGCCAAAGCCCCTCATCGCAGTACGCGGCCGTGGTGCCACTCTTCATGCGCGCTGCGATCGACGGCGTCGCGCTTGAGATTCACGGCGACGGCAAACAGTCGCGCGACTTCACCTACATCGACAATGTAGTGCAGGCCAATTGGCGCTCCTTTCACAGCGAGGGCGTGGCGGGGGAAGCCTTCAACGTCGCGTGCGGCGAGCGGCATGATCTGCTCGAGATCGCGGATCTCGTTGGGAAGTTTGTAGGACGGCCCCTCGAGTTGAATCATGTGGATTCGCGGCGTGGTGACGTCAAGCACACCGAAGCCTCGATCGACAAGATTTGCTCGATGATGGGATACGAGCCGACGGTCGGCTTCGTCGATGGCATGCGGAAGACCTTTGACGCTTTGCAAGCAGGGGCAAATTGACACCCTGGAGCGTAGCCGATAGCGTTCGCCGTTTGATTGTGAGGGCAAGGTGAGCATTCTAGTCGACAAGAATACACGCGTCGTGACCCAGGGGATCACTGGGTCCACAGGCCAATTTCATACACGCACCTGCCGGGAGTACGGTACCCAGATGGTGTCCGGAGTTACGCCTGGCAAGGGTGGAACGGACTTCGAAGGCATCCCGATCTTCGACACCGTCGAGCAGTCGGTAGCGGAGACCGGGGCCAACGTCTCGGTGATCTACGTTCCGCCGCCGTTCGCAGCGGATGCGATCTTGGAAGCGGCCGATGCGGGCATTGCCTTGGTCGTCTGTATTACCGAGGGGATTCCGGTCCTCGATATGGTCCGGGTGAAACGCTACCTCGAAGGCCGTGAGACGCGACTGATCGGGCCGAACTGCCCGGGTATCATCACACCCGGCGAGTGTAAGATCGGGATCATGCCGGGCTACATCCACAAGCCTGGCCGGATCGGCGTGATTTCGCGCAGTGGCACCCTGACGTACGAAGCCGTGCACCAACTTACGACCTTGGGTTTCGGCCAGTCGACTTGTATTGGCATCGGCGGGGATCCGGTGATTGGAACCGGCTTCGTGGATGCGTTGCGACTGTATCAGGACGATCCAGATACCGACGCGGTTATCCTGATCGGCGAGATCGGTGGTAGCGCTGAAGAGACGGCAGCCCAGTTTGTCAAAGAGAAGATGAACAAGCCGGTAGTTGCGTTCATCGCTGGGCAGACGGCCCCTCCGGGGCGTCGCATGGGCCATGCTGGGGCGATTATCGCTGGCGGCAAGGGGACGGCGGCTGACAAAATGGCCGCTTTCGAAGCGGCGGGAGTGCGCGTCGCCGCGACCCCTTCGGAGATGGGTTCAACGATGGCGGCGGTGCTCGAGGAGCGAAAGTAGTTATGGTCGAACGTACACTGTGTCTCATCAAGCCGGATGCTGTCGAAAAGCGAAGCACCGGGGCTATTCTGGCTCGTATCGAGGAAGCTGGGCTCAAAATCATCGCCTGTCGAATGCGTCGGCTGTCCAAAGAGGACGCCGGTCGTTTCTACATCGTGCACCGGGAGCGGCCGTTTTACGGTGAGTTGACGGAATTCATGTCATCGGGTCCGATCGTTTCGTGTGTGCTCGAGGGCGAAGGGGCGATCGGCAAGTGGCGTGACCTCATGGGGGCGACAGACCCGGCGAAGGCCCCGGAGAAGTCGATCCGCCGCGACTTCGGCACCAATGTCGAGCGCAACGCGACGCATGGATCTGATGCTCAGGAGACTGCGCGTTGGGAGATAGGATTTTTCTTTGCCGAGCAGGAGCTGCTCTCCGAGTGAGCAACGTCCCTTCCTGACTCCGACGCTGTTGAGGCGCTGGGTCGAGGATGCCAAGTTGCCGTCGTTCCGCAACGCCCAGATCCTTCATTCGATCTACGGGCGCGGCGCGGCTGATTTCTCGGAGATGACGAACGTGCGAGCCTCTCTCAAGGGGAGGCTCATTGAAAAGTTTCGTTTGTGCCGGCTCGAGGCGGCGCAATCGTACGCCTCGGCCGATGGGACGCTTAAGTTGTTGTTCAGGGTGGCCGGTGGCAGCATTGAGACTGTCGTGATCCCCGATGGCGAGCGTCTCACGGTTTGTGTCTCGTCGCAGGTCGGATGCGCAATGGGGTGCGAGTTTTGCGCCACCGCGCGGCTTGGGCTCGGGCGCAACCTCGATATCGGTGAGATCGTCGGGCAACTGCTCGAAGTGCGGCGCGGCCTCGAGTCTGGCCAGCGGATTACCAATGTCGTGTTCATGGGCATGGGCGAGCCGCTGCAGAATTATGAAACCCTGCTCGAGGTGATTGAGGTGTTGCGGGCCGATTGGGGATTTGGACTTTCGAGTCGTCGGATCACTGTATCGACGGTGGGATTGTTGCCACAGTTGCGAAAATTGGCCGTCGACACGGATGTTGCGATTGCCGTGTCTCTCACCGCAGCGGATGACGCGTTGCGGGACCGCCTGATGCCAGTGAATCGGCGGTACCCTCTGGCTCAGTTGGTTCAGACATGTCGCGAGTTGCCGATCGCCCAGCGACGCCGGATCACTTTTGAGTATGTACTATTGCGCGGCGTCAACGACGGACCGGGGGATAGCAGCAGGCTGACCGAATTGCTGCGCGGTGTTCGAGCTAAGGTCAACTTGATTCCATTCAATCCGTTCCCCGGTTCCGGCTTCAGTCCGCCCTTGGCTGACGAAGTCCGGGATTTTCAACTACGTCTCTTAGATGCAGGATTGAGTGCCACGGTTCGAAAGACCCGTGGCCAAGACGTACGCGCGGCGTGTGGCCAACTCGCCGCCAGTGCCGCTTGAGCCTTGGTGATGCGACGGGCCACCAGACCTTCGTTTGGTGTGTTGTTCAATCCCAACGCCGGGTCAGGTCGGCGAAGGTCGGATGATCTACTTGCGATTGTCGACGGGCGTGGCTTCGTTCGTTGCGTGAAGACCGATGCTGAACTGAAGGCATTTGTGCTGGAAGTTCAGTCGAGCCACGTCGACGTCGTCGCCGTGGCGGGCGGGGACGGGACTCTCGGCCGCGTCGCAACGGCATTGTATCAGCACCTTGGGTCGGAGTGCCCGGTGCTGGCGCCGATAGGCGGCGGTACGATGAATACGGTAGCGACTTCCCTCGGCGTGCCGCGTCGGCCGGCAGCGCGAGGGCTGCGCCGACTGATCGAGGCGGACTCGGGTCGGTATCGGCTGCGGCGTCAGGGGACCATGCGCATCGGCGTGGATCGGCTGGGGTTTATGTTCGGCGTGGGTGTTCCGGCGCGCTTTCTGCAGCTCTATGAATCGGGTGGGCGACCGGGGCGCTCGCGGGCCGCTTCGTCTCTCGCCAGATTGTTGCTGGCGGTCGTGCGAAGGGATGCATTGGCCACCGACCTCTTCGCAAGGGTCGAGGCCACCGTGCGATTGGAGCCGCCGGCGTTGGAGATCGACGACTTTAGCCTGCTGTATGCGGCGGTGATCGACGATATCGGACTGGGGTTTCGGCCGACCCCTCGGGCCGAGCAGGGCTTGGATGGTTTTCAGCTTCTCGCTGGCACCGCCAGTGCCACGACGCTGGTTCGAGCTCTGCCGGCGATTTGGCGCGGACGCAGTGTTAGCGGGCCGGGTTGGCGGGACGAGCTGGCGTCCGAAGTGCACATTGCGTTTAGGCAACCCACCGTTTACATGGTCGACGGGGACGTGGACGACGCTCCGGACGAGCTGGTCGTACGATCAGGACCGGCGTTTGAGTTCTTAGTTGGAGCGTAGAGTGGCCGGACGGTAGCGACCGCGTCGGGCAGGGGCAAGGAGGCAGTAGTGCTCGGAGTGATAGGCGGAAGTGGGTTGTACGACCTTCCGGGGATTGAAGACTTAGAGACCATCGCTGTCTCGACTCCGTTTGGGGATCCGTCTGACGAGATCACGCTCGGGCGTATGGGGGATGTGCGGGTCGCGTTTTTGCCTCGTCATGGACGGGATCACTCAATTCTTCCATCGGAGATCAACTTCCGAGCCAATATCTATGCCCTCAAGACCTTGGGCGTGGAGTTTCTCGTAGCCGTAGGGGCGGTGGGCTCGTTGCGGGCGGAATTGCCGCCCGGCTGCGTCGTCGTTCCCGATCAGTTCATCGATCGGACAGTGGACCGTCGCGGCACCTTCTTTGGAAATGGTATCGTTGCGCATGTGTCGTTGGCGGATCCTGTGTGCGCCACTCTGGCGACACTCGTTGGCAGCGCAGCAGAATCATCGGGGGGCGATGTTCATCGCGGTGGCACCTACATCTGCATGGAGGGGCCGCAGTTCTCGACGCGGGCAGAGTCGCATCTCTATCGCCAGTGGGGCGCCGACATCATCGGCATGACGAACTGGCAAGAGGCCAAGCTGGCGCGCGAGGCCGAGATATGTTTCGCAAGCCTCGCTCTCGTGACCGACTATGATTGTTGGAACGAAGATGAGGATGATGTCGTGATAGAAGATATCCTCCGCATCCTTCGTGAGAACGCCGACTTGGCGCGGCGGTCGGTAGCGGCGGTCGCCGACGATCTTCCCAAGCGCCGCCAGTGTAACTGTGTGAGCGCTCTAGAGAATGCGATCCTGACCGCGCCCGATCGGGTTCCAAATGAAATAAAGGAGCGGCTTGCTCCGGTGATTGGTAAGTACATGAAGGGGAACACATGAGTTTGTTGGTCGTTGGCTCGGTTGCACTCGATACGCTGGAGACGCCCGCGGGTAAGGTTGAGGATGCTCTAGGTGGCGCGGCAACGTACTTCGCCTACGCGGCGAGTTTTTTCACACCTGTACGGATGGTCGGAGCGGTCGGAGACGACTTTCCGAGCGGGGTTCTCGCGGATCTCGAAGGCCGCGGGGTCGATATTGCCGGCGTCGACAAGCTACCGGGCACGACGCTGCGTTGGTCGGGGCGCTATCACAAGGAGCTGAATGTCCGCGATACATTGCATCTCGATCTGGGTGTGTTTGGCGACTATCAACCGGAGATACCGGCCTCGTACCGCGATTCAGAGTATGCTTTTCTCGCCAATATCGATCCGGCACTCCAGGCGCGTGTTTTGGGTCAACTGAATGGTCCCAAGTTGGTTGGTTGCGACACGATGAATCATTGGATCGAAGGGTCGCGGCCCGTACTGGATGAATTGCTCGGTCGCGTCGACATGTTGATCGTCAACGACGAAGAAGCTGAGCTGCTGACCGGCGACCGTAACGTCGTCAAGGCGGCGGCGAAGATCCTGGCTTCCGGCCCGAAGAGCGTGCTGATCAAGCGAGGCGAATACGGCGTCATCGAGTTCTCCGCCAACACGATATTTGCCGTTCCGGCGTATCCTCTCGAAGAGGTCATCGATCCGACCGGCGCTGGCGATTGTTTCGCGGCCGGCGTCATGGGCGAGCTGGCCCGGTCCGGCGACACGTCGCCGGCTGGTCTGCGTCGCGCCATCGTCTACGGGAGTGTGATGGGCTCATTCGTGGTCGAGGACTTTGGGCCGAAGCGGCTGCAAAGTCTGACGCGAGAAATGATCGATGAGCGGTATCGTCAATTTGTTTCTCTGACAGACGTGCCCGCCTGAGTCCGCGCCTCTCCGAAGTGCCGGTATGGATTTGTCTGTCGTCGTCCCGATCTTCAACGAGCAGGAGAACATCGCAGGTTTGCACGATGATATTACCACGGCACTAGCGGCGGGGTCGTGGCAATATGAAATCGTATACGTCGACGATGGTAGTACAGACGATAGTTTCGGCGAGTTGGAACAGGTCGCGAACTCGACCGATGGTGTGCGGTTGGTGAAGCTCAGTCGCAACTTTGGACAGACCGCGGCCATGGCCGCGGGAATTGCGGAATCGACGGGTGAGAATGTCGTCTTGCTAGACGGGGACCGGCAGAACGATCCCAAAGACATCCCGGCGATGTTGGCCAAGCAAGCTGAGGGGTACGACTTAGTTGCCGGTTGGCGGGTCGACCGGCAGGACGACTGGCTGAGCCGCAAACTACCGTCGAAGATGGCGAACTGGTTCATCGGATGGATCACCGGAGTACGGCTCCACGACTACGGCTGTACCCTCAAGGTCCTCAAGGGCGACCTGGCTCGATCGCTTCGGCTTTACGGTGAAATGCACCGTTTCATTCCGGCGTTGGTGGACGATCTCGGTGGACGAATTGTGGAGGTGCCGGTCAATCACCGGCCGCGCGTAGCCGGGGTGTCGAAGTACGGTATCTCCAGAACGGTGCGGGTCATCCTGGACCTGGTCACGGTGAAATTTTTGTCGAGCTATGCGACACGGCCGATCCATGTTTTTGGCGTGGTCGGATTGGTGTCGACTTTCTTGGGGCTGGTGATTGTCGGGTGGTTGGGCCTGGATCGGCTCTTTTTTGGCAACCCGATCGGCGATCGACCGATCGTATTGTTGGGAATCTTGCTGACCATCATGGGACTGCAATTCGTTACGATGGGATTGCTCGGTGAAATTCTCGTCCGGACTTACCACGAATCTCAAGGCAAGCCGGTGTATCGTGTCGAAAAGGTCGTCTGACGCGAAGCCGGATCGTAGTTTGCTGGGCTCGCGTAGCGATTGTTGGAGGAAGAAACTTTGAAACTCTGTATTGTCGGAAGTGGATATGTAGGATTGGTCGCCGGAACGTGCTTCGCCGAGAGTGGCAATGACGTCATCTGCGTGGACGTGGACAAGGCCAAGGTCGACGCTCTGCGCCGCGGCGAGATACCGATCTATGAGCCAGGTCTGGAAGAGCTCATTAAACGCAATGTCGCGCAGGGGCGACTGACGTTCCAAACCGATCTCGTGGACGCTGTAGAGCGTTCGCTCTTGTGCTTCATTGCCGTCGGTACTCCGGAGGGGGAGAACGGAGAAGCGGACCTCAGTGCTGTGATGGCGGTTGCCGAGGGGATCGGCAAGGCGATGAACGGCTACCGCGTGATCGTCGACAAGAGCACCGTGCCGGTCGGCACCGCGGCCAAGGTGGAGGCCGCCATCCGGGCGCAGACGAAACAGGAATTTGATGTCGTTTCGAACCCGGAATTTCTCAAAGAGGGCGCGGCGATCGACGATTTTCAAAAACCCGACCGCGTTGTCATCGGGTGTCGCAGTGAGCGTTCCTGGAAGTTGATGGAAGAACTCTACCGCCCCTTTTTGCGCACCGGGAACCCGATTCTCCGCATGTCGCCTGAGAGTGCCGAAATGGCGAAGTACGCCGCCAATGCCATGCTGGCGGCGCGCATTTCGCAGATGAACGAGATCGCGAATCTCTGCGAGGCTACCGGCAGTGACGTAGAGGATGTCCGGCGCGGTGTCGGGCTCGACCAGCGTTTGGGACCGGCATTCCTGTTTCCCGGCGTTGGCTACGGCGGCTCGTGCTTTCCGAAGGACGTCAAGGCGCTGATCAAGGTCGCCGAAAATAACCATCTCGATGCGAAGATCCTGCACGCTGTCGATGCTGTCAATGACCGTCAGAAGGGCTGGCTTTTTCAGAAGACTTTGCGCTTTTTGCGCGAGGACCTCTCCGATGCGCGCATCGCCGTATGGGGACTTTCCTTCAAGCCGCGGACAGACGATATGCGAGAGGCTCCGTCGGTCGTCTTCATCAATTCCCTGCTCGATGCTGGTGCCAAGGTCGCGGCGCATGACCCCGTGGCGATGCCGGTTGCGCGTCGCCTCTTCGGCGAACGCATCGAATACTTCGAATCAGCCTACGATGCGCTCGAAGGGGCCGACTGCCTCGTTATCGTTACGGAATGGCAGGAGTTCAAGCAGCCCGATTTTGACCGGATCAAGCGACTGCTCCGCAACCCACTCGTTATCGACGGCCGGAACCTGTACGACCGGGATACAATGGGTGAATTGGGATTTCGGTATATTGCGGTCGGACGACAACCGGTGGGTGAGGTCTAATCATGGGGCGAGTTTTGATCACCGGTGGGGCTGGGTTCATTGGCTCGCATCTGGCGGACCGATTGTTGGACGAGGGGCACGAGGTCATCGCTCTCGACAATCTATCCACGGGGCACCCGCGTAATATCGCTCATTTGATGGGCAACGATCGGTTTCGGTTCTTGAAGTATGATGTGACGGACTACGTCCACGTCGAAGGCCCGCTCGATACGATCTTTCATCTGGCATCACTTCCGAGCCCGGTGGACTACCTCCGGATGCCGATCCCGACTCTGAAGGTTGGAGCGTTGGGCACGCACAAGGCGCTTGGCCTGGCGCGAGCCAAGGGGGCTTCGCTGCTCTTGGCTTCTACTTCGGAGGTCTATGGGGATCCGGAGGTCCATCCGCAGCCGGAGGACTACTGGGGCAACGTAAACCCGGTCGGTCCGCGCGGCGTGTACGACGAGTCGAAACGCTTCGCCGAGGCGATGACGATGGCCTACCATCGCGATCAGGATCTGCCGACCTATATTTGTCGCATCTTCAACACCTACGGTCCGCGCATGCGGGCGGACGATGGCCGCGTGGTGACAAATTTTGTGGCGCAAGCGCTGCGCGGAGAACCCCTCACGGTCTACGACGATGGTGGGCGCACCAGGAGCTTTTGTTTCGTTTCAGATCTGGTCGACGGGATGATGAAGCTGGTTCAGTCGGGTTACCACGATCCGGTCAATCTCGGTAATCCGATTGAAATGACGATTCTCGAGTTCGCTCGTCGCGTCGTCGAGCTGACTGGTTCGAAGTCGAAGATCGACTTCGTCAAGCCTCAGGACGAGAGAACTCAGGATGACCCCAAAACGCGTCGTCCCGACATCACCAAGGCGCGACAAGTCTTGGGCTGGGAACCCGAAGTCGACTTGGAGACTGGGTTGAACAAGACGATCGATTACTTTCGAGAGCTGTTGGCCAAAGGGAAAGAGGGCGGCGCAGCCTGAGGCATGCCATCCAACATTAGAAATTTTTCGATCATCGCGCACATCGATCATGGGAAGTCTACGCTGGCCGATCGACTGATCGAAGAGACGCAGACGATCAGTCAGCGAGATCGTCAAGCCCAGATGCTCGACAGCATGGACCTCGAGCGTGAGCGTGGGATCACGATCAAGGCGAGTCCCGTGCGGCTCAACTATCGATCGAAAGCCGGCGCCGACTACAGTTTCAATCTCATCGATACGCCCGGCCATGTTGATTTTACCTACGAGGTGTCGCGCAGCCTGGCGGCTTGCGAAGGCGCGATTCTAGTCGTCGACGCTTCGCAGGGGGTCGAGGCGCAGACCTTGACGAACGTCTACCTCGCCTTGGACAACGACTTGGAGATTCTCCCGGTCATCAACAAGATCGATCTTCCCGGAGCCGAGCCGGAGCGCGTGCGCCAGGAGATCGAAGAGATTATCGGTCTCGACGCGTCGGGGGCGATTCTTACCAGCGCGAAGCAGGGGATTGGAATCACCGAGGTGTTGGAGGGGATCGTCGAGATCGTCCCGGCGCCCGGGGGCGACGAGAACGCACCCCTGAAGGCGCTGGTGTTCGACAGCTGGTTCGACCCGTATCACGGCGTCGTGGCGGTCATTCGGGTCTTCGAAGGCCGCGTCACCGGCGGCACGCCGATTCTTCTCATGGCGAGCGGGAAGACCTTCCACGTCACCCAGGTTGGAGTCTTCGCCCCACGGCCCGCGGCCTGCAAAGACCTGGGGCCGGGGGATGTTGGCTTCATCAGCGCCAGTATCAAGGACATTGGCGACGCGAAGATCGGTGATACGATTACATCGGCTGAGCGAAGGACACCGGAGCCGCTGGCAGGCTTCAAGGCGATCAAGCCGATGGTCTTTAGCGGGCTGTATCCGACCGATTCGGTGCAGTACGAACCACTGCGCGACGCTATGGAGAAGCTGCGTCTCAACGACTCTGCGTTTAGCTACGAAGTGGAGAGTTCTGTCGCCCTGGGGTTCGGTTTTCGCTGTGGTTTTTTGGGGTTGCTGCACATGGATATCGTGCGCGAGCGGCTCGAACGGGAGTTCGATCTCGCCCTGATCGCGACGGCTCCGACGGTCGAATACCGGGTCACGACGACGCAAGGACAGGTGCTGCTGGTCGATAGTCCAGCCAAGCTCCCCCCGGTCGGTGAGATCGAGATGATGGAAGAGCCCTATATTCTCGCTGCGATTCACGTTCCCGAGCAGTATCTCGGGAACGTTTTTGCTTTGTGCGAGGAGAAGCGCGGCCGTCAGAAGAACATGCGCTATCTCGGCATGGGGCGGGTGGTTGTCGATTACGAACTGCCGCTTAACGAAGTCGTCTTGGACTTTTATGATCGGTTGAAATCGGCGACCAAGGGGTACGCGTCGTTGGACTACGAGTTCCTGGATCTGCGCGCCGGCGATCTGGTTCAGCTCGATGTGTTGATCAACGGAGAAGCGGTCGACGCATTGTCGATGATCGTCCACCGCGAGCGCGCCTATATGCGCGGCCGCGACGTGATCTCCAAGATGCAGGAGCTCATTCCCAGGCAGATGTTCGAGGTCGTTCTGCAGGCGTCTCTGGGGGCCAAGGTGATCGCACGCAAGACGGTGAAGGCATTGCGCAAAAATGTGACCGCGAAGTGTTATGGCGGTGATATTTCGCGCAAGCGAAAACTCCTCGAAAAGCAAAAAGAGGGCAAGAAGCGCATGAAGCAGGTCGGCCACGTCGAGATACCGCAAGAGGCTTTTCTGGCGGTGCTTCGGGTCGGTGAGGACTGATCGAGCGGGAATTCCTCGCTCTCCGTACGTTCGATGCCCGGCCCGGCTCAGTACCTACACGCGCTCGGGACCGGCGTCGTCTTGGCGCTACTTCTGAAAGGGTGCGTCGTCCAGGGGTTCAAAATCCCGTCTGGCTCGATGTTGCCTACGTTGCAGATCGGCGACCATATCCTGAGCTCACAGATCGCCTACGGGGTGCCGTCTCCGTTTTCCGATGGCTGGCTGTGGCCTCTGGCGGTCCCCGCCGTGGACGATGTGGTGATCCTGGAGTTGCCCGAAGAGCCGAACCGCTTCTATGTAAAGCGAGTCGTTGCCACGGGTGGGGAGGTGGTCGAGTTCCGGCAGGGGGCCCTGCGGGTCGATGGGCGCGAGCGGGAGGGACCCGACCGGTGGCCATCGGGAGCGGCCGAATTTGCGCCCGTTCGGGTACCCCCGGAGCACGTTTTTGTGCTAGGAGACAACCGGGATCAGAGCATCGATAGTAGAACATGGGGTCCGGTCAAAGTTTCGAGCATCAAAGGGCGGGTTTTTCTCATCTATTGGTCTCAGAGGAAGAGTGGCGGCAGCGTCCGTTGGGAAAGAATCGGCGCGCCGATTGACTGAAGAAAATGTGGAGGGGTGGAGATGACCCATCAGTATTCGATCTCGAACTTTGTCTTGCTGGCGACGCTGGCGCTTGCCGGTGGCGCGTTGGCTGACAGCGGTGTTTTTCGGTCGGCGACGTTGTCGACGGTTGGCAGCCGGCCGACGGCCTTAGAGGTCGGCGATATCGACCGCGACGGTGAACTCGATGTCGTCGTCACGAACACCGGCGGATTCAGCAATCAAATCGTCGTTGCCATTGGCCGTGGGGATTCGAACTTGATTCAGTTTCCGCCGGGCCTCGATGTTGGGAGCCTCCCCGGAGAGACCGCGCTGGCCGATCTGAACGATGACGGGATCGCTGATCTGGCGATCGCCAACACGAACGACAGCAGCGTCACGATTCTGGCCGGATTGGGCACCAGGGAGTTCTTCGGCGATGCGCTGGACACGGAGTCCGTGGGTGGCGGGCCGGTTGAGATCGTTGTTGGTGATCTGAACAATGATGACATCCCAGACTTGGTGACGGCGAATGTCGAGTCGGAAGGTTCTCGCGGGACTGTCAGTGTGCTGCTTGGGATCGGCAACGGTACGTTCGGACGGGTGGATCACGATTCCGTGATGGAAGGGGTGCAAGACCTAGAGGGCGAGATTGGCACATCCGTTGTTCGCATCGCGGATCTCGATCGCGACGGAGATGCTGATATCGTCGCCCTGAATGCTGTCTCCGAAAGTCTGTTTTTCTATCCGGGCAACGGCGACGGAACGTTTGGACCTCCTACGTCGTTGACGGTGCCAGGCGCTGAAGATTTCGTACTGGCTGACCTAAACGGTGATAGCAATTTGGATTATGTCGCCGCGCTTGCAAATCTCGATAGCGTGGAGTTCCGCGCCGGAAACGGCGACGGAACATTTGGCAGCGCCAGCTCCTTCGAAGTGGGCAGCGCTCCGATTCGTGTCTTGGCCGCTGATGTCACGGGCGATGGCCAGGTCGATATCGTTTCGGCGAACAGTCGTAGCCAAGACGTTTCGGTGATCGCTGGAAATGGCGATGGCACTTTCCGGTCAGCGCGAAGTTATGTCGCTGACGCTGAGCCGCGCCGCCTGGGCCTGGGTGACTTTAACAACGACGGCCGTGTCGATATTGCGGTCGTGAGCGAGGGGAGCAGTGGCGCGACTGTGGCAGTTCTGCGAGCCCGCGAGGATGGAACCTTTGATGCTGCGGAAGACCGTCGTGTCGGCGCAGCTCCGACCGATCTGGCCACGGGCGATGTCGACGGAGATGGATGGGCTGACCTGATTGGCGTAACCGAACCCGGCGACATCTTTGTCTTTCCGGGTCGTCCGGGCATCGGTCTTGGTGATCGCCGAATCATCCCCCTCGGCGGTAGCGCACGCGGTATCGCAGTGGCCGATTTCGATAAGGATCTGCGCCTCGATGCTGTCGTCTCGGACATTGATGCCGGGCAGTTAGTCATCTTGTTTGGCTCTCCTTCTGGCTCATTGGAAATCGAAACCCGGATCGATGCCGGTGGCGATACACCTTCGCCGGTGGCGATTGGCGATTTCAATGGCGATGGCCGTGCCGATATTGCCACCGCGCAAGTCGAGACCTCGCAGGTTGCTGCCTTCTTGCAATCTGGGAATCGTCGATTCGGCAGCGCCATCTTGTCAGCAACGACGTTGACCGGCCAACGAGCTACGCCGATCGAACTTGCTGTTCTCGATGCCGACTGCGACGGCCTTGACGACTTGATTGCCGCGAACAATGCGATCGATGCTGTTGCGGTGATGTTGAGCAACGGTGACGGAACTTTCCGTATTGGTAGCGAATTGGAAGCGGCGATTGCGGGAGAGCTCCCCGATGCCCTCGTCGTTGGCGACTTTGGTGGCGGCGAGCCACTCGACATGATGGCCGATGGACGGGTTGATTTTGCGGTCGGAAACGGACGCTCGGCAGGATCGAGCAACTCGATCCGGTTCTTCTTCGGTCGCTGTGACGGGACATTTACGCCGGGTGGTGGGCTGCGCGCTGGCTTTCTCATTTCCGCGATGACGGCTCGGGACTTTACCGGCGACCAGATTGTCGACCTTGGCGCAGTCAATCAGACGTCGAACGTTGTTCGCAGCTTCATCGGTCGGGGCGAAGACGGTAACGGCAATGGGACGTTCAGCTCTCGGCCGGGAGATACCGTAAGCCGTATGCCAGAGACGATGACCGCTGGCGACTATGACGGTGATGGAAGGTATGATCTGGCAGCTGGCAATACGGATGCAAGCGCCAACAACGTTACGATCTTGACGAACTGTGTCCGCGACATGGGATGCGATGTCTTCAATCAGTTCCTACCTGATGGAGAGCCGGCTGTGCGCGGCGATGGCAACAACGATGGCATCCTGTCGGCTGGGGACATTGCTGCAGTGGCCGCCGAAAGAGTCGATGGCGACGGCAGCGCTGTCGAGGACATCGAGCGTGGGTCCTTTGGGGCTGCGGCGGGCGTCGATGCCAATGGCGATGGCCGCGTCGACCCGATGGACATCGGGTCTTTGGCACGTCGGATCTTCTCTGGCGCCTCGTGATGGACGAGGAGTCTCTCCGGAAGGATCTTCAGGCGGCGATGAGGGCGCGCGATCAGAGGCGCGTCGACATCCTGCGGGCCGTGATGACCTCTGCCAAGAACCTCAAAGTCGAGAAGCGGGCCGAATCCGTGGCTGAGGCTGAGATCGTCGGGATCTTCCGTAAGGAGCTCAAGAAACGTGACGATATCATCGAGTTTGCCGAGAAGGGCGGACGCGATGAGATTGCGGCCGAAGCTCGAAAAGAGAAGGAGGTCTTGGCGACGTTTTTGCCCAGCCAACTGACTGGGGATGAGCTAGCCGGGATCGTCCGATCTCTCGCTGCCGAGATCGGATCGTCGGAGATCGGGCCTCTGATGAAAGAGCTGGGCAAACGGCACGGTGGACGATACGACGGCAAGGAAGCGAGTACCTTGATCCGCGGCCTGGGCGGAGACTGACAAGCGAATTGAATCGCGATCCGTCACGCTCTTTGCTGGGCTGATGGCTTGGGAAGGACTGCAGATGACGGGCCGGGTCCGGATGTTTGTCTGTTGGGCCGCGTTGACGGTTTTGATGCAGCCGAGTCCTTCGGCGGCGCAGAGCGGCGTGTTTCGAACCGCGACTGTGTCGTCTGTCGGCAGCGGGCCGACTGGACTTGGGGTTGGCGACGCCGATTGTGACGGTAACCTCGACGTCGTCGTGACCAACACCGGTGGTCTGCGCAGTCAGGTCGCCATCGCGACGGGTCGCGGCGATTCCGTCCTGAATCGACGTCCGCCGGGCATTGATCTCGCGGGTGCTCCGAGTGAATTGGTGATCTTGGACTTGAATGGCGACGAGACGCTGGACCTTGCTCTCGCCAATCCGAACGAGTCGACCGTAACCGTGCTGCTCGGTTTGGCGAGCGCTGTCGACTGTGTCACGGAGGAGGTTCGAGAGGCGCGGTTCTTCGGCGAACCGCTGGCGCCGATCGATGTCGGGCGCAATCCACTTCATCTAGCGGCGGGCGATCTCAACGCCGACGGGGTGGCCGACCTGGTGACGGCCAACGAAGAATCTGAGGGTTTTGCGGGCTCCGTGAGCGTTCTGATCGGGCGGGGCGATGGTACCTTCGAGCGCGTCGACCACGATTCCACGATTGCAGGCATCGACGACCTGAGGGCCGGCGGAGGCACCGCCGTGGTGCGAATCGGCGACGTCGATGCTGATGGGAACGCCGATATCCTGGCTTTGAATCGGACGGCAGAAACAGTGTCCGTGTTTCCGGGGCGGGGCGACGGGTCGTTTGACGTGGCCTCGCTGCTGACGGTTGGGGCTGCCGCGGACTTCGCGCTGGCCGATGTCGATGGAGACGACGCTCTCGACTACGTGGCCGCATTGGCGGATCTCAACGCCGTCGAGACTCGACCTGGCCGCGGTCACGGCACTTTCGGCAGGAGCACTTTCTATCAGGTCGGTGCTGCACCGATTCGCGTCTTGGTCGAAGATGTTACGGGCGACGGCGAGCTCGATATCGTTTCTGCCAATAGCCGCAGCCAAGATGTCTCAGTCGTTGCCGGTCGCGGCGCTGGTCTCTTCGACGAAGCACGCACCTATGTAGCCGACGCCGAACCGCGCCGCCTCGGTTCCGGTGATTTCAACAACGACGGCCGCATCGATATCGCGGTTGTGAGCATTGGCAGCGGCGGCGGATCAGTCGCGATCTTGCGCGGCCGAGACGATGGAACCTTCGACGCGGCGGAAGATCGCCCGGTCGGTGGTGAGCCGACCGATCTGGCCGCAGGAGATGTCGATGGCGATGGCTGGTCTGATCTGATCGGGGTGACGGACGAGGGCGAGCTCTTCGTGTTTTTGGGGACCCCGGCCTCCACCGTACCTGTGCGCCAGGTGATCGCGGTTGGGGGTGTCCTGGGCGGCGTCGGCGTAGCTGATTTTGATCGGGACCTTCGGCTCGATGTTTGGGTTGCACGTGTTGATCGAGACGACCTGATTTTCTTGTCCGGAGGGCCGTCGGGCGCCTTGGAGATGAGCGATCCGGTCACGGTTGGCGATTCTCCAGCCGCGATCGCAATCGGCGACTTCAACGGCGATGGTCGGCCCGATGTCGCAACAGCTCTGATCGACTCGTCGCAAGTTGCCGCACTGCTGCA
The DNA here is from genome assembly GCA_029262455.1 of Deltaproteobacteria bacterium. Lineage (GTDB taxonomy): Bacteria > Desulfobacterota > Binatia > HRBIN30 > CADEER01 > CADEER01. The sequence continues at coordinate 16,826 of JAJCZJ010000067.1, read as the reverse complement.
AGGAGAGGATCGGAACTTTGGTCCGGCAAGACGTTCGCCAACGACGCAGACCGGACAATCCGCATTGCCGTTGGATATCGCGGCAATCGATGCGAACTGTGACGGCTTCGACGATTTAGTCGTAGCCAACAATGCGATTGATTCGGTTGCTGTCCTGCTGAGCAATCGAGACGGGACGTTCGGGATCACGCGCGAGTACGACGCGACCGTTGTCGGAGAGCAGCCTGCGTCGCTCACTGTCGGTGACTTCGGCGGCGGCGATCCGACGGATCTTCTGGCAGACGGGCGCGTCGATTTTGCCGTCGGCAACGGGCGTTCGACGAGCTCGAGCAATTCAATCCGCTTCTTTTTCGGCCGCTGTGATGGAACCTTCAGCGCCGTCGGCGGACTGCGCGCCGGGTTTCTGGTCAGCGCGATCGTGGCGAGAGATTTCACCGGCGACCAAATCGTCGACATCGGCGCGGTCAATCAGACCTCGAACGTGGTGCGGACCTTCGTTGGTCGTGGTGTCGCCGGCGCCGGCGATGGCACTTTTGCAGGGCGACTTGGAGATACCGCCAGTCGCATGCCGGAGGTGATCGTCAGCTGGGATCACGACGGCGATGGGCGTTACGATTTGGTTTCGGGCAATACGGATGCCAATGCCAACAACGTGACGGTTCTCACCAACTGCGTTCGCGACCCTGGGTGCAGTGTTTTCGGAAACTACTCCCCGGAAGGCCGGGCCGCGAATCGCGGCGACGGCAACGGCGACGGCGTGAAATCCGCTGCCGACGTCGTCGCCTGGGTCGCCGAAGTTGGCGACGGCGACGGCCGTTCCGTCGAGGACGTTGAGCGCGGCTCGTTTGCCGCGGAAGCTGGAGTCGAAGCGAACGGCGACGGGCGCGTCGATGCGATGGACCTCGTGGCGATCGCGCGCCGTGTCTTCAATGATTCTTCAGCTTCCGAGGATTGAAGAGGCCGCCATCACCCCGGCACCGTCGGGCATGTCTTTTCCGAGATCGCGCAGGATGCGCTCGAGGGCTGTGAGCAGCAGCAAAACGTTGGCCGGCGTACTCGACTCTCCCATCAGCCCGATGCGCCATACTTTTCCCTTGAGCGGGCCCAGCCCGCCGCCGATCTCGATGTTGTAGTCGGCCAGCAACCTCTTGCGCACTTCCGCGTCGTCGATCCCGGATGGGATGGTGACGCTGTTCAACATCCACAAGCGCCGTCCTTCCTGGGCGGCCAACGGCAAGCCCATTGCCGACAGTCCGTCCCGCAACGCCTCGTGGTGTCGTTGGTGTCTTCGCCAGCGCGCTTCGAGCCCTTCCTCCTGGACGAGGTGCAACGCCTCGGCGAGCGCGTAGTTCATCGATACCGGTGCGGTATGATGATAGAAGCGCTCATCGCCCCAATACTTTTCAATCATCGATAGATCCAAGTACCAACTCTGCACGGCACTTTTGCGGCGGCGCAGTGCGTCGAGCGCCTTTTCGCTGAACGTCAGAGGAGACAGACCAGGCGGGCAGCTCAGGCATTTCTGTGTGCCGCTGTAGCAAGCGTCGATGCCCCATGTGTCGACGTAGAGCGGAGCTCCTGCCAGCGACGTGACTGCGTCGACGATGAATAGGCTGTCGGTGGCCCGAACCGCGGCTCCGACCTCCTCCAGGGGCTGCCAGGCGCCTGTCGAGGTCTCGGCGTGCACCAGACACGCGACCTTTGCCTCGGGATTGGCTTTCAGGGCGCCGATCACTGCCTCTGGCGGAACGATCTCTCCCCAAGGAGCCTCGACCGGAATGGCCTCGGCGCCGATTCGCCCGACGATGTCGATCATTCGCGTGCCGAAGACGCCGTTGACTCCGACGATCGCCTTGTCCCCGGGCTCGAGAAGGTTGACCAGGCAGGCTTCCATTCCGGCGGACCCGGTCGCGGAGATCGGTATGGTCAGGCGATTGTCAGTCTGGAACGTCTTGCGGAGCAGATCTTGGATCTCTCCCATCAAGGTGAGGAAGATTGGGTCGAGATGGCCGACGAGAGGGCGGGACAAGGCTCGCAGGACACGCGGGTGCGCGTTGCTCGGGCCCGGGCCGAGTAGAATGCGGGTGGTGTGCGATTCGGTCATCGGAGCAGCTTGGAGACAGTGCCGCCCAATATCAAGAACAGCGCAAGAGCTGCCGAGAACCGGGAGGGAGAGGCGCCGCCGAGCCGCCGTGTACCGGGAGGGAGAGGCGCCGCCGAGCCGCCGAGAAGCGGGAGGGAGAGGCGCCGCCGAGCCGCCGTGTACCGGGAGGGAGAGGCGCCGCCGAGCCGCGTACAGCGTGAGCTACAATGTGACCCGATACCGACCTGCGACTTCCGTTTCGCAAATTCCCGTTCGGGGTGGGGTTATTGCCGAATGGCAAGGCGGACGCGTAAGATCCCACTGTGACGTCAACCGAGATGCAACAGCCCCGTATCAGCTCGACGCTGTTGGATCGATTGGCAGCGGTCGTCGGCACCGAGGGCATCGTCGCCGATCCGTCGTCCACCCGTGTTTACGAATGCGACGGCTTTACGCTGGCGCGAAAGTCTCCTGATGTCGTCGTGTTGCCGGCCACCGTTGAAGAGGTTGTCGGTGTCGTCAAGGTGCTTCGGGATGCCGACGTAGCGTTCGTCCCGCGCGGTGCGGGCACCGGTCTGAGCGGCGGCTGCCTGCCGCTGGAAGCTCCGGTGATGGTGGGCACCAGTCGCCTGCGTCAGATTCGCGAGATCGATCTCGCGAACCGACGCGTCGTGGTCGAAGCCGGCGTGGTCAATTTGCACGTGACGCGAGCCGTGATGGGCGAAGGGCTGCTGTACGCGCCCGACCCGTCCAGCCAATCGGCGTGTACGATCGGCGGCAACGTTGCGGAGAACTCCGGTGGGCCGCATACGCTCAAGTACGGCGTGACGACGAATCACGTCCTTGGCGTCGAGATGGTGTTGCCGAACGGCGATCTCATCGAGCTCGGCGGCGGCGTCGAGGACGTGCCCGGCTACGACTTGCGCGGCCTGGTGGTCGGCGGCGAGGGCACGTTTGGTATTGTCACGGCAGCCACCCTGCGCCTGCTGCAGGCGCCGCAATCCATCAGCACATTGCTGGGAGTCTTCGACTCGGTGGCAGCTGCCTGCCACGCGGTGTCGGCGATCATCGCTGGTGGGATCGTTCCGGCCGCCCTCGAGCTGATGGATCAGACGATCGTCGATGCGGTCGAGGCGGCCTACGGATTTGGGTTTCCCGCCGATGCCGGCGCCGTGCTGATCGTCGAGCTCGACGGAGTCGCGGCCGGCGTCGAAGGTGAGGTTGCCGCCGTGCGCGAGCACTGTGCCGCGGCGGGAGCGCGCGAGGTGCGTGTCGCCGTCGACGAGGCCGAGCGGGCGACTCTCTGGAAGAGTCGGAAAAAAGCCTTTGGAGCGGTCGGGCGCTTGGCTCCCAACTACTGCACCCAGGATGGCGTCGTGCCGCGCGGCAAGGTTCCGGACATCCTGGAGAAGATATCGGCGATTGCGCAGCGCAACCAGCTGCGCATCGCCAATGTTTTCCACGCCGGTGATGGCAACATCCATCCCATCCTGTTGTTCGACCAGCGCGATGAGGACGAAGTGAAGCGCGTGCTGCGCGCCGGTACGGAGATTCTCGAGGCCTGCGTCGAACTGGGCGGCAGCGTCACCGGCGAGCACGGGATCGGCGTCGAGAAGATCGATCAGATGCCGTTGTTGTTTTCGCCGATCGATCTGCGCGTGATGCAGGACCTGCGCAAAGTATTCGATCCCAACTTGCGCTGTAATCCGGGCAAAATTTTCCCCCAACCGGGTGCTTGCGTGGAAGTGACCAAACCGATGCGTCAGGTGCCCCTGTGACAGAGGTGCCGACCAAGGTGCCGACAGAGGTGCCGACAGAGGCGTCGTCGGTTGCAACAGAGGCAGGCGAGGCGACCTGGCGCTACGCGGCTGTTGGCGTGGTACCCACTACCGTTGCGCGACCGACGTCGGTCTCCGAGATCCAAGCTGTAGTGCGCGACGTACGCGGCGGCGGCAAATCGCTGATTCCCGTCGGCAAGGGCGCGCGCCTCGGGATCGGCCGGCGGCCGCGGCGTTACGATGTTGCGCTGAGCCTCGATGGCGTATCTGGTATCGAAAGCCATCGTGCCGCCGATCTGACAGTCACGGTCCGCGGCGGTACGACCCTGAGGGCTCTGAATCGCGAGCTGGCGAGCTTCGGTCAAACACTGCCGCTTGACCCAGCGGTGGATGAGCAGACGACGATCGGCGGACTGATCGCCGTCGATGCGAACGGACCGCGCCGCCTGCGCCACGGTAAGGTGAGGGATTGGTTGCTGGGAGTCCGGTTCGTCAACGGCCTCGGCGAACAGGTCCGGGCCGGTGGCAATGTGGTCAAGAACGTCGCCGGGTACGATGTCGGCAAGGTACTGATCGGATCGTTCGGCACGCTCGGCGTGTTGACGGAGGCGACTTTCAAGGTGCGACCGATCGCGCCGAGCACACAAATGCTGGTGTGGGAATGCAGCGATTTGGGAAGCGCCGTCGAGCAAGGGCTGATGTTGGACCGCGGAGTGATCGTGGCCGACTATCTCGAGGCGTTGAACGACGGTGCGTGTGAGGCGATTGGGTTTGAGTGTGAAGGGGCGTTGGTCATTGGGTTGGCCGGCGCCGCGGCAGAGGTCGCGGCTCAATCTGAGGTGGTCGAGAGCGCTGGCAAGGGGGCGGTACGGCGTCTGCCGAGCGACCAATTGGCCGGCGTCGAGCAGGCGTTGCGCAACTTCTCGTTGCCGATTGACGAGGATTCATTGGTCGCGCGGATCTCCGTCCTGCCGACCGCGTTGCCGGACTTGTTGCGAGCTCTGACCGCCCAGGCGTTGGATCGCGGTGTGGTCGTCGATATCTGCGCCCACGCTGCCAGCGGTGTGGCGCGCTGTCAGTTGATCGCTCCGGCCGTTCCGGGGCAGGTCGCGCTGCTGGCGGAGTGGCTGCGGGTCAGTGTTCAGCTGCTGCGTGGCTGGGTCGTCTTCGAAGCGATACCGGAGGAACTGCGCGACAGCCTCGATCCGTGGGGCTACCACCGGTCCGACGTCAGTCTCATGCGCCAGGTCAAAGAAGTCTTCGATCCCGACGGCGTCTTGAGTCCAGGAAGGTTCGTCGGGGGAATCTGACCGTGATCAACGATGCCCTATTGCGGCAATGCGTCCACTGCGGCCTTTGCCTCGACGCCTGTCCGACCTACGTCGAGCTCGGCACCGAGATGGATTCACCGCGCGGCCGCATTCATCTGGTCGAGGCGATATCGCAGGGGACGTTGGATCTAACACCGGAAGTCGTGCGCCACATGGACCTGTGCCTGGGCTGCCGCGCCTGTGAAACCGCCTGCCCGGCCGGGGTTCAGTACGGCCAAATCCTCGAGGACGCCCGGGCGCACATCGAAGAGAACACCAAGCGGCCCCTCGTCCAGCGCCTACGACGGCAAATGACGCTGGCAGTGTTCCCGCATCCACGCCGCCTGCGCGTCTTCGTCACACTGGTGCGCTGGCTGCAGAACCTCGGACTGTGGTCGCTGGCAGAGCGTTGGGTCGCGGCAGCGAGCCTCTTCCCGAGACTCCACAAGGCGCCATCGTTACAATCCACTGCCGCCGTCGGGCCAGAGACCGAACGCGTGTCGGTGTTGCGCGGCTGCGTCGCCGACGCAGTGCAACCGCAAGTCAACCTGGCGGCAGTGCGCGTGCTGAATCGCTGCGGCGTGTCGGCAGATGTGCCCAAGGGGCAGGGCTGTTGCGGCGCCCTACATCTCCACGCCGGCGATCGAGAAGGGGCGCAACGGTTGGCGCGGCAGAATATCGACGCGTTCGCAGGGTCCGAAGGTAGCGCCGTCATCGTCACTGCTGCTGGGTGCGGTGCCGCCATGAAAGAGTACGGCGAGCTATTGGCCGACGACGAGCAATACCGGACGCGCGCCGAGCAGTTGTCAAGGCGCATCCGCGATGTAACCGAGTACATCGTCGAGAAACTCCCGGCTGACTTCGAACTCCCCGGGGCGGAAGCCAGCGTTACCTACCACGACGCGTGTCACCTGGCGCACGGCCAAGGCATACGAGAGCAACCGCGCTCGATCCTGCGCAGCATCGGCGGGCTCACTCTGACCGAACTAGGAGAGTCCGACCACTGCTGCGGCAGCGCCGGCAGCTACAACCTGACCGAACCCGAAATGGCGCGGACGCTGGCCGAACGCAAAATCAAAAACATCGCGGCAACGGGAGCCGAGTGCGTCGCCGTCGCAAACCCCGGCTGCGCCCTACAGATCAGCGCCGGCCTAAAGTCCGCAGGATTGTCAGTCCGAGTCGTACACCCGATCGAACTCCTGGACGAAGCGATGGCAGCGACAGCTTCAAAGAGCGCGACCACCAAGCCCAACTCATGAGCCGCCTCGTAGGTCAGGCTTTAGCCTGACAGTCGCGTCGCAGCGCAGAACACATCCCCAAGGTCGATCAGTAGGCTAAAGCCAACCCTACGGGCGTTCGACAGCGGGAGCTCGATGACCGTGAGGTTGCATTGTTTCTCACACGCCCAGCGTAGACGGAGACAATGCGCCGAAGCTTGTCGAAGAGTTGCCGTGGTGACACCTGCTTTGGACGGCCAGGGTGTTTCTGGCCAATCCAAATCTGCCCAATTTTCGACTCCGTACGTGGGTCTGGTGGGATCTGGTGGAGATTGCGGGTGGTGAGCTGACTGCTCGTGGTTTTGAAGTGGCTGCGTCGAACCGTGAACTTCAGGCGAAGTATCTGGGCCTAAAACGCCCGCGCAAGTACGAGGTTAGAGACGCGTGCGCGATGTGGGTAGAATCGAACAGTTTTGGCCTGGTGTTCATTGTCTTCGGTGTGCTGGGCACGATGCTCTCGGTCTCGGGATTGGTCGTTGCCATTGAGGGGGCGGGCCGTCGGTCTTCGAGTCGCCCGCCCCAAACCTTATCGTAGGGTGGAGCATTTTAGGATTTCTGTTGGCAACGCTTGGCAAGGCAAGTGGCTGGGAGTGGGCGGGGATTTGGGCAGCGCCCGCGCGGCGCATGAAATGGATTCGCCGAACATTCTGGTCGCTGGTTATTCTAACGTTCGGGCTCCCTCTCACGTTCCCCCGCGCCTTCGGCACGGACAATGAGCTTCTGAGTTGGATCTCAGTATGTCTCCTGGTCGTATCAGTCGGGGTGGTCTTGTATGGACTCCTGGGCGACCGGTCCATGTTCGGCGGACGGAGAGTTAGTGCTCGGCAGCAGTCGACACCATCGCGGCGGCCCTGAGCGACGAAGCATCCCTTGTTCGACAAGGGCACCGGATATCCACCGCCTCCTAGATGAAGAGCGAAGCGGCCGTTCATGTTGCGAGAGGTGCAAGCGGTGAAATGATGATCATGGACCGTGTGACACGTGCATCCCGTGCCTCGATGCCATGGGTCAAGGTCCCGGTTGACGTAGTGGGCGAATCGGCGGTCTCAATCAATCTTCGAACTGTTGCTCAATCCCTGAGGAGGTGAGTACTTGTGACGCGGATCTACGGAGCCTCTGTTGTGAAGGGACAGTTTCTTGGTTGCGGTGTGCCGGCGGCGTATTTGGCGATCGTCCTACTCTCCCCGTTTGGTTTGGGTGAGTCTGATGCGGACGAGCGGTGCGAGGTTGGAGTGCCTCGGCAATTGATGATGAAAGAGTTTAGGGCGATCGCTTCGGCACCCGACCATTGCATTCTCCAGTACGTCCAATCAGCGTGCACCGCGACAGATCCAAGCATTATGCGCCAGGGGATTCGGTTAGCGGGGGCAAGGCCAACGGTCTCGATGGCCAGAGTTCTGAGTTGTTATCTAGGAGATTCGAATCCCGAAATATTCAACCATGTGCTTCGGATCCTGCGTCGGAGATTTTCCTGTCAGGAGATTCGGGAATCTCTCCAGGGAAATGGAAGAGATCTGCGATTGCGTGCCCGCGCGGAAAAAGTGCCCGATGTTGATCTAACGATGGTGATAGGTTGCCTTGGTTCTGACGAAGACCGGAAAGCCCTGATCTCGATTCAGAACTCGCATCGGGGGCGGCCCGCACGTGTGGATCGTCGGATCAGGGACGTATCTTTTGATCTGCCCCTGTCGGCTGCTCTCGCGAGCCTTGGAGATAGTGCTGGGATTCGGCGGTACAGGCATTACTTGCGTAGCGGCACTGCTGAGGAGACGGTGGCAGCTCTATTCCTATTGCGGCTAGTCGGAGTGGAGAACGTGCGGGACGACCTAATCGCAATGTTGTCGGATGAAACGGAAACCTGGCTTGGACGAGATCTGGTTGCCCCTCCGTTGCGTGTTTGCGATTTCGCTACTGCGGCCGTCGCGGAGGCCGCGTATGGCAATGAACTTGGTGTTTCGAAGACCGTGCTCCAGGCACGTCGGTCGTTTCCTGTTCGGTATTCCTCGACAGTACGCATGCGGGCTGCAGGTTTGCTGAGACGTTCGGCCCCCAGAATAGGGCAAGAGGAGTAGTGGAATTCTGCCTTTTCTCGCAGGGCACGGCGGGCCTTCAAACGATGTTGGAGAGTTGCGATGATGACACCTGCCTTGTCTGCGCGAAAGTGAGTTCAAAGTGCGAGTTCGAGTAATAGTTCCTGCAGTTGGCGTCGGCTTGGTGCTAGTAGCTGTTCTCGTACGTTGGAATGCTTGGGCTGATGGACCGGAAGGGCAGTTATCAGACGCCCGGTTAAACTCGGTTGCCGAGGAGGGTGTTCAAAGGGGTGTGGCTGCGTCCGACAGAGACGAGGAGGCAACTGAGCCGCGTGCGGTTGGTGAGCTGCCGAGCACTCCTTCGCCACAGAGGGCTACGGATGTCGCGGAGGTCTCGCCGCTGAGTGCGGAGGAGGAGCAAAAGGGACTCGAAGCAATGCGGGGGTTGTTCGAGAAGATCGCCATTGCCGCGGGCGTCGACGTGAGCGTGTCCTGGCAGGAACGCCTCGACCAAGGAATCCAGTCGGACGACGATCTTCAGATACGGAATGCGATTAGGGAGGTACTGTACGAACAGTTTCTCCCGCCGGCCCGGTTGAGCGCGGCGTTCGGCCGGTACGTGAAACATCCGAACCCTTTGGTTCGGTTCCTGGTGGGTGATGCGCTGCTGCGGATAGGCGATGATTCTGGAGCGGACGTTCTGCGCGCGCTCGTTCGCGAGCCGGCCGCGATCCCCGTGAGGGAGGAGAAAGTCGTGGTTGCCGTGGGGCGTCCTCAGCGGAAGAGAACGGGGCAGAACGACCTTCGATTCAGAGCCGCTAGGACCCTCGCTCAGTTTCGACAGACGCAGGCTGCGGAGGACGTTTTGGCCCTGAAGGAGCGATCCGGAGGGGGGGTACCTTCAGAGATGTTCGGAAAACTGGGTCTGCCGCATCTGGTGCGAGAAGCTGGGCAGAAATATACGAAGTTTCCCGATGGTGGTCCAAAGACTCTAATCCTGCTCGGAATATACGAGGCCCGGCAGTTTGCCGCAGATCTTGACGTCGTTTTTCGGGGCTCGAAGTCGTTTGATCGCCGAACGGCAGCCGCTTGGGCTCTTTACGAACTCACGGAGCAAGAAGAGTATTTGGACTTCCTTGTCGAGGCCGCGCGTGACGCGATTGATCGCAGACAACGGCCGGCAGGAGGGATCGACAGCCATGTGATCCGGTATCTCGGTTCGATTGATCGCCCGGAGGTGGACGAGGTTTTGGTGGCGGCCTTGGGTTCTCAGAAGTACCTCGTTCAGAGTAGTGCCCTCGTGAATCTAACCCTCAATCGGAGAGAGCCGCACCCGGCCGCGCTGGCGAAACTTCGTGAGCGTACGGGTGTCGGTGTTGAACTCCGGCGAAACGTCGCGGGTGCGCTTAAGGATCCAGAGATCGATGAAATCATCAGGCGAGATGCCGGCGGGCCCGGGCCCATCTTGTGGCGGTGGGAAGCGCGTAAGGATTGGTCGCCGTATGTTTGGATCGACGACTATGTCCTGAAGCTGCTCTACCCACTGAAGGATGCTCGCGGATGACTACTGCGAAGACCTTTTTCGAACGGACCGCTAGTCGAGAAGAGGAGGTGCGGCTATGCGGCCATTCAAGTTGTTAGAGGTGCCAACGGTGAAATGACACATGGATGGTGTGACACGTGCATCCCGTGCCTCGAGGGTAGCGGGCAAGGTTCCAGTTGAAGTAGTGGGCGAAGCGGCGCAATCTTCGAACTGTTGCTCAATCCCTGAGGATGTGAGGACTTGTGACGCGGACTCGAGATAAATTGATTGAGGTGTTGGTGGAGGTTGGCGAGCAGTACCCGGACTGGAGACTTGGGCAAACAATCGCGAACTTCGCATTCCTGCGCGAGTCGCTGCTGCGGAATCGACATGGGATGTTGAGGACGACGAGCTCTTGGAAGCGATGCGGATCAACCTCGTTACGCGTCGCCGCGAGTAGATGCCGGGGCGCTTCGCGCCCGACGGGGGCAGGCCAGCGTAAGCAACCAGACGTACCCATTCCTGAGATTAAGCATCAAATACCAAACGCCCTGTTTCGATACCAGAACGGTGCGCTTAGCGGCTGTTGCTCCGCGATCGAGCTGTCGACACGGCAGTCTAGTCTGGCAAGTCGCGACGCAGGGTAAGGCATTTGGCAAAGCCGATTGGTAGGTTAAAGCCAACCCTACTAAGGATCTTGGGTTCGGCGGCTACTGAGGGTGGATTCTCCGCTCACTCTCTCAGCAAGACGTCGGCCGCCAGTCGCGCTTGCTTGAGCAGCGCGCGCAACCCGGGCACTTTCCGCACCGCCGTTCGACCCTTGACGATCGCGGCGCGCTGTAGGCGGTAGCGATCCATTTTCTTTTTCTTCGGCGTTTGTGATTGGCCGGAGGCGCGCTCCAGGGGTGCCCAGAACGATTCGCCGAGTGGATGTTTCCAGGTCTCTAGGTCCTGTGGGTCGAGGCGGGCGACGATGTCTCGACACAGAGTCATTCGATCGGGCTGCGAGGCGATCTCGGCCGCCCATTTTTCCAGCGACTCGGTCGACGGTTTGGAGTACTTCTGTACGCCGATCGGATCGCCCAGGCCCTTGGCGACGGGGGCGCTCTTGCCGTAGTTGACGGCGTCCGGTTCGTTTTCTACGCCGATGAACTCGAAAATCTGCCGCAAATGCTCGGCCGGATCGGTCACCAACTCCTCGTAGACGACGTGGTGGATCGGCGCCGGCGCCTTGCGCAGAAAGTCGGCGATGGCCGGCACGTAGCGCTGGAGGATTGGGTTGTACCGTTGCGCTTCCTCGTAGTCGCCGTTGAAGAACGATTCGGCGAAGGAGGAGAAAATTGCCAGCGGGTGCCGCGTCAATACGACGTAGCGCGCGTCCGGATAAACGCGTGCGATGAAGTCGAGGCTCAGTGCGTAGGCCGGAGTCTTGTCGAGAAAGTGTGTCTTCTCCGGGTGTGTCTGCAGCATGCGCTCGTACAGTGTGTCTGTGTAGGCGCGGCAAGCGTCGACGTAGTCTTGTTCGCCGTTGGGCAGATCGGCGACGAACTCGCGGGTCGATTCCGCTGCCAGAACGGCATCGTACGGGGCCTTATCCACCTTTTCGAAGTAGCCGAGGTGGGCCAGCGGGGTCAGCAGATGTGGCTCTGGACGACCGAGGATCTTGGAATGGGCGCCAATCATCCGGGCCAAGAGCGTCGAGCCTGACCTGGGCGAGCCGATGATGAATACGAGACGATTCTGCACCGAGCTGTTCTATCATGGCGCTTCGGCGGAATCAGCACCGAGCACTTCGTCGAAAAACAGGTGGGCAGGCGAGAAAGGGAATTGGATATCCCCACTTCCCCACCGCGCTTGTCTGACGATTTCGTGCCGCACTTCCGGTACCGATCGTTTCCGGCCGGTGTCTTGTGTTGCGACGAGCTTGCTAGCCCCCGAAACTGCCGGCGGGCTCGAACCGGTCCGTCAACCAGTGGCGCCGACGGGTTGGCGAAGTAGGGCGTCGAAGTAATTGAAACGGGCAGTGCTCGCCCAATCCGTGGGGCCGACGAAGTGCTCGATGACCTTGCCGTCTCGACCTATGACAAACGTCTCCGGATACCCAGTGACGCCGTAGCGGGGCGATACCTTTCCTTCCGTGTCGAGCAAGATCGTGAAGGATAACCCGAGCTGCGCGGCGAACGGGGCAACCGCCTTGGCGCCAGCGGCGTCTTCACTGACCGCCAATATCACGAAGTCGCGGTCGGCGAAACGGCGGTGCAGGCGCTCGATCGACGGCATCTCAGCAAGGCACGGTGGGCACCAAGTGGCCCACAGATTGAGAAAGACGACCTTACCGCGAAAATCGCTTAGTTTGTGGCTAGTCCCCGATAGATCTGGGAGCTCGAAGTCGGCAGCTTCATACCCTCGCGCCGCTGAGTCTTGGAGACTTTGCAAACCTAGGGCGCCGGCGAGAACCAGGGCGAGGATGACGATCGGTAGGGCTCGGTTCATCTCTGCGCGGCCGCCGGCTCTTGACCGCCCGACGGCGGGGCGAGTGCACGGCTCCTTCCGAAGGCAAGCAAGATCCCACCGCTGGCAACCAGGGCCAAGGAGAAGAGTTGGGCTTGGGTTAGGCCGGCGAACACCGGAGGATTGATGCGGACAAACTCGATGGCGAAACGAGCCGCCGGTGCCATCAGGAGATAGACGGCGAAAATCATTCCGTCGCTTGTCAGACGCTTTCGCAGAGCCCACAAGATCACGAAGATCACTGTGTACGCGAAAGCTTCGTAAAGCGGGGTGGGGTGTACCAAGACCCCCTCGGCGTAGGGCCACCCAATGATGGCACGCGTGTATGCCACACCCCAAGGTGCGTCCGTAACGATGCCCCAGTCCCCGTCTCCCGCTAGGTGGCAGCCGATACGGCCGATCGCCTGCCCGAGCACGAGGCCCGGAGCCATGCAGTCGGCACCGCGCAACCAAGGAATCCCGTAGTGACGAAAAATCAGGGTGACCGCCAAGGCGCCGCCAATCAGGCCGCCATACCAGACGAATCCAGCTCCGGAGAAGAAGGTCGTGATGGGTGCGGCTAAGAAGGAATCCCATTCGTTGAACACAGCCCACAGCTTCGAGCCGGCGATTCCCCCGACTGCTGCGGCCACCAGAATGTTCGACGCCCACTCCTCGTCCATGCCGCGACGCGCGAGCTCGCGACCCGTCAGATTTGCCCCGACGAGGAATCCAAGGCCCATCATGGCGCCAAAAGTGTGGAGGGTAATTGGTCCGATGGTTAGGATCTCTGGATACATGCAGGGGATCATACAGAACCGACTCATTCGACACCAGTCGGCGGAATTGTCCTTCAACAGTTGCCTTTAGAAGTCGCTGTAAGTATTGGAAAAAACGGAAAAAAGGTGAGTTTTGCGATTTGTTCGTGCCTCTTAGGCCTCGTTGACAATGGGAAGCCTCCCTCTTATCGTCCGGGCCAATTGGACGGAATCTAGGAGCGGGTAGAGAATCATGCGGATGACAGTTCCGCCGGTCAAAGAACGGCGCCAAATTCGTCGCTTACTGGGCGAGTTCTTCCTCGAGCACAAGGTGTCGCGGTTCAACCGTGCGGTGACCGAGATTTGCCGTTTTTACCGACTGAAGCGACCGAGCGTCGAGTGGTTCGAGTATCTCGATTGGGGCAAGACCGCTGGCCGCACATTCGAAAACGGCACGATCTACCTCGTGCACCCAGAGAATTGGAAGAGGGGCCGGAAGTACAACAGCGAGGAACAATGGGTGAATACTGTGTTTCACGAGATGGGGCACTACATCCTGTGGACCGACGCTGAAGCAAAGGCGGATCTGTTTGCTGAAGCCATGGAGCGCAACGTGGCGGAAGCAACGCGCCGACCGCGCCGTGCCCCGATTCGGGGTGGAGGGCGTAAAGCGGCATGAGCGGGGACGACAAGGACGATTCGAACCCGGCCGACGGGAGCGACGGCGACGGCAAGGCGGTCAAGGATCGCTGGTGGGTCGATTTCGACGACAAAGAGAAGCCTACCTTCGTTCAGCTAGGGCCCCCGGTCGGACAGAAGTTTTATCGGGCCGCTGGCGGCTTCGAGCAGGAAGCTGCGCGCGTACGCCTGACGGACAGCAACCAGAAGCTGTTGGTCGAGGCCAACCCGGCCGAAGGCGAGTGGGGATACGTGCAGCTGGCGGAACGCTCGTTCTCGAAGAAGGAGGCCGAGCAGATCCGGGAGGCTGTAGAGCTCCCTGCGTATGCGCGAGGCGCCCTGATTGATTCGGGTCGTACGGTGCGGCTGTTGGTGACGGGGACACCGATGGGCGAGCGCCTACTAGAGCTCACGCTGACGAAAGAGCCCTCCTTCGATTGCTGGATCCACGGTGAGTTGATCCGCGAGGCGCTCTACAAGGATCGCAAACGGGCGTTGCGCGGCTTCCGGCAATTCATAGAACAGTACTTGTCGCCCGAAGGAATTGCGGAGTGGGAATCGGCACGAGCACGGGTCTAGCAGTCCGTTGAAAAACAGGTGCGCAAGCGAAAATGAGGATTTTGGTGTCACAGCAAGGCGGCGAACTGGCCTGTCCACCAAAGCCTTGGCGGAGGTGGGAGGCAAAGCCTAAGCTTTTGTCGAGGATTCGCCAACGCCGGTGTGGCCCGAAAAGACCATGGGCAGCGCGTGCCCTGTTTTTCAACGGGCTGCTAGCTACCGCAGCAAGATGACGACACCGATTCCAGGGGTCGGCGGGATCGTACTCGCCGGTGGTAAGAACAGCCGGATGGGAGGACGCGATAAGGCGTTTCTTTCGGTTGATGGAGACTCTGTGATTTCGCGTACCCTGCGAGTTTTTCATCGCTGTTTTGACGAAGTCGTCATCGTGACGAACCGCCCGGAGAAGTTTCAGGGCCTCGGGGTGTCCGTGGTGACCGACGAGCTCCAGGACCTTGGACCGCTCGGTGGGCTGCACGCGGGGCTGGGCCGCATCGGTAGTCGATTTTCGTTCGTCACCGCCTGCGACATGCCGTTTCTGCGCGAGGAACCGATACGATTTCTCGCCGATCTGGTGCAAAGCGCAGAAGCGCCCGATGCGGTGGTGCCCTGTTGGGACGGAGACATTGAGCCGTTGCACGCCGTCTATGGGACCGACCTGCGCGCGCGGATCGTGACGGCTGTCGATCGCGGGGCTCGATCGATGCGCGATTTCCTGCCGTTGGTGCGCACCGACTACGTCCCGCAGGAGGTCATGGAAGCAGTGACCGGAGCCGAGGAATCGTTTCGCAACATCAACACCCCGGACGATGCGGCGCTCTTTGATGTGCAGCTCGAAGGATGAGCGGCGCCGAAGTTGTCGACATCGTCGATGAGGACGATCGCTTCTTGCGGCGTGGTACGCGGGCCGAGGTGCGAACCGGTCGGCTGTGGCACCGGGCGACTTACATCGTAGTCCTCGGAGATGGAGGGACGGTTTTCGTCCACCTGCGTACATCGACCAAGGACGTCTACGCCTCGCACTATGACGTCGTGGTCGGCGGAGTTGTTGGAGCCGGGGAGGGGTACGCCGCAGCCGCCGAGAGGGAAGTCCTGGAGGAGTTGGGCGTCGCGCCGATTGGTCTGACCGAGGCTGGCGCTCTTCGCTTCGACGACGGGTCCAATCGAGTGCACGGCAGGGTCTTCGAATGCCGTTGTGCGGAGCGGTTGGTCTTGCAGCCCGAGGAGATCGTTTCGGGCCAATGGGTCGATGTGGCTACGGTGGAGGCGCTATTTGTCGAACGCCAATTTTGCCCGGACGGTATTCGAGCGTTTCGCGTATGGCAGGATCACCGTCAGTTGGCTTGATTGACGGGGCGCACCGCTTGCTCGAGTACCTGCTTGCGGAGTCCCGTGTCATTCTCGATGGTAATGACCTCTCCCTTGACTTCTACGATGCGAAAGCGACCCGGGAGCGACATCAGCAATACTTCTTGTCCAACTTCGTAGAGCATTAGGATTGTGGATACCGGGCAGATCGGCGCCGCGCAACCAGACGTCCCTTGCACCGCCTGAGAATCGCGGGCAGCTTCTTCCCTTGGACGACGACACCTACATGAGGATGTGCCTCGATCTTGCTCGCGAAGCGGCAAAGCGGGGCGAAGTACCGGTTGGAGCCCTGGTCGTGGTCGGGGGCACCGTTGTCGGGAGAGGGCGCAACCAGACCGTCGGCGATCGCGATCCGAGCGGCCATGCCGAGATCGTTGCGTTGCGCGAAGCGGCGGGCACGGTGGGGAACCATCGACTTCCCGACGCTACTTTGTGGGTCACGTTGGAACCGTGCCTCATGTGTGTCGGTGCGATCTTACAGGCGCGGTTGTCTTCAGTCGTCTTTGGATGTCGTGACCCGAAAGGGGGCTTTGTCGGCAGCTTGGGCGATTACTCCGACGACCGCAGGCTGAATCACCGGTTTCTATGGCGCGGCGGGGTGTTGGCTTCAGAAGCATCTCTCTTGCTGAGGGACTTCTTCCGGCAAAGGCGGCTTGTTTGAGTCCAGAGCCCCCGCTATAAAGCGCTGCTGGGCGCATTCCACGGGAAGTTCCGACGGAGAGGTGCGTGAGTCCGGTTGAAACGGCACGACTCGAAATCGTGTAAGCCTTACGGCTTCGAGGGTTCGAATCCCTCCCTCTCCGCTTGCTTTTCTCCCAGCTTCGGCGGGAACTGAAAGATTGTCGGCTGTAAGGGGAATCCCTAAGTCTATAAACACGGATCGAGTCTATACATTATGGCTGTTTCGTGGTACTCGGTGAGGCAGCTGGAAAGTCCTCCTTGTTCCCCTTCCAGCCGGGGGGGGGGCCCCCCGC
>JAJCZJ010000066.1 GCA_029262455.1 Deltaproteobacteria bacterium | reverse complement strand
CCTGGTTTTGGGCGGTCTCGCCGGAGTGAAGCAGCTTGCCGCCCTCATTCAGGTAGTCGCGAACGGCCATCGTCAGGTACTGCTGCCTCTCGGCTACGGCCATGTCCGGCAGCGGCCCGAACGGCGACCCAACCTCCTCGTTCTCGGGATCCTGCGTAAACCGGTTGTCCCCCAGGCGTTCGAACGGCTCAGATTGCATCGAAGACCGCTTGATTCCGCGGCTCAGATCATGCGGAGCACGTCACAAGATGCATGGTTGCATGGTTGTGGTCCCCTTCTGGTCCCCCAAGCGCGGCCCGCCGAGCATGGCTCAACTAAGCCGCTGCGGCCAACCGCATAGACACTTCAAACCACTGTTTAATCGCGGGGTCTTCGCCCAAGAGAACTCTGCACCGGGCCTCGGCGCCGACAGCAAGCTCGGACAGCCTCAAACGGTCGACGACCAAGCCGTGTACGATCTCGTCTTTCCTCGCCCGGCCGTGCATGGCTGCCTCGTATGCCTGTCCCCTCTTCGGACGACAGTTGTCGTGCTGCATGAAGGGAATGAAGGTGGCCGGGATATAGTGAGAAGTGGGCTCGTCAATGAACCAGTCGTTGAAGTAGGCCTTTAAGAACTCGCCAGTGACGGGCTTGTTAATCCAGTCAAGCCCGGAAGCAACCTGTCCATACAGGACGAGCGATCCCGGCTTTCCATCCCGAAACGAACGCCAAGCGACGACGTCGATTCCGGCGTCCTTCTCGTGGCCGCTGGTCCAGTCGGGGTCCTCAGTCTTCACAGTTCCCTGCTTCAACTTCGCCAGGAGCGCTACCAGCGCGTTTCGCATCGTTGTCGTCGAATCGGGTCGCGGCCAGCCAAACCAATGCGCATCACCGCCAATTACCTCGCCGGCCACGAAGTAGGCCACCCGCTGCATGCAGTCGGACATCTGCTTTGCATGCTCTGAGTTTGGTGAGCGCAGCATGCCGTGACGAAACGCCGAGATCAGAAGACATGTCTTGTAGACAAGATAAGCCGAGGACCGCGAGGGCTCTTGCTCCTCTTGCACCTCAATCGACCACTTTCCGTTGCGCACCCGGAATACGAACGGGTAGTTGTCATCGAGCGCGTCCGCTCGATAACGTAACTCGTCCGCAACGTCTCCTAGCAACTTCTCAGACTCGGCCCCCGTGATCTCCTCTTCAAGACCCTCACCGCTGGCGTTTTCATTGTCGACACCATGGTCCGGATCGTCAGGCAACTGGACAGCTCGAAGAAACTCCGCCCAAGAGAAGGACCCCCGCGAAGCCGATAGAGCACTGAGTTCAACCCAGTCCGCCATTACACTCCTAGTCGCCTTGCGGGCGAACAGCTCAATCATTCAGCTATCCGTCCGACTCTCTGGCAACTCGGCAAACATGGCCAATCGGATGTTGCGGACGGTCTTCTCCAACGAGACCGCTACGTCAAAGGTCTCTCGACTCCCGTCATAGTCGCTCGTCTGACCGAGTAAAGACTTTGCGTCGCGCGACAACTCGTAAAGCGCTTCCGTGAATCGTCCCGACCTATCTTCAATCAATGCGTAAGCGTCGTCAAGGCTGCGGGTTCTCTCCAGAACGCTCGTCGAGGCTGCGTTCCCAAGGACAGCAACAAGGGTAGTCAGATCGGGGTTCTGACTACGAATTAGGGCCGGCAAGTACCCTTGGCCATACAGCCAACTCATAAACTCCCGTAGCTTTGGAAGCTCCGGCTCGGGAACCGGGTTCTTTTCCAGAAGAGCGACCCCCGGTTCGGGCAAACCCAAATACTGCCTTACAGAAACAGTCGATAGGGCCGTATAGAGATGCGAAAAGTAGAACGAACTTTTCTCTCTTCTCTCGCGGTCAAATCCAGCTTTTTCCGCCTGGAGAAGAACTATGTAGCCGTTCACCATGCGGCTTACTGTCCGGTGTTTGTCGCCCAGCCGTTTACTTACTGTCTCAACGGAGACGCTCTCGTCATCGTTAAGCCAATCCCAGGCGTAATGCGCCTTAGCGAGCGCATCCCACTTAAAAGCACCGTTAATGTGCTTAAATCCTATGTACTCTCTGGCTGCTGCGCGCGATCTCACCAGTCGAACCCGCACGGTTGCCGGTTTGGCGCCGGGGTGGAGGGGTTCAGGGAGTGTCAGCCCGGAAAGCTCGCGAATCTGTGGGTCGGTGATTATACGGAGTGCCGCAAGGCGGCGATTTCCCTCCAGCACCGTGTTGCTTCCGTCATCCAGGACGATGAGCGGCTCAAAGTCCAACCAACCAGAGTTGCCAATCGACTCAACGAGTTCGCCAACATCGGCGTTATCTACGAGATGCTCGATCGCATCCTCATCAGAATCGAATTCTTGCTCAGGCATCCGAGGATTCCGGAGATCGAGCTTGAGTTTTGCAACCGGAAGCTCAGCCTCTTGGTAGTCAAGGCTGCTCATACCTCAACTCCTGCCTTTAGCAGCTCGTCCCCGGCCACTCGAATATCCGCAGGTATCCGCAGCGAGTCGGAGAAGACCATTACTTCTAGCGCTTTCATGACCCGGTGGGCAGAGTAATTCAAAGAGAAGAGGACCCTTCGCCTCTCCGCGTAGAGCGAATGCACCTCTGGAACATTGTCATAGGTAAGCACCCACTCTGCGCTCTTCGCCAGATTTAGTCCATCCGCAAGGCTTTGATGACCAGCACCATCAAACGCGTTCATATACAACGATCCCGCCTTCTCGAAATAGGGAGGATCGGCGTAAATGAATGCATTTGCGTCGTCAGCGTAGCGCTTGATGACGTCACGACCATCGTGGTTGGTCACAGTGATGCGGCTAGCGTAAAGACCGATAAGACGGATGCGTTCCAGCAGAGTGTCACGATTGAACCTCGCGTCAATCTTGTAGTTTCCAGTCTGGTCCTTGCCGCCAATCGGTCCTCCGTTGAGCACACCAGACCGGTTGGTGCGGTTGAGATAGAACGTCGCAAATCCCAACTGCAGGAGGTTGTCGCGCGGAGCGGTGTCGTACACCTCGCGTTGCTTCTCCCACTCCTCGACGGTCAGGTCAACGGTGCGGACGAGCTGGCTGAACTCGTCAGGTTCATCGACCACGGCTCGCCAGAAGGCATAGACAGCAGAATCGAGATCATTGATCGCGATTTCCTCGACCTGTCCCGAGACCAGGAGGCCAAGGGCAGCCCCGGCCCCGCCAGCATATGGCTCGACATAAGTACGGGATGTGAGGCGGTTATCGCGGATGATCGAGCGGAGCCGCGAGTAAAGGAGCCCCTTGCCGCCTGGGTACCGGAGTGGCGAGACGGTGACGCGCTTTGGTGTCCGAGTGGGAGTCTCAGTAGGGCTCATGGTTTCAGTACCGCTTTCATGATGCCTTCGATCGTCGCCCAGCTCTCTCGGACATCATCGGGTGTGGCGAAGATGTGATGGTTGTGATTCGTTGCGTCCAGATGCTCCTTGGAGCCGACGAAACCGTAGCGTCCGCCTCGGATTTTCTGCACAGGCTGGATATAGGCGGTCATTCCGGTCGTGCGAAAGTGATCCTCTAACCAGATAAGACAGTTTGAGAGAAAAACAAAGCCTTTCTCGTTCGACCCTTTTCGGATGTCTTCGCCCAACGCCTCGGCGTGCGCCTTGATCGTTTTCTCCAGGGACGTCCTAAGTAAATCGAGCGTTGCATTCGGGAACCGCTGAATGTTGATCGCCGAGAGCTCCTTGACGATTTCGTGGATCGAGGCCGGGAACGCTGACGGAACTGTGAGGTTGTCGGTATTGAGGTAGTTGCGCTTCTTCGGGAACGGCTTGGCTTTGTCTCTGCCGGAGCCGGTGGACTCATCGGGCTGGCCATCTCCGGCTGACTCAGAGCCAGAACTCCCGCCGGGCGCGCAGTCCCTCGTCCCTCCGTCAGCGCAGGAAGATGATGAATTCGGGTTGCCGAAGGCCTCGTCAGCGGAAACGTCTGCCTCGGGATGTCGCTCGTTGAGGAGGTCTCGGAGCTCATCCATGTACTCGACGTAGCGGTCGCTGGAAGTCTTGTTCAGGGAACGAGTGTTAATTTCTCCGTCGCGGATATCGCAGACGATCTTTGTTGCAAGGCGCTTGAACGTTGCGGGACTGGACAGCAGTGAGACTTTGCAAGTGCCGTTGTGCACACGGACTCCAACCAAGTCGAGGAACTTGTCGTTCTCGTACAAGCGAGCGAGCGTAGACACAGGGAACCGACGCTTGCGCGCGTAATCCCCGAGCGATGGGTCGTCATACGCGACGGTGCGGAACAGTTCAAGAATTCGGCTTCGTGTGATGAACTTTCGTACATCCACGGTCGGATATTGAGCGACCAGATAGTCCGGAGACTTACCAGCATCGAGCTGCGCCTGAAAGAAGGCAGCCTGGCGGGCTGGGGTCCACGCGACACGCTGGTTACCGGTGTGGAGAGCTGCAACCAACTGGTCGGCGTCGTCCTGAGACGGTGCCTTCTTGACAGTTATCCGTCGCACGGCTTCGCGGTCGGGAACCATTTGCGCGAACTTGCTGATGCGAGCCCGATGATCGGGCGCCAAATGTGGGTTCTGGATCGCTTTGAGCGCGGCGACCCGCCGATTTCCCTCGACAACGATCAACTGCCCATCCCGGTCTAACACGATCGGCACTTCGTGGGTCAAGAGCCCGATCTTAGCTATGCCCTCCACCAAGCTCAGGGCCTTTTCGTTCGTGAAGAGGTCCTGAACGATGTCGGACTCCGGTGCACCATCGGGTATGTCGAGCCTGACGTTTCTCGGATCAAGATGGAGGTCGTTGACGACATCAACGACCATCTCGTCCCACGTCGACATATCAATCATCACGGCCTCCTCCCGGATCCACGATGTCGCCAGCCTCAGACATCAGCTTGCCCGCGGAGGTGCCCCGCACCAGAGCCAGGACATCGCTCCGAAGGAAGCGCCAGGCGCGTCCCACTTTCTCGCCCGGCAGGGTCCCTTCGCGAGCTAGCGCAAGCACGGTCTTGGTACTGACGCGCAGGAGAGCGGCTGCTTCGTCGGTAGTCAGAACTTCGTGTTCTTCCGCCATTTTCTCGCACTCTCCTCTTACGGGCCTCAACGTCACGATACCAGCCGCGACCTTGCTCAGTCTGAGAATCATGCGGCAAGCGCCCCGCTGCCGACACGCGGCACTAATCGGCAGATCACCGCTGCCCGACGGCCCCCGCGCGGCCATATCTCGCAGCTATACGTCACACTTCATGTGCGATAGTCGAAGGCCTATCCCCTGCCACGGGGTGTTGCCTCCGAGCGGAGCGTCATCGCGCTCCAGAATCGCGACGCTCAACGGCCCGACCCAGAGCATCTTGAGGGCGTTCCAGGCGAACAACAGGACCAACAGGTTGAGCGAGCCGGGACCGCCCTCGCTGATGATTTGGTAGATCGCTGCGGCGCAGAAGTAGAGCACGGCCAGGAAAAGTCGCGGGGACTGCCCACTTGAGGCCGCGTCTGCTGCAGATGGCGTTGCGGAGCAGGTACCGGGCGGGCGGATGTCGTCACGGATGCGCGGAGCATTGCGGGCCCAGCGTTGCGATAATCAGTGTCCTCTTCGAGAGTCGCGCTAGACGTCCAAAATGGCCTCGCCGGCCTTGGGAGCGGCGGGAGCACCCACCGCGGGGAGGGTGGGGGCGGATAGAACCGTGAGCAAAAACAGCGACACCAGGAGCTTTCGCACATGTCCCCCGATCGGAGGACTAGATCATTCGGTT
>JAJCZJ010000065.1 GCA_029262455.1 Deltaproteobacteria bacterium | reverse complement strand
GTTGTCGATGAGCGCTCTACACCAGCCGATCGAGGTGCCGCCAGCATAGGTTCCGACCTCGACGATTGCCTCAGGCTCGAGAGCACGTGCAACGGCGTAGATGAAGCGGCCGTAGCGCGGATGGTCTTTGCCGCGGCCATTGGATGGTTTGCCCTCGCGTCCAGGCGGCGCCTGGAACCCCGGCAGCATATCGTACGGAGCCTCACGAAATGCTTTGAAGATGCGTGGATCCAGTTTGAGGTCGCCGATGACACTATTTTCGATGTTGCGGAGTTGAAATCGTTCCAAGAGCTCGCGCACGGGGAGTCCTCTCCTTCAATAGCGGCCGAAGCCTAGGGCAACTGGGATGCGATGTCGAACCACGGTTGGCTCTCGAGGGAGTTGGATCGAGCCGTGCCCGCCGGAGATTAGGCCTGTTGAGGTCACCTCTCTTGTTCCGAGGACCGGTTCCGGGCAATAAGGGGGGCACCCCCGGAGGGGTTCGATTATCTGATGCGGTTTGTGCGGTCGTTGATTACCCTCGGCTTCGTTCTTTTCGGAGTTGCGGTACTGATGCTTGCGGTGGGGGGATACCTCACGGCAACTGGGCGTAGTCTGCCGGTGATGCGGACTGCTGCCGCTCGTTTTGGTGCGCTCACGGCGGGCCAGACGACGACCCAGCTGTCGGTGTCAGTGGCGTTGAAACCTGAGGCGCGTCGCTTGTCGGGGATCGCGCGTTTGCGTGTTCGCGCCGAGGCAGAGGGCCGTGAGCGAGTTTATTTGCTCCTCAATGACGGTTTGTCGGTCAGCTCGGTTTGGCAGGAGTCAGGCGGCAGTCGACATCCGCTGCGCCACGTCCAGCTCTGGTTGGTGACCGTGGTGGAGTTGGCCGAGCCGGTCGCAGCGGGCAGCGAGATATCGTTGGGGGTTGCCTACGAAGGCGACCCGTTTAGCGGGCTGTCGCCACTTGGGCAGCGTGTGATGGAGGCCGATGAGGTCATCCTGACGCCGACGGATCTGTGGTATCCGACGGATTTCAAGAGTTTTTTCCGAGCCGATGTCGAAGTGACGTTGCCCTCGGCGCTGACTCTCGTACATCCCGGCACAGCGCAAGTCGTCACGGAGCTTGGCAGCAGCCAACGGGTGCGCTGGACCGCCGCCAGGGCGGTGACAGGTCTTTCACTCGTAGCTGGTCGCTACAATTCGTTTAGTCGCGAGGCGTCTGGAGTGGTTCACCGTGTTTTTCTGCGACCAGACCTTGCTCTGGACGGTGCGCAGATTCTCGATTCGATGGTCGATTCTTTCGATACGCTCTCGGCGTCGTACGGGGGATCCGGGGCGGCGCGGCAAGCCGTCTTCGTCAGTCAAAGGCTGGAGCGGCCGTTTGCCGATGGCAGTGGACTCGTTGGTCTGACCCCGGCCCTCTTCCGGGATGGAGACTATGGTTACTCGGCGATCGCTGAGGGGCTCGCCGGCGCGTGGTGGGGCGGAATGGTGGCCGCTCAGGCGACAGATCCGGGCGCCGGTGGGGCTTGGATCGTGGACGGGTTCGCAGCGAATGCGGCGCGCCAGGCGGTGCGAAAACGTTTTGGGGCGGGCGCTGAGTTTCGTTGGAGAATGGCGCGGATGTTCGACCCCAAGGGATCGGCGACTCTGTCGCAGATGTCGATTCTGGAAGACGAACTCGAAGATCCTGGGCGGACGCGGCTGCGCACCAAAGCGAGCCTTGTCGCATCGCTTCTCGAAGCAACAGTTGGCTCCGCCGACTATTTGGGTGCGGCCAAAAAGTATCTCGCGACCAACCGGGGTGGTTTCGTATCGACCGGAACTCTGCGGGAGGCTTTCGCGGCTGAGTCTGGAATGGACCTGAAGGTCTTCTTCGATCAATGGGTGGATTCTGTGGCCGAAGTTGATTTGTCGCTGGACCCGAACCAGGGGAGCGCGCTCGTTGCGAATCACCAGGTAGCGGTAGTCGGACCGAAGGTCGAGATGTGGCGGGTACCGCCCGGCGGGCAGCCGGTGGAGCAGACCATCGTGGTTGGCGGATCGACACCGGTTGGCAATGCGGAGCGGATCGTCGTCGATCCTCGCGGCGTGTTGCCGGACATGTACAGGTCCAACAACGTTCTGCCACGCGAGGATGGCCCGCGCGCGATTGCGCGCTCGGTGCGCGGCGAGTGGATGATCGTTGAAGGCGAACCGCACGAATGGGCGCCTGCGCGGGTTCGTGTGATCGACGCCGCCGGCAAAACGTTGCACAGTTGGGAGTTTGAGTTCGGGTTGATGGGGACTCCGCGCTGGAGTGCCGATGGAACCCGCATCCTCGCAGTCGAGCCGGCGCGCGGTGGCACCCAAAAGCTCTACGCGCTGCACAGTATGGACGGAAGCCAGCGTGTCGTCGGTCAGGATACGGAGGTCGCCGGCGGTGTGGACGCTCTGGTTGCGGCCCGCAAGGGGCGACTGGTCGTGCTTCGCGGCGATGAGGTCCGGACGATTGCGCACCACGGTCGAGGACGCGTGGCCAATCCGGCGTTGTCGCCGGATGGGACGCGCGTTGCCTACGCCGCTGTATACGGGGTTGAGATGGAATTGCGTGTTGCGCGCGTCGATGGCGACGGGGACGAAGTCCTAATGACCTGGCCGGCCAGCCCAGTGCGGTGGATTTGGGCACCGAGCAGCACGCGACTGTACGCCATATTGGCGGGGGATTGGGACTGGCAGCTGTGGGAAATTCCGCTCGAAGGGGCGCCCCGGGTGCTGGTGCGCGAAGCGTCCGGAGCACACACCTTGGCGGTGTCACCCGATGGCAACCGAATCGCCTTGGCGGCGCAGGCGAAATTGGACTACCGCTTCGAGCGGTACGAAGTGTTTGTGATCGACCGCAATGACCCGACTGCGCCGAACCATTTCACCGTCAGCGGCCAGAACGTGGTCGATCTTGCCTGGCGGGACGACGATTCAATGTTCGTCGTTGTGACCGACCCGACCTATGCAATGGTTCCGGCACGCCGCGATATCCGAGTCCTTCGCCTAGGCGATGGATCGGTCCTCGATTTCCCGTAAGGAGGCTAGGCGCCTTCGCGCTCGCGCGCGATATTGCTGGTCGGCAGCGGCGGTAGGTTGAGGACCTGGCGCGGGAACAAGTCGACCATGAATTCGACGATGGCGCGCATGGCGATGACTCCGGTGGGTCTGCCCTCAGAATCGATCAGGGGGATGTGGCGGAACCCACCCACGCTCATGTGGTGAAGTGCGTAAGCCAGGCTATCGTCGAGCGTGAGACACTCTGGGTCCGGGGTCATCACGTCGCGGACAGGAAGGGTCTTTGGCTCGATGCCCTGTCCGGCGATCTTGCGCAGCACATCGCGCTCGGTGAACACCCCGACTAAGCGCTCTTGGTCCACCACGAGGACACATCCGATGTGGTTCGCTGTCATCGCATCGATCGCATCGGCGGCTGTCGCGCTGAGCGAGATCGAGACAGGGGACCGCAGGGAGGTCAGGCTACGGATCGGCTGGTTCAATATCGCTTTGCCTAGATCAGCTTCGTCGAAGGAACGCTCGTCCGCGATTCTTTCTTCCTCGAGAATATGTTGATGCTCCACGGTCCAACCTCCTTGGTCTCAAGTCTCCCGGCTGGCGAATGGTATCGTGTCGCTCACCTAGGGGGCACTGACTCAAGCACAGTCATGCCCAAGTTGGCAAGGATTTCGTCGAGCGCTTGCCGCGTCGCAGCCAAGCGGCTATGACGCGGCGATGGCGGCGAAAAGCATCCACTCCCAGATCCGCGTCTTGCGTTGTCTCAGCAATGACTGCGATGGGATGTTGGCCTATGAGGTTTTGGACGACAACGTTCTGTACATCGATTTGGCCTATTTGGCGAAGAGCGACGGCGAGACGCGATATTTTCCCTGTCCGAAGTGTGGTGGTCGCAACGTTGTCGAAGAGATCGAGGATGCCAAGGGAGCGGTGAAGCACCGCGTTTCGCATTTTCAGACTAGCCCCTGACCGCGTGGACAAGCAGGAGCAACAGGCTGCCGAGGAGGCGTTGGTCTTGATGCCCCGGTCGGTGCGAACGAAACTGGACAAGGTCGGAATCAAGTTGCACTTGTCCGAATGGCAGCGCCTGCCGCTTTCGGATCGCGAGCGGCTGCGCGACGAGGATTGTGAGCACGCCGATCAGGTTCGCAAATATCGCGAGGATCTGCACGCCATGGTCGAGGAGCACTGCGGCAAAAAGCCTGACACCCTGGCCTGATTTGTTGGTTGTCGTGCGCGGCGTGGGGTACAAGTGCGTCCGAGGATGAAGGACGTCGTGCGCATTGCCAACGCGAGTGGCTACTGGGGTGATGATCCGGAGGCGCTCTATCGCCAAGTGATTGGGGGGCCGGTCGACTACGTCACTCTGGACTATCTGGCGGAGATCACGATGGTGATCCTACAGCGCCAGAGAAGTCGCGATCCGAAGCGTGGCTTTGCCTATGATTTCATCGACCATTTGCGGCGCGCGTTACCGCTGATCGCCGAGAGCGATATCACCGTGATTGCGAATGCGGGTGGAATCAATCCGAGCGCATGCGCCGATGCATTGGAGGCGCTGTGTCGCGAGTGCAAGGTGGCGCTGCCGATCGGTGTTGTGAGCGGTGACGACCTACTGCCGCGGATGGATGAGCTCGAAGCGGCTGGTGCGGAAATCGGGCATCTCGATGCGGAGCGTTCGTTTGGCGAGGTCCGCGATCGGTTGGTTGCGGTCAATGCGTATCTCGGTGCGAAACCGATCGTCGCTGCGTTAGCCGGCGGCGCGCGGATCATCGTGACGGGGCGCACCGCCGACGCTTCGTTGATCCTGGCGCCGATGGTCCACGAATTTGGTTGGGCCTGGGAGGATTGGGATCGAATCGCCGCCGGCATGGTGGCGGGGCACATTCTCGAATGTGGGGCGCAGGCGACGGGCGGGAATTACACCGATTGGCAACGAGTACCGTCCATGTTGGATGTCGGCTACCCGATTGTCGAAGCGGCACCGGACGGGACGTTCGTCGTCACCAAACACCCCAATACCGGTGGGTTGGTGAGCCGGCGATCCGTCACCGAGCAGCTGCTCTACGAGATTGGCGATCCAAAAGCGTATCTGACGCCGGACGTGAGTGTGGATTTCACGTCGCTCGATCTGACCGAGGACGGCCCGGACCGCGTCCGGGTGTCGGGCGCGCGCGGTCGCCCAGCGCCGGCGACCCTCAAGCTGTCGGTTGTTTATCGCCACGGTTACCGGGCGGTCGGAACGGTGTTGGTTTCCGGTCCGAACGCAGTCGCCAAGGGTGAGCGATTTGCGGAGATGGTCTGGCACCGCGTCGGCGAGGACTTTGCCGATCGTCGCACCGACTTCATCGGTTACCGCGCTTGCTGGGGTGGAGCTGGAGCGGACGATATCGAGCCGAACGAGATTGTGCTGCGGATCGGAGTAGCGGACCCCGATCGCTCCAAGCTCGAGCGGTTTTCGCGCTTTCTACTCGGATTCTTACTGCAGGGGCCTCCGGGACTCGGGATCCTGGACGGTCGGCCTGCGGTGCAAGAGGCGTACGGTTTCTGGCCCGCGACACTGGCCCGCGAGCACGTCGACGCGGTGGTCGAAATCAGAGACGGCGCTGATCGCACCGTGTCGTCGGTGCCCACGGCGCTCGCTGGTGCTGGCACGCCAGACCAGGCGGAACATGCCGAGGCGGCGCATGCGCCGAGCGATCGGGAATCTTCGGCGTCGCGAACGACACGTGTGCGGCTGATTACCATCGCCTACGCTCGTTCGGGTGACAAAGGCGATCACGCCAATATCGGCGTCGCGGCGCGATCAGAGGCAGCCTATGATTTTCTTCGCGAGACGCTGTCGGCGAATCGTGTGCGCCTGTTCTATCAGGATCTAATCGAAGGCGACGTCGTGCGCCACGATTTGGCGAATCTGCTCGCCTTCAACTTCGTGCTGCACAACGCCCTCGGCGGTGGGGGAACACTGTCTCTGCGGGTCGACCACCAGGGCAAAACCCTGGGGCAGGGGTTGCTGACCATGGAATTGGACGTACCCGAGGACGTACTCGCCTCGGTCGGCGCGTAACGTTCCCAACGCTCAGCGCGCTGCTGCGGCGATCTTTTCTGCGTCGAAACCGCTATCTTCGGTGTCGTCGATCCAGGCGTAGTCGACCTGCTCGTCGTCCACCTTGGTGTAGGCCGGGCGCCAACCCGGTTTGCGCGTCCACAAGAACGCGCCGCCCCACATCGTTGCAGCTTCAGCTGCGATGAAACCGAGGGCGGCCGAAAGAACGGCTTGGGCGACCCCGCCGAGCTGCTTGGAGAGCAGCAGCGCCTGGATAGCCTCGCGTGCACCTTCTCCGGCGATGGTTGGCGAGAGCACAGTACCTAGAATCTGAATGGTCGAGCCGAAGGTGATGGGCCAGAATTGCGCAGCGGTAACGCCGATTGCCAGTGCGGTGAAGTAATAAACAACCGCGGTGGTGAAGTGGGTGATGAACTTGCTGACCAAGACGGCGAGCAGTAGGCCAACCTGCCCCTTGTAGGCGCCGACGGCGTCGGCGAGGCGCTCCACTTGGGTTCTTATCTTGCCGGGCAAGATGCTGCCGAATAGGTTGACGGCGCTGGTCAGTAGAACTGGTCGGACGAGCCCGATTGTGACGGTAGTGCAAATGGCCCCTGCGACGATGGCGATGCCAGTGGCGAGAATAGGCGCCGACCAGCCGAGTTGCGTCGCGACGTCTTCGATGACCGGATAGCCAAACGGTAATGTCACGGCAATGCCAAGAAAAAGGCCTGTGACGCCGATAAACTTTTCGAGCGCTTTCGCGGTCACGCAGCGCGCCCACTCGTTTGAATAGCGGCCCGCTTCGAAGAGGGTGTACCCATCGAGGCCGATGGTGCTCGGCAGAAAGGTTCCGATGAATCGGCCAATCAGGAACGCCGTCATGATGGCAGACCAAAACGGGTAGCGGATGCCCTGGCCGACCAGCAGCAAGTGCCAGCCGAAAGCTGAAGCGATGACGCCGCAAAACTTTATCGCCATGGCGATAAAGCCGAACATGAAAAAAGTGGTCGGATCGACGTACTGAATGTACTGGGCAATGGCTTCGTAGATCGGGAGCGGATCGCCGCCGTCGACCTGAATGCGGTGGCGCAGAAGAGCCATGATGCCGACGGCCGTGAAGAGCCCCTTGGCAATTGTATCGATCGGTTTTCGGGAGTTTGAACTGAGATTGCGCCGTCCGGAGAAGAAGGCGGCGCCGGCGATGATGAGCAACGCCAGGGCGGCGAATCCGAGCCTGCCCTGCCAGGCGAATTGGGTGAGCGCGGCAAAGGCGATCGCGCTGACAGCGATCAAGAGCCAGCCCATTGACGACTTTCGTTCCGACACGTTCGATCCCCCTGTAAACGGCCGTCCGACGGCCCGAAACCCGAAGGCTTATAGGATCTCAAGGGCGGGATCTAGTGTGCGAGGGACGCCGCCGTGAGGCCGTTTTTGTGCCGCAAACCGTTGCAGCGCTTGGGGTTTGCGGTACTTTTGCTGGCAGCGAAAGTGAGCTGCTGTTCAGACGCGCATGCCGTTTGGCAAGACTGCCTGGGGCCGGAATTTTGGCGTCCCGAGCTTGCTCATGTGGCCGGTTCGTTCCGGCAAGACGACGTAGCCGTAAAACAGCGCGGTGGACTCGAGAAAGGGTACGCGCATTAGAAGTGGGCTCATGATCCCGTCGTCGAGATTGGTGAAGAGTAGGCTCGCGAAGCCGATCACCAAGGCCCCAACCCCGAGTAAGACTAGATTCTCAATTTTTGCCGCCATGATGAGAATGAAGAAGAAAAACAGGAAGAACTCTTGGCTAGCCCTGGCGATGAGCAAAATCGCCGAGACCATAGCGGTGTCGATAACCAGAATCGGGGCCTGCATGTTGGCGTCGAAGAAGCTGAACGGCGAGATGCTCCCGAGGTAGATGTTCGACAAGATCGCGAGCCCGATCAGGACTGCGATCGGAACCGGAGATCCTTCGCCGGCCTCCAGGAACCCGACGGCTCCGGTGACCAGCACGACGCCGTAGCGGCACAAGAGGAATCTCTGCTTACGGGCGAGTGCGTCTGCTTCTCGAATCATTACCATGGGTAGTCTCTATGGGGCAGCGCAAAGATCATACCAAGTAGGGAATCAAATGCATCAGGGATCTGGGGTGCCTCTTGCGTTGTCAAATGATCGGTCGCCGTTGCAAATCTGCCGATCGTGCAGGCGAGAATGGGCTGCGGCTTGTGGGAGACACAATGTCGTTGACTTGAACGGCGGCTAGCTATAGCGTCGCCGATTCGCTTTGCGGCGCGTGTCCAGTTCTTCAACGGACTACTAGGCGACTGATTTTTCGAGAAAACCACCGATGTTTGACTCCCTGAGTGACAAGCTCGAGCAGACCGTAAAACGTCTGCGCGGTCATGGAAAAATCTCCGACCGCAACGTCGAGGATGCTGTTCGAGACGTGCGTCTAGCGTTGCTCGAGGCGGACGTCAACGTCGAGGTCGTGCGCGGTTTCACCGAGCGCGTACGGTCGCAGTCGCTCGGCAAAGAAGTCCTTGCGAGTCTGACTCCGGAGCAGCATTTCATCAAGATCGTCCGCACCGAGCTGACCGATCTGATGGGCGGTAAGGCGGAAGAGTTGGATCTCGCTGCAGCGCCACCGGTGGCTTTGATGCTGGTGGGGCTGAACGGCGCGGGTAAGACGACTACTGCAGGCAAGCTCGCTCGCCATCTGAAGATCGAGCGCGGCCGCAGCCCTTACTTGGTTCCGGCCGATGTCTACCGTCCAGCCGCCATCGAGCAGCTGACGACGTTGGCGGGCCAGCTCGATATTCCGGTCCATCCGACGCAGGAGGGATCCGATCCGGTCGCGATCGCGAAGGAGGCCCTCCAAGAGGCAGCCAACCGCGGCTACGACACGGTCCTGATCGACACCGCAGGCCGGCTTCATATCGACGACGAGCTCATGGGAGAGCTCGACAAGATGAAGGCCTCCGTACAACCGCATCACACGATATTGGTCGTGGATGCGATGACCGGTCAGGACGCGGTCAATGTGGCCAACGGGTTCCATGAACGCCTGACGCTCAGCGGCGTGGCGATGACCAAGCTCGACGGCGATGCGCGCGGCGGCGCCGCGCTGTCGATTCGAGCCGTGACAGGCGCGCCGATTCTTTTCGCCGGCACCGGCGAAAAGCTTGATGCCCTGGACGTTTTTCACCCAGATCGGATGGCCAGCCGGATTCTCGGGATGGGTGACGTTTTGACCTTGATCGAGAAGGCCGAGAGCGTCTACGGGGAAAAACAGGCCGTCGAACTCGAGCGCAAGCTGCGGCGCAATGAGTTCACCTTGCACGACTTTCGTGAGCAACTCCGCGCTGTCCAGAAGATGGGCAAGGTCGGTGACCTCCTCAATATGATGCCAATCCCTGGGTTGAAGAAGATGACCAAGGGGATGGATATGTCGGTGGCGGAAAAAGAGCTAAAACGCAGTGAAGCGATCATCAACTCGATGACCAACGAGGAGCGCAACAACGCTCGCATTATCAACGGTAGTCGGCGCCGCCGTATCGCTGCGGGTAGTGGTACGAGCGTGGCCGACGTCAATCGCTTTCTAAAGCAGTTTCAACAGACCAAGAAAATGATGAAGCAGGTTTCGAAAATGGGCATGCCACGCGGTGCGCGTGGTTGATTGCCTAACCAGATCAAGAGGAGTACAAGCGACCTATGGCAGCAACTATTCGCCTTGCTAGGCACGGCGCCAAAAAGAAGCCCTTTTATCGTATTGTCGTCGCGGACCGGCGTAGTGCCCGCGATGGGCGCAAGATTGAACAGGTCGGGCTGTTTGACCCGCGTGTCACGCCCGAGCGGATTGAGTTCGAAACTGAGCGGCTCACGAAATGGCTCGATCGAGGTGCTAAGCCGAGCTTGACCGTATCGCAGCTCATCAAGCGCAGCGGCGTAGATGTCTCGTCGAAGGCCCCAAGTGAGGCCAAGCCGGCTGAGTAGTCCACGCCCCGGAGACGGAGCATGAAGGAACTGGTCGAGTACCTCGCCCGCCAACTTGTCAGCGACCCTGACGCTGTCGAAGTCATCGAGACTCAGGGCGAGACTGCTTCGGTGCTTGAGCTAAAGGTCGCCAAAGACGACCTGGGACGCATCATCGGTAAGCAGGGACGCACGGCCAAATCGATTCGGACGATTCTCAATGCCGCGGCATCGAGGACGAACCGCAAGGTCGTGCTCGAGATCATCGAGGAAGGCTAGACGCTGTCGGGCGACCTTGTCGAGTTGGGCAAGCTGGTGCGGCGCCACGGGGTTCGTGGCGAGATCCGGCTACTTCCTTACAATCCTGATTCGGCGACTCTCGATTCTGTGGATCGAGTTGCGCTGATCGACGCTGCTGGCGGCTCTGAATGGCGTTCGATTCGGGCCATTCGACCTCACAAGAAGTTCTTCTTGGTGTGGTTTGAAGGCGTGCAGTCGGTCGAGGACGCCGACCAATTGATTGGAAAGAGCGTCGCGGTTTCTCGCGATCAGCTGCCTCAGCTCGATGAGGGAGAACTCTACCACATCGATCTGATCGGTTGCCGCGTCGAGCTCGAATCGACCGAGGAGATCGGCCGGATCGAAGAGATTCTCACCACCGGCAGCAACGATGTCTTGGTCGTTCGCAAAGGTGATACGGAGGTTCTCGTGCCGCTGATCGACGACGTGGTGATATCGGTCGATCTGGAAGAGAAGCGAGTGGTGGTCGACCCCATCGAGGGATTGCTCGATCCACAGTGATCGGAAGGCCGCCGAGTTCGAAAGTGATTGGTGATGCATTTTCACGTCGTGACGCTTTTCCCAGAGTTCTTCGCCTCGCCGCTGTCGTCGACGATGCTCGACCGTGGGCGTGAGCGCGGAGCGATCGACTTTTCTGTGCACGACATTCGCGACTATACGCAGGACAAGCATCGCACTGCCGACGATACGCCCTACGGAGGTGGTCAGGGCATGGTGATGAAGCCGGAGCCGGTCGTTGCTGCGATAGAGGCCGCGGCCGATGCGGGTCGCTCTCGGCGTATTCTCTTGTCTCCAAGGGGGCGGAAGTTCGACGGCGAACTTGCCGAAAGGTTGGCGGGGGAAGAAGCCCTGACGTTGGTCTGTGGCAGGTACGAAGGGGTCGACGAACGAGTTTGCGCCGCGGTCGACGAAGAGATCTCGGTCGGCGACTACGTTCTCTCCGGCGGCGAGCCCGCAGCGTTGGTGATCTTGGATGCGGTCGCGCGGTTGGTGCCTGGGGTCCTCGGCTGCGCGCAGTCGGCGATCGAGGAATCGTTTGCGGATGGATTGCTTGAATACCCTCACTATACCCGCCCACCCGAATTTCGCGGCGCCGCGGTGCCGGAGGTTCTCCGCTCTGGGGATCATCAGAAGATTGCCATCTGGCGGCGCCGCGAATCGCTGCGGCGCACTCTCGAGTGGCGGCCGGAATTGTTGATCAAGGCCGAATTGTCCGAGGACGATCGCGATTGGTTGCGTCAACTCGATCCCGAGTGGAACCGGTCTCGATGACCGGTGCCAAGGCCCCAGTCTATCTGGCCCTGTTGCACCACCCGGTTTTGGACAAGAACGGCAAATTGGTCACGACCGCGGTGACGAACATCGACATTCACGACATCGCGCGCTCGGCCCGGACATTTGGGGTCGAGAAGTTTTTTGTGGTTACACCGATCGAGGCGTTGCGGGCCCTGGCGCAGCGTATCTTGGAGCATTGGCGGACCGGCTTTGGGTCGACGTACAACGAGACCCGCAAAGAGGCCTTGTCGAGGGTCCTTCTCGCTCCAGATCTCGACGGAGCCATTGTGGACATTGAAAACGAGAGCGGTCAGCGTCCGCGTTTGGTGGTGACATCGGCCCGAAAGGCGGCCGGCGCTGTGTCCTACGCCGACTTTCGGGAGGCTTTGGCCGAGTCTCCGGTGCCGCACCTGATCCTGCTTGGCACGGGCTGGGGACTGGCCCCGGAGGTGATGGAGAGGGCGGATATCCGCCTTGGGCCGATCGATGGGGCGGGGGATTACAACCATCTTTCAGTGCGTGCGGCGGCGGCGATCATTCTTGACCGGCTCTTCGGCGCACGATAAGGGTTCTGTTTACCCAAAATCCGTTGCGGGCGGGTTGGCATCGCTGATTCGCTTCCCGTAGCACCTAGGAGAGATCCCTCATGAATCCCATCGAGGCCATTGAGCGCGAGCAACTGCGCGACGACATTCCAGTTTTTAAGGCGGGCGATTCCGTTCGTGTTCACGTCAAGGTCGTCGAGGGAGAGAAAGAGCGAATCCAGGTATTTGCTGGGGTCGTGATCAGCAAGAAAGCAGGCGCTATCCGGGCGACCTTCACGGTGCGCAAAGTGTCGTACGGTATTGGCGTCGAGCGGACCTTTCCGCTGCACTCGCCGCGGATTGACAAGATCGAGGTCGTGACGCGCGGCCGCGTGCGGCGCGCAAAGCTTTACTACCTGCGCGGTCTCTCCGGCAAGGCAGCCCGTATCACCGCCGAGAGGAACCCGCGCGGTGCCGCCAAGAGGGCGGTGGAGCAGGCAGCCGCCGACAAGGCTGCCGGCAAAGCTGCCGCCAAGGCAGCCAAGGCCGACAGCCAATAGCCGGAGCTGAGAACCGATCGGGGTGAGATTGCACGTTCCCGCGGGGCTTCGTTGGACACCCCGAAAGCCTTCCCCTCTACCTCCGGGATACTGTCGATCAATTGCGTGACGCACTTGGTGCGGGAGACCCGAAAGCCTTCCCCTCTACCTCCGGAGGCTGTCGAACAATGCAGGGTTCAAATCGTGGTTCTTGCGGGATGCGGAGGGAATCACTGTTTCGTCCGGATCGGTTGAGAGATAACGGAATGGAAGGCAAATCGCCAAGCCTGGCCAGGAAAACGAACCCAA
>JAJCZJ010000064.1 GCA_029262455.1 Deltaproteobacteria bacterium | reverse complement strand
CGCAACGATATCGCCACGCGTCTTGCCGGTGCCGGAGCTGAGTGCTCGCTCGACGGGCTCTACATGGTCGACGGCGATCAGCACATCGACCACCACACGACGATCGACCATGCGGCGCCACACTGCAACAGCCACGAGCTCTACAAGGGCATCCTCGGCGGTCGCGGCGTCGGCGTCTTCAACGGCAAGGTTTTGGTTCGCAACGAGGGGCAGCGCACCGACGCCCAGCAACTCAACAAGAACCTTCTGCTCTCCAACGGCGCTACCATCAACACAAAGCCGCAGCTCGAGATTTTCGCGGACGACGTCAAGTGCAGCCACGGGGCAACGACGGGACGCCTCGAAGAAGACTCTATCTTCTATCTTCGCGCACGCGGCATCGGCGAAGCCGATGCTCGGACCTTGCTGACTTACGCATTTGCCAACGAAGTCGTCGAACGGATCGACAACGAGACGTTGCGAGAGGACCTCGAATCGGTGGTGAGGCGTCGGCTCGGCGAGATCATCAACGGGGGGACACGATGACGGCAAGCGCAACAGCAGCCGAACGCCCAACCGTCACGGCCTTCGACCCGGAAGCCGTTCGGCGCGACTTCCCGGCACTTCATCAGGAAATACACGGGCACCCACTCGCCTTCCTCGACAACGCTGCGTCGAGTCAACGACCACGCCAAGTCATCGAGGAAATCGCTCGCTTCGACAGCAACGACTACGCGAATATCCACCGCGGCGTCCACGAACTCAGCCAGCGGGCAACAGCCGCCTACGAGGGCGCTCGCGATAAGGTCGTGCGCTTCATCAACGCCAACGACCGCAAAGAGATCATCTTTACCCGCGGCACCACCGATTCGATCAATCTCGTCGCCTCGTCCTTCGCTCGCCCGGTACTCAACCTCGGGGACGAGATCATCGTCACGACGATGGAGCACCACTCGAACATCGTCCCGTGGCAGATGATCTGCCGTGAGCGCGGAGCGGTCATCCGTGTCGCGCCGATCAACGACCGCGGCGAGCTCGAGATCGAGGAATTTGAAAAGCTGCTCAACCCGCGGACTAAACTGGTCGCGATGGTGCACGTCTCCAATGCTCTCGGCACCATCAACCCAGTGAAACGCGCCATCGACGCGGCCCACGCCAAAGGGGTCCCAGTGCTTCTCGATGGCGCGCAGGCGATCCCACATCTGCGCGTCGACGTGCAGGATCTCGACGTGGACTTCTACGCTTTCTCGGCCCATAAAATGTTCGGCCCGACCGGCGTCGGCGTGCTCTACGGCAAGCAGGCACTCCTGGAATCGATGCCGCCCTACCAAGGCGGTGGCGACATGATCAGCGTCGTGACGTTCGAGAAGACCTTTTACAACGGACTGCCGGCAAAATTCGAAGCAGGCACCCCAAACATCACCGGGGTCGTCGGCTTGGGTGCCGCCATAGACTACCTCGAACAGCTCGATTGGGGCGCGGTCACGGCATACGAGGCCGACCTACTGGACTACGGAACCGAGCTGCTCGAAAAGATTCCCGGCGTCAAGATCATCGGGACGGCCGAAGAGAAGGCCAGCGTGCTCTCGTTTCTCATCGATGGGATCCATCCGCACGATGTCGGGACCATCCTCGATCGCAACGGCGTTGCCGTTCGCGCCGGCCACCACTGCGCCCAGCCGGTGATGCAGCGCTTCTCCATTCCGGCGACGACGCGAGCTTCGCTCGCTTTTTACAACAACCGCGACGACATCGACGCACTCGATCGCGCGATACGGAACACAATCGAGGTATTTTCGTGAACGAAGAGCTACGCGACCTTTATCAAGACGTCATCATCGAGCACAGCAAGCGGCCTCGGAACAACCGCGCCCTCGAAGCCCCGGCGAATTCGGCGCAAGGCTACAACCCGCTGTGCGGTGACCAAGTCAAGATCTACGTGCGTATGGACGACGGCAAGGTGGCGGACGTCGCTTTTGAAGGGGCCGGCTGTGCGATTTCCACTGCGTCGGCATCGGTCATGACCGAGACCTTGAAAGGCATGTCCGCCGACGAAGCGGAGGCTCTGTTCACAAGCTTTCACGACCTAGTAACCGGAGCGGCCGGGCCCGACGACGAAGATCTCGGCAAGCTTGCAGTCTTCGGAGGGGTCAGTGAGTTCCCAGCACGCGTCAAGTGCGCGACTCTCTGCTGGCACACACTACGCGCGGCGATCGCTGGGCAGGAAGATCCCGTCACCACCGAGTAGGGCATTCACCGAAACAACACCTAAGAGAAACGGACCCCAACATGCACCCATACGAAGAAGTTGAGATTTCGCGCGACTGCGACGCCATTCAGATCCCAGACGGTATCACCGTCACTCTGCGCGCAGGTACCGCAGCAGTGATCACACAGTCTCTCGGCGACACCTACACCGTCCAAACACCGACCCTCGGCGGTCTCTACCGCATCGCGGGCAAGGACGCGGACGCGATCGGCAAGGCCCTATCGAAGCCCGGCGGCGGTGCCCACATCGACCCCAACGAACCGATCAATGAAGAATTGATCTGGAACCAGCTCCGCAATGTCTACGACCCAGAGATCCCGGTAAACATCGTGGAACTCGGACTCGTCTACGACCTCAAGATCAAGCATCTCCCCGAGGGCGGGAGTAGCATCGACATGACGATGACCCTAACCGCACCAGGGTGCGGAATGGGCGACGTGATTGCCGCCGACGCGCGACTGCGCATGGAGAGCGTACCCGGCGTCGAAGCTGCTCACGTCGAGGTGGTTTTCGATCCCCCATGGAACCAGGAGATGATGTCCGAAGCGGCTAAACTCGAACTGGGGATGCTCTAACGGGAGCTCAGTTCAGACCGAAGGATGAGGCCGGGCATGGCCGAGCCATTCAGCCACCAAGTTCGGGAGTTCCAGCGCGCGCGAGCTACCAGTTCTCGGACGAGCCCGCCGCCGAAAGCGGCACGGTTGGCGCATCCTCCGCGGCGTAGCTGGTCCGCGGGCGATTGACGACCTTCACACCCTCTTTCTCAACGGCGGAAGTCGAAAGACGGTCTTCTTCGGGATCCCAATAGACCTCAGATACCCACATCAGCATCATGTCATCACCTCAAGCGTCGTACTGACGCAAGACCGATTCGTCCGGCGACAGGTTGCGGTTGATCACGTCGAGTAATTCGCGCCCTGAGGAACGAAGCCGCTTGGTCACGCTCAGCAGCTCATTGGAAAGCAGGCCGAATTCCCCTTCGTGCAACAGGTCGCTGTAGCCAATGATCACGTTGAGAGGAATGCGCGAGTGGTGCGACATGCTCGACACGAAGTCCGCCGTGATCCGTTGCGTTTGGTCGATCTGTTCCGAAAGCAGCGAGTTCTCGACGGAGAGTCCCGCCAGGTCGCTGATCCCTTCGGCAAAGTGGGCGTGGTCCGACGAAAAGACGCAGTTCCTACGCCCGTAACCGAGGACCATGAGACCCAGCAGATCGTTGCCCCGTCGGATCGGCAGCAGCACCGTTGCGTTGAGATTGAGCGAGCGCGTCACTGATTCGGGCAACAACTCGCGGGGATCGCTCAAGACGACAGGGCCTGGGCCCTTGTCGCGCGAAAGCAGTCGGGCAACTTGCGCCGGGGACACGCGAGTCGTCGCAAACCAATCTTCTGAACGCGCCTGAACTCCGGCAGCGGCTGTCGGCACAAACGAATCCGAACCAGGCTGCCAGATGAGAGCCAGGCAGGTGTCACACTCGAGCGCCTCGATTGCCAACTGACAAAACCCGTGCAGCCGCTCGGGCAACTGCATGTTCGCCGTCGCCGCGATTACATCCTCGTCCTTGCTGCGGGCGTCGATCGCACCCTCGACCAAATTCAGCAACTCACGAGCACCCTGGTCGATCCGTCGAACGGTGTCCGTCTGCCCCTGGCTCAGTTCTCCGAATGTACCCTCGCAAAGGAGATCCGCATATCCCATGATCGCATGCAACGGCGTCCGCAACTCATACGAAAGCGTCGCCAACAGATCCCGGCCACCGCGACGGCTCTGTTCGAGCTCTTCGCTCAGTCGAGCGTTCTCCATCGCCACCCCGGGCAACCGGACGACACACTGAGAGCCGTATCCTGAGCGCGTCTCGACGCCGATCTGACCGCCGTGCGCAGCGACGATATCCTGCGCAATCGACAAGTCTCCACTCGGCACCGGCGCGCCCCTTTCAAGCAATTCCGCGGTGTGATCGTCGTCTCCGGCGGCGCCGTTCTCACCGATCCTCAAAGTCACCCATTCGCCATCCAGTGTCGTCTTGACGACAACCAGACCGCCGGGAGAAGAGTGTTTCACCGCGTGACCGAGTAGACCGCCGAATCCGCGCTTGAGCAGCGCCCGATCGCCCCAGGTGAGCGGTACGACTGGGTCAAGGTCCAAGCCGGTAGCGATCCTCTTCACGTTGAACGCGGGTTCATAATGCTTAAAGAGATCCAGTACGACTCTGTTCACCGATGCCCACTGTGGAAGAAGATGCCCCGCCTGTGCCTGCCCTACCTCAAGTCCCTGCATGATCTCTCCTGTTTAGGAATGTCAAATTGACAGACAGGTACTTTTCCAAGTGCCATGCCAGACCCAGCGGGAACCTATAATGGGAGTGGTTTGCGACGTTCGGACGGAACCGGCGAATTCCCGACATGAAAAGTACAGTTTTGCGTCGCCTCAACCGGCGACATGGCGCATCAAATGCGCAGGAAGGCGAAAACGCTTATGCTATAGGCACATACAGGCGCACGTGAAGTCGCATGCAGCGACGCATCAGACGACCGCATAGCAAATCGTTCAAAATTGCCCAGCCTTTGACATGGCATCGCGCACGATCGAGGTCCACTTTCGGTCGCGCCAGGCCCGGCGATGTGTACTGCGCGTTTCACCGATCGTTCACAGCGCCGACACCGGCCGGGCAGGTTTTCACTCGCTCTGGGCCAGCTCGCGCGCCTGCGCAACCGCTATCCGGGCGGCGGAGACCAACTCGTCGTCATCGCCGGGCACCAGCTCCTCAACATCGCGCCGCCAGCGCAAGGCCTGCCCCAGAGCTTCGACCAAGGCAGCGGCGTTCGGCGGCGCCCGGTTCGTCAACTTGTCGCAGACCTCCTGGTGACTACGGGCTCTCTCACCGCGTTCGTTGAGAACCGCACGCCCAGAGTGCACAATTGCATGGTAGGCGCGCTCTGAAGCACGCTCGGCAAGACCAGCATTTAGGTGTTCTTCGGCCCGCTGGAGCGCAACAGCGGCTCGGGCTAGGATCTTTTCGCTTCCAGGCTTCATGGTTTCTACCGCTACCCGAAGTGATAGAATCAGAATCTCAACAACGTTGCGAGATTCACGACGCACGTTCATTCAATAGGAGTGTCCCCTTGGCAAAGAAGGCTGCAGAAACCGTAACCGGCCGCACCGCCCTGATCACCGGGGCGTCCAGCGGAATCGGCGAAGCGTTTGCCCGAAGACTTGCACGAGATCGCTACGATCTCGTGCTCGTCGCTCGCAATAAGGAGCGACTCGAAGAGATCGCCGGAGAGCTGCGCGACGCCCACCGCATCGGCGCCAAGGTCTTGCCGGCCGATCTCACCAAGACGCAGTCTCTGCGCAAGATCGAGCGCGCGATCGCGAGCGACGAGAACCTCGAAGTGCTCGTAAACAATGCCGGCTTCGGTACAATGGGCCCTCTCGTCGAGCTCGACCCCGACACCGAGGAGGAGCAGATCCGTCTCAACATCCTCGCACTGTCTCGATTGACCCGCGCCGCTCTCCCCGAAATGGTCCGCCGTCACCGCGGCGCCATCATCAATGTCTCGTCGATGGCCGGCATGCAGCCGGGACCAAAAACCGCCACCTACTCGGCGACCAAGGCCTTTGTGAACTCGTTCACCGAGAGTCTCCACGAGGAGCTGCTCGGCACGGGAGTTCAGACGCAAGTGTTGTGCCCCGGTTTTACGCGGACCGAGTTCCAGCGCCGCGCAAACATCGATACCGCTGGCATCCCCGATATGGCCTGGATGAGCCCGGAAGAAGTCGTCGACATCTCAATCGCCAGTCTTGGCCGCGGCGATGTCATATGCGTACCGGGTCTGCTGA
The DNA here is from genome assembly GCA_029262455.1 of Deltaproteobacteria bacterium. Taxonomy (GTDB): domain Bacteria; phylum Desulfobacterota; class Binatia; order HRBIN30; family CADEER01; genus CADEER01. Next base: position 44,022 of record JAJCZJ010000064.1, on the reverse strand, counting down.
ACCGATTCCTCGCGGCCACTGTCGCAGCGATCCCACGGCCCGTCGCGCGCAAAGTACTGGGGCTCGCCACGAAGCAAGTCCTCGGATAGCAGTCCATGAGCAACACCCTGGACAATCGCTGGGCATGGGCACTGTGCGCGCCGGCTTGCATTGCCATGGTTGTGCTGAACATCCTACCCGGACTTCAGACCCTGTTGCTCAACCTAGGCGACGCGGCCGTCCTTACTGCCGTGACATCGACGACAGCTAGGGCCGCGCTCCTGATCTCAGGCGTTCTGGCTATCGAAGCCCCGCTTGCCGTATTTGCGGCATTGTCGATCATCAAACGTGAACGCCTAGCCAAACGGGTCGGGCGCAGTACCGTCCCCTTGGTCATCGGCGCGCTCGTTTGGTGGGCCACCCTGGGGAATTTTCTCGGCGGCGACGACGATGCACACGTCTCCTACTTTGCCTTCCTTCCGTTGGAAATCTGCCGAACACTCCCGTTGGCAACCCTGTTCTTCTTCCAATTCCTGCGCAAAGCCGGAAATGAGATTCACGACGCGGCCAAAACCGACGTCCATTCATCAATCACTAGATTCGGGAGCCTGTATCTACCACTATGCCGTCCTGTCATCGTCGGCCTCCTCCTGCTGCACCTCTTCGCCTTCGGCCGGAGCGATGTCGCTCTCGGTTGGTTCATCTCTCTTCCCGCAGCCCTGGCAATTGCTAGATCGCTGTCACCAGCGGCCAAACCGGCATGAACCACGACATCTTCGTCCTGGCGCAAACCAGTGTTGCGGCGCTAGCGAGCGTCTTGATCGCCACCCCGTTCGGGATCGCGCTGGCGCGGTCGAAGTTCTCTGGAAACAACTGGGTCCGGTCGGTATGGGTCCTGGCCAGCGCCACGCCACCCTCCCTTCTCGCCGGAGACGCGGCGCACCTCTCGCTCACCGCCAACATCGGAGCCGGCATTCCAATCGCCGCATGCGTGATCTACTGGATCGCCAAGAATCTCCCAGTAGACCTCGAAGCAGCTGCGCGGGCCGATGGATCAAACGCATTCGCCGTGCTCCGGCCACCGCTGCTGCCCGCACTTCTACTGGCGTTCATACTCGTGTTCGTACTATCCGCCTAGCAGTCCGTTGAAAAACAGGTGCGCAAGCGAAAATGAGGATTTTTGTGTCACAGCAAGGCGGCGAACCGGCCTGTCCACCAAAGCCTTTGGCGGCGGTGGGAGGCAACGCCTAAGCTCTTGTTGAGGATTCGCCAAAGACGCTTTGGCGCGAAAAGACCGTTTGCAGCGCGTGTCCTGTTTTTCAACGGGCTGCTAAGCCCTGGGCCCAGGTAAGAGACAGGGCCATTCTCAACATCGAGTCGTGGTGTCCTCGGGGCCTTGCAGCCGGCAGACCGAAAGGGCACGATCTGACCGATATGGCGACCCCCCAACCTTCTGAAACGAACGTGGATCCGCAGGACCGTATCTGGCACTTTCTCTGGGGCCTCGCGGGCTCCGCCGCCCTGATCTACGGCTTGGTGGGAGTCACGGCGTGCCTCAGCCAGCCAAATCGGCACTCGATGGCGCTGGTTTGGTTCATCGTCGCGGCAGTCGGTGGACTCTCGATGATCTCCTTCGTATGGCGCAGCGGCGGCGACTCATAACCGGGCCTCGCACGGTCCCGGGTCTATTTCGCAGCCTCCGCTTCCATCACTCGCTTCATCATCTCCTCGCGCTGGCGTTCTTCAGCCATTTTCTGCAACAGGCTGTTGCGTACCTCGGGAGGCAAGTTCTGCAGTGCCGCCGGGTCGAGCCCGCCAAGGCCACCCATACCGCCCATTCCCGGAGGCGGCGCCACCCGCTTGAACGACTCAAGTCCCGCCAACAGCTGGTCGCGCGTCGCAACTGGCACGAGGTAGACCCTGTCGTCAACATTTCCCACCGAGGCGACGACTTGCCGATCGTCGAGGCTGCTCTCCGGACCGAATCCGACGACAACGGGGCCATCCGACTGCGTCGAAACTTCGATGCGGCTAGCAGCAGAGGCAGCATCAATCGCTATGCCTCCCTCGGCCTCGGCTAACCCGGTCAATCGCGATACCATCGCCAGACGTTGCGCGACCGCCCCGGCGTCGAACTCGAAGTCCTCGGGCGGTGCCTCGGTCGTCTCACCGAGCACCCAGCCGGCGTCACCCTTGTTGAGCTCAAGGCGGCGATCCCCCTCGACGATCACGACCTTCGAGGCGTCGCCCGGATTGAGCGCGACGAACCCAAGGTCACGCAACCCCGATAGCGGCTTGCGCAGGTTCGCCACCACCGACTCGGGCAGAGTCATTGCGTGCTCGCGGTTGCTCGATTTGGCAACGACAGACCCGTCCTCGGCAGCGCCAAGGGTGAGCTCGCGAACCACCGAATCCCCCGCGACCCGAAACCGCAGCCGATCGGCGGTCTCCCCAAGTCCGCCCGCCGGTTCTTCGTCCAAAATCGAAGCTGCTCTGATCGTCACCAAAGACCGTACCAATCGGCCTGCGGCCGCCGCATCGAAACGATACCCCGGCTCGAGCAGAGACGGGTCCTCCAGCTTCCAAACCTGATCTTGCTTCACCAACGCGTACTTCTTCTCCCCTTGGAGCTCGACCTCAACCCGGTCGACCTCTCCGGCATCATCGAAGAAGGCACGACGCTCAACCCAGCTAGCGCCGTCACGGCTAAAGCTAGCCCGGTACACACCCGATGCCGCGTAAACCTCATCGCCGCTGCGGACATACGAACCCGCGCGCGCGGCAGACCCAAGAACGAGATCGGCAACCGCGTCCCCGCCAGAAAATAGCTGCACCCGCACGCCCTTCTCGTCATCAACTTCGAGATCCGCGTAGCGCTCAGAATTGCGACTCGCGAGATCACTCGATCGAATTGCCGCAATCGACTGGACGATTCGGTCGATCGACTTTCCGTCCGCCAGCTTGCCGTCAATCCGCCAGGTTTCACCTTGCTTCTCGAGTGTCACCTCGGAGTCGGTATTGATCACCACACGGTCGACCTTTGCAGGATCGACTTGCTCGAGAGACAGCCGGCTAACGCCACGCTCGGGCTTCACATTCATGCTGACAAACACCGCAGCGGCGAGGGCTGCAAACACTAGCAGAGCTAGCAACGTCGATTTGTTCATCACCCCAACTCCTCAGGCAAGGGACACGTTCGCGCGTCGCGACTCGCGGCGCTGCCATCGGAACAGCCCATACAAAACAAACAGCAACGGAACACCAAGAATGTTGGCGTACTTGAGCATAACTCGTTTGGAATCACCGACGTCGGCCAACGGCGCCGCCTTCAGACCACGAGTCCGTACAGCCAACAACGCATCATCACGCACCAACCAATCCATCATGTTGAGCAACAAGACTTCGTTGCCCTGAGCAAAGAACTGATCGCCGACGAAGGAGGCGCCACCGGCGACGACAACCCTCGCTTCGGCGCTACTGTCCTCCGGCACCGCACCGAAATGGCTGGGAATCAGACCGCTGAGCGTCGCAATCATCGTACGCGCTGACTGTTCCCCTGCTTCAGCCTTGGTCCACTGCTTAAACGGCGACAGGTCGTACGGCGGTAAATGCACCCAACTCTCCGGCGAGCTCTCCACCAGCGAATGGGCACTTACGCCGGTCGCTGCCGCAACGATTGTCAACGGACTCATGAACGGAAAGACGACCCCGGATATTCCACGCGTCAGCGGATGATCGCTGTCGAGCGCTTCCGGCTGTGGGAGGAAGGGATACTGCACCGGCTGCTGGATGCGCATGAAGCCCTGCTGTCGAGCCACCGCGATGGTCGCACTCTCGGCATCGAGAATTAAACCCGGTTCGATCCGAATCCCGTAGGCTTCGAGCAGATCACCCAGCCCGTGGTTCAATTCTTCTGCCTGCATCGTTTGAAGGTCAGGCTTCACCGCGTCCAAGAACACCGCCAGCGATCCGCCGCCCGCGACGAAGCGATCAATCGCCTCCAGCTCGGGCTGCTCGAGCGCCGTGCGCGGCGCAACGACGAGGAGTGCGTTCACATCTTCCGGAATTTCCGGAGTCTGCGACAAGTCCACCGTCGTCACGTCATAGAGTTGCGACAAGAGCCCAAAGGCCCGCCCGATTTCGCGGCGCGGGTCCGGCGCATCGTGCCCCACCATCAACCCGATCTTCGGTCTCTTTTCACGGGCGAGTTTGCGGATCAGCGTCGTGAGGTCGTACTCGAGCCCAGCCGTCTCCTGTACCACGGGGATAGCTTCTTGCTCGCCACCGTGGCTGACAGCAATCCCCATATAGGCGCGTTTGACCTCGAGATTGTCGCCTTCATTCACGCGCACCTGAACAGGAGCGATTCCCACGGACTCGAGCTCACGCTCGACACTGGTCTGCTCACGCACCGCCCGACCGAAGATATCCTGACGCAAGTCCTTCTTTTTCTCTTTGTCTTCTTCCGTCTCCTCGGCCAGCGGGTCGATAAACTCGTAGCTGAGGTTGCCATCGGCGACGGTGTAATACTCTTCGAGCAGATCCTGGACGTAGCGAGCGTTGGTGCTAAAAGGCGCCGGCAGATCCTTCGTGAAGTACGCACGTACCGACACCGGATCCTTCAACTCCCGCAACGTGTCTTCCGTCGCCGAGCTCAGGGTGAACTGCCGATCCCGCGTGAGATCGAGGCGCGAGAAGTACCGCTGGCCAAGAATGTTGAGGAACACCAGACTGCCGACGATCGCCAGCATCCAAACCGTTCTATCGATCGTATTCTTCTTTGCCATGAGTCTCGTCACCGCCCCTAGGCGTGACGCCTCCCGAGTGCCTGCGTTGCCAGCAACAGTGCCCCAAAGGTCAACGACAGGTAGTAGACGACATCCCGAGAATCGATCACTCCGCGCGACAAATTGTCGAGGTGAAACGAGACCGAGAGAAATTCAAAGATTGGTGACAACAGCGGTGGAACAAAAAACCGCAGCCAGTAGACGTAGTAGAGAAAGCCCGAGACCAGGAACGCGACAATGAAGGCCACGATCTGGTTCTCGGTAACTGTCGAACAAAGGACGCCGATCGCGAGCAACGATGCGGCGAACAGAAGCATTCCGACGTAACCGGCGATCACCGGTCCCCAGTCGAGCTCACCCAACGAACTGACGGTCAGAGGATAAGCGAAGGTCAGCAGAAGACCCACCGCTACCAGCGCAAGCGCCGCCAAGAATTTGCCGAAGATGATCTCCCAGTCTTGCATCGGCATCGTCAGCAACAGCTCGATCGTTCCCGACTTACGCTCCTCCGCGATCAACCGCATGGTGATGGCTGGCGCCAGAATCACCAACAACATCGCGGGCGAAAAAGGCGACGGCTGAAAGAAGGGCCGCATATCGGCGCGGCCAAAAAGAAACAAGGTCGAAAAGTACATCCACCCGGCCACTGCCAAGAACGTTACGATCACGATGTAGGCGACCGGCGAATTGAAATAGGCGCTGAGCTCGCGCCGCGCGACGGCTAAAACATTACGCATGAGCCCCATCCTCCGTCGTCGTCAGCTGGCGGAACGTCTCCTCCAAGGAAACCTGCTCGCGGTGCAAGTCGAGCAATACCAGCCCGTTATCCACCGCAGCCCGAAAGATCGCCTCGCGTGGATCCTCGCCTGACACACTGCGCAGGCGAAAGGCCTGTCCACCGGGCTCACCACCGAGAACCGTCACATCCCGGACACCTGCCACTCCCGCAAAGATCGACTCTGCCGGCGCGTCGCCTTTGACACTAACCCGGACGACGGAAGCCCCATCGCCGCCGGAGAGCATTTCAGGACTCGCATCTGCGACGAGCTTGCCTCCACTAATAATGATGATGCGGTCACAACTCGCCTGCACTTCGGGTAGGATGTGAGTGGACAGGATCACTGTCTTCTCCGAGCCCAGCTCACGAATGAGCGCGCGGATCTCAACGATCTGGTTCGGGTCCAATCCCGACGTAGGCTCGTCAAGGATGAGAAGATCCGGGTCGTGCACCATTGCCTGAGCAAGACCGACGCGCTGCCGATATCCCTTCGAAAGCTGTCCGACATTCTTGCCGAGTACGTCGTTCAAACCACAGCGCCCACAAATGGTCTCGAGCCGCTCTCGACGCGTGGCACCGTCCACACGCCGGATGTCCGCGACGTACCGCAGAAACTCGGCCACCATCATGTCGTCGTAAAGAGGTGCGCTTTCCGGCAAGTAGCCAATCTTGGTCTTCGCTGCGATCGGATCGGCCGCAACATCGAGGCCACCGACATAGGCACTACCGGCGGTTGGGCTCAGGTACCCTGTCAACATCTTCATCGTGGTCGATTTCCCGGCCCCATTGGGCCCCAGAAACCCGACGACCTCGCCGCGCGAGACCTGAAACGAAACGTCATCCACTGCTAACGTCGAACCGTAGTCTTTGCGCAAGGACCGCGCTTCGACCATTACTTGAGATTCAACCATACTCACGACCTTTCCCAGCATTCCGCCGGCACTTCTCGCCAGCCGTCTGCATCGACCTGATTTTTCGTCGCGCCCTTCGAGAAGCGCCTGCCCGAGATCTCTCCGGAACAACCCCCCGGTGCGCCGCCAAGATGCGTCCAACCACGGGAACTTCGCCGCTCGATTCGACCTCTGGCGCGATATATTCCTCGTCCGCGCAGATATTTCAAGACCCTCCAGAGAACCCTCGACATCCCCTGAGACGACGGCTGCCAGCATGCACGAGCTGTCTGGAACCTCTATATTATCTCGATGACCCTCGTCTCTAAATTTTCCCCGATCGGCGTGATCCTAGCGATGCTCGCCCTTGCGGGACCGGTTTCGGCTGCCGACTCGGCCCGATCCGAGCGCCCCCGCCTCGGATTGGCCCTGAGCGGCGGCGGCGCCCGTGGATTCGCGCATATCGGCGTACTGCGAGTCCTGCGCGACAACGGCATTGTTCCCGACTACGTCACTGGCACCAGCATGGGTAGCATCATCGGTGGCCTCTACGCCCTCGGATACTCACCCGAGGAACTCGAGGAACTCATCACTGAGGTCGATTGGCAGGCGATCTTCAGCAACGACCCCGACAGACGATCTCTCTTCTTTCAACAAAAGGACGGGACATCGCGATATCTCGTCAACTTTGTGCTCGACGGACTCAGCATTATCTTGCCGAGCAGCATCTCCCGAGGTGACAAGATCACCAATCTCTTCACCTTGGCGACACTGGGCGCCCCATCGAGCTTCGACGAATTTCCGATTCCGTTTCGAGCGGTGGCGACGGACATCGTAACCGGGGCAGAGGTCATCCTCGACGGCAAACGACTCACTCTCGCCGAAGCCATGCGCGCGAGCATGGCCATCCCCGGAGCCATCGAGCCAGTCGACATCGACGATCAGCTCCTGGTCGATGGAATGATGGTCAAGAACCTCCCCGTCGATATCGCCATTGGTATGGGCGCCACCCGAATCATTGCTGTCGACATCTCGAACCCGCTGCTCGGCAAGGACGAACTGGTTTCAATCCTGGCCGTTGCTGACCAGGCGTTCTCCCTGCAAATCGCAAAGTCGACGGAAGAACAACGAAAGCTGGCAGACCTGGTCATCATACCCGAACTCGATGGCTTCAGCGTCGGTGACTTTGACCGCGCCGCCGAACTCATCGCCGCAGGAGAAGCAGCCGCGCGCAAACAAATCGATGCGATCCGGGCAGTTGCCGCAGTCGGTATTGGCGGTGCAGCGGTACCGCTACAAGCCAGCCCAAGAGCAGATCCCGATCACGAGCTGCGCATCGACGCCGTCGAGATCACCGGGGACGCCGATCCAAGAGACCTAGCCCTACTCCACTCGCTCGGCATTCGGCGCGGCGCTCGCCTGACCAGCAAGGACCTCGACCAACGAATCCGCGGTATCTTCGGCCAGGACTTTCTCAATAGTATTCGTGTCGCCACACGGCGCAACGACCAGGGCGGCTACATCCTCAAGTTGCACGTCGAACGACGCAACGCCAACTCGATCGGCATCGGCCTCCATTACGATGAGCTCTACCAGACCGTCGGCCTCGTCAACTGGACGACAAACGGACTCATCGGCCCACGCTCAGTTCTCTCGGCGGACTTCTTGTTCGGAGGCATCTACGGCACAGAAGTGACGTACCTCCAATACAACCTCGGCGGATCGGCCTTCTTTGTGCAGCCACGACTCTTCATGCGCGAGCAGAAGCAACCACTCTTCGCCAACAAGCGGCACATCAAGAATCTCAGAGATCGGTACTGGGGGGCCGAAATGGGGATCGGACGAGCCCTGCGAAATTTTGGGCAAGTCGTCGGCGGCTATCGTTGGAAACGGGTCGACTTCGGGGATAGGCAGGTCGGTATCGACGCCGATGACAATGTCAGCTCCTTATTCGTGCGGAGCGAACTCGACACGCTCGATGCGTTTCCCTTCGCGACGGAGGGGACCTTGTTGAAAATCCGCGCCGAGGTCGCGGACCGTCTTCTCGGCGGAGACGCCAGCTTCTGGCGGGCGTCGCTGCGCGCCGCTCACTACTATCGCCTCGCGGACCGACACACCGTCTCCGCCGACCTGCGAGCGTCTAGCTCACTCGGCAGTCGACTGCCAGTCTATGAGGAGTTTCTGCTCGGTGGACCGACTTCTTTCCCCGGGTTCGAACGCCAGGAGCTGCGCGGCTCAAACCTCATCGCCCTACGCCTCGCCTATCAGTACCGTCTCTTCGATCTCCCTCTCGGCCTCGGCCGAGGCGCTTACGGTACTCTCGCCTACAACGTCGGCACCATCGGGCGCAGCCGGCAACAGCTAACCGATGACTCCCGACTAGAGCACGGCGGTGCCGTCGGCATCGGACTCGACACGATCGTCCTACCGGTCGAAATCACCCTTGGCTTCGGCAGCAACGACCGCGTCGAGGCATACGTCAGCATCGGTTTTCCGCTCGCTCGCGAAACCCCGGACTGACGCGGGCAGCCAAACCGCTAGGCTTAGCCGCCCTCCTCGCGATAGAGTTAGTTCCCCATGCCGCGCTTCTTCATCGTCGCAGTTATTGCCTGCGTTGCCACAGTATCCTCGTCGGTGGCCCAGTTGCCCCTCGCCGAGCCGATACAGACACTCTTCAACGGGACCGGACTGCGCGAGGTCGGAGCACTGGTAGCAAGCGCCGACGGCAGACACATCTACGCCGCTGGTCGCGGCGACCGCGCAATCGTCGCCTTCGCGCGCAACGGATCCAACGGCCGACTCGGTAGAATTGCCGTCTATCGCGACGGTGTCGCAGGAATCAGGGGCATCGCGGCAGTTCAAGCCCTCCACTTGTCCGCCGACGAAGCCATGCTCTTCGCCGGTGGGGGCAGCACCATTGCAATTCTCGCCCGCGACCCGGACTCGGGCACTCTGGCATTGGCGCAAACCATCGACGGCGGTTTCGGGGTCACGCAGATCGCCGACATCGCCGCCGGCCCGACCGGCACGTTGTACGTCGGCGGCTCCAACGCAGTCGCCCTCTTCACTGAGGAAGCCGACGGCCTACGCCACCAATCGACCGTATCCAACAGCATCGAGGCACCGGGACTGCGCGGCGTCGCCGCGCTCGACATTGGAGCGGACGACCGCTTTCTGCACGTCGCCAGCGACGGCGACCGGGCCGTGACTCTGCTGGAGCACGACCAGGGGATCCTGTCTTTCGTCCGGACTCTGCTCCCAGCCGAAAACCCAGAGATAGATCTCGGCCGTCACCGCGACCTCCTAATCTCAGCTGACGGTCGCCATCTCTACACCGCGGTACAAGACCTCAACGCCATCGCGATCTTCGACCGCAACCCATCGACCGGAGAATTGACCAATGCGAGATCCTTCCTCGGCGAGATCAGCGCGGGAACCGCAGCCCCTTCAAAACTCGCCTTGTCCGACGACGACGAACGACTCTACGTCGTCAGCGAGGAGAACAGTACAGTCGCGACCCTGGCTCGCAATCAGCAAAACGGCGATCTAACACTCTTGCGAGCGGTCTTTGACGATCGCGACGCCGTCACAGGCATCACACGCACCTCAGGCCTCGCCCTCGGCCCGGCCCAGACACACATCTACGCTGCCGGGGCACAAGACAGCGCGATCGCAGTGTTCGATGCAGCGCTGACGTTCATCGCGGTCGAGCGAAACAGCGGTGGAGCCGTGCGCGGAATGCAGCAGCCGGCCGCGGTGGTGGTAGCACCCGACGGGTCGCAAGTGATCACTGCCGGATTCGGTGATGGCTCACTCTCCGTCTTTGATCGCAATCCCGACGGCCGACTTCAATTTTCTTCTACGATTCGCGGTTCCGGGCCCAACGAATTGCTGCAGCCCACCGGCCTGGCCATATCACCGGACGGCGCTATGCTGCTGATCGCCGATTTCGGCAGAGGTGCCGTCCACAGCTACCGAAGGGGCGCCGGAGACACGCCCTGGACCTATGCCGACAGTCTGACCCGCGACGAAGGCTTCGAGGATCTCCGCGGCGCCGTTGGTGTCGCCATTTCGCCGGATCGGCGCCTCGGCGTGGCGATCTCGATCCTGCGGGGCTCCGCGCTGCTCTTCGCAATCAACGAGCAAGGGACCCTCGCTTTTCGCGGCACCATGCCGGCCTTGGCAGAACCAGCGGGAGTGCTTTTTACCGGCGACGGCGCTCACCTATACTCGACGAGCTCGGGTGACGACGCGGTCATCGCTTTCGAGCGCATCGACGGCGTAGCCAGCTTCCCGACGATTCAAACCATCCGTGACAGCGACGCAGGAGTCGCCGGGCTCGGTGGCGCTTCCGGCCTAGCCATCACGCCCGAAGGAAACAATGTCCATGTCGCCAGTGGCGGCGGCATCTTCCAACTCGACGGCGACAACGCCATCGTTACGCTGGCGCGCGATCCAAGCCAGGGCGATCTCACCTTCGTTCAGGCCTTGTTCGACGGACAAGACGAAGTCTCTGGAATCGAAGGGGCCGCCGCGGTCGCAGTCTCTCCAGGATCGGACATCGTAGCGGTTGCAGGCTTTACGGGAAACTCGGTCGCTCTCTTCGATCGCGGTCCAGTGACTGGATCGCTGTCGTTCGCAGAGTCTCACTTCGACACCGACGGCGGACTCGCAGGCGCCAGCGCACTGGCGTTCTCACCAAGTGGCAGCGAACTGTACGTAACCGGTTTCGCCGACAGCGCCATCACCGTATTTCGCATCAGGCAACCAACACCGACCCCAACTTCGACGCCAACATCGACTCAGACATCGACACCGACCCCAACAGCGACAGCCACACCGACATCAACACCGACCGCCACCGCAGCAACTTCGTGCGCAGGCGACTGTGACAACAGTGGCCGTTCGGTTGTATCCGAGCTGATCCGGTGCGTCACGATAGCGCTCTCCGCCGCCTCTCTCGAGTCATGCGAGGCGTGCGACGCCAATCACGACGGACGGGTCAGCATCAGCGACTTGATCCAGGCCGTCAATGCCGCCCTCAACGGCTGCCCTACCTCGTAAACACGCAGCGTCTGCCCAGAAGGACAATACGCCCGTCGCCGCCCTTCGTTGCCCCTCGCCAGCAGCTTTCACTAATCACCATTCAGGAAGCGTCGGCTGCCGCCCCTCCACCATCAGCCGCCGCTGCCTCTTGGTTGTCGCCCTCGTCCGCCGCCTCGCCGTTGGCTTTGCGCTCGGCGGCTTCCTTGAGCTGCTGCTCGTACTCATCCAAAGTCAGTTCTTCGTCGATATGCGAGATCCATTGCCCCGCCGACTTCGCCGACTTGTTGTACTTCTGCGCCGCAGAGAATGCACTCTTAGCCTGCTTCCACCGCGATTCGCTGGCGTTGGAAATGCCGATCATCAGATGCACATTGCCGGGATCCTTGAGGTCGCCCTTCTCGAGAGCCTTCGAAAGCGCCGCCCGCGCTGGACCCCAACGCTCCTCGGCGACATGCACTTGGCCGAGGCGCACATACAAATTGCCGTTGCTCGACATCTCCGCCGCGCGTTCCAACGGTCCAATCGCTTTTTCCCGTTCGCGTGCATGCAACCAAGTGTTGGCCAACAATTCGTAATTCTTTGAGGTGCGCTTGAGGCGACCATCCTTCATCGCCCGCTCGATCGTCTGGGCGGCTTGAAACGGGATGTCGTTGTAAAGATAGAGTTGAATCAAATTGCGGATCTCGTTTTCGCTCTGCAAAAAGCCTTGCCGCTCTGCCAGCTCCATGGTTCCAAGCGCATTCTTTTTGTCATCGAGCTCAGTGTACGCCGCACCAAGTTGCATCCAGTAAGTTTTCTTCGGGAAGCGAGCAATCAACTTCTTCAGCACACCGGCTCCATCGCGATACTGATTCAGCTGAAAATGCAGCGACAGCAGCAGCTGCAGCCAAGACTCTTTCGGGGACGCCGCCTTCGCGACGGCTTTCTTTGCGTGCGGGACCGCGTCACGCGGACGGTTCGCCTGAGAATACGCAGCCGCCATCATGTAGTGCGCGTCGGCATTCGGGTTCTCGGCTGCGCGGAACCAAATTTCGAAGTTCTCGATCGCCTTCTTGTAGTTCTCTTGGACGAGGTACAGCTGCGCGAGATTGTAGCGCGCGTTAATCACCGACTGCTCCGGGAGAACATTCAGAGCCAAGCACTTCTCGAACGCAGCGGAGGCTTGCGCGTAGCGCTCTTGCGACGAATAGGCGTAGGCGAAGGTCTGCCACATCATCGCCTTCTCGTGCTCGCTGAGCTTCTCGAGTCGCCCCTTCATCTCGTTGAGACTGGTGAGGGCCTGCGCGGGTTGGCCCTCGCCCAAAGCCTTCTGAGCGCGCTCGAGGCGCTTGAAAGCCCATTTTCCAGTAGACTCGATACGTCGCGTCTGCGGCTTGGGCTTGTCGCGCCGCTTATCATCTTTCGCGCTCGCCAACGGAACACCCAACATCGTCCCCGCCGCGAGGACCGCCACGAGACTCCTCCCGAAGAACTTCATGAAATCTCTCAGCCTCCTTCCATCTCGAAGGACAAGACCAGCTCGACACCCGGCCGCGGGACGGGCACGCCGTTTTCGACCCGTGGCTTGTACTTGTACTTCTCCACGGCTCGCTTCGCCGCCCTGTCGAAAGTCTTCGCCGGGTCCGAGTCGAGGACGACAATATTCGAAGTCGTCCCCTCTGGAGTCACGTCGAAGCGCAGATGCACCCAGCCCTCGATGCCGCGCGCCTGCGCGCGACTGGGATATCGGTGCAGCGGACGCACCAGCGGAACGATATCGGAATCGCTCGCCGACCCGCCGAGGTGTGGATCGCCCGCCATCGCGAGATTCGGATTGATCGGAGGAGCATTGATCTTCAGCGCCTGCTTCATCGGCGCCTTCGACAATTTCGTCACCGGCATTTGGGCGGGCGGTGGCGGCTCCTTGCGCTTCACTTGCTTCGGCTTGTCGCGCTTCTTGCGCTTGACAGTTTCATCGCGTTTGAACCGAACAAAGTTGAATACCGTCCGCTGCTGGCGCTCGAGATCCCGGTCTTCACCACTCTCAAGCAGCGACTGCATTAGGAAAAACAGGCCGAAGGTAACCGCAGATGCGAAAACAACGGCAATTGTGTAGCGAACAATCACGCGTCTCCCTCCGCCGCGAGTGATACGTTTTCCACTTTCGCTGCCTTGGCAGCATCCAACACCTGTACGAGAATGCCATTCTTCGAGGCGCGATCGGCCTGGATCACGACCGATCCCTGCGGATTCTCAGCATGCAAGCGCTCAATGTTGGAGCGCACTGCACGGACATCGACCATGCGCTTGTCGATCCACACTTGGCCGTTCTCTGCGATCGCAATAAAGATGTTCGCAGACTCTTTCTTCTCGGCCTGAGACGCGTACTGACGGGTCACCTCAATCCCCGATTCTTTCACAAACGAAGCCGTGACGATGAAAAAAATGAGCATGATAAACACGACATCCAACATTGGCGTCATGTTCACTTCGGACTCTTCCTCAGGTGCGAGGTGTCTTCTTCGCATTCTATTCTGCTCCTAGTCTTCCGGCCGCAACTCGTCGGCAACCCACTGCGCTTCGGTCCTGGCCCGGCGTTCGAGTTGAACACTGAAGATCACTCCAGAAATCGCGGCCACCATTCCCGCCATGGTTGGAATCGTCGCCTTCGAGACACCGGCCGCCATCGCCCGCGGATTGCCGCTGCCGGAAACTGCCATAACCTGGAACACTTCGATCATTCCGGTCACCGTTCCCAACAATCCAAGAAGAGGACAGAGCGCCACCAACGTCTTGATCAGTGGGATGCCGCGATCCAAGTCGATCGAGATGCGTGAGATCATCTCTCGGCGAATCTGATGGGCGTACCATGAGCTTCGATCTGAGCGTGCGTGCCACTCATCGAGAACTTTCTTCACCGCCGACTTGTAGCCTGTGCGGAAGTACATGTAGCGCTCGAGGATGAGCGTCCACATGACGAACAACACAAGCATGATGGCGAACAACACATCTCCGCCGCGTTCGAGAAAATCTCGAATCGACCAAACCGCGTCAATTAGAAGCTGCACGCGCTCCCCCCTGCTCGGCATGACGCGCAATGATCCCAGCGCTCTGATACTCGAGAATCTGAACCAACGACTTGGTGCGACCGTTCAACATGCTGTGCAACAGCACCAAGGGTATCGCCATGACGAGTCCTAGAACCGTCGTCACCAGCGCCATCGAAATACCACCAGCCATCAGTTTCGGGTCACCGGTACCGTACAACTGAATCTGTTGGAACACATTGATCATACCCGTGACAGTACCGAGCAATCCGAGCAATGGTGCAATCACGGACAGGACCCGCACGAAGGCATTGCCACGCTCGAGCGCCGGAGTCTCGTTGAGGATCGCCTCATCGAGTTTGAGTTCGATCGTCTCGACGTCCGCGCTGCGGTTCTCGTCGTAGACCGACAGAACCCGCCCCAGCGGATTGCCGCTGTCGTGCTCGTCCCGTTTGGCCTGCCGCTTGATCTTGTTGCCAACGATGCCGAGGTAAACGAATCGGTAGAAGGCGAAAAGCAAGCCAACAATCCCTAAGCCGATGATGATGTAACCGACTAGTCCGCCCTGTTGGATGCGCTCCTCCAATGTTGGGCTCTGGACCAACATGCCCAAAATCGTCCCGCCCGACGGATCGAGCGAGAGAGGTGCCATTCCGCTTTGGGCCGAAGCAAACGACGCCGCGGTGCTGAGGTGCCGGGCCGACGGCTGTCGCCCCAATTCGACAAGCTTGCCCGTTTGATCGTCAAGCCTCAGATACTCGCCCTGAGAGATTACGTTGAAGACGCCAACGCGAACGACATCGCGCACGCCTTCCGAACCGTCAGCACCAATGACGTTCGCCTTATAGCGTGTCACACGTCCGGTTTCGGTCATCTCTTGCTGCAGGGTGAACCAGAGCTTCTCGAGATCCTCGACCGACGGCAGCTCCGTGCTCTCAGCTAGCCTATCGAGAAAAGCTGATCGACCAGGGATCTGCGTCGAAATTACAGACCCGCGCACGAACCCGGCGGTGTCGCCGGCCACCTGGCGTACAACACCAAACAATTCTCCCAACGTACCGAGGCGCAAACGCAAGCTCTCCTGCAACTCCGGAAGCTCCTGCTCCTTTGACTCAAACGTCGTCTCCAGCTCCTTCGACTTGGCCTCGGCCGCGGCTTTCTTCGCCCGAGCCTCAGCCAATAGCTGTTGCTGGCGATCCTTCGCGGCGCGAAACTCCTCCTCGCGTCGGCGATTTTCCGAACGCTCCGCCGCGGTCCCTTTGCGCACCTCTTCGAGGAGTTGACCGAGAGATTTTGGGGCCTGACCGAGCGCCGGCGCAGCGACCTGCAAGAATGCGACAGCCGCTATGATCTTCGTGGCGGAAATCCTCATTGGACGGCCTCCGCAGCGGGAATCGGGACCCGGATGAGATTCGGTGCCACCTGTTTGCGCGCCATACGAATCCCTTCGGCGACCGAGGTGCGATACTCGTCGCCAATCTTTACCCACTTTCGAGCCTTCTGGTCCCATGCACCACTCTCTTGCCCGTCGAAGGTTTGATAGAGGTAAGCCATTCGGCCAATCCGCAAGAAGTCGACAGTTCTTTTGGCACCGCCATCCTTCAGCTCGCCAGAGTAGGCCTCGATGTTTCGCCCGTAATCGTATTCGATTTGATACGATTCGAGCAGGCGTCGGTACTTCTCCGAGATCGTCACGTCGGCGCGATCCATCATGTCTCGCAGCTGCTGCACTCGGTTGTTGCGCTCCTCTTCGAGGAACGGAACATCGAGCTCAACAAACTTCTCCAGCGAGTCGATCATACGCAGCATCAACGGCATGATCTCCCGACCAACCTCCGTCACTCGGTCGATCTGATTCTTCAGAGACTCGACTTCCTTCTCTTGCGAAGAGATCAAGCTCTCTAGCTGGCGATTATAAATTTCGAGAGATCGCGTGCTCTGCAACGCCGCGCGGTAATCGGCGGCGAGGTCTTCTGTCTGATCGCTGAGCTTGTCGATCTTTTTTTGCGAAGAGGCCGAGGCGCCGTTGGCCTTCGCCTCTTGACCAATCGCCTCGCCGACCGACGCCGCCCCGGCCAATAGCGGCACGCCCAGCCAACACAGGCCGCACAGCAGGCCCCCCGATAGTCGCAGCCCACCGATGGCGCTCCGGACTCCGGATAAGTTTTTCAACATCCAATACTTCCCTTCCCGCAGCAGCCGGTTTCCCAACCCAACTCCTACTCGATTCGAATTGAGGGTGGAGTTCTAGCCCTCCCGGGTCGAAGTGATCAAGCGGTCACTTCAAACGACGTTGCGAAACCAGAGTTCTTCAAACTGAATCCGTATTCATTGGATAACGCTTGGGCATAGGCTAAGCCAGCACTTTCCAGGTCAAGGGGGAATGTTCCAATGCGATGCGTCATCCACGATCTGATGATTTTCGACGACGAGATTCACGGGCTGCGGAACGAAAAGTATCGTCTCGAATTCTACTCGCGCTTAATCGACTTCCTCGACCAACACATGAAACCGTGAACATCGAGATCCCTCTCTACTTCGATTTCTCGTCGACCCTGTGCTACGTCGCGCACCGAGTCCTGCAACGACTCGACCCCGAGATACGCGACCTTGGCATCTCGTTCGACTGGCGGCCTATCGATCTCGTGCGAATCACCGGCTGGCCGCGCAACTTCGTCGTCGATAAACCGCGCCGTAAGGACATTCTCCGCATCGCCTCAGACCTCGGCATCGCCGCGCGCATGCCGGCCCGATGGATCGACTCACGGGCCGCGCACACGATCCACCTTTCGCTGCGCGGCGCGGTCGTCGAAGCGGCTTGGCGGGAACGCGTCTGGTCGGCAATTTTCGAAGAGGGCCGTCTGATCGACGAACCCGGAGAAATCGAGCGGCTCAGCCGCGATCTGCGCGCCGATATCCCTTCCGCCCCGCGCCGAAACGACGATGCGATCGACGCGATGACCCGCGAAGCGCACATCGCAGGGGCCACCGGGGTTCCCACCTTCATGTTCGGCGAGTGGCCGGTCGGGGGCATCCAAGAAGATCACACGATGTTGACCCTCCTGCAGCGGTTCGCCCGCAAGACAGAGCGCGAGCGCGACTCCTGAGTTCGCCGAAACGATCGATGCTCCGCGATCGTTGAAGGGCATCGGCCGGACGACTATCGTGCCGATTCGATCCACCAGGGGTGTGCTTCATGACAACGAACGACGGCCTTCATATTCGTACTTGCTCGCTTTGCGAGGCGATGTGCGGTCTCGAGATCACGGTCGCGAACGACCACGTAGAATCCATCCGGCCCGACAAGGCCGATGTCTGGAGCAAGGGCTTCATCTGCCCCAAGGGAGCGTCCCTCGGCGACCTGCACCACGATCCGGACCGCCTGCGAACGCCCATGATTCGCCGTGGCGACGAATGGAAGGAGTCGTCTTGGGATGAAGCGTTCGCCGAGGTCGAACGTCTCCTCCACCCCGTTATCCAAGAGCACGGCATCGACGCACTGGCGGCCTACATCGGCAATCCTACGGCCCACAACATGTCTCTGGCCCGCTACGCCGGGGCCTTCGTACCCCTTTCCGGGATCACCCAACTGTACTCCGCCGGTACCGTCGACCAGTGGCCGAAAAACGTCTCCAGCGCCCTGCTCTACGGCGGGATGTGGACCATCCCGGTGCCAGATATCGACCGCACACAGCACCTACTGATGCTCGGCGCAAATCCCTCGGCTTCGCAGGGGTCGTTGCTTGCGGCCCCAGACATCATGGGCCGACTCGGCGCGATCAGCAGCCGCGGCGGCAAAGTCGTCGTGGTCGATCCACGTCGAACCGCGACCGCAGACCAAGCCGACGAGTGGATCCCGATCCGACCCGGCACCGATGCGGCACTCCTGATGGCAATGGTTCAAGTCTTGTTCGCGGAGGATCGGGTCAGACCCGGCCGGCTGTCCGAGTTCATCACCGGCATCGAAGACTTGCGGGAGTTGGCTGCGCCATTCACCCCTGATACCGTCGCATCGACGACCGGTATTCCGGCCGACACCATCCGCAGCCTGGCCAGAGAGTTGTCCGACGCCGATCCGGCCGTGGTCTACGGACGCATCGGCACGTGTAACCAAGAGTTCGGCACCCTCGCGTCCTGGTTGGTCGACGTCATCAACATCCTGACCGGCAATCTCGATCGACCCGGCGGCTCGATGTTTTCAAACCCAGTCGTACCTTCCCTGGCCTGCCTGCGCCCACCCGAGTTCGCGGAAGGCTTCGAGTTTGGACGGTTCAGGAGCCGCGTGCGCGGCGCACCCGAGATCTTGGGGCAGTTCCCGGTCTCGTGCATGGCCGAGGAGATCGCGGTCCCGGGCGCCGGACAGATCAAAGCGCTGATCACAATCGCCGGCAACCCTGCCATCAGCGCGCCCGACGCGGGCAAGCTGGAGACTGCGCTTCCGGAACTGGCGTGTATGATAAGTCTCGACAACTACCTCAACGAGACGACGCGGCACGCCCATGTCATTCTGCCCGGCGTCTCACCGCTCGAGCAACCGCACTGCGGCGACCTGATCTGGAACTGGGCGACACGCAACGCTGCGCACTACTCGCCCGCCGTGTTTCCGATCGGCGATGATCGCCCCGCAGAGTGGGAGATCCTGCTAAAGCTCGCGGGCATCGTCGGCGGCCAAAAAGCCGCCGAGGTGGATATCAAAGTACTCGACAATCTGTTCTTCGAGGGGTTGGTCGGTGCGCTCACAACCGAACCGAAGTGTTCCATCTACGGTCGCGACTCCTCGCAAATCGCCGCCGCGACCGACGGCTGCGGCCCGGATCGGATGACCGACTTCATGATCCGGATCGGACCGTACGGAGACGGATACGGTCAGGACGCCGACGGGCTCAACCTCGACAAGCTGAAGACCCAAACGCACGGGATCGACTACGGACCACTCGAACCTCGCCTTCCGGACCTGCTGCAAACCCCGTCCGGCAAGATCGAGGTCACTCCGAAGCACATCACCGCAGACCTCAACCGCTTGCAACAGCGCCTCGAGCGCAAGAACAGCGGCCTCCTCCTGGTGAGTCGGCGCCATCTGCGCTCCAACAATTCGTGGATGCACAACGTCGAGCGTTTGGTGCGCGGGCGCGACCGCTGCACTCTGTTGATTCACCCAGACGACGCCGCAAGCGCCGGCCTGGCCGACGGTGCCCTAGCAATGGTTCGATCCGAAGCAGGCCAGCTACGCGTGCCGGTCGAGGTTTCGGACGAAATGATGCAAGGGGTCGTCAGTCTTCCGCACGGCTGGGGGCACGATCGCGAGGGGACCAAGATGTCGGTCGCAGCTCGTCACGCCGGGGTCAACAACAACTTGCTGGCGCCGGGCGCGATGGTTGACGTCCCCTCCGGCAACGCCATCGTCAACGGCATCCCGGTCGAGGTCAGCGCCGCGGCATAGCGGTCGGTTCCGCCCACAATTCGCGGCCAGCTTCCAGGCGCTGGTGAACTACGGAATCGGTCGCGAGATTCGCCGCACTTTGATCCAGCGGTCGAGGACGGCCGTCGTCTCGCCGGTGTTTCTCCAGCGACTCAGGACGCCGTTGAGACTCACCAGTAGATCGAAGTCCCCTTTGCGAACGGCCCAGGCGATCTTTTCGTCGGTCAACAACGTGAAGCGCCCGGACAGCTCCTGATCCGGCGCCTGCGGCGACCCGACCGTGCGCCATACAAACGGCGCATCATGCACCAGGACGTCGATCTTTCCGGACCGCAAAGCAGTCAACGCATCCGCCTTGTTCGAAAACTCGACAGGCTGAACCTTGCGCAACTTCTCCTTGACGTACGCCGCTCCGGTCGTTGCGCGTTCGAATCCGACACGCACCCCTTTTTGCGAGCGCCAAGAAGTCCCCTCGAGTCGGCTATCGTCCTGCATCCGCACCAGAGCCATCTGGCCGACCTCGAGATAAGGGGTCGCGAAACTTACGAGCGCCGAGCGTTCCTTCGTCACCGACATCCCCGTCATGATCACATCGATCCGCCCTGCGTTCAGCTCGCCGATGAGGTCGGGAAACGGGACGACGACGATCTTGACGGGTCTTCCCAACTCCTTTGCGATCGCCCTGGCAAAATCGATCTCAATGCCCTTCGTCGTAGCTGTCTCACGGAACGTAAACGGAGGATAGGTGCCCGACGTGCCGACCCGCAGAGCGTCCCCTCCACCACCGCTCAGGTTCTGCAAAACAGAGCACCCAGACAGAGCCCACAGCAAACAAATTCCAATCACACTCCAACGAAGTCGCACGTGACAACCCTCCCGTCCTCAGAAGCGCGGACACTACGACGGATGAAGGCGGCGGTCTAGTCAGCAGCCGGTTGAGACCAGGTAGATAGCCCGCGTTTCCAACGCCGTAGAATCGAAAGCCGAATCGCTTGCGCAAACGTCCCCGTCGTTCGATGTTCGCCAATCAAGTTGCGGGAGGAGTACCGAATGAACCATTCGATCGGACGCGAGCAGGCGTTGCTGTTTCTCACATTGATACCAATCTTCCTGTTCGCTGCCTGCGACACATCGGTTCGCGCGCCGATCGAGCTCGCCCAAGGCTCGCGGCGCACCTTGGCGCAGGGATCTGTCGTCGGGATTCAGGGTCACTACGACAACCACGCTTGGCTCGGCATCCCCTTTGCCCAGCAGCCAACAGGAGACCTACGCTGGCGCGCTCCGCGTCCGGCAGCGCCCTGGACCGGAGAATTGGAGGCGAGTCGATTTGCACCGCCTTGCCCACAACTGGCCAGCCCCCTCGGTGGCGTCGTCGACGTTGACCCAGGAACCGTGACCGGCGACGAGTCTTGTCTCTACTTGAACGTCTACGCACCGACCGACGCCATCGATCAGGCCGAACCACTGGCTGTCATGTTCTGGATCCATGGTGGAGGTAACACCATCGGCCATACAGGCTTCTACGATGGCGGCAATTTGGCGGCGACCGAGAACGTCATCGTCGTGACCACCCAGTACCGCTTGGGCCCTCTCGGCTGGTTGCACCACGAAGCCCTGCAACAAAAAGCGAGTTCGGCGGAGCGCTCTGGCAACTTCGGCACACTGGATCTGATCCGCGGCCTCGAATGGGTTCGCGAGAACATTGGCGCCTTCGGCGGCGACCCCAACCGCGTAACCATCTTCGGCGAGTCGGCCGGCGCCCGAAACGTCATCAGTCTGCTCATCTCACCTGCGGCGCAGGGTCTCTTCCACGGCGCCATCGCGCAGAGCGGCGGTGCGTCGATTCGCCCAAGACAAGAGGCTCGCAACCTCACCACCGACGCAGTCGCCGGCCACGCGAACAGCTCCGGTGAGATTCTGCTGCGATTGGCCCAGCGCGACGGACACGCTGCCGACCGTCAGTCAGCGATTCGCTACATCGACTCTCTCGACGAATCGACGCTCGCGAACTATCTACGCGCAAAGAGCGCCGGCGAGCTGCTCCGCGAGTACCAAGCGAGCCCGGAGCAAGGATTGATCGACGTACCAAACGTCTTCGGCGACGGTGTCGTGATCGCGGCGGGCGACGCCGTTACCAACCTTTCCAGGGCAACGTCGTCTAATGTCCCGGCCATTTTGGGCACCAACAAGGACGAACAAAAGATCTTTCTCTTCGCCGACCCGGCTTGGACGAAGCGCTGGTTCGGGATCCTTCCGCGCGTTCGCGACACCGGTCTATACATGGCTACCGCCGACTCGATGTCACGCCTGTGGGCAGTGCGCGGCGTCGTTGAGCCGGCAAACGCCCGCCTGAAAGCGGGGGCGCCGACCTACGCCTACCGCTGGGACTGGGACGAAGAACCGTCGATCCTCGGATCCGATTTGTCGATGATTCTCGGTGCCGCCCACGGACTCGAGATCCCGTTCGTCTTCGGCCACTTCGAGCTCGGCCCGCAAGGTAACGTGATATTCAGCAAACAGAACGAACCCGGCCGCAAGGCTCTTTCTCGCGCGATGATGTCGTATTGGGCGAACTTTGCCAGAACCGGCAAGCCGGACCGTGGGTCCGACGGCACCCTTCCGTTGTGGAATCCGTGGAGCGCTGACGGGGCCGGACGCATTCAGATCCTCGATACGGATGCGGGCGGCGGCATCCGCGGCGGCCAAGACCTCCCCTCGCGCCTGCAGGTCTTTTCCGATCTCAAGACCGACCAGCGCCTCGAAAGTCTCGATCGCCGATGTGTGGTCTATGACACGATGCTGCAATGGAGCCAGGAAATCGACGAAAGGACATATCGGGAATTGGGATGCAAAAGGATTGCCCCCGCCAATTGACCAGCTCGGGCACCCCAGATACGCAAGCCAAGGTATGGACGCCCCAGAACGCACACCCATTCTCGTCGGCGCTGCCGCGGTTCAGCAGCGCGAAGAAGATCCAAGCCTAGCAAGGGAACCGCTCGAGCTGATGATCGACGCACTCAAAGCGGCGGCCGAGGACGCGGGTCACCGCGGCCTGCTCGAGCGTGCTACTTCGATCCGAGCGCCGCGGGGATTCTGGTCGTATCCGGATCCGTGCCGGATGATCGCCGAGCGCTTCGGTGCAAACAATGCGCGCACTGAGGTTGGAGAGATCGGAGTTCTGCAGACAACTTTCTTTGGCCGCGCCGCACGCGATATCGCCAACGGAAGTTCCGACATCGTGCTCGTGACCGGAGGTGAGGCGCGCTACCGATCGCGCTGCGCCGGCAAACGAGGGGCCCAAGAGTCATACGCCGCACAAGAAGAAAACGTGAGACCAGACGAGGTTCTGCGGCCCGCCACCGACGTACTCGACGACCTCGAAGTGGCGCGCGGGCTCGCCATGCCCGTGAACCAGTACAGCATGATCGAGAACGCGCTGCGCGCCGACGACGGGATATCCGTCGACGAGCATCGCAATCAAGTCGCCGAACTCATGGCTCGCTTCAGCGCTGTCGCAGCGGCCAACGAAAATGCTTGGAACCGTGAGGGATACGACGCCGAGACGATTCGCGGCGGCGCCGGAAATCGGATGTTGGCGTTTCCCTACACGCGGCTGCACACCTCGCAATGGAACGTCGATCAGGCGGCCGGCTTCATCTTCACTTCGGTCGGCATCGCCCGCCAGCTTGGTATTGCTGAGGACCGATGGCTGTTCCCGCACGCAGTCGTTGATTCGAATCTAATGCTCGCCCTCAGTCGACGCCGCGATCCACACCGCTGTGCCGGTTTCGCAAAGGCAGCAGGCGAAGTTCAACGTCACACCGGCACTGCGATCGCCTCGGCCAAGTATCTGGAGCTATACAGCTGTTTCCCATCAGCGGTGCGAGTGCAGATGCGCGAAATGGGTATCGCACCGGATCGCACCGTCACAGTCACCGGCGGGATGGCCTATGCCGGCGGTCCGCTGAACAACTTTTCGTTCCAAGCGCTCGCGAAAATGTCGGACATCCTGCGCGCTGATCGAGGTAACAGTGGGGTCGTCACTGCCGTGAGTGGTGTCTTGACGAAACAAGGCGTGAGCCTCTGGTCAACCGAACCACCAGCCCAGGAGTTTCACTTTGCCGACGTCAGCGACGCCACCGAAGCAGCCTCCCCTGCAGTCGAGCTCGTCGACGACGCCACGGGCGACGCCACCGTGAGGACGTACACCGTTCTCTATCCAAGCGCCGAGGGCGTGCTCGTCGCGCTCGTAGACTTGGAGGACGGTCGCAGAACGATCGTCGCCACAGGCGACCAGGAGTTGGCTCGGGCAGCGACCCAGCAGGAAATGTGCGGCCGACGGGTTCGAATTTCTGGCCCCCAGCAGCTCGAGCTAACGTAAAGGACACGTTCACTTGCCGCCCCCAGTGGCGAGTGACACATTGGCACCATGGGGCGGTTCCTGTTCACGGCATCGATCGGTATATGGCTTGGAACCGTCGTCTGCTTTTCTTTCGTCATCCTGCCTACCGTACACGACCGCCTCGAGGACAAGGCCCGGCTGCTGCTCAATGCGTTGTTCCCACGCTACTACTGGACGGGAGTATTCTGCGGCTTGGTCGCACTGGGCACGGTTTCCCTGGCTCCGTACAACCCAGCCTTTCCATTGGGCGAACGCGTCCGTCTCGCATTTCCAGTCGTGGTCGGATTGGTCTGTACCGTGATCGCGCAACTGCTACTCCTGCCCCGCCTTTCCCACCCAGGTACGGACAAGCCACCCCCAGTAGACGAGAGACTGCACCGCTTTTCCGTCATGCTCAACACAACCGTATTGGCCATGCTGGTGCTCGCGGTAGCCGCCGTCACAACGCGATGAAACCGGCGCTGACACACGTCGCACGGCCATGTCGCGACATCGACGCGACAATAGCCTTCTACCGCGACCTCGCCGGGTTGTGCGTAGTTCACCAGCGCGAGGACGACGGGGTCCGTGTCGTTTGGCTGGGCGAACACGGAATCGACGATGACTTCGTCTTGGTATTTATCGAGTCCTCTACCCTCGGCCCCATCACAAAGCCCCACTTCGCTGATCATCTGGGCTACGACGTAGCGCAGCCGAAAGACGTAGATGCGATCGCCCTTCGCGCAAGAGACGCAGGGGTTCTGGCCGAGCCACCGACCGACGGCGGCCCGGTGGTCGGCTACTACTGCATGGTACGCGATCCCGACGGCAACCTGGTCGAGTTCTCGCACGGCCAGTCCATCGGCAAAAAGTAACTCAGTTTTCGAGCCCAGCCAGGAGTCGCTCGATGCCTACGCGTGTCTCGCGCCGCAGCCCCTTGTCGAGCGCGGCTTGCAAGAATCGACGCGCGTTGTCGCTTTCGCCTCGAATCGCGTAAATCTGACCGAGAACCGCGTCAATATCGGGATCGTACGGACTCAGCTCGGCAGCGCGCAAGAAGTGCGGCAAGGCGCTCTCCGCTGCCGCCGCCGATTGTTCCCCACCGTAGAAGATACTCAATCCGAGATTGAACAAGGAATCTGCCGCGTTCGGGTTCGACACCAAAGCCTTCGCATAAAGATCACGCGCGCCGGCAAAGTTCTTCGTGCGCATCTCGATCGTCCCGAGATTCGAGTAGATTCCCTGCAGCCCCAAGGGAGGGTTCTGGAACGTCAACGCCCGCTCCAAAGCGATACGCGCGTCTTCATCCCTCCCCGCGTTCAAGTAAGCCGCGCCGAGGCTTCGCCAGGCCATTCCGGAGACCACCACCTCTTCCTTGGTCGCTTCCCACAACCGAATGTCGTCGCGCCACACCGGATTGCGTTGCAATGTCACAATGCCAGCAAGCAACAACAGCGGCACGACCACCGCCGCCAGTTTCCGAGTGGAACCACCCGCCCAGTGGCAAGCGCCAAACGAGACCGCCAGGCAGAAGCCGACCGACGGCAAATACAGGTACCGCTCAGCCATCGGCACCTCTGGGATCTTCCAAAGGATCGCCAGCGAGGGAAACAAAGCGACCAAGACCCAAAGCGATGAGAAGAGCCACCACCACTCGCCTCTGCCTAGCCGCAGGATCGACCAAAGCCCCCCCGCAAGGAGGGCGATGATCGCCAACACCGGCAACACACCACTCGGCACGACATCGATGTAAGCGTTGAGCGGCAACGGCCAAAGCAGCTCGCGCACATAGCCGCCCAAGGCCCAGAAGACCGAAGGAAGAGCCGAGGCCGCGGAGGCTTCGCCCGGTTGTTGTCCGATCACTTCGCCGATCGTCACCCAGCGCAACAAGAAGTACGTAACGAGCGCAACCAAGAGGCCCGCGTACTCGCGCACTCGACCGTCGACTTTGCGCTTTGGGTCCAACACGTCACGCACGACTGCCAGGGGATACAACCCGAGCGCGACCTCCTTGGCACCGAGTGCCGCAAAAGCAGCCAAACCCGACAGGACGATGAGTCGCGGCGACATTCGCCGCGCCCCGATTAGCAGCAGCGCCGCCAGCACGAAGACCGTCGCTAGTACATCGGAGCGGCCAGCCGCCCAGGCAACAGACTCCGTGTGAACCGGATGCACAGCAAACAGCGCGCCGGCGACGCAACCCGCAATCCAAGCCGAGGCACCCCAGCCGAGCAGCTGGGCGCCCAGCAGCGCAACCAGAACCGACGCAGCACAATGGGCCAGCACGACCGACAAGTGGAACACGAACGGCTCATCGCCTCCAAAGGAACGATCAATCAAATAACTGAGAGTCGTCGTCGGTCGATAGTAATCCGGGCTGTAGTTGGGAATTCCGCGCGGCGTGATCAGCACATCTGAAAGAGAATTGAAGACGACGAGCTGCCTCTCGAGAATGATCGGA
Source organism: Deltaproteobacteria bacterium (assembly GCA_029262455.1). Lineage (GTDB taxonomy): Bacteria > Desulfobacterota > Binatia > HRBIN30 > CADEER01 > CADEER01. Next base: position 17,255 of record JAJCZJ010000064.1, on the reverse strand, counting down.
TCATCCCAAACGAACCCGTTGCCAAGCGAGTTGGCGTAGACAAGAAATGCGAGAACCCCGACTCCAACAAGCAGGGAAATGCGCCAAGGTGGGGCCTCAGGGGCACTCTCGACAGCGACACTCGCCGCCGTCGCCCGTTTCCGCCGCCCCTTGCCCATTCTGAAATGTTATCAGCGGCGTCCGCGTCCCGCGACTTACGGCTCGTTCGCCTTGACCCCAGCGGCAACCACAACTTCGAGCAGAGCTCCTGGGTGTAGGTAGGTCTTGGCCACACGCTGCAGATCCTCAACAGTGACCGCCTCGATCTTGCGAAGATATTGATCCGCCGCATCCAGCCCGAGACCCTGCGACCAAGATCGTGCAATGAACGAGGCGATTTCGCCGTTGCTATCCAGGCTGAGTGGAAAACTACCCGTCAAGAAGCGCTTGGCATCGGCCAACTCTTCCGCACCCACCCCCTCGGCGACCATCTTTTCGATCTCCGCGCGTGTCAGGGCGATCGCTTGCTCGACCGACTCGTTCTTGGTCTGCATCGTGACCCGAAAGCTGCCGCGCAGTTGCCCACCTGAGAAGTAACTCGAAACCGAGTACACCAGACCGGCTTGATTGCGAATCTTCTCCATCAACCGAGACGAAAACCCGCCGCCACCGAGGACGTAGTTCATGACAGAAATCGCCTCGAAATCCGGGTCGCTGCGAGCGACCCCACGATGGCCAAGCACGATGCTGGCCTGCGTCACAGAGCGAGCGACATCGACACGACGCGCACGTGGTTGGGGCGCTGGCTGCAGCTCAATGGGAGACGCGCTACCGCCCTTCCAGGTGGCCAATGCACCATTTAGGCGCCGCTCGACGTCAGCAGCATCGATGTCTCCGACGACGACGATCGCCGAGCCGGTCGGTCCGTAGTTCGCTTTGTAGAAAGCACGTACAGCTGCCCGATCGATCCGCGCGACCGACTCAGCGTCGCCCGCGACTGGGTGGGCGTACGGATGATCGCCGTACAACTCGTGTCCAAAGACCCGATTTGCCACTGCCGTCGGATTGTCTTCCTCGGCCCGCAGACCCGCAATCGTTGCCTCACGAGCTCGGTCCAACTCGAGCTCGGGAAAGGCGGGCCTGAGCAACACATCGGCAAACAGGTCGATCCCCGTGTCGAGGTCCTTGCGCAAGACGCGCAAGGAGACGGTCGCCGTCTCGACACCAGCCCCCGCCGACAGAGAGCCCCCGATGAACTCGATCGCTTCAGCAATCTCCTGAGCCGACCGGGTGGACGTACCCTCGGTCAGTACATCGGCGGTCATGTTCGCCACACCAAATCGATCGACCGGATCCCGTCTCGACCCCGCATCCAGTACGCCCAGGACCAAAACGATCGGCAGTGCGTGTTGCTCCGACACGAGGAGAGTCGCGCCGTTCGAGAGCTTGCGCTCCACTACCTGGGGCCCCACGCCCGAAGCGGGCGGTGCAAGCATCGCCAACACCAGCGCAGCCGCGACGAAAATTCTCATCGCGCCGGCACCTCCGGAACGGCCGGCACCTCCGGAACGAGGGTAGCGACGGTTCGATTCTTCGCGACGAGATAGAAGCGAGCGACGCGACGGAGATCTTCCAGAGTTACCGCCCGCACAGCCGGCAGATACGCATCGATTAGGCTCCAATCGCCGGCAATCTCGAAATCACCCAACAGCATGGCCTGATAGAAGATCGAGTCCTGGGCAAAGACGTAGGACGCTTCGATCTGATTCTTTGCACGGGTCAATTCGAGCGCGGTCGGTGGGTCTTGCTCGAGCCCGTCAATGTCATCGACCAAGGCAGCCTCGACCACAGAAACGGCCACCCCCGGCAACGGCTGCGCATAGAGAATGAAAAGATTGGGATCCAGAGCACTATAGGTGTAATCCGCCCCGGCGTACCGCGCCACGCGCAGATCGTAGACCAGATCGCTGTGCAGCCGCGAGGCCTTGCCTCCGGCCAAGAGCTGAGCGAGCACATCCAGGGCAGCGCCATCTGCACTCCGCAAATTTGGGACGTGGTGTGCGAGCGCCACGAACGGCAATTGAGCTTCGCGCCGCAATTCGAGGCGGCGCTCACCTTGCTGTGTGGGCTCGACACTGCGCACACTCGGCGGCATCGCCCCCGCAGGAATTGAGCCGAAGGCGCCTTCGATCTCCGCGGCGAGAGTTTCCGCGTCAAAGTCGCCGACGGCCACGACAAACGCGTTGTTCGGTCGGTAGAAGGTACGGTAGAACTCGCGCAAATCTGCGCCGGTCGATCGCCGAATCTCCTCCATCCAACCGATAATCGGTTGGCGATACGTGTGTGCTTGAAAGGCCGTCGCATAGAGCTGCTCAAAAAGGGCCCCCGTCGGATTGTTGTCGACCCGCAGCCGCCTTTCCTCCATCACGACCAACTTTTCCGCATCATACTCCGCATCGGAGATGATCAGATTCGCCATCCGGTCAGCTTCGAGTCCGAGAACCACGGAGAGTCGATCGCTCGCGATGGAGGCGAAGTACGTCGTCCGATCGCGCGACGTGAAAGCGTTCGTACGGCCCCCATTGCGCTGTACGATCTTGCTGTACTCCTCAGGACCCGTCGCCTCGGTCCCTTTGAACATCATGTGTTCCAAGAGATGTGCACGGCCCGTGCGGCCTGGCAGATCGTCGCGTGAGCCGACACGATAGTAGACCTGAATCACCGCAACAGGCGACTTGTGGTCCTCCAGAAGGATCACTTCGAGCCCATTGGACAGGGTCTTCTGGTAAACCCGGTCGGCATACATGGCCGCGCCAGAGGCCTCGGGAAGGCCGAGCGTGGCGGCTACCAGGGCCAGCGCCAGGGCCCAAATTACACAACCCGAGTTGACCTGTCGGTTCGAAAGATGCATGAAACCAGCTGACCTTGATGCAGGGAGAGGTGGCCGAGTGGTCGAAGGCGCACGCCTGCTAAGCGTGTGCACCTCACAAGGGTGCCGCGGGTTCAAATCCCGCCCTCTCCGCTCTTCAACCTTCGGAGCCTCGCGCTGATTCAGCGTCACGGTACGGAGCGATTCCCGGCACCCGTTTGCGGCGCCTTGAGGCCACCCCCGCCCCCTAGGCAGACCGCGGTCGCGATCCGGGGGAGAGCCGAGCATTCGTCGAGCGCCGAATGCCTCAAGCGGGAGGCATCGCCTCGGCATCCTTCTGCTTCTTCTCAGCAGAGCGCCGCCGGCGTTCACGTTTCTTCTCAGCCTCAGAGATCGCCCGGTCCCCACGCTCAGTCAGCTCAATCACCGATACCGGCGCCGCATCTCCGCGCCGAACACCAAGCTTGGTCACTCGCGTGTACCCACCTGGGCGGTCGGAGAACCGCGGTGCGATATCTTCGAACAGCTTCTTCACGACAGCGCGATCACGCACAAAAGAAAGCGCCTGCCGACGCGCATGGAGCGTCCCCTTCTTGCCGAGGGTCACCATGCGCTCCGCGTAACCACGGAGCTCTTTAGCCTTCGCATCAGTCGTCTCGATGTGCTCGTGCGCGAGCAGCGACGTCACCATATTGCGATACATCGCTTTGCGATGCGGCGCGGATCGGTTCAGCTTTCGTCCGGTCTTTCGATGTCTCATTGGTGCCCTCGCGCGAACCTTCTAGTCGCTACGCGCTTTCCTTCTCGCGAGCGAGTCTCTCGTCCAACTCGTCCCGACCCGGGAAGTTTTCGATTTGCATACCAAAATCAAGGTCCATCTCTCGGAGAATTTCCTTGATCTCGTTCAACGACTTGCGACCAAAGTTCTTGGTCTTGAGCATCTCACCTTCGGACCGCTGGACCAACTCGCCGATAAACTTGATGTCCGCGTTCTGGAGACAGTTCGCCGAACGCACCGAAAGCTCGAGTTCCGCAACCGGGCGGAACAGGTTCTCGTTGAGCGTAGGCTCGAGCGCTGCCTCTTCTTCGAGCATCTCCGGCGTTTCTTCGAAGTTGATGAAGATCGTCAGCTGGTCTTGGAGAATGCGCGACGCGTAGGCAATCGCATCATCCGCACGGATCGATCCATCCGTCCAAAGCTCCAGCGTCAACTTGTCGTAGTCAGTTCGCTGACCGACACGAGCATTGGTGACGTTGTAGTTCACTTTCCGAACCGGCGAGAAAACAGAATCGATTGGAATCGTCCCGACCGCTGCATCCTCATCCTTGTTCCGGTCGGCGGACACGTATCCACGCCCCAGCTTGATGATCAGTTCGACATCGAGATCGCCTTCATTCGAAAGCGTCGCGATCTCGAGCTCCGGGTTCAGCACTTCCAGACCAGGCCCGACTTGTATATCCCCAGCGCGCACGACTCCTTCGCCCTTTTTCTCGAGCCGAGCCGTTGCCTCGAGTCCCTCGTGCAACTTGAAACGGACTTGCTTCAAATTGAGCACGATGTCCGTCACGTCTTCGCGAACACCGGGAAGAGTCGAGAACTCGTGCAACACGCCTTCAATGCGAACACCGGTGACGGCTGCTCCCTGAAGCGAAGACAACAGTACACGCCGCAGCGCATTCCCGATTGTCGTGCCGAACCCCCGCTCGAAAGGCTCACCTGAGAACTTACCATAGGTGGCCGACATGCTCCTGTCTTCTGCTTCAAGAGCCTGCGGTTTGAGTAGATCGCGCCAATTACGTTGTGGTTGCATCCATGACCTCCAAGTCGTGGATTGTGACGAACAGCATTACTTCGAGTACAGTTCGACGATCAGCTGCTCGTTAATGGGCATGGTGAGCTCTTCGCGTTGCGGGAGCATCTTGATCCGTCCCGAAAAAGCCTCGGCCTGAACTTCGAGCCAGTCCGGCGAGCCGCGGTGAACCGCTTGCGCCAAGGCTTCCTGGATTCGGGTAATTTTCCGGCTTTTGTCGCGCACCGCAACTACATCCCCCACCTTAAGCAAGGCCGACGGAATGTTCAGCTTTCGACCATTCACCGAAATATGGCCGTGCCGCACCATCTGCCGCGCCTCGGCCCGTGATGTCGCAAAACCCATACGATAAACCATGTTGTCCAGCCGCCGTTCGAGAAACTGCAGGAGGATTTCACCGGTAACGCCCTTTGAGCGAGCCGCCATCTGGAAATATCGGCGAAACTGGCCCTCGAGCAGGCCGTACATCCTCTTCACCTTCTGCTTCTCGCGCAGCTGAAGAGCGTACTCAGAGTATTTGTGCCGACCCTGCCCATGCGCTCCCGGCGGATAGTTCCTCCGCTCGATCGCACACTTGTCGGTGTAACAGCGCTCTCCCTTGAGGAAGAGCTTTAAGCCTTCACGCCGACACTGTCTGCAGACGGAATCTGTGTAACGCGCCACTAGAACTACCTCCTAGACCCGACGTCGCTTGGGTGCACGGCACCCATTGTGAGGGATCGGGGTGACATCTCGAATAATTGAAATATTGAAACCGGCTCCCTGAAGAGAGCGCAGCGCCGACTCGCGACCAGCACCAGGGCCTTTGACCTCGACTTGCACCGATCGCATGCCGCTTTCTTGCGCTTTCTTCGCTGCCGCATCGGCCGCCAGCTGCGCGGCAAAGGGCGTCCCTTTTCGGGAGCCCTTAAAACCAACCGAGCCTGCGCTCGACCAAGCCACGACATTGCCAACGTTGTCGCTGATACTGATGATCGTGTTGTTGAAAGTGGAGTTGATGTGCACCACCCCTTCCGTCACGACTCTTTTGATTTTCTTTTTCTTGCTAGCTTTTTCGCCAGCGCCCTGCTTTGCCATCTCAGCTCCTCAGTGAGGGATTAGCCCTTGGAGGGCGCTTTCTTCTTGCCTGCGATTGCTCGCCGCGGGCCTTTACGCGTCCGCGCATTGCTATGTGTTCGCTGTCCGTGCGCTGGCAGATTTCGACGATGGCGCAATCCCCGATAAGTTCCGAGATCCATGTGACGCTTAATATTCATCGCAATCTCACGCCGCAGATCACCTTCCACCTTAAACGATTGGTCGATGACCTGACGAATCTTGACGACATCCTCATCCGCCAAGCCGTCGCTATTGGTCGCGGGATCCACGCCGGCCTGGTCCAAGATTTGACCAGCCAGAGATCGGCCCACACCAAACAAATACGTAAGCGCGATTTCCATCCGCTTGTTTCGGGGAAGATCGACTCCCGCGATACGTGCCATGGCTCTCTCCTACCTAACCCTGCCGCTGCTTGTGACGCGGGTTCTTACAAACGACGCGCACAACACCTTGGCGGCGAATGATTTTGCAATCCTTGCAAAGCGCCTTCACTGAAGCTCTGACTTTCACGACTGATTCTCCCGCAACACCCTAATTCACACGCGACATGATCCGTCGCGAAATCTCTTCCGGTGTGCCAAGCCCGTCAATTTCTCGAAGTAGGGATCGGTCCCGATAAAACTCACACAATGGCGCCGTTTCGCCTTCATACACGGCCAACCGCTCACGAATCGTGCTCTCTGTATCATCCGAGCGACCGCGTCCGAGCAGCCGGTCAATCAGCTCCCCGTCCGGCACCGCAAGGCTTACCACATGATCCAGCGCGACGCCGGTCTCCTGCAACAATTGCTCTAGAGTTTCGCCTTGGGCCACATTGCGCGGAAATCCATCAAGTAGGAACCCCCCGGCAGCGTCGCCGGCCAAGCGCTCTCGGATGAGACCGACCACGAGCTCATCGGGAACGAGCTTACCGCGATCCATATAACCTTTTGCTTGGATTCCCAAATCAGTACCTTCTCGAACTGCAGTTCGCAGCAGATCTCCTGTCGAAATGTGAGGAACCCCGAGCGCCTCTCGAATGAGATCTGCTTGGGTTCCTTTTCCAGCCCCTGGGGGCCCTAATAGCACCGCTCTCATGACGTCCATCGCGCCGTCGGCACCAACCCTACGCTTTACGGCCCCGGACACGTCCCTTGCGCATAAAACCTTGATAACTGCGCGTCAGCAGGTGCGTCTCCATTTGTGCCACCGTGTCTAGTGCGACACCGACGACGATCAGAAGCGCCGTACCACCGAAAAAGAATGGGACATTGAAGTATCCGATGAGAATCGTCGGAAGCACACAAACCGCAGCGACATAGATCGCCCCGCCTAAAGTGATTCTAGACAACACACGGTCGATGTAATCCGCCGTCCTCTGCCCCGGCCGAATACCCGGGATGAAGCCACCGAACTTCTTCATGTTCTCAGCGACGTCGCTCGTATTGAATGTGACAGCCGTATAAAAATAGCAAAAGAAGATGATCAAACCGACGAACAGTAGCGTATAAGCCCACGTCCCGGGCGACAGGAAGTCACTAGCCGCACGAGCCATCGGATGATCGACGAATTGCGTTATCGTCGTCGGAAACACCAACAGCGAAGACGCGAAAATCGGCGGGATCACACCGGCCGTGTTCACCTTCAAAGGCAGGTGCGAACTCTGCCCGCCGTACATCTTGCGGCCGACTTGTCGCTTCGCGTAGTTGACCGGAATTCTTCTCTGGCCACGCTCGATAAAAATGATTGCGGCGATCACCCCGACCATCAAAACCAACAAAACCAACAGGGGCATGATGTCGAGGGTCCCCTCACGCACGAACTGCGCCGTCGTAATCAAGGCAGAAGGTAACGCAGCGACAATTCCTGCAAAAATGATCAAGGAGATACCGTTGCCGATACCCCGCTCGGTGATCTGCTCGCCGAGCCACATCAGGAACGCTGTCCCGGACGTCAGAGTCACGATCGTCATGACCCGAAACCCCCAACCGGGGTCGAGGACAACGGGAGCGCCGCCGGGTGACTGGAGATTCTCTAACCCAATACTAATGAATAGCCCTTGCACGACCGACAACATCACCGTGCCGTAGCGGGTGTACTGCGTGATCTTTCGCCGCCCCGCCTCGCCTTCTTTCGATAGGCGCTCGAGGTGAGGAATGACCACCGTCATCAGCTGCAATATGATCGACGCGCTGATGTAGGGCATGATCCCGAGCGCGAAGATCGAGAACTGCTCAAGCGCACCGCCCGAAAACAAGTTCACCAACCCAAGAACCGTATTGGCAACCGACTCGAAGAACTCGGCCAGTGCCTTACCATCGATCCCAGGAGTTGGAATCGCTACCCCGACCCGATAGACCGCGAGCATCGCCAGCGAGAAAAGCAGCCGACGGCGCAGCTCGGGCACCCGGGAAGCGTTGGCAAAACCCTCAAGCACGCTTAAGTACCTCGGCGCTACCACCGGCGGCGGTGATCCCGTCCTTGGCTTTGCCACTGAAGGCATGCGCCTTGACGCTAATCGACTTCTTCAAATCGCCCCGAGCCAGAATCTTGACTGGGCGTCCCTTGCGTACCATCCGCTTTTGCAACAATGCTTCCGGGTCGACGGTCGCGCCGGCATCGAACTGCGCCTCCAGATCGGCGAGGTTCACGATCGAGTACTCGACGCGGAACGGGTTGAAAAAACCGTGCTTCGGCAACCGTCTCGCAAGTGGCATCTGGCCACCCTCGAAGCCAGGCGCAGGATTCGCGCCAGCGCGCTGGCCGGCACCCTTATGACCGCGCCCCGACGTCTTCCCGTGGCCCGAACCCGGTCCACGACCGACGCGTTTGCGCTTCTTTATCGCCCCCTTGGCGGGAGACAGGTTACTCAAATCCATTTTTTTACCTACTCCTCGTGCACACGCACGAGATGGGCGACCTTCTTGACCATGCCAAGCGTCGAAGGATTCCTGACGACCTCTACGGTCTTTCCCATCCGCGTCAGCCCAAGCCCTCGCAACGTCTGTCGCTGCGACTGCACATGGCCAATCGGACTTCCCGTCAGCGTAAGTTTGATCTTATCCGCCATTGCGCCCTCAAGCCGTCAGTTCTTCGACCGTCTTACCGCGTCGCTCGGCGACCTGCTCAATCGTTTGAAGCTCTCCCAGCCCCGCGAGCGTCGCTTTGACCATGTTGTGTGGATTGTGGGAGCCCAAACACTTCGTCAGAACGTTGCGGATCCCGGACAGCTCGATCACCGCACGAACACCACCACCAGCAATGACACCCGTTCCCTGTCCAGCCGGCCGCAATAACACGTGGCCCGCACCAAAGCGTCCCTCGATCTCAAACGGAATCGTGCCATCGACAATCGGCACATCGACGAGCGACTTCTTGGCCGCCTCGATGGCCTTACGAATGGCCTCCGGGACTTCCTTGGCTTTGCCAAGGCCGAACCCGACCTGCCCTTGGAAGTTACCCACGACAACCAGTGCCCCAAAACTAAAGCGCCGCCCACCCTTCACAACCTTTGCTACACGGTTGATATGGACAACCTTTTCTTTGAATTCCACACCGTTGATCTCGATGCGATCGCGTCCTCGGCCGATAGCCATTTCTCGCTCCTAGAACTTCAAGCCCGATGCGCGGGCTCCTTCGGCCACTTCTTTGACCCGGCCGTGAAAGAGGAATCCATTGCGATCGAAGACGACGCGCTCGATGCTCTGCGCTTTACACAATTCCGCAATGGTCTCACCGACCTTGCGTGCCGCTCCACGATTTCCCGAACCCTTACCATCCAGCTTGAGAGTCGAAGCAGAGGCAAGAGTGTTGCCCGAGTCGTCCGAAATCACCTGGGCATAGGTGTGTCGGTTGCTTCTAAAAACGGTCAGCCGCGGCACAACCCCCGTGCCGCGAATCTGTCTGCGAATATTCGTCTGGCGCCGTCTGCGCGCCAACTGCCTCTGTGCCGTTGCCATGACCTACCTCCCGCCAGCTCCGGCGGCCTTACCAGCCTTGCGACGGATATGTTCGTCCGAATACTTGATCCCTTTGCCCTTGTACGGCTCGGGCGGCCGAAGCCCTCGGATCTGCGCACTCACTTCGCCCAACAACTGCTTGTCCGCGGACTCCATCGTCAGGACCGTCTGTTTGTCGACTTTGGCCGACACCCCGTCCGGAAGCGTATAAATGATGGGATGGGAATACCCGAGACTGAGATGAATCTCTTTCCCTTTGACGTCGGCTCGATACCCAACTCCGACAATCTCGAGTGTCCGAGAAAAGCCCTGGCCCGTCCCCTCGACGATATTCGCAATCAGCTTACGCACCAAACCATGCTTGGCGCGCGCATCGCGGTCATCGCCGACTCGCTCAACAGTAATCTTGCCGTCTTCCAATTTGAGGGAAACCGTCGAAGGCAAAGAGTACTGCCCTTTCCCCTTCGGCCCCTCTACGGAAACCACTCCGCCCTCTTCGCGAACCTTGACACCGTCAGGGATCGGGATGGGCAATCTACCAACTCGTGACATCGCGTCTCACCAAACGGAGCAGAGGAGCTCCCCCCCAACATTTTTCTTCGTTGCTTCACGATTCGGCATGATGCCGGACGGGGTCGAAACGATACTTACCCCAAGGCCACCACGTACCGCCGGAATCGCCTTCGCACCAACATACACACGGTAACTCGGCCGACTTATCCTGCGAATCCCCTGCAACACCGGCTGATGCCGACGGTCGTAGCGAATCCACACACGGAGCGTTTTCTTTGGTGCGTCCAACTCGACGACGTTTAGGTCTTTGAGGAAACCCTCAGCAACCATGACCTCGGCGATTTTCTCGTTCGTGCGCGACCAAGGGCACTCAATGTACTCCTTGCGCGCCTGAGACCCATTGCGAATACGGGTCAGGAGATCAGAAATCGGATCAGACATCGACATAACAAATCTCCGGTTACCAGCTTGCCTTGCGCATGCCTGGGATCTGGCCACGCAACGCGAGGTCACGTAGGCACAGACGGCACATGCGGAAGCGGCGATAAAACGCGCGCGGCCGGCCACACAGGGGGCATCGGTTGTTCTGCCTCACCTTGAACTTAGGCGGACGCTGCGCCTTGATACGCATGCTGGTTTTAGCCACGTGATTCTCTCCTACGCGCGAAAGGGCATTCCAAGCGCCTTGAGCAGCGCCTTGCCTTCCGCATCCGTCTTTGCAGTGGTTACGATTGAAACGCTCAGTCCTCGAACCTTGTCGACATTGTCGAGGTCGATCTCCGGGAAAATGATCTGCTCGCGAATCCCAAGGGAATAGTTGCCACGACCGTCGAAGGACCGGTCCGAGACGCCGCGAAAGTCACGCACGCGCGGCAGCGCAAGCGACATCAACCTATCGAGGAATTCATACATGTGATTGCCGCGCAGAGTCACCCTGCAGCCGATCGGCATATTTTCGCGCAGCTTGAAGTTCGCAATGGCCTTACGGGCCTTGGCGACCACAGGCTTCTGACCCGAAATCGCCGTCATCTCAGTCACGGCCGCGTCCATCACCTTGGCATTTTGAATCGCTTCGCCGAGGCCCATATTCAGAACGACCTTCTCAATCTTGGGCACCTGGTTCACGTTCCCATAGCCCAGGTCCTTCATGAGTTGCGGAGCGATCTCCGCACGATATCTATCTTTCATCCGTGCCATCGGGTCACCCATCCAGCTGGTCGCCGCAGCGACGGCACACGCGCACACCACGACCATCGTCGAGAGTTTTCTTCCCCAGACGCGTCGGCGCGTTACATTTCTCACAAAGACACATCAGGTTCGACATGTGAATCGGAGCCTCTTTTTCGACAATCCCAGACGCCGCCTGAGGCCCCGTCGCCCGCGTGTGGCGCTTCACCATATTGAGATTCTCGACAATCGCTCGCCCACTGGATGGAATTACGCGCAGCACTTTCCCCTGCTTGTTGCGTTCCTTCCCGGCGATCACAACCACCGTATCGTTCTTTTTAATCCGCGCTCGCATTGCTCTCTCTCACAGAACCTCAGGTGCCAGGGACAGAATCTTCATAAACCGCTTGGCGCGCAATTCACGTGCGACAGGACCAAAAATACGGGTCCCAACCGGTTCCCTCTGGTTGTCGATGAGCACAGCGGAATTGTTGTCGAAGCGAATGAAGGATCCGTCCGGCCGCCCGACTTCCTTGGCGGTACGGACCACGACTGCCTTCATCACGTCGCCCTTCTTCACCTTCGAGTTCGGCGCCGCCTCCTTGACACTCACAACGATAATATCTCCGAGTGAGGCATACTTGCGTCGCGAGCCGCCCAGCACCTTGATGCAGAGAACCCGGCGCGCTCCCGAATTGTCCGCCACATCCAATACTGATTCCGTCTGCACCATCTTTTATATCTTCCAAACGAGCGGCGTAGGCCCCTCAGTCCGCCTTCTCAACAATTTTCTGTAGCCGCCAGCGCTTGTCCTTGCTGAGCGGCCGCATCTCCGCGATCGTCACTCGATCGCCGACGCCACATTCGTTCTTTTCGTCGTGCACCTTGAATCGCTTCCGACGCTTCACGTATTTCTTGTACTGCGGGTGCTTCACCAATCGGCTGACGGTAACAACAGCGGTCTTGTCCATCGCGTTGCTGACTACCACACCCTCTCGAACTTTTGTCTTTCCACGCGTAATCATGACTTTTCGCCTCGTCGGGCTCGTTCGTTCTTGATGGTTTTGACACGCGCTAAATCCCGACGTGCCGCCCCTAGTGCCGCAGAGCTTTCCAATTGGTTCGTGCCACGCCGAAGCTGGAAGCGAAAAATCGACTCGCGAAGCTCCGTCTCTTTGCTCGAGAGCTCGTCCTCGCTCAGCTCGCGAATTGCGCTAGCTTGCATGCTCGACTCCCGGACGCTCACAATACTGCGTCGGTATCGCGAGCTTTCGTGCTGCCAGGCGCATGGCCTCGCGCGCGATCGCCGGATCCACACCTTCCATCTCGAAGATAATCCGCCCTGGCTTGACCACGGCAACCCACTGCTCCGGATTACCTTTTCCTTTTCCCATCCTGGTTTCTGCCGGTTTCTTCGACAACGGCTTATCCGGAAAAATCCTGATCCAGACGCGACCGCCACGCTTGATACGACGGGTCAGAGCGATACGAGCTGCCTCGATTTGCCGCGCCGTCACCCAGCCACGATCGGTCGCCTGCAGACCGTAGTCACCGTATGCCAGCGTCGACCCACGGTACGCCGTACCGCGTCGACGGCCTTTGAACCGCTTCCGAAACTTGAGTTTTTTTGGTGCGAGCATTCCGTTTCTCCCGACTCAGACGCCCATCGGGGTCTTTTGCTCGTCTTCTTGAAGAGTCAATATTTCTCCTCGGAAGATCCAAACCTTGACACCGATGACTCCGTAAGTCGTCTTGCCCACGGCCGTTCCGTAACTAATATCGGCTCGCAAGGTGTGAAGAGGCACCCGACCTTCTCGATACCACTCCGAGCGCGCAATCTCAGCTCCGCCGAGACGCCCTGCACAACGCACCTTGATCCCCTGCGCTCCCATGCGCATCCCACGACTGACCGCCTCTTTCATCGCGCGTCGGAAAGCCACACGCCGCTCCAATTGAAGGGCGATATTTTCGGCCACGAGCTGACCATCGAGGTCGGGCCGTCGTACTTCATGAATATTGATGAAGGTTTCTCGCTCGGTCATCGCAGCAAGCTCACTCTTGAGCTTCTCGATCTCTGCGCCCTTCTTACCGATGACGATGCCCGGGCGGGCCGTAAATATATTGATCTTCGCCTTGTTTGCCGCGCGCTCGATCTCAACCTTGGAGATACCCGCATGATAGAGCTTCTGCTTGAGAAACTTGCGCAGCTTCAGATCTTCGTGCAGTAGCTCATCGAAATCGCGACGCGCAAACCACTTCGAATCGCTGCTATCGATGACACCGAGGCGAAACCCTCGCGGATGTACTTTTTGACCCATTCGAGCTCCCCGCCTTACCGTTCGTCGACGATGACAGTCAGATGCGATGTCCGCTTCCGCACTACCGTCGCCCTACCGTGCGCTCGCGGCGTAAAGCGCTTCATCACAGCGCCACCATCAACAGCGATTGTTTTGATATAAAGACGGTCCACGTCCACCGATTGAGTGTTCTCTGCGTTCGCAACGACCGATCGAATTGTCTTCGATACGATGCGCGCGCCCTTTTTCGGCAGGTTCTCGAGCATCACGAGAGCCGACCCAACGTCTTTGCCACGCACCAAGTCGGCCACGAGACGCATCTTGCGCGGGGCAATGCGCAAATTTCGATTGATTGCACGCGCTTCCATCGCCTACTTTCCCTTGTCCGACTTACGATCGCCCGAGTGACCGTGAAACGTCCGCGTCGGTGAGAATTCACCGAGCTTGTGTCCAACCATGTTCTCCGAAATGTACACCGGGATGAACTTGCGCCCGTTGTGGACAGCAAAGGTGTGCCCAACCATCTCCGGTGTGATCGTCGATCGACGCGACCACGTCCGGATGATGCGTTTTTCGCCGGAAGCCTCCATGGCTTCGACCTTCTTCAGGACATGGCCATCAATGAACGGACCCTTTTTGATCGAGCGTGCCACGATGATCCCCTTACTTGCCTCGCCGCTTCACAATGTAGCGGTCCGTGCGCGGGTTGTTCCGAGTGCGATATCCCTTGGTCGGCCATCCCCACGGACTTTGCGGGTGATTTCCCTTCGATCGACCTTCACCACCACCGTGCGGGTGATCGACCGGGTTCATTGCGATACCGCGGACCTTGGGGCGACGTCCCATCCAACGTTTGCGGCCAGCTTTGCCGAGCGAAACGTTAGAGTGGTCGGAGTTCCCAACTTCACCGATGGTCGCCCGACATGAGCCTTGCACTAGGCGGAGCTCACCGGACGGAAGCTTGAGAAGGGCCATCTTCCCTTCCTTCGCCATCAACTGAATCCCCGTGCCAGCACTACGACCAAGCTGCCCACCTCGACCGGGTCGCAACTCCACGTTGTGGAGCAGTGTACCGAGCGGAATACTCGTGAGAGCCAAAGAGTTCCCGGGCTTGATGTCCGCACCCGGACCGGCCTGCACGGTATCTCCAACACGCAATCCGACCGGCGATAGGATGTAGGCCTTCTCCCCGTCCGCGTAGTGCAACAATGCAATCCGCGCACTGCGATTTGGATCGTACTCGATCGCTGCAACCTTCGCTGATACCAATTCTTTGTTCCGCTTGAAGTCCACGAGTCTATAGCGGCGCTTGTGCCCACCACCGCGGTGGCGAACCGTCATCCGGCCTAGCGCATTACGTCCCCCCGAACGCTTGCGCGGCTCCAGAAGACTTCGCTCCGGGTCCTTCTTCGAAACTTCGCTGAAATCCGCAACCGACTGGCCACGCCGTCCAGGCGAGGTTGGCTTATATTGTCTCGTCGCCATGCCTGTTACGCCCCCTCGAAAAAGTCGATGCGTTGCCCTTCGGCCAGGGTCACGTACGCCTTCTTCCACCCCGGGCGTCGCCCAACGACTCGGCCGACACGTCGCGTCTTGCCGAGATAGTTGAGGGTCCGGACCTTTGTTACCTTGACGTCGAAGAGTTTCTCGACAGCGCTCCGAATCTCAGCCTTGTTGGCGCCCTTCGGCACTCGAAACAAGACCTGATTCCCATCTTCCGCCAACAGGGTGCCCTTTTCCGTAATCAGCGGCGACTGAATCACCTGAAACAGCTCCTTCATCGGCTGATTCTCCCCTGCAGGGCGGCGATCGCTTCACGCGTAACGACGAGATGCCGATAGCGCAGAATGTCATAGACGTTCGCACCCTCGGCGCGCAGCGCCTTGGCGTTCGGGAGGTTCCGCGTCGCACGCTCAAGATTGAGGTTCGCTGCATCAGTCACGAACAACACACTGTCGAGACCAAGCGCCGACAGCATCCCGGCGACGACCTTGGTCTTCGGCTCGACTTCCAACGTGTCGAGAACGACCAACTTCCCCTCTTTTACCTTCATCGCAAGCACCGAACGCAGCGCCGCCCGGCGCGCGCTGATCGGCATGCGATACGAGTAATCTCGCGGCTGCGGGCCGTGGACGACTGCTCCGCCCGCCCACAACGGCGAACGCGTCGATCCCGCGCGGGCTCGCCCCGTACCCTTTTGACGCCAGGGCTTGCGGCCACCGCCGCTGACGGTACCGCGCGTCTTGACCGACGATGTCCCTGCTCGGCGGTTGGCCGTCTGCATCTTGACCACCTCATACAAGAGGTGCCGTCGAACCGGGCCATCGAAAACACCCTCGGGCAACTCGAACTCACCGGAGCTTTCCTTGGCCTGCGTCACAACAGGAACTTTCACGCCACTCATTGACTCTGCTCCGCTGCGACTTCGCCACCGTCACTGCGCCGAATCGCCTTGACCGCCGGCCGCAAGACGACCACGCCACCACGCGAACCCGGCACTGCCCCTCGTACCAGCAAGAGGTTCTGCTCTTCGCGCACTTCGACGACTTCGAGATTCATCGTGGTCACCCGCTCGGCACCATAGTGCCCAGCCATGCGCTTCCCCTTAAACACACGTCCAGGGTACGAGCGATTGCCGATCGCGCCGCCGTGCCGGAAGTACTCATGCGTACCATGACTCGCCGGAAATCCTGCGAACCCGTGCCGCTTGATCACACCAGCAAAGCCGCGACCTTTCGATGTACCCGTGACGTCGATCAAATCGCCCGCCTTGAACAAGCTTCCGACGACCACTTCCTGCCCAAGGGAAAACGTGTCGTTCCCCCCGTCGAGCCGGAACTCCTTGAGGACCCGGAACACTCCCTTGCCCGCCTTCACACAGTGTTCGCGGTACGCCTTGGACACCCGTTGCGGCTTACGCTCACCGAAGCCGAGCTGCACCGAGGCATAACCATCGGTCGCTTCATTCTTCGCCTGCACCACCGTGCACGGACCCGCCTCAATCACAGTGACCGGCAACAAAACTCCGTCCTCCGTGTAAACTTGGGTCATCCCAATTTTCTTGCCGATTATTCCGAGTGCCATGGAACCAGATCCCTTGACCTAATCTCAGCCCCTACTGGAGCTTGATCTCCACATCGACGCCGGCGGCCAAGTCGAGTTTGCCGAGTGCGTCGATCGTTTGCTGAGTTGGGTCGAGAATATCCAACAAACGCTTGTGCGTTCGAATCTCGAACTGCTCGCGAGACTTCTTGTCGACATGCGGCGAGCGGTTCACCGTGAATCGCTCGATTCGAGTTGGCAACGGGATTGGGCCCGCCACTCGCCCGCCGGTACGACGCACTGTCTCTACGATTTCGCGTACGGACTGATCCAACAGTCGATAGTCGTACGCCCTCAAGCGGATGCGGATCTTATCGTTCATACTAATCGCCGACTCAGTTCACTATTCGATGATTTTGGTAACAACGCCGGCGCCAACGGTTCGACCACCTTCACGGATGGCAAAGCGCAAGCCCTCTTCCATCGCGATCGGCGTAATCAAATCCACCGACAACTTTGCGTTGTCCCCGGGCATCACCAT